>MESE01000001.1 GCA_001770855.1 Burkholderiales bacterium RIFCSPLOWO2_02_FULL_57_36
CAAGGCCCAGAACAAATCTTCGTTCTGGTAATCGCTTGCGGTGACCTGCCGGCCATCGGCGAGAACGACATCGGCCGCCAGCAGGTTGTCGATGGAGAGACCGACGCCGCGGGTCAGGTAGCCGATGCCGCCGCCCAGCGTCAGGCCACCAACCCCAGTCGTCGAGACGATCCCGCCGGGCGCTGCCAGGCCGAACGGGTAGGTCGCATGGTCGACATCACCCCACGTCGCGCCGCCCCCAACCCGGGCGATCTTCTTGACTGGGTCGACCCGCACGTTGATCATCCTCGACAGGTCGATGACCAGGCCGTCGTCCACCGTGCCGAATCCGGGAACGCTGTGGCCACCACCGCGAATTGCCAGGTCGAGGCCCGCGTCGCGGCCAGCCGTGACCGCGGCGATCACGTCGGCCGAATCCACGCACTGAATGACGGCGCGGGGTTTGCGGTCGTGCATGGCGTTGTAGACAGCGCGGGCGTCGTCGTAGTCAGAATCGGACGGGGTGATGACGCGACCGCGTACCGCTTCGGTCAATGCTTTGATTGTGTCGCTCATTGGGTGCTCCTTTCTTTTGCTCCGTTTCACCATGGATGCGCGAAGGATGCGCCCTCGGGCGTTCCCGAAGCGTTCCCTCTCAACCGGATTCGCGCAGAAAGCCGGTTGCTGCCCGGAACGCCGGGAGATCATGGCCCGACGGAATAGTGTCGAGGAGGTCTCCAAGTTGCTCACGCAGTTTCTCATCGGGAAATCGACTGGCGAAGGAGTGGAGCGCCCGAAGCTCCAGCCAGCCCGCCCCTTGAGCGCTGGCAATCTCGACGGCACTGCGCAAAGAAGCGGCGGCGGCTTCGGTTTCCCCGGTGCGATAAGCCAGCTCACCGTCGACTCGCCACAGCTCGGCCTCGAGATAGCGCTGGTTGCAGCTGTGTGACCACGAGAGCCCCTCGCGTGTGGCGGCCCGTCCTTCGTGGAACTCGCCGAGCATGCCGCGAGCCCGGGCGAGGAGAAGGAGTGTGTAAGTCAGATGCAGGGTCTCCCCTTCGGCACGCGAGCGTGCCACCGACCGCACGATCTTCTCGATGCCGCCAGCCGATCCTCCACACACGTCCAGCCAGCCCCGAAGGGCCTCGAGGACGACCATGAGGTAGCGGTCCGAAAAACGCTTCCATAGACGGTCGGCATCCCCGAGGAGCTCGGCGAGGCGGGCGAGATTTCCGGATTCGGCCGCGAGGATCGCCGCGTAGGTGATGACGTACCCCAACGTCATCAGGTGATCGAGATCGACGGCGATCGCAAGCGCACAGCGGGCTGTTTGGTCGGCCCGGCCGGCATCTCCGGCCCACAGCTCGACGAGGGCCCGCCGTACGAGGCAAACCGCCTTCGGGTCCTGGGCGTATAACGCCAGATGCTGGTCGCGATGGGACACGTCATAGGCTTCGATAGCGCCATCGAGATAGTGGCGGGCTCTGACCAGATCGCCCCGCCAGAACGCGCTCACGCCGAGGAGATATCGGCCCTCTGTCCTGGCGATCGGATCATGATTCTCATGCTCGAGAAGGGCCCGAGCGAGTTCATCGCAATCGTCGAAGCGGCAGCCCTGCAGCCGAGCGAGGCCGAGACCACGGAGGATCGGCGGCTCCACGGGTTGGTGAAGCTTGCGGCAAAGCGAAAGGGCTCGCTCGTAGAGTTGGTGCGCAGCCTTGGAGCCGTAACCCTCGAGGGCGACAAGCGGGGATCCGAGGGCGATCCGGATATCGAGTTCGAGTGCATCGCGGCGGGATGACGGTGGCCGGTCGGCGAGTAGTGCGAGTGCTCGCTGAAACATGGTGGCCGCTTCATCGAGCGCCGACACCGCCACCGCTCGACGCCCCGCCACGCGGTAGGCCTCGATGGCCGGTTCGACCATGCCGGCCTGGTCGTAGTGCGCGGCCAACTGCGGGCTGGCCGCGTCGATGTCGCTGTGGAGCTCGACCGCAATCGCCTCGGCGACAGCCCGGTGGAGTTGACGTCGACGAGCCGGGCTGACCATCTCCAGGGCAACCGCCCGAAGCTTGTCGTGAGTGAAATCGTACGTGGGTCCCTGTTCGCGAATGATCCGACGACGCCAAAGTTCGTCAACATGATCAACGAGCTCGCGCTCATCGGTCCCAGTGGCCAAGACCATCAGACCGACCGAGAAGGGCCGACCGATGACGGCCGCCACTTCGGCGAGTCGCCGAGCGCCGTCAGATAGTTGACCCAGTCGGGCGCGCAGCACAGCCCACATCGTCGGTGTGAGCACTGCTTGACTTCCATCAGAGGAGATCCCGGCTCGAAGGGCTTCGATGACAAAGAGTGGATTGCCTTCCGTCTCGCGCCAGAGCCGTGCCGCCAGTTTCGGATCGATCGTGTCCTCGGCGCGCAGCCGAGCAGCGAGCGTCGCAGTGCTGGCTTCGTCGAGTCGGTCGAGTGGCACGGTGGTCACTGCCTGGTCGTGGCCCAAGGCGTCGACGAGTCCAACGAGGGGATGATGCTGTGGGATCTCCTCCCAGCGAACAGTACCGACGATGAGGACCGGTGCCGTCTTTCCGGAACGGATGACGAAACCGATCAACCCGATGGTCTCGGCGTCACACCACTGCAGATCGTCGATGATCAGCAAGCGCGGGCGGTCGCCGACGATGGCTCGGGTCACAGCATCGAACAACCGATGGCGCTGAGCCGGATCGCCCGACTGGCTCGGTCCGGATGACTGGGAAACGTCGCGCAGTTCGGGCAGGAGACGAGCGAGCTCGGCCCTCCAGACCGTGTCGAGCGTGTCGATGTGGCTTCGGAGAGCATCCGATCGGAGTAGTTCGACGACGGGACCCCACGGCAGTCTGCCCGCAGCCTCGTACGCACGAGCCGAGGCCACCAAGTGGCCCTCTGCTCGAACGCGGCGGCCGAGTTCCAGTGCGAGACGGGACTTTCCGATCCCCGGTTCCCCGGTCACCAACAAGAGGTGTGCCCCACTTTCTCGCGCGTTGTTCCATGCCTGGTTGAGCTGGTTCCATTCGAGGTCGCGGCCGACGAAAGGCGATTCGCCGACTGGCAGGTCCTTACCCTGCACTTCGTCGCGTTTGAGTATGCCAGCCCGGAGCTGTTGGACCATGGCCCCGATCGCTTCGCCCGGTGCCACCGCAAGATCGCGCTCAAGCACTTGCGCGTACCGGTGGTAGCAGCGCAGCGCCGCGGCTCTATCGCCAAGCGCGAGATGTGCTTCCATCTGAAGTCGAACGGCCGCTTCGTCGGTCGGCTCCAGGTCGATGATGCGTTGGGTATGCCTGATCGCGGCTTTGTGGTCGTCACGCCTAGCAGCCTCTTCTGTCAGCCGCACGAGGGCCCCATACGCCTCAGCTCGAAGTTTCGCTCGCTCATCCAGGACCCAGTCGTCATAACAAGCCGGAAGGAGATCGCCCGAATAGAGGCGCGCGGCGAGCTCGAAATCACCGGCCGCCATGGCATCCTGGAACCTCAGCACGTCGACCTCGCTCGGCCCAGTCGCAATCCATCGCACAATCTCGTTATCGATCTCGACGAACTCACCGATGTCGGGAAGGGAATGACGGAAGTCGTGGAGCAGCTTTCTGAGATTGGTGCGCGCCTGCGGCTCGTCGGAGTCGGGCCAAAGCTCGAACGCAAGTCTTGAACGGTGCTGCGGGTTTCTCCGCAACACGATCAACGCCAGGAACCGTTGCAAGCGAAGCGAATTGAAGGCGCGAAGACGCCGGCCGTCCAGGATTATCTCGACTCCACCAAGAAGTCGGACCTCTAACCGAGCCGGCGGTTGGCCACCGACCCCGCTCGTGTTACTCGGCATACGGCTGTCCCGGTGTCCTGGTTGCGGTATAGGCCTGAAAGTCAACTGTCTGCCCTCGCCTGTGTCGATAACAAGCCGATCGGTAGTTTGGTGAGTGTCGACTCCGAGTCTCCGGGCCGGAACGCGTGGTGTTGACACCCGCCTGCCTGCATATCATTGTAGTTCGTTCCCGCGACCGCTGCCAGATCGGTGTCAAGGATCCGGGCTGTTGCGCGGACGGCGTCAATCCACCGATCGACAGGCGCCGACGCTGGTCCAGTCGCTGGCGGTTTGTCTCACGGGCAAGTGCGACGCACATATCACCAACGCCCGCGTGAGCCAAGAACCCGCCGTCCCTGCGCCTTGGTTTGACAATGGATAAAGTCGAGCTAAATTGTCGGAACTTTTGTTGGGACCACGTTCAATGGCCTGGCCAGATGCACCGAACCCATGGGCCGCAATATTCCCATGCCAATCTCGTTACGCGGCAACTGCCTGTTCGATGCATACGTCGGTATTGCATGCCGAATCCCGGCTCAGCAAAAAGTCTGCGAACTCCACCGCAGGCGGGCGGTGATGCGGCTCCGTATGTCTGCGGACGACAAATATTTCTTTTCTCGGCGAGTCACCTTCCAGTTTGATTGCCCTGAGCCGCCCATCGCGATGTTCCTGCTCCACTGTCGACGCCATGACCAGCGAAATGCCGAGTCCTGCCTGGACCGCGCGCTTTACCGCCTCGGTGCTGCCGAGTTGCATTGACACGCCGATCGTGCCGGCGGCATCGCCGAAGTATTGCTGCAATAGCCGGCCGGTGCCGGTGCCGGGCTCTCCGCCCAACAGGCTTTCGCCATGCAGCCACTCGCGCGGAATACTTGCCAATGCAGCCCAGCGGTGATCGTTCGGAACGATCAACACCAGTTTTTCGCTGCGCCAGATTTCCGCTGCAAAGCCGGGACGATGGTCCCACCATTCCATGACCGCGACATCGATTTCAAAGCGTCCCAGCTTGTCCGCGATATCGGGATTGGCGCCGATCACCGCTTGCACTTTGTAGGGAGCCGTCTCTCGATAGGATTTCAGGTACGGCTGCAGCAGGTAAATTCCGGCGTTGGAACTCGCGCCAATCACAATCGACGTCTTCCTGAACAGGGCTTGCGCCCGGTCGCAGGTATCGATCAGGTTCTTCGCATATGGAAGAAATGCCCTGCCTTCAGGCGTCAACGTGCAGCCGCCGTTTTTTCGCTCGATCAAACTGGCGTTCAGCGATTGTTCCAGGCGCTTTATGTGTTGGGTCACCGCCGGCTGCGAAAGCCCGGTCTGTTTCGCCGCCTCGCGAAATCCGCTGCAGGCGGCGACCGAAAGAAAGGTCGCGACGCATGCAAGGTCTATCACGCCGCCGCTGCCGCAGGTATCGGATTATTGACCGCGCCGACCGGCTTTTGCCCGGACAGTGCCTGAACTATGTTCTGCGCGGCTTGCCGTTCTATTTCCAGCCGGACGTCTTTTACCGCCGAACCAAGATGCGGCGTAAAGAATGTCTGCGCCGTATTGTCCAGCAACGCGCGCGGAATATCTGCGGGCCGGTCGGCACGGGTCCATTCTTCCATCTCGAAGACATCGGCGGCATAACCGGCCAGGCGGCCGGAATTCAGCGCTTGTACCACCGCCTGCTCGTCAACGACGGAGCCGCGGCAGGCATTGATCAAGTACGCATCGTGCTTCATCGTGCCGAGCGAATCGGCATTGATCAGATGAAAAGTCTGCGCCGTCATCGGCAGCATCGGAACCACGAAGTCGCTGCTCCGCAACAGCGCATCCAGCGTCACGCGCTCCAATCCCCATGCCTTTTCCCGTGTTTCGTCTAGCGCGATGTCATCGCAATAAACCAACCGCATGTCAAATCCGGCCAAACGCTTGGCAACCGCCTTTCCCACCGCGCCCATACCGATGATGCCGAGGGTGCGGCCAGTCAAGCCGGTGCCATACAATTCGGGTCGCCAGCCTTGAAATTCGCCGGTGCGGATGCGGCGATCACCCTCCAACAAGTGACGGGTCAAGCCAAGCAGTAGTCCAATCGTCAATTCGGCGGTCGGTATCGTCAGCAGGTCCGGTACGATGCTGAACCAGATGCCGCGCTCGGTGCAGGCCGCCACATCGAAATTGTCATAGCCTTTCAGCGCGGCGCCAACTATTTTAAGGTTTGGACAAGCCGCAAGAAAATCCTTGTCGATGCTGTCCGGCATGAACGCCATCAATGCATCGGCGTCTTTTGCCCGGGCCAGCACTTCTTCGCGCGGCAATGTTTCCTTGGTATTGTTTGGAACGACCTCTGCAACGGTTTGCAACAGGTCGATAATCTCTGGATGCACCCAATGGGTGACGACAACTTTTTTCTTCATGGCTTTAAAAAACAGGCTTGTTATTTGAACTTGCGGCGCAAGCGAGAACTGAATGTATCGACCAGCGTCACCATTGCAAGAATCACGAGCAGGATCGCCGACACCTCCTGGTATTGCATGATGCGCAGCGAACCCATCAGTTCGAAGCCGATGCCGCCGGCGCCGACCATGCCCATCACCGTCGAAGCGCGGAAATTGTATTCCCAGCGGTAGATTGCGGTATCCGCCATTTGCGGCAGCACCTGCGGCAAGACACCGTGCAGGATGACCTGCAAGCGGCTGCCGCCGGCGGCCCGTGCTGCTTCGATCGGGCCGTTGTCGGCATGCTCGATCGCTTCGGCAAAGAACTTTCCGACCATGCCGACTGAATGCAAGCCGAGTGCCAACACGCCGGGCAATGGACCGAAGCCGACTGCGGCGACAAACAGTATCCCCAAAATCAGTTCCGGCACCGAGCGCAATGCATTGAGCAAGCCGCGCGCAAGCTGATACACCAGCGGATGCGGCGTCGTGTTACGCGCTGCCATGATCGCCAGCGGCAGTGACAAGCTTACTGCAAGCGCCGTGCCGGCGATGCTCATGGCAAGGGTATCGATGAGCGGCAAGATCCAGTTGCGCCACTCCGTGAAATTGGGCGGAATGGTTTCGCCGAACAGGGTCTGGATTGCGGGCAATCCGTCGGCGAGCTTGCGATAGTCCAGCAAGCCTACGTAGTGCGAGGCGATCAGGACCAGGACGAGTACAGCGCTCAGTTGCATCACGCCACGCAGCCATTGTCGCCGGTCCGCGTCGAGCAGATTGTCGTAGCCGGCACTACTATTGGCGGCAGTTGTCTGATGTGGATGGGTCACGGCGGCTCCTTATTGATCCGGCACGATGAAGTCTCTATTTCATCGTGCCCATTTTTCACCCTCTCCCTCTGGGAGAGGGCCGGGGTGAGGGGATGCGGCTCCATACTTATTCGTGCCGCATCAATATTTGCGCACAAATTACATTTTTTCCAGATCGATCTTGAGGATCTTCGCCATGTCGCGGATGACGTCGTAATCCTTGTCGGTCGCCGCGGTGAAACCGTCTGCCTTGAAGTTCTTCAGCACTTCCACATCCTTCAGGTCGATGAACGCCAGCCGAATTTTCTGCTTGAGTTCCGGCTTCAGATTGGAGCGCATGGTCCAGGGGAACTGTGGAAAGCCCTTGCTGAATCCGAGCACCTTGACCTTGCTTGCATCGACCAGCTTGCGGTCGTTCAAGTAGCCCCATATGTCTTCCGACAGGCCACCGACGTCGGCATTTCCATTGGCGACGTTGATGGCGACTGCATCATGCGTACCGACGAAGTGGGCGGAATAATCGCGGTCGGCTTCTATGCCGGCTTCGGCCAGCACCGTTTTCGGGATCAGATGGCTCGAAGTCGAGACACGATCGCCATACGCAACTTTCTTGCCCTTGATATCGGCGTACGAATTGACGCCCGCCTTGGTGTTAGCGATGATGACCGAGCGATAGGTCGGCTTACCGTCTTTTAACATGGCCGCGAAAGGCTCAATGTCACTTTTGCTCTTGGCCAGCACGTACGACAGCGGGCCGAAATAAGCGACATCGATGCGGCCGAAGCGCATGGCTTCAATCATCGACGAGTAGTCGGTGGTCACCACCAGTTCGACCTTCTTGTTGAGCGTCTTTTCAAGATACTCCTTGAGCGGCTTGTTGCGCTTGATGAGTTCGGAGGCGTTTTCGTCCGGCAGCAACGCCACTTTCAGCGTGTCCGGATCGGGATCGGCGGCGTGCGCGACCGTGCCGAACACGGTCAGGGCGGCAATGCCAAGGGCGGCAAACAGTTTTTTCATGATAGTTCCTCTGCAGTGGCAAGATGGGTGTGGGTGGAAAAGCTTGCTGCTTCCTTGAGCGGAGCGGCACGGGTGGATGAATCGGCTGGCGGACTCTTCTGTTCATAGAGCGCGGCAGCCTGCGCCGGCGTCAATGCTGCCGGCGCGGCATCGAATACGATGCGGCCATGGGACAGGCCGATGATCCGGTCGGCATACTCGCGCGCCAGATCGACCTGGTGCAGGCTGACGACGGTGGTAATGCCGTCCTCGCGGCAAAAACGCTTGAGCTGCGCCAGCACCTGGCGTGATGAAGCCGGGTCAAGGCTCGCCACCGGTTCATCCGCCAGCATCAAGCGCGGTTGCTGCGCGAGTGCCCGGGCGATGCCGACGCGTTGCTGCTGGCCGCCGCTCAGGCAATCGACGCGTTCGAGCGCCTTGTGCAACAGGCCGACCCGCTCCAGGCATTCGAGCGCGATGCGGCGCTCGCTGCGCGCGAGCGGAAACAGCGTGCGCCAGACGGGGTGGTAGCCGATGCGGCCGAGCAGAACGTTGGCCAGTACGCTCTGGCGCCCGATCAATTGATGCTGCTGGAAGATCATGCCGGTACGCTTGCGATGCTCGTGCAATCGTTTGGCGTTATCCAGCATGCCGACACCGTCAACGCTAATGTGGCCGGCGCCTGGCTGTGCAAGCATATTCAGACTACGCAGCAGCGTCGATTTTCCGGCGCCGGAAGCACCCAGCAATACCGTGAATTGCCCCGGCACGAACGCCAGCGAGGTTGGATGCAAGGCGGTGAAACTGCCGAATTTGATTGCAACATCGTGTAGCTGGATCATGGCACCTCCAATGGTTTTGGTAATCAATGTGTTGAATTGATTACTGGATCAAATTGGAAGCCATGTTATTGGCGCATTGTGACTGCGATATGACCGTGCGTAGCATTCTGAAATTTATTTTTAGCCGGGCCTTCATGGGATGCATATTCTCTTTTTCTTCCGAAGACGCGGACGCGATTGCGGCAATATTCGCGCAATGACATACAGGAACCGGAGATTGAGGAGTGTTTACCCGAGCGGAAAAACCACAGGGTATTTTCTAACGCGCTCGGCCATGCTCTTTCGAGCCGTTGTCCTGATTGCGTATCAAGGAATGATAAAAAACGTCATCTGACCGGCTCAGCTCGGGCGTGCGCGCCGGCCACAGACTGGAGGGAGGTTCGTTGAGAGCGATGGCGATCGCACACCGCACTTTTCGAGTACCGTTGCCGGCCATTGCGGAAGAAAGCATGATCGGGGCATCCGCGCCGACAATGCCGATGCAGGCAGCAAGCTCACGATTCGATCGTCCTCCGAATTTTTCGATCAGCCGGGTCTTGATCGGCGAGGACCGGGGACGGGTACGCGGCTTCCGGTTCGAAAGTGGAGAAAAGCAATGCAACGTATCCAGAATCTTTTTTGGCGCCGTCGATTCTCGCCGAAAACCGTCTGCAACCCAATCCGACATGGTTTTTTGAATACGTTTAAGCGCATCGAAATAATTCTCGCCGCGGACCACGCACCCCGGCAACTCCGGCGCCTCCGCCATGCAGGAATGGCCATCGTGATACAAAACAATCTTATATGAAGAGTTGATGAACGGCTTCGTACTGTCCGGCGACGAGTCGATCCGCGTGCCGGCGGGGCTCGTGGCCTGCTCGTCGGACAATTGCCATGTCAAATGAGAAGCGGGGTTAACCTCGGGGTCAGCCATTTGAAAGCACGCTATTTCGATCTCGATAACCGACGTCGCACTATTTTTCAGACAACATATAGCCGACACTGCGTACCGTTTTAATCAGGTATCCCGCATCTTTCAACACTTTACGCAGACGCAGCACGTGTACGTCGATAGTGCGATCCTCGATCACTACATGGTCGCCCCATACCTTATCGAGCAGCTGCCCGCGGGAAAATACGCGCTCCGGATGGGCAAGAAAAAATTTCAGAAGCTTGAATTCCGAATGGCCGACATCGATCTTTTCATTGCACACGGCGACCGTGCAACTGATCGGATCCAGGACCACCGGACCCGCAGTCATCAAGGACTGTGAATGCTCGGGAGCCTTGCGTCGCAATAAGGCGTTGACGCGTGCGGTCAGCTCACGCGGGGAAAACGGTTTAGTAATGTAGTCGTCCGCCCCATTGTCCAGTCCGGCGATTTTGTCTTCCTCCATGCTCTTCGCGGTCAGCATGATGACGGGAAGCTCATTGAACTGCCGATTCGCCCGTATTTTTTCAAGCAAGCGCAGCCCCGGTTGATCAGGCAGCATCCAATCAAGCAACACCAGGTGCGGCGTATGGTTTTGAATGCTGCTCCAGGCATCGTCAACGTTGTGCGCCACGGTAGCTTTCCAGCCGGATTCCCTCAATGTATAGATCACCAGCTCGGCAATGCCGGGCTCGTCTTCGACAACCAGGATATTGGAATTTTCAGCACTCATGTCGTCGCTCAGGGTGTGCGGGGTTACGTAGGGCCGCAATTGAAATGCAATTTTGCTGCAGCCCCGGCATCAGGTTAAAACAGGACGCCGCTCCGGAATTACCAGACGGCCTTTCCGGACCCATCCTTCAATTGTGCTTTCCATGTGTCCTGCACCAGCTTGACGACTGCCGGAGGCATCGCAACATAGTCAAGCTCGGTTGCCATTGCGCCACCGTTCTTGTAGGACCAGTCGAAGAACTTCAACACTTCGGCTGCCTTGTTGGCGTCGGCCTGATTTTTGTGCATCAGGATGAACGAAGCGCCAGTGATCGGCCAGCTGTTCTTGCCTGGCTGATCGGTCAGAATGACAGCCATGCCTGGCGTTTTATCCCACGCGGCGCCGGCTGCGGCAGCCTTGAAACTTTCATCGTCCGGTTCGACAAACCGGCCGTCGCGATTCTTGACCTGGGTGTGCGCAATCTTGTTTCTCTTCGCATACGCATACTCCACGTAGCCGATAGCGCCTTTAATGCGCTGCACGTTTGCCGCGACGCCTTCATTTCCTTTGCCGCCCACGCCGGTCGGCCACTTGACCGCTGTTCCGGAACCAACCGTGGTTTTGAATTCCGGATTGGTCTTGGATAAAAAATCGGTCCACAAAAAGGTGGTTCCGGATCCGTCCGCGCGATGTACGACGGTGATGTGTGCGTCAGGCAGATTCACGCCTGGATTGAGCGATGCGATTTCCGGCGCAGTCCATTTGGTGATCTTGCCGAGATAGATATTCGCCAGCGCTTGAGAGGTCAACTTCAATTGACCCGGCTGCACCCCATCCAGGTTCACGACCGGCACGACGCCGCCCATAATCGCGGGAAATTGTATCAACCCTTCTTTTTCCAGATCTTCCGCCTTGAGCGGCATGTCGGACGCGCCGAAATCAACCGTTTTTGCCTTGATCTGCTTGATGCCGCCGCCCGAACCGATCGATTGATAGTTCATGCCGATGCCGGTCGCTGCCTTATACGCCTCCGCCCATTTCGAATAAATCGGGTATGGAAACGTGGCGCCCGCGCCGATGATATCAGCTGCCATTGCCGTTGAAAGTATGGATGCCGTACCGGCCGCCACGACGGCGGACTTGATTAATTGATTGAGCCGCATAATTTTTCCTTCGCAAAAGTGGTAACTGTGCGAACTGTATCGGCTCAATATGACCGCTTTATGACAATCGGCGCAAACGCCACAAATTTAATTCGTCATCAAGCCGTAACAATTTACAGCAAAATAATTCACAGCAAAGTTTGCACGCAGATGGCAACGCATATGAGCCGTCGACGCGACTTCAGGATTGGCAGAGGCAATGTCATTCCATAGCGGCCGTGCGAAAATCGCGTCAGGAATTTCAGTCAGAAAATATGCTGCCCATCACGCTTGACGCGCTTCAAGCTGCTCGCCTTTGCCGGTCAGGGCGGCGGTAACCTGTTCAAGGTACGGCGCGGCAAACCGGTTTCCCTGCTTTGATTCCTGCAATGCCATATGCCAGTGGCCGACCACGATCATGAGCTGTGCGGCGCCTTTTGCACGCTCGATGCGATGAATGACATCAGCGCCGAGCAAGCCGAGATAGGTCGTTGCCGTGGTTGTCATGAAGTCCTTCACCTGTCGGATTTTTTCCGCGTCCGGCAGCAACGCCGGTTCGTCGGCATGACTGGATTCGGAGCGTTTTTGCGAATGGGGAAATGACACATGCCGCGCGGCCACACTCCGTTCGTTCTTAATCGATTCGAGCACGACTATCTTTTCGGCGCGGGTGGCCGGTGCTTTCCGCGCATGGTTTTCGCCAGGAGCGATAAAACCTTGTTCAGCAAGAAACGAGATGATTTCTTCCAATTCATCCTTGGGTATCACTTCCCTGATCGCGGAAATGTTCTTCGTACCGTCGGCGATGATCAACACGCGACGCTGTCGAATATTCAAGCCGAATTGGCGTTGCGCGATTTCGTCGTGGCCTTTTTTAGTCTTGATAAAGATCGCATCACCCGGATAAGACACCAATGTATGCATACAACACCCCCGTGAATTTTCTTGTAGGCAAAACATAGCGGCTGAATGTTACGTGGATATGTCATGACGTTTCTTTTGTTATTTATCCGGATCCCGTAGCGAACTATTAACAAAAGTATTCATGCCTCTTCTCCTGCCTCAGGCACTAAATTTTTTGCCGGCGATAACGGATTTCATGATTTTTGATTCGCATGCGCGTCCATTCATCACGCGGTAACAATCATTCGGTAAATTGCATTTGCCTGACGATTATCAAAACAGCGTCCGTGGCTTGATATACGGATGCATCGAGAACCTGAATTGACTGAAAGGAAATCATCATGTCTTTCGCATCCCAACTAGTGGTGGCGTTCATTATTTTTGGTGTGTTTGCGACGATCATCATCGCCGCCCTGATTGTTGTAATCGGCAATCAGGAAAAACATTCTGACGCGATTGCTCACGAACAAAATCACGGCTCTTCTGTTTGAAGGAAAACAGTTGATTTGTGCCGCGCTGAAAAAAAATAACAGCGTGCGAAGGATCGATTCGAACCCGGCCACCGGAATTCAAATTGCCAGACTCCCGCAGCCGCAACCTAGAAAAAACGACAGATGCACGCCGTCATTGGAGATAGTTTGTTTATTGGACGCAGGCAGATTTTCCTGACCGCTTCTTTCAAAACCGGTGCAAGAGAATATGCAATATGTCATTAAGTTGTCATATTGATTTATTACACTTCCGACGGAATACTCGGAACCGGAAATGAAACATGGATCTAATAAAAGAGCCGATCGTTAGTGCATTGAAAAATGCCGGAACTCTGGATATATACCTGAACAGGGAACTGTCGCAACTTGCATTCAACCGGCGCGTTTTGGCGCAAGCGGCAGATCCCGGCATTCCGCTGCTTGAACGGCTTCGCTATCTGTGCATTGTCAGCAGTAATCTGGACGAATTTTTCGAAGTCCGCATTGCCAGTTTGCTGGCGAAAAATCGCGCCGATAGCGAAATCGTCGATCCTCCTGTATTAAAAGCCGCGCTGGAACGCACCAGTCTCGAGTGCCACCAGATAATCGATCTGCAATATGCCATCCTGAATAAAGAGATCTTGCCGCAACTGTCCGCCAACGGCATTCATTTGCTGCGGCACCGGGACCGCACGCCCGCGCAACGGGCATGGATCAAGGAATTTTTCGATCGCGAAGTGCGTCCGCTGTTGACCCCAATAGGCCTGGATCCGGCGCATCCATTTCCACAAGTCGTCAACAAAAGTCTGAATTTCATCGTCGAACTGTCCGGCAAGGATGCGTTCGGCCGCGGCACCGCCGTCGCAATCATGAAAGCGCCGCGCGTGTTGCCGCGGGTGATCAAGCTTCCCGATTCGCTGTCGAAGAACGGCATGGCGTTTTGCCTGCTGTCGTCAATTATTCATGCGCATATCTCGGATCTCTTTACCGACCGCGAGGTGCTGGCTTATTCGCAATTTCGCGTGACCCGAAACAGCGATCTCTGGGTGGATGAAGAGGAAGTAAAAAACCTGCGTCAGGCATTGCAGAGCGAATTGCAAAGTCGCCACTTCGGCCTGGCGGTCCGGCTTGAAGTGGCGAAGAACTGCCCGCCGCATTTGGCAAACTTTCTTCTTGAACAGTTTTCAATCGATCAGAACCGCCTCTATCCGGTCGATGGTCCGGTCAACATGGTGCGCCTGCTGGAACTGGTTGAACATACCGGCCAGCCATCGCTGCGTTTCGGGCCGTTCACGCCGGCGCTTCCGGACCGGCTGGACAATGCGGATATCTTTGCGGTCCTCAAGAAGCAGGACGTGTTGCTGCATCATCCATTTCAGTCGTTCCAGCCGGTCCTGGATTTCGTTCGAACCGCGGCAAACGATCCTAACGTGGTCGCGATCAAGCAAACCATTTATCGAACAGGCATGAACTCCGACCTGATGGAGTCCCTGATCATCGCGGCCCGCCAAGGCAAGGAAGTGACTGTCGTCGTGGAACTGATGGCACGTTTCGATGAAGAAGCAAATATCAACTGGGCCGATCGGCTGGAGCAAGTCGGCGCCCAGGTCGTGTATGGCGTGGTCGGACTGAAGACGCATGCCAAGCTGGCCCTGGCGATCCGGCGCGAAGAAGGCGGGTTGCGCTCCTATGCGCATCTCGGCACGGGAAATTACCATCCGGCCACGACCAAGTTCTACACCGACTTCGGATTGCTGACCGCACATCCCAAGCTGACGGCCGACGTCAATGAAGTCTTCATTCATCTCACCAGCCTGAGCAAGCCCAGGAAGCTCGACTTTCTCTGGCTTGCGCCTTTTGCGATGCAGAAGGAATTCATCAAGGCGATCCGCAACGAAGCGAGGATCGCTCGTTCAGGAAGGCCGGGGCATATCATCGCGAAAATGAATGCATTGCTGGACGAGACGGTGATCCGCGCGCTGTACGCGGCATCGTCGGACGGCGTCAAAATCGATTTGATCGTGAGGGGTGCATGTGCTCTAAGGCCGGGTGTTCCCGGCTTGTCGGAAAATATCCGGGTATGCTCGATCGTCGGCCGCTTTCTCGAGCACACCCGTATTTTCTATTTTCGCAACGACTTGGCGCACGATGTCTATCTTGCCAGCGCCGACTGGATGAACCGCAATCTGTTTCGACGCATCGAAGTCGCATTCCCGGTGCTCGACAAGGCGTTGAAAAAGCGCATCCTCACGGAAGGCTTGCGTCCCTATCTCAGAGACAATGTAAATTCGTGGCAACTTGATCCGGATGGCAGTTACAGAGAGAAAAAACCGCGCATCAAGCGTTCCGCTTTCTGTGCGCAGCAGCACCTGATGCAAACGCTCGGATCCGTCAACGGCGGCGGGAACACCTGAATGGACTTGATTCTTTGGCGCCATGCGGAAGCGGAACCGGGCGACCCGGATGACGAACGGCCGCTCACAGCCAAGGGCCACAAGCAGGCTGCAAAAATAGCGGGTTGGCTGGACCGGAATTTGCCTGACCGATGCAAAATTCTGGTGAGTCCGACCAAGCGCACTTTGCAGACGGCGCAAGCGCTCGGACGCAAGTTCAAGGTCGAACCCGGGCTTATGCCGGATGCCACGCCTGAAACGATTCTGGCGCTTGCGAAATGGCCGGACGCGCGCGAACCGGTACTCATCGTCGGCCATCAGCCCACGCTTGGACAGGTCGCGGGATTACTGATCGCGGGTTCAATACAGGACTGGACGATTAAAAAATCAAATGCCTGGTGGATTACGCAGAAAGAAAATGAAGAAGGGTCAAGCAATCGTGTCCGTGCCGTCATCACGCCGGATTTGATCACCCAATAGGCGCGGCAACCGCACGCGCATCCGGCGACAAATCTTGCGCCGCCAATCCGAATGTACCGAAGAAAACCAGTGAAGCCTGCCGCAAATCTTCAGGGCAATTTTCAGCCGATCAAAGCTCGCTCTCACCAAAAAGAACAGGCCTCTTTCCATCGCGCCAATTTTGCGATGGAAAGAGGCCTGCCGTCACGCTAGAGCAGGCGCGCGTTCCTATGCTTTAAAAACGATGACGAATACCGACATTGAACGTTGAAGGATCTCGCCCGGCGACAGCGGCGCCGCCCAGGCCGACTGTGGCAAATCCATCATTCTTGACTCGTGCATACGACGTGTAAAAATTGGTGCGTTTCGATAAGCTGTATGTATAGCCAAGCGCCCATACATTGGAATCGGCATCCGCTCTGAGCTCGTTGTCCTTGTGCAGATACGAAGCGATAACGGTGCTTGCGCCGAACGGAACGCTCAGACCGATCATCAGGTCGCGGCTGTCGATGTTCTTGACGCCGGCCGCTGTTTCGCCCTTGTTCATCGCATATGCCGCGTGCGCTTTCACAAGCTTGAAATCGTAGACGCCGCCGAGCAGGGTGGACTTTGATGCGCCGTTTGGCGTTACCGCCGGCGTGCCGGTCAGCAGGTTTCTGTCGTGGTGTGCGAATACCGCTCTGATCGGGCCGTTTGCATAACCCGCTGACATGCCCCATTGGCGTCCGGCGGAAGTGTTGCCGGCGATTTCACCTAGACTGAATGCGAGTTGCCCGGAGAACCCGCCCAGCTTAGGCGTCGAGTAGTTAATGGTGTTGTCGGCACGTTCTCCGTGCGCATCAAACACATTGGCGATGCTGCCGGCCAGACCGAAGCCGAATGGATCGATGCTTTCCAATGCGGGGCGAATAGGATTGTATTGCCGTCCGAGCTTGACCGCGCCGAAGCCGCCGGTCAATCCGACAAATGACTGACGGCCAAAAAGCCGGCCGCCCTGGCCCAAGGCGCCGCTGTCGATGCTGAAGCCGCTTTCCATTGTGAAGATCGCCTTCAAACCGCCGCCCAGGTCTTCGGTACCGCGGAAACCGATTCTGCTGCCGGATTGCAGGCCGCTATTGAGGCCGAGCGTTTTCGAGTTGGCTGGCGCGCCATTATCGGAATAGGCAAGGCCGGCGTCTGCCACGCCGTAAATGGTCACATTCGTTTGAGCGAAAACGGAACCTGAGAACGCTGCCGTTACAGATAGTGCAATAAGTGCTTTTTTCATTGATATCATTCCCTGAAGTGATAAGACGGAGCGAACCGGGCCTGGCCAGGCCTTCGGCTCGCACCGCCGTCTGTCGAGACAGCATGTGAACTTCGTGCTGTATTTACTTCTCGTGAATTGAAGTAAATCAATACCGAGTTTAATAATCGATTGTTACGTGTTGATGAACTCGACGCATAAACCACGGCTTTCTCGCACTCCGCAATGTATTGGTTCGATCATGCACGGCGCGGCAATCCAGCCCGGCCACCAGTGGACTGTAACAACCAATTCGAAAGTGCCTGTCGCATGTGCGGTGCGCATGGCAGCGTTGCAAATGCTCGCGATAGCTCGCTATCGCTGCGCCTTGCCCTGCACGCCGCACATGCGCCTTTCCCTTCCAAATCGGCTGTTACAGTCCACTAGCGGCCGGATGCGTACAGGTCAACGCTGCTTCGATTTATTGCGCGTGGACTGCCATAAAAGAAATACCGCCAGCGGCAGATAAATCCAGTACTCGATCGGTGCAAACCAGAGCCAGTGCTTGTGCCATGGGACGGAGGCGGCATCGAATCGTGCAATGCCGAACTCGGGATTGATCACGAACCATAGAAAATCCTCAAGAATCCAGAACAGCATGATGTATGCAAGCACACGGCACTGCGCGCACAATGACCAATACCCCCAGAACAACAGCGGAAAATGAAAGAACAGCGCAATGAACGGAAATGCCCACGCGTGATATCCGGTCATCGCGCGACCGCCCCAAAAGATATCGAGCAGCCAGTGGCTTTCAATGCGCCATGTAGGCAATCCGGTGGCCCATCCCTCGCCGCCTTCAATTTGCACTTCGATCTGTGCAAAGAAAAACGCCAGCACGGCAACCCAGATCAAGGCGGGAACCACGGGGGGAACCACCGGCGCGGGCCGGCTGGCAAGTCGCGCAACATTCATATCAATTATTCCGCAGCACCGTATCGATTACATTTCTCGCTGCAAAAGGATGGCCAAGGGCCTTCGCTTTTCTGCGCATGTCGGCAAGCTTGGCCGGAGAATCAATCAGGAATCGAATCCGGTATTCAAGCGTCTCCGCATCGGATGCCTTGAGCGCGACGCCTTGCTCAAGCAAAAAGTCCGCGTTTCGCTCTTCCTGCCCCGGGATCGGAGAGTGGACGATCATCGGCAAGCCGATCGCCAGGCACTCCGAGGCGGTCAATCCGCCCGGCTTCGTGATCGCCACATCGGCGCATGCCATCAAGCGTTCAATCCTGGTGGTATAGCCCTGCGGGATCAATCGCCCCGGAAAACGCCTGGAAAGACTTCTGAGCGAATGCAGCAATTTTTCATTCTTCCCGGCCAGGACCAGCAACTGGAAATCGGCGTTCATCGCGAGAAGTTGTTCCGCCATTTCATCCAGCTTGCCTATGCCCGCACCGCCGCCCATCAGCAGGAATGTCATGCGCCGGGGATCGATGCCGAGTTCGCGCGCGCATTGGGCACGGTCAAGGATTTGCGCAAATGCCGGCATGACCGGGATGCCGGTGACATGGATCGATTGTGGCGCAATGCCCTGTGAACGCATGCGGAAAGCCACTTCCTCATTCGCTGAAAAATAACCGGCCATGCCGTCATGCACCCACATCCGGTGCAAATCGAAGTCGGTTACCTGGACCCACACCGGGCAGCGTAAAGCCTTGTCCCGCGTCAATGAGGCAAGAATTTCCGCCGGAAGAAAATGGGTGCAAATAATGAGGTCCGGATCGGCCAGCGCAATTTCCTTCATCAATCTTTTCGTACTCAGACGTTGAATGCCCTGGCGAATTTTCTCGGTCATGCTATCGGGCGTGGCCGAGTTCATAGTGCGGTAAAGGAATCCCCAAAGCACAGGAAATCTGGTGACAAGGGTGATATAGAAATTTGAGTATATTTTTCGGAACGCCGCCGGTACAAAATCCATGACGTCGATATGCGCCGCCTTGATGCCGGGGGCCCGCATATCCGCATAGGCGCGGATGGCTTCGGCTGCGCGTATATGGCCGGCTCCCGCGGACACGCTTAACAACAGGATTCTTTTTTCCCGGACCGGCCCGGGTTCATATGCATGTCCGGCCTGCCGGTTACGGCCGCCGGCGATGCCGGTCCGAATCGAATCAAACGTATCGCTTATGAAGGCGAAATGCATAAATCTTCCGCAATGCCTGGGGTTTTCTGCAAATGCATTCGATCATATCGCAACATGATCTCCTGCCAGGTTACCAGCCGCAGTTCTCCGGACGGCTCCTCCACCAGCGCCGACAGGCTTTCCACCCAGTCGCCGTCGTTGCAATACGTGATCCCGTCGATGTCGCGAATTTCAGGCTTGTGAATGTGGCCGCAGATGACGCCGTCCAATCCTTTTTTTCTCGCTTCGGCGGCAAGCGCATGCTCAAACGATGAGATATAGCTCACTGCATTTTTCACTTTCAACTTCAGGTATTGCGACAACGACCAGTAAGGCAAGCCGACACGAGCGCGCCAGTTGTTGAATATCTGGTTGAATTTCAAAATTACCGTATAAAGACTGTCGCCGACGTAGGCGAGCCATTTCGCGCAGGCGATCACGCCGTCGAACCGGTCGCCGTGCAGTACCAGCATGCGTTTTCCCTGTGCAGTGACATGCACCAGTTCGTCGCGTATGTGAATGCCGCCGAAATCGAGGCCAATGAACTGCCGGACCGATTCGTCATGATTGCCCGGTACGAAAATCACCCTGGTTCCCTTCTTGGCTTTTTTCAGTACGGTCTGCACCACATTGTTGTGCGTTTGATCCCAGAACCAGCGCCGCCGAAGCTGCCAACCGTCGATGATGTCACCGACCAGATACAGTGTCTCCGATTCCGTCGCACGCAAAAATTCAAGCAGGCGGCCGGCTTGACAACCGGTCGTACCCAAGTGAATGTCGGAAATCCAGATTGTCCTGAAGCGAATCGGATTGCGCTTCCACGTCTCCTTTTTGGAATCACGCATTTCGGCTGCCAAAAACTGGTCACGAGGCTTCACAGTGCCCTCGCTTCCCTGAGATAGTGCCGGGCATAACGACTATCCAGCTTCGCCAGAGGCAACAGCATGAATAGATCGGCGCAATGGAAATACGGATCCCATGCCGGTTCGCCGCATACCCATGCGCCGCTCCTTAAATAGCCCTTGATAAGAGGAGGGATCTTGGGCCGGTAACCTGGTTCCCGCTTGCCAATTGAATATGGCAGGCGCGGTATCACGTGATATTCGGGCGGTGCGATATTCGCATCGTTCAGGCCGTGATATATAGCGGCTGCATCATGGCCGCCATGCGCCAGGCCGATACTGGCGCAGCCGATCAGGTAGTCGCATTTTTTCCGCTCCATGAACGCCGCAAGGCCGGCCCACAGCAGCATGATCACGCCGCCGCTCCGGTAATCCGGATGGATGCAGGCTCGTCCCGCTTCGGCAATACGGTCGCGCAAATGATCGAGCTTGCGCAGATCGAACTCCTGTTCTGAATAATAGCGGCCGCGTCTGCGCGCGGCATCCGGGCCGAGCACGCGATAGGTGCCGACCACCTGCGACGTGCTTGAATCGCGAACGATCAGATGATCGCAGTACTGGTCGAATTCATCTTGATCCAGGCCGTTGTGATGCGCGGGCCGCGGCAATCCCGCCGCCTCGACGAATACCTTGTAGCGCAAACGCTGCGCCTCGCGCACTTCTTCGCGGGTGGCCGCGAAGCTTAATGTAAGCCTGGGAGCATCCAGGGTTGTATCGGTCGGTGCCATCAGTAATCGCATTTGTCTTCCTTGTAGCCAAGTTGGACCAAGCGTAACTGACGATTACTTCCGCACGATGACAGTTCTATTGCATTTCAATGACACTGCAACAGTATCGCGGACCGCGGCACATCCGAGACATCGAATGGATGCGCAGTTGCACGGATGGAGATTTAAATGCGGATCGAATCTTGCGCTCCGTTGCGCACGAGGGCGCGAATCTTCGGCGACATGATCATCGCTCTTTACGGCATATTTCCGGATCGGATTGGCAGGAAGCATGTCATGAAAGTGTCATATTAAATCTCGGTTTTGTCATAAAGCAGTCACATTCAATTTCTACAATACGCCCTGAATTTGAGGTTTCTTCTTTGACATAAAACAGGAGTTGAACAATGAGTTTGAATAAACTAATCCCTATCTTGAGCATTGCTTCCGCCGCGTTGTTGTCCCAAGGCGCCTGGGCGCAGGCAGCGCAGGTCGATTCTGCCTTGCCGGCCTACCAGAAAGCTTCCGGCGTGTCCGGCAATTTCACCAGCGTCGGCTCCGACACGCTGAACAACCTGATGACGCTGTGGGCAGAAGAATTCAAGCGCATTTATCCGAACGTCAATATCCAGATCCAGGGCGCCGGCTCCTCTACCGCGCCGCCGGCGTTGACCGAGGGCGCATCCAACTTCGGCCCGATGAGCCGCATGATGACCGCCAAGGAGCTCGAAAGCTTCGAAAAGAAACATGGCTACAAGCCGTATGCGGTGCCGGTAGCGATCGATTCGCTGGCCGTCTACGTCAACAAGGACAACCCGATCAAGGGCCTGAGCCTGCAGGAAGTCGACGCGATGATGTCGGTCGGCCGCAAATGCGGCGCCGCCTCGGACATCACCAAATGGGGCCAGGCAAGCATGACCGGCGAGTGGGCCAACCGCGACATCGCACTGTATGGCCGTAATTCGGTATCGGGGACCTACGGCTTTTACAAGGACGTAGCGCTGTGCAAGGGCGACTTCAAGCGCAATGTCGCGGAGCAGCCCGGCTCCGCCTCGGTAGTGCAAAGCGTGGCTACCCAGATCAACGCGATCGGCTATTCGGGAATCGGCTACAAGACCTCGGGCGTGCGTGCGTTGCCATTGTCGAAAAAAACCGGCGAGCCGTTTGTCGAACCGGATGCGGCACATGCAATCAACGGCACCTATCCGCTGGCGCGCGTGCTTTACGTGTACGTCAACAAGAAACCGAATCAGCCGCTGCAGCCGCTGGAGCGCGAATTCTTCAAGATGGTCTTGTCCAAGCAAGGACAGACCGTGGTGGTGAAAGATGGTTTCGTGCCGATGCCGGCACGCATGGCGCTGAATGCGACCGAAGGGTTGTCCAAGTAAGCATCGATGCGGCGCGATTGCGCCGCATCGCCCCGCCTTGCGCGGGAAGCTGACCGAGCATGGCAACACACGTCCGCGTTGACCGGCATCGTGCCGAGCCAAACCGGCAGCACGTGATGGCGAAGACCGAATGGTGATTGCCGTCGCTGTCCAATCACATACATCATAGGGAGTAAGGCATGAAGCAACAAATGCGAACGGCCGCGTTGATAGCAGGCATGGCCTCGATACTGGGCTTGAGCGGCTGCGCCACGGATATGGCGCAAAAAGCGGCGGCGCCTGTCGCCGCTAGCAAGGCGAGCGCCAAGGAATTCTATGTCGTTCTGCCGGAAAACGGCCGGATCTATGCATTCGGCGATACCAAAAATTACGCCGATTTCCTGGCCCATTCGGAAGTGGCGCTGACCCGCACCCAGATCGGCGCCGGCCCCGGCGGCAAGACAGTCGTGTATGGCATTACCAAGGACGACGTGAAGAAGAACGCACCGAGTCTGGCGGAACAGATTTTCCAGGACAAGCTGGACGGGGCCGCGGACTTTTACGGCGAGGCGTTCAAGGACGGCCGCTATTACGTGTTCGGCGATCTGAAGGACATGAAGGCATTTACCGCGTTCGGCGAGGTGCCGTATTCGTACACCGATATCGGCGTCGGCCCGGCGGGCGAGACGCTGGTGTGGGTGATGAACAAGGATAGCTACAAGAAAGGCCGGCCGGCTGCGGCCATCGAGCGTTTCAAGCAAATGCGCGCATCGAACAAATAAGCCCGGTATCGGCCATGGCAACACTTGCGGTGGCCGATTCCGGATGCATGCATACCGATTGAAACAGGGCGGCTCATTCTTGCCGCCCTCATTTCTTGCAAGGACAGGTAAGGTCTTCCATGAATACAATAAGCCGGGTCCAGAATTCCGCTGGCAGCGCGATCGACTTGATAGGCAAGCGCCCGATGAACCGCCGCCTGGTCAAGGACCGGCTGTTCAAGCATTTGATGTCGCTCGGCGGCATCAGCGTGATCATCGCCGTGTCGGCAATCTTTTTTTATCTGGCCAGCGTCGTCGTGCCCTTGTTCACGCCGCCTGCCATCGAATCGCAAACGCAGTTTGCCGCGCCCGGAGAAAAAAGCCAGCGCACCGCGTTGCTGTCCGGCGAGGAACAGCGTGAAATCGGCATTCGCGTCGGTGATGCCGGCGGCGTCGCCTTCTTCCACTTCGGCAGCGGCGATGTGATTGCCAATGCCGCGGTCAGTGTGCCGGCGGGTGCGCAGATCACCAGTTTTGCGCTCGGCGAGCCACGCACCTACAGTCTCGGCTTCGGCCTTTCAGACGGCCGCGTGGTGGTCGCAAAACAGAAATACGAAGTGACCTATCCCGACAACAAGCGCTTGATCACGCCGTCGATCGAATATCCGCTGGGCGATGCGCCGCTGGTCATCGACCCTCTCGGCAAGCCGATTGTCCGCCTGAGCATCCAGCAGTCCGGCGACGGTTCGACCATCGTGGCGCTGACTGAGGACGGCCGCCTTTTCGTGTCGGCGATCAATGTCACCACCAACATGATGACCGGCGAAAGCCGCAGCGAGGTGCAGCAATCGCAGATCGCCGGAGCGCCGCGGGACATCCGACAGATGCTGGTCGAGTCGAAGCAGCGCGAACTATTCGTGCTGCATGGCGACAATGCGCTGGCCCGTTACGACATCAGCAACAAGACCAAACCGGCGCTGATCGAAACCGTACAGCTGGCCTTCCCCGGCGAAAAAGTATCGGCCATGGCCATGCTCAGCGGCGGCTTTTCGATCATCGTCGGCACCGATAGCGGCGCTTTGACGCAATGGTTCCCGGTGCGCAAGGAATCGAACAATTTCGTATTGACCCGGATCCGCGAATTTACGCCGATGCCAAACGCGATCACCGCGATCGCACCTGAATTCTTTCGCAAGGGATTCATCGCCGGCGACAGCAGCGGTAATCTCGGCAGCTACTTCGCCACGTCCAACCGCCAGTTGTTTACGCAAAAACTCAGCGACCGGCCGCTCACGGTGCTGGGCATTCCGCCGCGCGGCAACGGCTACCTGGCACAGGATGACAGCGGCCAGGTATTCTCGGCGGCGGTCCATAACGAATATCCGGAAGTATCGTTCCACAGCCTGTGGCAGAAGGTCTGGTACGAGAGTTACGAAGGGCCGGACCATGTGTGGCAATCGTCGGCCGCAAACTCCGACTTTGAACCGAAATTCAGCCTGTCGCCGCTGACCTTCGGCACCATCAAGGCGGCCACTTACGCAATGATGGTATCGATCCCGCTCGCGCTGTTGGGCGCGATCTTCACTGCCTATTTCATGTCGCCGAGAATGCGCACCATCGTCAAACCGACGATCGAGGTGATGGAGGCGCTGCCGACCGTGATCCTTGGTTTTCTGGCCGGCTTGTGGCTGGCGCCGCTGGTCGAAAACAATCTGGCCGGCGTCCTGCTGAGCATCCTGTTGTTGCCGGTTTCAATGGTTGGTTCCGGCTACTTGTGGCACCTGTTGCCGGAGGAAATCCGCCGACGCGTTGCACCCGGATGGGAAGCGGCGCTCCTGATTCCGGTGCTGGCGTTGATGTTCTGGTGCCTGTTCCAGATCGGTCATCCGATCGAAGCCGCGTTCTTCGGCGGGGACATGCCGAGCTGGCTCAGCAACGAGCTCGGCATCAGCTACGACCAGCGCAACTCGCTGGTGGTCGGCATCGCGATGGGATTCGCGGTCACGCCCAATATTTTTTCGATTGCCGAAGATGCCATTTTCAGCGTACCCAAGCATCTCAGCTCGGGTTCCCTGGCACTGGGCGCAACGCCGTGGCAGACGTTGATCGGCGTGGTCTTGCTGACCGCCAGCCCGGGAATTTTCTCGGGGGTGATGATCGGACTGGGACGCGCGGTCGGTGAGACGATGATTGTGCTGATGGCGACCGGCAATACCGCGGTGATGGATTTCAGCCTGTTCTCGGGCTTTCGCACGCTGTCGGCCAACATCGGTGTCGAGATGCCGGAAGCCGGGGTCGGCGAGACGCACTACCGCTTGCTGTTTTTGTCGGCGCTGGTGCTGTTCGGATTTACCTTCATTGTCAACACGATTGCCGAACTGGTACGCCAGCGCATGCGTGAAAAATACAGCTCGATCTAACTGGAGTTCATAACATGCGTGAATGGATAAAATCAGGCACACCGTGGATCTGGCTGACCGCCGGCGCGGTAGCGCTGTCGGTACTGATGGTGATCGGCGTGCTGGCATTGACCGCCGTGCGCGGCCTGGGGCACTTCTGGCCGAAGCCGGTCATCGAGACCACCTTTAAGGGAAAAGACGGCCGCGAAATTCGCCTGATCGGCGAAGTGCGCGAGCGTGAAGAGGTGTCCGTCAAGCGGCTGACCGAAGCCGGCTTCACCATCGCCGGCGAACAGGTATTCGTCAATCGCCTGCTGTTCAAGTTGGGAAACCGCGACGTCAGCGGTGTCGATTTCCGTTGGTTTCCGCAGCCGTTGCTGAGCGAACTGACTTATCCGAAAGATCTGATCACGATCGAACGGCGCGAATGGGGTAATTTCTACGGGCATCTGAAAGCAATCAAGGAAAACGGCAGCGTGGTCGCTTCCGACGATGCTGCCTGGCCCGAGCTGCAAAAGCGTTTCGCGCGCGCCGATGCGCTTTTCAAGCGTATCTACCAGATCGAAAAGAATGACATCGGCAAGGTCAACCACGGTATCGAGCAGATGCGCCTTGAACAGCGGCGCGCGGAACTTTCCGGCAAGCTGTCGCCGGAATTGCAAGCCGACCTGGCGCAGCGCCAGCGCCGGCTCGACGAGCGGTTTGCCACGCTGCAGGAGGAGCTGCAGGCGTTGCGCACCGACATTGCGCGCGACTCGCTGGTGGCCGAGATCATGGACGGCAAGGAAGTCGAAGTCAAGCTGGCGCTGGTGGCCGATGCCTATCGCGCCAATGCGATGGGTTTTTTCGCGAAGATCGGCCACTACCTGTCCAAGCTGGTCGAGTTCATGGTTGACGATCCGCGCGAAGCCAATACCGAAGGCGGCATTTTTCCGGCCATCTTCGGCACGGTGCTGATGGTGATGATGATGTCGGTCATCGTCACTCCGCTGGGCGTGATGGCGGCGGTCTACATGCGCGAGTACGCCAGGCAAGGGCCGCTGATTCGCATGATCCGCATCTCGGTCAACAACCTGGCCGGCGTGCCGTCGATTGTCTACGGCGTGTTCGGCCTCGGTTTCTTCGTGTACTTCTTAGGCGGCAATATTGACCAGCTGTTTTTTGCCGAAGCGTTACCGGCGCCGACCTTCGGCAGTCCCGGCATTCTTTGGGCGTCGCTGACGCTGGCCTTGTTGACGCTGCCGGTGGTGATCGTTTCCACCGAAGAGGGCCTCTCGCGTGTGCCGCGTTCGGTGCGCGAAGGCAGCTTGGCGCTGGGCGCCACCAAGGCAGAAACCCTGTGGCGCACGGTGCTGCCGATGGCCAGTCCGGCGATGATGACCGGCCTGATCCTGGCGGTGGCGCGCGCCGCCGGCGAGGTCGCGCCGCTGATGCTGGTCGGCGTCGTCAAGCTGGCGCCGACCCTGCCGCTGGACGGCTATTTCCCATTCATTCATCTGGAACGCAAATTCATGCACCTCGGGTTTCACATCTACGACGTCGGATTCCAGAGCCCGAACGTGGAAGCGGCGCGGCCGCTGGTGTATGCAACCGCGCTGTTGCTGGTGATTGTGATCCTGGGGCTGAACCTGACGGCGATCCGGCTGCGCAACCGCCTGCGTGAAAAATTCCGGGGTCTGGAATCGGTGTAACCGATGCAGACAATCCACTTCAACCAGTTCTCTGAAGGCAATAACATGCAAACCAACTTCGAATCCGTCCTGCCACGCGCGAAGATCGCCGCCGTTTTGAATCATCCGGCAATACCGAAACCGCCGCTTGCCGATCCGGACATCGCGCTTAAAGTCAGAAACGTCAACCTGTTCTACGGCCAGGCGCAGGCGCTGTACGATGTGAGCCTCGACATTCCGCGCGGCCACGTAGTGGCTTTCATCGGCCCCAGCGGCTGCGGAAAATCGACGCTGCTGCGCTGCTTCAACCGCATGAACGACCTGGTGGATAACTGCCGGGTCGAAGGCGAGATCCTGGTGGACGGCCGTAATGCGTATGACCGCAGCGTCAATGTTGCGGACTTGCGGCGCCGCGTCGGCATGGTGTTCCAGAAACCGAACCCGTTCCCAAAGTCGATCTATGAAAATGTCGCTTACGGATTGCGCCTTCTGGGCATCAAGGATCGCGCGCAGCTGGACGACGCCATCGAGCGTGCGTTGCGCCAGGCGGCGCTGTGGGATGAAGTGAAGGATCGTCTCGACAGCAGCGGCTTGAGCCTGTCCGGCGGCCAGCAGCAACGGCTGGTGATCGCACGTGCGATTGCACTGGAGCCGGAGATCCTGTTGCTGGATGAACCGTGTTCGGCGCTCGATCCGATTGCGACTGCCAAGATTGAAAATTTGCTGGATGAGCTGAAGAGCCGTTACACCATCGTGATTGTCACCCACAACATGCAGCAGGCGGCACGCGTATCGGACTACACCGGCTTCATGTTCATGGGCAAACTGGTCGAGTTCAGCGAGACCGAAGACATGTTCACCAAACCATCGAATCAGGAAACGCTGGACTACATCACCGGCCGTTTCGGTTAAGCCCCCATCATCAGGAGACAGGTTCATGACACACCCGCATATTGTTAAAGCTTTTGATCAGGAACTGCAGACGCTGGCTTCCAGCATCGGTGCGATGGGCGACTTTGCGGGGGCGCAATTCGTCGACGCAATGCAGGCGTTGCTGACCAGCGACATCCCGCTGGCACAGCGTGTGATCGAGCAGGATCGCCAGCTTGATGCGCTGCGCCGCGACCTGTTGGCGGCCGCGGCGACGGTGATTGCGCGCCGCCAGCCGTTGGCCAACGACCTCGGCGAAGTATTGGCCGACTTTCGCATTGCCGAAGATCTGGAACGCATCGGCGACCTGGCAAAGAATATCGCCAAGCGCGCTACCGCAATTGCGGGCGCGCGGTTCCCGGAGAAAATCGACGGCAACCTGCGTCAGCTAGGGCAGCTTGCTTCCCAGCTCCTGAAGGACGCGATCGAAGCCTATATCACGCGAGATGCCGAACAAGCGATGCTCACTCGTCAGCATGACGAGCAGATTGATGAATTGCATACCGACATTTTCCGAACCATCGTTGCGCATATGAAGCAAGACCATGATGAAGTCATCGGTCTTGTACACCTGCTATTCTGCGCAAAAAACATAGAGCGCATCGGCGACCATGCCACGCATATCGCCGAGGCCGCCTATGAGACCGCTACCGGTCGCCGGCCGGTAGCGGAACGGAGGCGGCTCGATCTAAGCAGCACGATGGGAATCATCGATCCCGGCATTTGATTTTTGCGAACATGCGGCGCGGCCGGATCGGTTCCGGAAAAATGATTTGGCGATGCCGTATGGCCGGAGCCGTACGGCATAAGCGGGCCTGTCTGCGCAGATCCGGGATTGCCTGATACGGAAATCGCCTTACTTCTCGCGTTTGGGACGGCCGGCTTTAAGCGGCGGCAATGTGGCAAGCATGCCCTTCAGACTTGGCAGATCCATCTTTTGGATCATCGCGACACCGACCCGCAGCAATTCGCTCTTCTTGACTTCAAAACCGGCTTTGATGCAGGCTTTCTTTACTTCTCCCAGCACCCGATACTCGTCCTCCGGCATGGTGAAGCTGTCTCGAACCAGCTTCGGCTTCTTGATTTTTTCCTTGGGCTGAGCCGGCTCTTTCGCCTTTTCTTTTACTTGGGCGGCTCTCTTGAGCGTGGCAATTCCTGTTTTAACAGCGGGCTTTGCAACGGGTTTCTTCGGTGTCGGTACCGCTCCCGATTCCGCCTTTTTTACCGCGGGTGCAGGAACACGTTTCGATGCCGGGCTTTTTGCCGGGGGTTTTTGCGCCATGAGGTTCTCCCTGATTAATAGTATAAATAATATATACCATTTAATTTTCAGGTGCAAGAATAACGATGTTTATAAACTCCTGCCGCCCCTTCGGCATCAGCTTTGCGTGACTGAAAATCCGATGCCCGCTTGGTCCCAGATTGATTTCTCGTTGCCGATCCAGTACGCCAAGGTGGGATGGTCGGAAAACCAGTCTCGCTTGATTTCCAGATCGATCCTGTTTTTCAGCGTCAGGCGTATGCCGTCCAACGGTCCATCGATGCGGGAATGCATGAACATCACCGCGAGTC
Organism: Burkholderiales bacterium RIFCSPLOWO2_02_FULL_57_36; assembly: GCA_001770855.1. Taxonomy (GTDB): domain Bacteria; phylum Pseudomonadota; class Gammaproteobacteria; order Burkholderiales; family Burkholderiaceae_D; genus MESE01. The sequence continues at coordinate 29,586 of MESE01000001.1, forward strand.
GCAAAGCCAGTACGGCGCCGGTCAGATCGGCATCGGCAAGCGTGCCGCCGAGTTTTTTCAGGTTTCCCTTCTGCCCCAAAATCAGCATGCTCATGGTCTGTTGTTCGCGCGTGGTGAATCCGGACAGGTCGGCATTTTCCACCAGGTAAGCGCCATGTTTGTGGTAACCGCTGTGAGACACCGTCAATCCGACTTCGTGCAGCAAGGCGCTCCAATACAGCACCTTATGGTACGCGCCGGTTTCGGATTGGAGTTTCGCGTACAGGGAAGTTGCAAGGCTCGCCACGCGCTCCGCCCGCGCGTCGTCGACATGGAAGCGCTGCATGAAATCGCGGACGGATCGCTCGCGCCGGTCGCGCCGGGTGGCCCGCATTTGCAAGTCCCTGAGCACCCCCATGCGCAGTCCGGCATCGATCGATGTCATCTGCTTGATGCCCAGCTCCTGCATCACACCGATCAGGATCGCCAAACCGCCGGCGACGGACGCGGCCCGATCCGGCTTGATTCCCGCCAGATCGATACGGCTGACATCGCCGAACGCAATCAGCCGTTCCTTGAGCGCATTCAGGCTTTTCATCGACAGTTCGCCGTCGCCCAGTGCATTCTTGGCAATTGCGTCACCGATCGCGCGCATGGTGCCGGACGAACCGTATGCCGTGCTCCAGAATTTTGGGAGGTACATTGACGCCGCATCCTCGAACCGACTGCGGGCCGATAATATCGCCGCATTGAAAGAGCGCGCATCGATACTTCCGCCGATAAAAAAGGAAGCGCTATGGCTAACCGTACCGATAGTGAATGATTCCACCTGTTCGATGTCGTATCCCTTGCCAAGAATCAATTCGGTAGAGCCGCCGCCGATATCGATGACCAGACGACGCTCGTTGGCGCCGGCAAGCGCGCTGGCGACGCCCATATAGATCAAGCGTCCTTCTTCTTCACCGGAAATGATCTCGATTGGATAGCCGATCGCTTTCTCGAGCGCAGGTAGCAACTGCGCGGAGTTCTTTGCGATTCGCAACGTGTTGGTTGCGACTACCCTGATGGCATCAAGAGAATAGTTATCAAGAATGCCTGCAAAGCGTTCCAGCGATTCGGCCGACGTCTGCATCGCTTTTTCAGTGAGATATCCATCTTCATCGAGACCGGCGCCCAGGCGAATTGGATCGCGAGCGCTTTTGACGATGCGCATTGCATCGCCGTCGTGCTGCCCGATATGCAGGCGAAAACTATTCGATCCCAGATCAATTGCGGCAAACATGCATTCCTTTTTATTGAAAAATATTCAGCAATTATGAATTCAAACACAGTATCTTCCAATTCGTATTGAACGCGGATTGGGAAAACGGACGTTCAGCTCTTGGCGGAGTGGCTGCCAACACCGGCCCTTGAGTTCCATGTTCTGGAATATGTGTTTTTCACTACGATTGCGAATGCCCAATGATTCGACTATACTCGAACAATGGAAACGAAAGATGCAGTTAAAGCTCTGGTAGCGATAGGACACGAATCCCGTTTGGCCGTGTATCGCCTGCTGATCCAGAAAGGGCCCGCGGGACTTGCGGCGGGCGAATTGGCCAAGCTGACTGGAATACCGCCGTCATCCCTGTCGTTTCATTTGAAAGAACTGGTGCATGCCGATCTTCTCGCCTCTCGGCAGGAGGGCCGGTTCGTTTTTTATGCAGTGAAGTATGACTCGATGACCCAGCTTCTTGCCTATCTGACGGAGAACTGCTGTGGCGGAAATCCGTGCACACCGATGACTTCCATGCAGTGCAGTCCAAATGTGGAATCCGATTCATAACTGAACAAGCGTCGACGATTTTCCCTAAAGCAAGTAGGCATTCATGACTGATAGAACATACAACGTCCTTTTTTTGTGCACCGGCAATTCCGCCCGGTCCATCATGGCGGAAGCGCTCGTCACAACGATGAGCCAAGGTCGATTCCAGGGTTATAGCGCGGGCAGCAAACCAGGCGGTAAAGTAAATCCGTTTGCCATTGAAAAAGTAAAAGAAGCCGGCTATCCGGTTGAAAAACTGCGCAGCAAGTCATGGGATGAATTTTCCAAGCCTGATGCTCCACACATGGATTTCATCATTACGGTATGCGATAACGCCGCGGGGGAAGTTTGTCCCTTTTGGCCTGGGCATCCGGCTACGGCACATTGGTCGTTTGAAGACCCAGCCGCAGTCGAAGGCACCGATGAAGAAAAGCGCGCCGCCTTCAATCGGATTTTCAAGCAAATTCTGGCCAGAATGAACACCTTCGTCAGTTTGCCGATGCACATGCTAGACAAGCGTGCGATTCAGCGCGAGATCAAGAAGATCGGCGACACCCCGGTTGCTTGAGTATAACCAGCCCAGATCGGGCCATCGTCTGCGCTGACAATTGATTTACATTCGCCGCACCGAATTCATTTTTATACGGATCATTTCGCAATGAGCACCTCCCATACCACCGCCGTTGCAGGCGGCGCCGCACCGGCTATTGGTTTTTTTGAGCGCTACCTGACCATATGGGTGGCGCTTTGTATTGTGATTGGCATTCTGTTGGGCCAGGCCTTCCCCGGCGTTTTCCAGAGTATTGGCCGGATGGAGATAGCACGGGTCAACATTCCGGTCGGCATTCTCATCTGGGTAATGATTATCCCGATGCTCATCAAGATCGATTTTGGCGCGCTGTCGCAAGTCAAAAGCCACTGGCGCGGGATCGGTGTGACGTTGGCCATCAACTGGCTGGTCAAGCCGTTTTCCATGGCGTTTTTGGGGTGGCTGTTCATCCGGCATGTTTTTGCCGACTGGCTGCCGGCCGATCAGCATGACAGTTACATTGCCGGCCTGATTCTGTTGGCAGCGGCGCCGTGTACAGCAATGGTTTTCGTGTGGAGCCAGCTTTGCAAGGGCGACCCTTATTTCACGCTGTCGCAAGTGGCGTTGAACGATGCAATCATGATTGTGGCATTCGCCCCGCTGGTGGCTTTGCTGTTGGGCTTGGCGTCGATCACGGTTCCTTGGGACACGCTGATTACCTCGGTGGGCCTGTACATTATTGTCCCGATCATTCTTGCGCAGTTGATTCGCAAAGCCCTGTTGGCAAAGGGCGAGCGCGCGTTGGAGCGGGCAGTGTTGCAACTCGGGCCGTTCTCAATCTCGGCACTGCTGCTCACGCTTGTCCTGCTCTTCGCATTCCAAGGCGAAGCCATCACCAAACAACCGCTCATCATCGCATTGTTGGCCGTGCCGATTCTGATCCAGGTATTTTTCAACTCCGGACTGGCCTACCTGCTGAACCGAAAGCTGGGCGTTGCGCATTGCGTTGCCGGACCGTCGGCCCTGATCGGTGCATCCAATTTTTTTGAGCTTGCCGTGGCAACTGCGATCAGCCTGTTCGGTTTTCACTCGGGAGCCGCCCTCGCGACGGTGGTTGGCGTTCTGATTGAGGTGCCGGTAATGCTGCTTGTAGTGGGTATCGTAAACCGCTCGCAACAATGGTATGAAGCAAAAGCATGAAAAAAATGAATCACGCCCCGGATAACTTGCCGAACGTCAGCATCCCGCATCTGGACGTACCTACCTTGGGAAAACTGGCGCCCTCCGAGGTATCGATCCATCCTCCGCGTATCTTGCTGTTATACGGTTCTCTGCGCGAGAAATCGTATAGCCGGCTTCTCACATTGGAGGCCGAGCGCCTGCTTCAGCACTTCGGCGCAGAGACGCGGGTGTTCGATCCGCATGGTTTGCCGATGGTGGACAGCGTTGCGCCCGACCACCCAAAAGTGCAAGAACTGCGCAAGCTGTCCGAATGGTCGGAAGGCCAGGTGTGGTGCAGCCCCGAGCGGCACGGCGCCATGACCGGGGTGTTCAAGTCGCAGATTGACTGGCTGCCGCTGGAGATCGGCAGCATCCGGCCTACACAGGGCAGAACGCTGGCGGTCATGCAAGTCTCAGGCGGATCGCAATCTTTCAATGCAGTCAACTCGCTACGGCTCCTTGGGCGCTGGATGCGGATGGTCACCATTCCGAACCAGTCCTCGGTCGCCAAGGCCTACCAAGAGTTCGAGGCCGACGGCCGCATGAAGCCGTCGGCATACTACGAGCGCCTGGTCGATGTAATGGAAGAGCTTGTCAAGTTCACGCTGCTGGTACGCGATAGTTCGGACTACCTGACGAATCGATATAGCGAAAGAAAAGAAACGATGCCGGAACTGGCGTCCTCGTTGGCGTCCGCGGCGATGAGTCATGAATCTAGTGGACTGTAACAACCAATTCGAAAGTGCCTGTCACCCGTACGACGCGCATGGCAGCGTTGCAAATGCTCGCGATACCTCGGTATCGCTGTGCTTTGCGCCTTGCCCTGCACGCCGAACGGGCGCCTTTCACTTCCAAATCAACTGTTACAGTCCACTAGCCAGGACGAAACGAAAGACGAACTGGAATAACCGAGCCATTCAGAGGTTTTCCAATGGTGTAATTCGAAGCTCCACGAACTCGTCCACACGAGGTGTTGGAAGTCTTCCGGTACAAACAAGGAAATGACCGTTTGGTGAAAGCTCTCCTTTTCGACATTCGAGTGAATGACGGCTTTAGAGTACGAGTTTCGAGAGATCGCTATTACCTGTGTGTTATCTGTAGTTTTCAAAGTTGAATGGCCGCGTCGCCGCGTCGCCGCATTGCCGCCGTTCACCATCAAATCGCGCCGGACCGTTATAGGTCGTTCTGAAACCTTGGCGCATGGACACTTCCGCCGGATCAAGTCACGATTTGATTTATACAATCCATTTCACTTCGCGTTGTTTTGCTCGGGTTGCTTCTGACATGGATCGCGCAATTTCATGCCTTCGCGTTTTATTTCGATGAGACGCTTGTTGCCGCTTGGATCGCTTTTTCCGGCATTGTCCTGATTTTTTGCGGAAGCGATATCGCCACAACTGATGTCGACCGCAGGCGCTGTAAGCGAGCCGGATTGTTCTGCGGAATTGTCGGAGTCGCCTGAGCCGGTTTTGCCATCCGACTTGCCGCCGCTGTCTGCTCCCGACCCGGCATCGCCACCGCCGTCGCCTGCGCCGCCCGAACCATCTCCTGTACTGCCATCCCCCGCGTTGCCGGTACCTTTACCTGTGCCGTCGTCGCCCGCGCCGTCCGCGGTACCGCCGCTGCCGGTTCCCGGACCGCCATCACCGCCGTCGCCGTCCCCGGCTCCGCCTGCGCCCGAACCGTCACCACCGTCGCCGGTACCGGTGCCGTCTCCTGTGCCGGTTCCATCGCCCGTGCCGTCGCCATCGCCGGTTCCTGTTCCGTCACCATCGCCAGTCCCGCCGCTGCCGGTTCCGCCGCCGCCATCACCGCCGTCGCCGTCTCCGGCACCGCCTGCACCTGAACCATCACCACCGTCGCCGGTACCGGTGCCGTCTCCCGTACCGGTTCCATCGCCGGTTCCTGTTCCGTCACCATCACCCGTGCCGCCGCTGCCGGTTCCGCCGCCGCCATCACCGCCGTCGCCATCGCCTGCACCGCCTGTGCCCGAACCGTCACCACCGTCGCCGGTACCGGTGCCGTCTCCTGTGCCGGTGCCATCGCCCGTGCCGTCGCCATCGCCGGTTCCTGTTCCGTCACCATCGCCAGTCCCGCCGCTGCCGGTTCCGCCGCCGCCATCACCGCCGTCGCCATCGCCTGTGCCGCCTGTGCCCGAACCGTCACCACCGTCGCCGGTATCGGCGCCGTCTCCTGTGCCGGTTCCATCGCCTGTGCCGTCGCCATCGCCGGTTCCCGTTCCGTCTCCGTCACCCGTACCGCCGCTGCCGGTTCCCGCGCCGCCATCACCGCCGTCGCCGTCTCCGGCACCGCCTGTGCCCGAACCATCGCCACCGTCGCCGGTACCGGTGCCATCTCCTGTACCGGTACCATCGCCGGTTCCTGTTCCGTCACCGTCACCGGTACCGCCGCTGCCGCTTCCTCCGCCGCCATCACCGCCGTCGCCATCGCCTGCACCGCCTGTGCCCGAACCGTCACCACCGTCGCCGGTACCGGTGCCGTCTCCTGTGCCGGTTCCATCGCCCGTGCCGTCGCCATCGCCGGTTCCTGTTCCGTCACCATCGCCAGTCCCGCCGCTGCCGGTTCCGCCGCCGCCATCACCGCCGTCGCCGTCTCCGGCACCGCCTGCACCTGAACCATCACCACCGTCGCCGGTACCGGTGCCGTCTCCCGTACCGGTTCCATCGCCGGTTCCTGTTCCGTCACCATCACCCGTGCCGCTACCGTCCCCGGAACCCTGGCCGTCTCCATCGTTGTTTCCGTCACCGCCGCCGATAGGTGTGGTGTCTGGCGGGTAAGGATTGTCATTGGGCGGCGCAGGAGGACATCCTGCGCATTTTCCGTTATCCGGGTTATTCGGAGTGCCGTCGTTGCCGGAATCGGTATCACTGCCGCCTCCACCGCCATCGGTGGGCGTCGGATCAGGGAATGGATTGGGATTGGTTCCCTGGCAGGTGGCCAGGTCCTGGCAACCTTTCCATAATCCGCCGCTGGTGCCGCCATCGTTTTTCTCCGTGTAGGCAGGTGTCGCGCCGTAGACATACAGCTTGTGTCCGGTGGACAGAACCAGTTTCCTGTTGCCGAGTCCGATGCCGACGCCGTCATTCCATGGGATGTGGATATCGCCGTAGCCGGCCCCCGCCGACGGGAATGGATAATCGGTGCTGCCGCTGACGATGATTGTGCTGCCGTCGGGAAGCTTTTGAAGCGTCTGCGATGTGATCTGAGGTTCATTGGCGACATGCGACAGGCCGATCCACACCGTTTGTTCATTCAATGTGCGCAGCGTGATGCTTGGTTTGTTCGGGTTGACGTAATTGCTCGCGTCACCGGGCAGGCTCAGATTGTTGCTGAAGAAATGCATCTGCGGGCCGAACGTATTGAACGAGTTGATCGTCAGATTCGGCGCCGCAAGCCTCAGGTTATATAACGGTCCCACGTTGTGCGCCACGATGCTGCCCGATGTCTCGGCGGACAGGCTGCGGTAACCAAGATTGAATGCGCCATCCGATCCGATATGGATATCGCCGGTGAGCGTGTTCTTCGCCGCATTCGGCACGGCTGCATCCTGGAGAATGGTGTTCTGCGGCGTGCCGAAGAAAAAAGTTGCGGTCGGGTTGGTGAACTTGAGCAGGGTCGCGCCGGCGTAATTGATGTCAGGCGTGAAATCCGTATCGGCGCTGTTGTTGATGCCGACCTTGCTGGCAAGATTGAATGGCTGCAGCATGATGCGCGCGCCGTCGGCGGTTGCCGCGTCGAGCAGGATATCGAGCGAACTGGAGCGCAGCATCAGGTTGCTGCCTTTGCTGATCAGCTTGATGACGTTCAGTCCGCCGGCGGTGGTCAGGTAGAAATCGCCGACCGGTTTGCTGGCGCTGTCCACGCTGACCGTGCTGCCGTTGTTGGTTGCGCTTGCATTGGCCGCCGGGGCGCCGATGCCGATGGCGGTCAGGTCGCCGGTATGGGCGCTGTTGTTGATTATCATCAGCTTGCCGCCGGCGGCCGCCAGCGACGAGACGTTGGTGGTGAGCCGGAACGTGCCCTGCATGTCGTCGCCGAACACGCCGAGGGTCTTGGCGTTGATGCGTTTTCCGTTGGTGGTCTGCATCACGAAGTTGCCGCCCATGCCGAGCGAGACCGAGCCGGTTCCGTTGGTGCTGGTGGCGTCGATGTTTTCGTTGATATTGAAGTTGCCGCCTACGGATAGCGAGATGTTGTCGGCGTTATAGAAGGCCGGCGTGGCGCGGCCGCTGGCGTCGGTGCCGGCCGGTACCACGATCGTATTGGCGGTCGTAGTAATACCGCTGACGCCGTCAACCGTGCCGACGGTCAGCGGGCCGCCGGCATAGGCGATTGTGCCGTTCACGCTGGCCGCCATGGTGCTGACCAGGTTCTGGGAGTTGTTCAGGATGAAGGGCGTAACATTGGTGGTGCTATTGCTGCGCAAGACTAGACGAGCGGCGGTCAGCGAGCCTGCGGCGATTGGCTGGCCGTCAGTGCCGACGTCGCCTCGCTGGTATACCCCACCGGTGCCGGCGGTGATTGCGATCTGGCCAGTACCTGCGTTGATGCTCTCCCTGATGTTGAGGCTGGCAGGATTCCGGTTCGCGGCGACGGCATTGTTCGGGTCTGGCGGTTTAGTTGCGTCGAAGCCGGTTGCGTTGCCGGTGTTAAGTGTGACGTTGCGGTTAATGGTGGTGATGCCGGTGTAGCCGTAAGCACTTCCGATCTCTAACGCGCGCGAATTGGTAACGCTGATAGCGCCATTCAGCGAGGCAGCAAGGGTGCCTACCTGGTTGCCGGATTGTGTGAGAGTGACTGCGCCGCCGGTTAGCGCGAGTTCATTGGTTTGGATGCGTCCGCCCGGTTGGGTAATTCCTCCGGCGGCACGCATGATAAGCCGGCGCGAGGTTATGTTCTGGGAAAGCTGTAGTGCGTCGCTGTGGCGGTCCAGATAAATGCGGGTATCGCCGTTAGTATGCGTGATCCCGCTGACACCATTGACGGTTCCAATTGTGAGATTCTTGTTGTTACCGAAACGGAAAACTCCGCCGCCGGTGATGTTTGCAGCTAGTGTGTTGACGTCGCTGTAGCTATTGACGAAACCTGTATTCCCGACGCCCGCCAGATCCCAGTTTCCGCCACCTGTCGCAAGTAGCGTATTCGCGCCGAGTAACGTGCCTGGTTTAAGCGCTGCGCCATTGACGGCATCAAGCCAGAGCATGCCATTTGGACCTTGAACATGCGAATTGATCAGGATCTGGTTGTCGGCTTGCAGCTTCAGCATGGACGTCGTGCCCCACTGGACGCCACCGCCGCCGCCGTCATCGATCGTGATCGTGCCGCCTTTGGGCGCGGAACCGGAAGCTGTCTGGGTCGTTACCGTGACGTTGCCGCCGGCAAGAGCGGTTTCCAGCGCGCCAACGCTCATGCGCGAGGTGCCGCCGTTGTTGGTGGCGTCGGAAAACGGCGACGTGCCGGTCATGTCCGTGGTGGCGGGATCGACGCTGGTCACGATTTCGATATCGGTCGGATCGAGCAGCAAGGTGCCGGCTTTGCCTTGCGGCGCCAGTGTATTGACCGTGCCGTTATAGTCGAGAATATCCTTGCCTGACACTTCGACATTGCCGCCATCGCCGCCCTGCGCTCCTCCGCGGGCGGTAATGTCGCCATAAAAGCGCGTCTGGCCGTCGGCCCAGACCACCACCTCGCCGCCATTGCCATTGCTTAACGCATCGGCGGCGATCTTCACATCCTTGCCGACGTAGGCGGTGCGTGAATTCGGCAGCGGCCCCGTGCCTTGGAAATTACCGCCGACGTTGATCCTGCCTCCGCCCATGTCTCCGGACGCGTCGACGGAGGCGTTACCCACCAGCGCCACCTTGTCGCCCAATACTTCGATGGTCCCGCCCTTTTGCCCGGCGTCGCGCCCGCCGGCATCCAGCGTGCCGCTGACCAGCGTATTGCCGCCGTCGGCGGACAGATAAATTGCGCCGTCCCGCTCGACCATGGTGCGCGCCTGGATCAGGCCGGAGTTGTTCACCGTGGCGGTGGCCAGATCGCGGGCGACCGATGCCGTCATGATTGCGCGTCCGCCGTCGGCCAGGAGCTGTCCGCTGTTTTCCGCGCCGGAAAGCTCGGCAACGGTCCTTTCATTGACCGCGAAATTGATCAGGTTGTCGCCCTTGATGTCGAGCGTCATCTTGTTGCCGGACGCAAGGGCGGTCGTGCCGAGCCGCGCCTGGATCACGCCGCTGTTGGCCGTATAGTCGCCGGCCAGCACGATATAGCCGCCTTCGCGCGCCTTGAGCACGCCGGCGTTGATCACTTCGCGGCGTGCCGCGGATAGGCTGCCGCGGTTGAAGATATAGTTCCCCGCCATGAAATCTTCATTGCGGATGTTGAGCGTGGTTGCCAGCAGTCCGCCGACATCGACCGTGGCGCCGGCGCCGAAATACACGCCGAACGGATTGACCAGGAATACCTGGCCGTTGGCCGAGAGGTTGCCGAGTATGTTCGATGGATTGCCGCCCACCACGCGGTTGAGCAGTACCGAAGAAGCGTTGGGCTGGTTGATGCGTACGCTGTTGCCGGCGCCGATCGAAAAATTTTGCCAGTCGATGATGGCGCGTTGCGTACCCTGGTTGATGACCTGGTTGCCGCCCGACTGGTTGACCGATGCGGCGCCGCCCGCGACGGCGCCGCCGCTCGGCAATTCGGCGTGGCCCGTTCCCTGATAGAGCAGGGCCAGGGCCAGCAGTATCGACTGCCGGAGCGGATTAGAAGCTTGTGCCGACATTCAGCCAGATCCTGTTCTTTTTGCCGTCGGTCGAGGTATGCGTCCTGCCGCCGGTCGGTCTTGCCACATCGATCGACGCCGTCGTCCCGTTGGCCGGATAAAAAGTGGCGCCGATCCCGACGCTGCGCAAGCGGTCCCGGCTATCCCTGAAGCCGGGCATCTTGTAGATCACTTCGCCGACGTCCGCGGTCAGGCGGAATACGCCCATCTTGCCCATCACGGCGAATGGGCGGCGCAGCTCCATCGTCGCCAGGTAGCCGCTATCGCCGCGCACTTCCGACGGGCGGTAAGCGCGTACGCTACCGGGGCCGCCCAACGAAAATTTCTCGGTATCCGGCAGCATCTCTCTGCTGTGAACGAGATTGCCGCGCAGGTAGATATCCCACTGCTGCATGAAAGGCGAGACGTGATTGACGTCGAGTTCCAGACGGGCAAACAACGCATCCTGCTGGGTCGCGCTTTTGACCTTCTTGAAATTGGTGGCCAGCCCGAAGCTGGCGTTGGTGACCGACGCATCGTCGTGAATATGGTTGATCTGGTATGTGGCGGTCAGCACATTGATCCGATTGTCGGAAATCCGCGTGGCCAGCGCATCCTGCACCAGATGGCTGCGCTTGACGCCGATGCTCAGCGACTGGTTCTCCTGGCGGCTGCGCACGAACGGATGGCTGAGGACAAACTCGGTGGTTTTGACTTCACCGGCAATCCCCAAAACCGCCAACGCACCGCTGACGTCGTAAGCGGCTTTGGAAGTCCCGAGCGCAAGCCGAGTGCCCACGGTATTGAGCGGCAGCGAATAGCCGGCCTTCCAGTAACGGATCAGTTTATGTTGCGTATTGGAGCCGCTCAACGCAAGCTGATCGCCCCAGCCGAATGGCGAATTGACGTTCAGCGCGAGCTCCAGCTTGTTCTGGCCGGTTTCCTTGCGCCCGTAATTATTGACGCTGGCGCTGCCGCTGAACAGCCTTTCAGTCAGCTTGATTTCCGCATCGGTGGCGCCGAACTCCGCGCCCGGCTCCAGCACGACCTTGGCGCTCAAGCCCGGCAGGTCGTTCAATAGCAGCAGATTGTTTTCCAAGCGGTTGGTAGTGACCAGCATGCCGGGTTTGATCAGGGCGGTGCGTGCCGCAAGAAAATCGGACGAATGGCGTTTGTTGCCGCGAAAAGTCACCTTGCCGATGCGGCCTTCGACAATGTGGATAATGACCACGCCATCGACCACCCTTTGCGCGGGGATTACCGCGCGTGCCAGCGTGTAGCCGCGTTCATGATAAAACGCGGTGATGGTATCGGCGGCCTTGTTCAAGTCGTGCAGGTTCAGTTCCATGTCGACGAACCGTTCCAGCAGACGCTTCAGCAAACGCTTCTTGAAGACCGTGTTGCCCGACATGTCGAATGCATTGACGCGAAAACGCCGAGCCCTCGGATCGTGCTGCGACGGCGCCGGCTGCTGCGGCAGCACGACTTGCGGCGGCGTGCCCGGCATGCGCGGTTTGCCCGCACCCAGCGACTCTTGCACGCTGCCCGGCGTTACCGGCGCTTCGGCGGCAAAGGCCCATGCCTGAAGCAACAGCAGTGCAAGCGGTGCGGCGGAAACATAGCGAGGCACGCGGAGGTCGGATGGTTTTTTCGGCACAGTGGAGCAATACCCGTCAGGCGTTGGCCAGTGCGGCACGAAAGCGCTTGTTTTCATCCTGAATGTCACGTGCCATCTGCACGGCCACCATGTATTGCAGGTGATGGCCGATAGGGGAAGCGTCGTGAAACAGTTGCTGGAACGCGTCGCGCGTCAATGCCGCGGTGGTGACCGAGCCGCGCGCGACGCAGGTCGCGGAAGCGGGCAAATCGTCGATCAGAGACAGCATGCCGAATATTTCACCATCGCTCAGTTCGCGCACTTCTTGCTCTGCCTCGTCGCCCGCATCGCGCCGGGTGATGCGCACCGAACCCTGCAGCAGCAGGTACAGTGCCTGGCCTTGCGTTCCTTGTCTGATGAAGACATGGCCATCGTCATGCTGCTCCACCTGCAGGCGGGCGGCCAGGATGTCGAGATGCGGCGCCTTGAATTCTTCGAAGGCGGGCAGATTTTTAAGGAAAAATTTCAAGTCCATGGTTTCGGCTCTTCCTGGCGATGTTATTCGTGTACCTGCGAGACGCGAAAGCGCTTCGCCATCAATGCGATGAAATGCCCCAGCAGCACTTTGGCGACGGCTTCATTTTCGGCGATCAGTTTTTCAAAAGTGATGTGATGTACCTTTACCAGCTTGCATGGCGTATCGGTGATGATGGTCGCGCTGGCAATGTGCTCGCCGCTCAAAACCGAAATCTCGCCCATCCATTCGCCGGGTTTGATCGTATCGAGGCGCTTCGATTTTCCTGCTTCCTCGATATAGCCGCTAAGTGTGCCGTCGAGCACGAAATACAGGAAATCCACCGGCATGCGGTCGCGGATCAGCGTGCGGCCGGCCGGAATTTCCAGCACGGATGCGCCGTCCAGCAGCATTTCCAGGTTGTGACGACCGAGTTCCTCGGCGATTTTCGGAAAGCGGTTTTCGAATTCCGAAATGACAGTGGGGGCTTGGCTGGATTTCATGGCGTGTACGGTTTCAGTGAGGTGGACGGTTGCGTTGCCGGAGAGGCGCCGGTTTGACGGATTGCCTGCGGGCCTCCGGTTGCCAGGAAAGCCAGCAGCAGCAATACCGGCAGCGCGGCAGCGATCAGCTTGAGGCCGGTGGAAGCGGCTTGCGGCGCTGCGCCGTAGGCATTCTCGCCGCGTGTACCGGGAACGAACCAGAACAGAAGGTTGACCACAGGCACCAGCAGCAACAGCGCCAGCCAGCCGCCGGCATTGAAATCATGCGCGCGCTTGATGGTCAGTATCGTAAAGAAGATCGGCAAAAAACCATAAAACAGCAGCACGCTGACGACGATGTACAGCAGGCGTCCCAACTGGCCCGACAGCATCAATCCCAGGCCGGCCAGAAACATGAACAGGAATGCGCCGACCACCGCGCCGAGCGAGTAGGCGATGTACTGTGCGCGGCCCAGACGGCCCCGCAGCGAAAATATCCTGGAGCGTGTCGGCGCCGGCGCGGCATCGAGAATGATCGCGGTCATGGCCCCACCCATTTGCCGGGATTCTTGAACGGCGTTTGCATGCGCACCACTGCTTCCGAGGTAATCGGAATGCGGTATTCATCGGTCAGCCCGGTGCACGGCTTGCTGGTCGAACCGCCGCCTTCGGACGCCAGCATGTCGGCCGCGGTGGCGCCGACCACCGGCGTTGGCGGCGGATCGATGGCCAGGTGATAGATCAGCTTGTTGAGGATAGGCACCGCCATCCGGTAGCAGTAGGTCACGCGTACCTTGAGCAGATTGGCGTCCTGGACGTTCATGCCGCCGCCCGAGATATTGGTGGAGCGGTACATCAGGTTGTCGTTCGGGATTTCATTACCCGATTCCGAGCCGCCTTTATAAGCGCTCAAGGCAGCATTGGTCGGATTGACGATGGTGATCACGGTCAGTTTCGGATCGGTGATTTGCTTGTTCGCCAGTTTCCACGCATTCTTGAGCAGTTCCAGGTTGCGTGCGCCGCCGGTGCTGCTGCTGTGCGTAAACAGCGGCATCATGCCCGATGTCAGGCCATCGACGATGGCCGACATCGCGCCGTTATTCAGCGCTGCCTGTCGCGTTGCGGAAAAAGTCGCGTAGTTCAAGGTTGCCTTGGTTTGATAAATGAAGCCGAACTGGATCGCACCCAGAATCAGCATTACCAGAATCGGAAACACGTAAATGTATTCGGCCAGGGCTTGCCCGCCCTGGAACGTTTTGCCGTGTCTGAAATGGCGAAGTTTCATTTTTTGGCATCGGCAGGCGCTGCCGGTTTTGCCGAACGGCTCAAGCCATCCAGCGGAATTTTCTCCATTGCATTGATCAGGCTTTCCAGCTTGGCATGCAGCGGATCGTCGGGCTGGGCCAGGTGATGCGCCTGGATGAAAGCGGCCCATGCTTCGCGCACGCGCACCACGCCGATGTTGTGCCATGCGCGCACATCGCCGCTATTGAGCATCAGCGACTTTTGATACGCCTCGGTCGCCTGTTCCGGCCGATTGGTGCGCGCGTACAGGTTGCCCAGATAGAACCAGGCTTCCGCATCGTTGGGCACGGCGCGTGTCAGGCCGATCAGCAATTTTTCCGCGCGCTCGTCCTGGCCGCCGGCATAGGCGACCTGCGCATCGCGCCGCATGTCGTACAGGTTGCCCGATTCGGTCGACAGCATCGCGCAACCGCCGAGCAGAAAAACCGGCAGCAGATAATTCAGCGCCCGCTTCATGTCGAGGCCTCGCGCCATGTGAGACGGTCGCCTTCCTTCAGGCCGATACCGGCCAGCGTGCCCGGCGCCAGCTCCAGCGTGGTGCTGGCTTGCAGGCTGCCCGCGATGCGAACCGGGCTCAAGCCTGTTACCAGTTTGCGCACCTGTCCGCTGCGATCCAGAAAGGCGAGGTCCAGCGCATAACCCATGCCCAGCGTATGCACCAGGCGGCAATCGTTGATCAGCATGCCCTCGCCGGACTGCAGCGGCGGGCGGCCCAGCAGTCCGCGCGTTCTCTCCCATGCGCTGACCGCGTTCCACACGCGCGGCACCAGGCATTGGTCATGGAGATAGATTGCGCCGAGTTTCACAGCATGCCTTCCTGCATGAACTTCACGACGATCGGGAACGCGAGCACGATGAAGGTGACCGGGAAGATGAATGCGATCAGCGGAAGAATCAGTTTGACCGGCGCTTCCATCGCCAGTTTTTCGGCGCGCTGGAAACGCTCGATGCGGCGCTGCTGCGATTGCACGCGCAATGCCGCGCCGACGCTGGCGCCCATTTTTTCGGCCTGGATCACGGTGCCGACAAAGCTGCTGATGGCTTTCATGTTCAGCCGGTTTTCCATGCGGCGCAATGCGTCCGCGCGCGGCACGCCGGCGCGCAGATCACGCGTGATCATCTGGAACTCGTTGCGCAACGCGCCGTGCGGTCCTTTGTCCATCGCCTGCTTGATCGCGCCGGTGAGATTCAGGCCGGCTTCCACCGCCAGCGTAATGAAGTCGAGATACACGGGCAAAGCCTTGAGGATTTCCTTTTCGCGGCGGGCGCGAACGTCGCGCAGCCAGATCTCCGGATAGTAATTTCCGAGCAGCGTCATGCCGACCAGAATCCAGGGCGACGAGTGATCCAGCGCATGCAGCGAAAACAGCGTCAGCAGGAACGCGACGATCGTGGAAAAAATGCGCACCGCGTAGTACTGCTCGGCGGTCAGGATATAGCCGACGCCGGTTTCCTGCAGCCGCTTGTGGGTTTTTTCCAGCCAGGCCGGCGGCAGCCGCGAACAAAAATGGTATTCGATGAAAGTGATCAGCGGCCACGACATTTTCAGGATCGACGGCAACGGATCCATGTACTCGCGTTCCTCCCTCGGCACCTCTGCCTTGAGTTTGGAAAGGCTGTAGCTGATCAGCAGGACCGATATGCCGGTCGCGATGCCGATGAAGAGTGCAATGAGGGCGGTCGAAGGCATGATGTCAGACGTCGATGTCGGTGATCTTGCGGATGAATAAATAGCCGATGGTGATCATGACCAAAATCACCGACAGCGTCACCCAGCCGAACAGCGTGGTGAACATCGTGCCCATGGCTACCGGCTCGATCCAGTTGAGCGCGGCCATCATCAGCAGCGGCAGGCAGGACATGATGATTCCCTGCATTTTCCCCTGTGCGGTCAGGCTGCGAATCTTGCCTTCCATGGTCGCTTTTTCGCGCAAGGTGGCGGAGAGCGATTCCAGGATCTCCGCGAGGTTGCCGCCGACTTCACGCGAAATACGCAAGCCGGAGACGACCAGCGAAAAGTCCTGCAGCGGATTGCGCTTTTCCATGTTGACCAGCGCGGTGTCGAAATCCACGCCGAGACGCTGCTCGCGCAACATCAGTTCAAATTCCTGGCTCAATGGCGGCTTCTGTTCCTTGACCATCGATTCCAGCGCCACGTTCAGGCTGGCGCCGGCACGCATTGCGCCGGACACCATCAATAACGCATCGGGCAACTGTTCCTCGAAACGTTTCAGGCGCTTCGTGCTCAAGCTCTTGATGTAATACTTGGGCAGCACAAGGGTCGCAACCGCGGTGAAAGTGACGAATACCGGATTGTTGGTAAACAGCCAAACCAGTGTCGGCAATATCACGAGGGCGGCGACGTTGTAGTAAAAAATCTGCGTCGGGTCGAGAAAGATGAACATGTCGGCCAGCGTGGTCTTGGTCGATGTCTCAAGTGCGGATTTCTGGCGCGCCAGAATCGTGTTCGCACCCTGCATGACAATCCAGATGATCGAGAAGGCGGCCAACAGTCCGACCGCGATTAACAGTCCAAGGCTATTCACGGTCGCTTGTCCTCCGAGGCAAACAGGTTCAAATCGATTTCCATGCCGCGGCTGGCCAGTTCTTCATAGAACTCGGGGATCTGTCCGGTGGCGATATGCCGGCCGCGTACCTTGCCGTCCGGTCCGAAGCCTTCCCGCTTGTACAGGAAAATATCCTGCAGCTGGATGATGTCGCCTTCCATGCCGGTGACTTCGGTAATGTGCGTGATCTTGCGTGTGCCGCAGGAGAAGCGATTCTGCTGCACGATGAAGCGGATCGCCGAAGCAATCTGTTCGCGGATCGCGCGGATCGGCAAATCCATGCCCGCCATCATCACCATCACCTCGATACGCGCCAGGCAATCGCGCGGCGTATTCGCATGCGCGGTGGTCAGCGAGCCGTCATGGCCGGTGTTCATCGCGGTCAGCATGTCGAGCGCTTCGCCGCCGCGGCATTCGCCGACGACGATCCGGTCGGGGCGCATGCGCAGGCAGTTCTTGACCAGGTCGCGAATCGTGACCAGGCCTTTGCCTTCCGCGTTGGCCGGACGCGATTCGAGGCCGACCAGATTCGGCTGGCCGAGCTGCAATTCCGCCGCGTCTTCCACGGTGACGATGCGTTCATCCTTTGGAATGTAGTTCGACATCACATTGAGCAATGTGGTCTTGCCGGAGCCGGTGCCGCCGGAAATGATGATATTGGCTTTCTGCTCCACGATGGTTTTCAGGAAGCCGAGTATGGGCGGCGTCATCGAGCCGAAACGAATCAGGTCCTCGCCCACCAGCTTCTTCTTCGAGAATTTACGAATGGTGATGTTGGCGCCCTTGAGCGCCAGCGGCGGAATCACCGCATTCACGCGCGATCCGTCTTTCAGGCGCGCATCCACCATCGGCGAGCTTTCATCGATACGGCGTCCGATCGGCGTAACGATGCGCTCGATCGCGCTCAGCACCGACTGGTTGCTGGTGAAAGTGATGGGAGACTTCTGCAATTGTCCGCTGCGTTCGATGAAAATTTCATCGTAGCTGTTGACCATGATCTCCGATACCGAATCGTCGGCAAGCAGGTCTTCCAGCGGACCCAGCCCTACCACTTCATCCAGTACGCGCTTCACCAGCATCGCGCGGTCCAGGCGGGCGGGGATGGTTTTGTCGGTGGTAACGATTTCTTCCAGCATCGCCTTGGTGTTCTCGCGCAGTTCGTCTTCGCTCTGGCGGTTCACGTCGACCCGGCGCAGATCCATTTGCTTGATCAGCTGCAGGTGCAGGTTCTTGAGAACCACGATTGTTTCCGCCGCTTCAGCCGCGGTCGGTTGATCCAGCGGCGTTTCGACGGCGGGCGCGGGCGCGGCAGGCGCCGGCGCGGCCGATACGGGAGCAGCCGCTTCCGTTTCGATATCGAGCACGCTGAGGAGGTAATCACAGATGCTGATTTCATCGCCCGCTTTGAGCGGTCCATGAAGGCCGGCGATCTTTTTATTGTTGACCTTGGTGCCGGAAGAAGCGCCGTGATCTTCCACATAAACGCCGTCCTTGCGGCGATGGATGGTGGCGTGAGAACGGCCGACCGACCAGCCCTGCAGCATGATCCGGTTGTCATCGCCTTTGCCGACGGTGCAACTGTCGATCGTGCATTCTTCTTCGGTACGTTGGCCCCGGGGCGTAGTGACGGCGATAAGCAGCATGCTGAACCCTTAGTCGATGATGTCTTGATTGCTCAATTTGCGCTCGAAGCGCTCGCGTATGTCCATGCCTTTTTCAATGCGTTCCCGATTGATCGTGGAGCCCGGATCGGTAATGGTCGGCGTGACCAGGATCACCAGGTCGGTGCGTCCGGAGCGGAAGCTATCCGAGCGGAACAGGCGCCCCAGCACCGGGACGTTGCCGATGCCCGGAACCCGGGCCGCATCGTTGGACATTTCGGTATTGACCAAGCCCGACATCACGATGGTCTGGCCGTTCTTCACATTGATTTCGGTTTCCGACTGGCGCGTCAGGAAACCGGGAATGCCTTGCACCGCAACCGATGGATCGATGCTGCTGATCTCGGTCTTGATCGAAGCGATGATGTTGCCGTGGTCATCGGCGATCGGTTTGATCGCAAGCCGGATACCGTAATCCTTGAATTCCACCGAGCCGCCGCCGAGCGCCGATACCGCCGGAAGAGGAATCTGGCCGCCTGCGAGAAATTTGGCTTCGCCGCCGCTGCGCGCGCTTAGTTCCGGTTCGGCCAGCGTGTAGGCATCGCCGTTATTCTTGGCGAGATTGATGGTGGTGTTGATGAGAGTGGAAATGCCGAGATAGGTCAGCAATCCATTGTTGGGTACCGGGAGGATTCCTTTTAGCGGCCCCTGGGTCTGAGGTCGGTCGGTGCCGAAATTGCCGGAGAATCCGAGCATCGGGCCTGCGGCCGAACCAGGCCATTGCAAGCCGATGTTTTCGAGTACGGATTTCTTCATCTCGATGATCTGCACTTTCATGTAGACCATTTTCCGCATCGAGACTTCTTCTTCACGCACCAGGCTGGCGGCTTGCGGATACATCTTCACGGCAGCGGCGATACGCTCGAGATTTTCCTTGCTGGCGCTGCCGCTGATGATGATATTTCCACCGACCGGCGTAATCTGGATGCCCGGAATATCCTTGAGCATCGCATTCACGTTGCGATTGGTATCGCCGGAGTCGCGCGGGCTGATGCGAACGGTATAGACGGTTTTGCGGTTGACGTCGGACCATATCACCAAGGAAGAGTCGCCGGGCGCTTCGGCAATCAGCAACAGCTCCTTGTTGCCCAGCACCGAGGTGGTGAACAGTTTGCCGTTGCCGACGGCGATGCGATGGATGCGTCCCGCGGGAAGGATTTTCACCTCGCCGACGAACATCTGGATTTCGCTGTTTTTCGTTTCAGTCAAATTTTCCTGCGCATAAGCGATGGGGGAAAGACCCAGGAAACACCAGAAAAGGACGATAAGAGGGCGTATCAGCATTATTTTTCTACCTTACTTGGATGACTTGGCGTTCGCCGCATTGCTTCCCTGGCTGAGCTTGATCAGATCAGTCAGGTTCTGCGGTAATCCGGCCGGGGCATTGGCGGCGCCTGCGGCAGCGGGCGCTTGCGCGGACATCAGGCCGGCCGGCAACGGTACGTTGATCACCGGCGCCACGGCATCGCTGCCTCCCTTGCCGCCGATGAAGTATTCGATATAGCCGGCCGAAGAAGGAGAGCTGCGCGGCCTGGCAAGCGCGGTTCGTCTTTCCCGTTCGCGGATGTCGTCCAGCAGGTTGTTGGCATTGACCGATTCGAAATCCACCGATTGCTGGTCGTTTTCATTGCGCAGCACCGCGCGAATCTTGCCGAGTTCAAGCGCCAGCGTGAGCCGTGCCGCCTGGGTCGGCGTGACTTCCAGGGTGACATTGCTGTAACTTACCCGGCGCTCCTGCGAAGCTTGCGAAGCAGGATCGTCTTGCGTGATTTTCTGGCCGGTCGCCAGCACCTTGACCTGATCGAGGAACGGCACCACCGTCTGGTTGGTCGAATCTTCGCTGCCGCTCAACACCAGCATCAGGTCCACGAGGTTGCCCGGCTCCACCATGTGCGACACCGAATTGATTTCATCGACATTGATGGTCATCGCGCGCTTGCCCGGTTTCAGGGTGCCCGAGAAATCCGCAAAAATTTCGCGCACGTCGGCTCGGCGCAGCGGCTTGCCTCTTTCGACTTGCCGGATCAGCGCGTGACCCTTGAGTGCATCGAACTGTGCGACCGTAATAGTGTCGTCGTACACGAAATCGGCCGGCACGTTGCGCGAAGCGACGACGCCGTCATCAAGCAGTGCACCCGCCGCCAGCGGCCTGGTCGGCACGACCACGGCGATGGTGGCGCCCCTGTCCTGCTGGGAGCGTGCGGTGACTTCGGCTTCGATGCTCTGCTCTTTGAACTTGAGATACTGCAGAGTCAGCCAGGCTGTCAGCAAGCTGAGTACGATCGCGATAACAAGCATCAACCAGGTTTTGTTGATCTTGATGTTGGGGCGTTGGATTTTCAAGTTGGTGACCCTGCCTAGAAGTAAATAATGTTGTTATGCCGGCGCATTGCCGAAAACTATTTCTGGTCGATCTTCGCCGACTCAGTTAAACGCTTAGTCAAACAAACGCTTAGTCAAACGATACATCCACCGGCCATTCCGGATCTTTCAGGTCGATGCATTTGTCCACGCCTACCGTTACCGGCCCCAATCCGACTGAATTGAAACAGTTCGGCATCGATGAAATCGATATCGCATACGAATAATCGGTGTAATAGTCGCGAATCGCCGTGGCAAGCTTTTGTATCGGAGGATCGGTGCCGGTCACCAGCACGATGACTCCCACCATCAATACGACCAGGTACTCGATCAGCGACTGGCCGGCGGTTCGGCGCCGTGTCATGGCGCGCTGCATCGGTAGGCGTGTGATCATGGACTGTCCACCAGGTTGGCGAGCACGGTCGTGTTCCGGCCGTCGCGAGTAATCACCAGGCTGGCTTCGGCCAGCCCGCGTTTCATCACCAGCGTAATGCCGGGGCCTTTTTTAGTCGTCATCTGATAGCTGCTTACGGTGCGCCACCCCTGGTCGGCCAGGGTCTGGCGATAAAAGCTGGCATTCGATTCGGCTGAAAATGCATTGCTCAGCAACAGGGTGCGCGCCATCTTCCCTTCGTCGCGATGTTCAATGTCGTTGATGACGGTGCTGCCCGACATCATCGGCAGGGCTTTGCCGGGGGCGATGACGCGCGTCCGGCCAGGCGCCTGGGTTGCGCTCAACAGGCCGGTCGAGCCATTTTTTCCCGCGGCTTGTACCTGCACAGTAAAAAAGCATTTCCCGCGCACCACTGAAATCGTTTGCCACGGATCGACCGTATTTTCAACCGGCGCCCCGGCGCTGTTGGCGGCCCATGCCCGGCGGTAAAACGCAAGAATATCGGCCGGCTTTTGTTCGCTGTCGAAACGCTTTACGCTCATCGGTACGCCGTTATAAATCATGTACGGCGCTACCCATTCCAGCTTGGCGTCGGGTTCCTGAAAGTGGGGGCAATCCATCTCCCCGGCGGCAAGGTCGCCCGAAAGCGCGATGCAAAACGCCAGGCCGGCGATGCGCCTTGCGTGATTTCTGCAACTTGTCGGTCTGGTCATCGGCATATTATTTGAGGC
Source organism: Burkholderiales bacterium RIFCSPLOWO2_02_FULL_57_36 (assembly GCA_001770855.1). Classification (GTDB taxonomy): domain Bacteria; phylum Pseudomonadota; class Gammaproteobacteria; order Burkholderiales; family Burkholderiaceae_D; genus MESE01. The sequence goes on from MESE01000001.1 coordinate 51,509, forward strand.
GGTCCGCCGGCACGATATCGGGTTCGATCTTGCCCGGCTCGAGCTTCGATGCTTCCGGCAGGAATACCGAAAGCGCGCCCAGCACATAATCCATGATCTTCACGCCTTCGATTTCGGCGGCCAGGATGGATGTGGGCACAAGGCCTTTCACTTGTTGTTTGGCGCTGGTCTTCGCACTGTCATCCGGCCCGTTCGCGTTCCATCCGTTGGCCAGCAGTACATTGGTCTCGCTGAAATCGGCGGTGGAGGTCTTGGCCAGGTAATGGTCGAAATCGATATCCTTGATCTTGATCGTTACCTTGGCGCCATATTCGGCATTCATCTCCAGCACAAACGGGCCAAGCGTGGACGCGAAATTTGCAATCGGCGTAAGGATTTTATTCAAGGTGCCGGGCGCCGGATTGTTATCCACCTTGTTCTGGATATCGTTGTAATCGGCGAGCAATTTTTGGCCGTTACGGTCTTGCCACAGCGCTTTTGAACCGCCTTTGAAATTGCCGGCACTGCGGTCGCTGTTCGAGAAGGCATCGGACGTACCCGTTTCGGAAAGATGGCGTACACCGATCTCGCGCCGGATTTGATCATCGGTCTTTTCATTGGCCTGCCATCTGCGGCTCACGCCGAACCAACCCAGGCTGGACGCGGCGTCGCCGCCGAACCACACTGTCCGTTCCCACGCAGCGTAGCGCGACGTCTGCACGGCCGCGGCGCGCACGTCCAGATATTTTCCGAGCAGCGGGATCGCGAGAAACAGCGGCACCAGCACGAACCCGGCCACGATCAGCAACTCGATCATGGCTTGCCCGCCGGATCTGGAATGTCGGTTTACCATAGGTGATAAGACATCGAAGCGTACTGTTCAAGGAAATTATTCGGCGCCAAGCGGGCTTGCCAGTACGGGTTGTACAGGCTGCCTAATTCGGTCTTGCCATCGCCACGAGCCCATAATTTTTTCGGCCGCGAGAAATAAATTTCCGCCTTGGTCAGGCTGCGCATATAGCCGCTGCGCGTGCCGTTGTTCAAGGTGAACTGGCCGCCCGACATGGTGTTGCTGGTCGGGATTTTGCCATCGGCCTTTTCAACTTCGAGAATCAGTGATGGGCCGATCAGGTTGTCCTTGTCGACCTTTTTCAGATCGAAATAGGCGCGCAATCCGGCGCGGGTATCCAGGCTGGTGCCGGCGCCCAGGCCGCGCTGAGTCCCGGCCGCGCCCGCGGTATGGGCATTTCCATACACGCCGCCGTAGGCATCCGACGTCGCGGTGCCGAAATTGTTGTTGGGATTGAGATTGCTGCTCGGGCCGGCCTGTGCGGCGCCCCAGCCCATTGGAATGAATGGAAACATAATCGGGATCGGGATCGGTATGCCGATGATGCTGATCCAGAAAATCGCGATACCGACGAAGCCGGTCCCATCCATCGCGCTCCAGGTTTTTTTATTGACGCCGATATGCTTGAGTTCGGTTCCGCCGCGATGCCACAGATACATCAGCAGTGCACCGTTCTGGTAGGGGATGATACGGGTCGGATCGACCACGAACGGCGTCAGGTACATCATTTCAGGAAAATTTTTCGCCGGGCCGCCGCCCTTGGTACTGCGGTTTTTCGAAAACCCGTCGAGTGAATCGATCGTGACCTGCGCCATTCGATCGCCCTTGAGGCCGTCCTGATTCGAGCTGTTCGGGTTTTTCTTTTGCGCAAACGTGAACCATTGCACCAGGTGAATGATCGCCGCCGCAGTGCCGGGCGTACTGAGGTCGGCATTGGTGTCGTTCAGCTTGATGACGTTGTAGGCTGCGTTGAAGGTCAACAGATCCTTCACCGCGCCCAGCGACGTTTCATCGACACCGGCCAGCTTGTCGAGCACCTTGGCCGGGGACAGGCCGATGGTTTGCGCAACCGTCAAGGCCGTGCCGTAATGGTAGATGGTCTGCGCCAGGCTGAGAATGTCGATCAGTCCGTCCAGCACTTTCACCGTTACCGGCCCGGCTGTATTCATCACGTTTCTGAACGCCTTCGAGGCAGGCTTGTACGCCTTGACCGGGGCATCCCAGAGTATCTTTGCCAACGGGCCGCCGAGCGAGGTCAGCACCTGCGGCACCCAGGAGTAAGGACCGTTGTAGGTCGCGGCGTAATTGCGCGACCAGGAAGTCAGGCCGACCACCTGCGCTACCGCAACCTGGTTGGCGATGATCGCGCGGTTGGTGTACGCCGCAAAATTGTAATCGCGCGCTTCAGCCAGCACCGCGCTGTAGGCGGCGGCGTCCGCGGTATTTTGCAGCTTCATCTTGGCGATGGACTGCTGTCCCATGGTGTACATCGACACCATGACCAGAATGATGATGGATACGGTGATAAGCGAAAAAACCAGCGCTTGACCGCGCTGGTTTATCGGGAGTGGCGGAGATGGCGATCTCATTCACTTATCGGATGGGATACAAACACGACGCGGGCGAAAACATTTCCAGGCTCATCGCACATTTGTCGATCAGCACGGAATGACTCGCCCGGACCGATTACTTGGCCGCGTTGCCGGCGTCGTAGCTCGACATGCCTTTGCCTTCGGCAGCCTTGGTCTGCGCACTCTTTGCCGAGTCGGCGGCGGTCTTCTTGCCTGCCGCGGCGCCTGTTCCGGCGACTTCACCCGCCAGACCGGAAACCTGGCCTCGAATGGTTTGGCCGAACATGCTGTACACGCCGATGGCGGCAACAGCAATCAGGGCGACGATGATGATGTACTCAGTCATGCCCTGACCGAGTTGGCGGAAAGACGATTTCTTGACGGATTTGGAGGTTTGCATGGATAGCCTCTTTTCTTTAAGTAGAAGTAGACAGGATGGAAAGCGGAATTACCAGACGTTCAAAATATTGTGCGCCCTGATGAAGAAACGGCAACTATAATATCTCACGCGCCACAATTCTTTCATAGATGAAATGATCTATATCACAAAATGCAAATATTTTTACCAAAAGATACAAACCCCTTGCCCTTGTGTATTCTTTCGGTTAAATAAAGGACCTTGCGATTATTGATCTATATCAATAGTAGTGCTTTTTGTTGCTCAACCAAACACTTTTGGATGGTGCGCTCCAGGTTTTATTTTTTATAGGTGAAGGAAAACACAAGATGGCCCGATTGATTGCAAAGCTTGTAATGCTGGCGGGTGTGTCGGCAGTGACCCTGCCCGCTCAAGCCGACTATGCGCTGGGTCGCGCAGCCTATGAAAAAGGCGACTATGCGACAGCGCTAAAGGAATTCTCGGCGGATGCCGCCAAAGGTACGGTGAAGGCGCAAAACGATCTCGGCGTGATGTATGAAAAAGGCCTGGGCGTGCCTGTCAATCACGCGCAAGCCATGACGTGGTACCGCAAGGCGGCGGATACGGGATTTGCGCCGGCGCAGACCTCGGTCGGTTACTTTTACGCCGAAGGACTTGGCATACCGAAAGATTATGCGCAGGCCGTGACCTGGTACCGCAAGGCTGCGGCGCAGAATTTCGCGCAGGCGCAAAACAATCTCGGCTCCATGTTCGAGAACGGTAACGGCGTGCCGCTGGATCTGGCGCAAGCATTGGACTGGTATCGCAAGGCGGCAGACAACGGTTCCGCGGCGGGACAAGCCAATCTCGGCTTTCTGTACGCGCGCGGAAAAGGTATCGCCAAGGACGATGCGATGGCGGTCACGCTGTACAACAAGGCCGCTGCACAGAATTACGCGCTGGCGCAAAACAATCTTGGATTCATGTACGCCCAGGGGCGTAGCGTGCCGCAGGATTTTGGCATTGCGGCATCGTGGTATCGCAAAGCGGCGGCGCAGCGCTTCGGTCTGGCGCAATTCAACCTGGCGCGCCTGTATGAACAGGGCAAGGGCGTCCCGCAAGACAATGCACAAGCGCTTTCATGGCTGACGCAGTCGGCCAATGCGGGTTACAAGCCGGCGATGCGCCGTCTGGCGGATATCTATACAAGAGGTTTGCTCGGTCAGGCGGCAGCCCCGGATACCGCGCGCCTATGGTCCGACAAGGCGGCGCGCTAAGCCATTCGAGCGTCCGGCGGAATCAAGCTGGACGCAGCGTGCGCTTCACACCGTATATAAATAAAAAATCAAGCAGGGAGATTGGCGCATGACGGCACTATCGATTGCCGTTGACGGCCCGGACGATGCAAACAGCGCCCGGGAGCTGTTGACCGATCCAATTTTCGAGGGCGCGTCCTACTTGGGACTGGCGCGGCTTTTGCCCTATACATCGGAAAAAGTACTGCGGCCTGGCGATTACTTGTACCGCGCAGGAGCGTCCGCAGACAAGTTTTTCTATCTGCTGGAAGGCCGCGTACAGATGGTGTCCGCGAACCAGCAAGACATTTCTTCCGATAGCCGCAGGCTGGGCGAAGAAGCCGCGACCGATTTCGACCATTACCTGGCCGATGCGGTCGCGCTTTCCGAGGTAAGGGTATTGGTCATATCGCGACAGAGCCTTGCGATCCTGTTCGAGGCCAGGCCGGAGCTGAAGGCGAAATTTTATTTTTCGCTGATGCAGACGTTTGCAGGCGACCATTTTCCTCAGACGCAAGGCGCCAGGAAGGACGACGTTCTTTTAGCCGAGGGCAAAAAGACCACGGTGAATTTGATCGAGCTGGTGGGATGGCTGCTCACTTTCATTTCACCTGCATTGGTGTTGTACTTCGGCGCAGATTGGGGCCTTGAGAAAAATGCCGTCTACTTTCTCGCGGTGTTTTCATCGACCATCGTGATGTGGGTATTCACCCTCGTCGATGAATATATTCCCGGGATTTTCGCGTTGCTCGCCACGCTGGCCATGGGATTGGTGCCCACGCCGGTGATCTTGTCCGGCCTGGCGTCGGACGGTTTCATGCTGGCGATGAGCGTGCTGGGCCTGGCGACCGTCATTGTGTCCTCGGGCCTGAGTTATCGCCTGCTGTTGTTATTGCTGACCAGATTGCCCAACACCTCGTTCTGGCAAAACAATGCATTGCTGGGAATCGGATTCCTGATCACACCGCTGATCCCGTCAATCAACGGCAGGGTTGCACTGGTCAGCCCGTTCCTGTCGGATATGCTGGAAATCCTGCACTTGAAATTGAAAGGGCCCGCGGCGAACCGGCTGGCGGTTTCCGCGTTTGTCGGCGTGACGCTGCTGTCCGGTATTTTCTTGAGCAGCAAATCGGTCAACTTCGTGATCTTCGCGCTGTTGCCGGATCAAATTCAGGACCAGTTCCAGTGGTTGAACTGGTTTATCGCGGCGGCGGCGACCGGCCTGATTCTATTGGCGCTGTATGGCTTGATGGCGCTGCCGCTGCTCAAAGGCGGCGAACTGCCGACGCTGCGCAGGGATCAGGTATCGATCCAACTCGGGTTGCTGGGACGACTGAAGCAACGGGAATGGGCCGCCATCATCGGCGTGCTGCTGTTCATGATCGGCATTGTGACTACGTCGTTCCACAAGGTTTCTTCCCCTTGGCTGGGCATGGCTATCCTGTTCAGCATGCTGCTGTTCGGCGCGCTCAGCAAGAAAGAATTCCGCGAAAAAATCGATTGGCCGTTCCTGATTTATCTGGGCGGTATCGTCGGCATCACCAGCGCGATCAACTATCTCGGCATCGGACAGGTGATTGCATCGCGCCTGCCGTGGCTCGGCGAGTATATGCATAGCAATTTCAGCCTGTTCATTCTGTTGCTCACCGCGGTCGTTTTCGTGATCCGGCTGGCGGTGCCGATCAGTGCCACTATCGTCATCATGGCCACCATCCTGATGCCGGTCGCGGTGCACTATGGCGTCAATCCATGGGTGATCGGTTTCATCATCCTGATTCTCGGCGAGATGTGGTTTTTCCCGTACCAGTGTTCGTATTATCTTCAGTTCAGGCAGCTATCCAAAGGGAGGGTCTACGACGAAGGCCTGTTCCTGAGATTCAATGCACTTGCCAATCTAATGAAAATAGCGGCGATTTATGCCTCGATGCCTTACTGGAAAGCGTTGGGCCTGCTATGAAAACAATTCGGCTGGCAATGATTTTTATTTTTCTGTCGGCGCTGGGCATCACTGTCCTGGTATTCAATACCGGCAAGCCGAGACTGTTGGTTTTGCATAGTTACGACACCGGTTATACGTGGACACGCGATGTCGATGTCGGCATTCGCCGGGTGCTCAAGGAAAAAAACGATTATTCGGTCCGCTGGTTCTATATGGATACCAAGCGTCATCCATGGAAGGAATACAAGGTCAACGCAGGCAAGGCGGTCACCAAGCTGGTCGAAAGCTGGCAGCCCACGGTCGTCATCGCGGTGGATGACGATGCGCAGGAATACGCGATGAAGAAGTTTGCCCATCACCCCGATGTCAAGATCGTTTTTGCCGGCGTAAGCGATTCTCTTGAGCATTACGGATACGACAAGGCAGCCAATGTCACCGGTATCCTGGAGAGAAAGCCGTTCGGTGCATTGAAAGAAACACTGTCGCTGATTGCCGCCACGAAGAACCGTTCCGCGCCGGTTCGGATCATGTTCATCGGCGACACTTCCGAATCCGTCCGCAATGACGAAAAGGATTTCCGCAAATTCGACTGGGGCTCGATTCAGGTACTGGACTCGCGTCTTCCGAAAACGTTTGACGAATGGAAGGATGCCGTCGAATTCGCCGGGAACAACAATGTGGACTTCATCATCACGGCGAACTACCGGAAAATCGTGCGCAACAAGGGTGAAATTGCCCTGATGCCCGCGCGGGAAGTCATCGGCTGGACCGAAGAAAACTCCACCGTTCCCGTCATCGGAACCAATGTTTTTTTCGTCGATGATGGCGGCATGCTGGCCATCGGCACCTCCCCTTATGAACAGGGCGAAGTCGCGGTATCCATGGCCAATCAGATCCTGCAGAAGGGCAAGCCCGCGAGCGAGATACCCAAGCAGTCCACTCGGCAGTTCGTGGTCGCGATGCGCGAGTCCGGTATCAAAAAATGGAATATAAAACTGCCGTCGGTATATGAAGCCGCCGCCAGGTCGTCGGCCAATTTTCATCCTTGATGATCGAACCGCGGTAGCCGGCGTTTACCTGATAGATAGCGTCACTCGAAAAGGAAGTCAGCAGAATGGAAACCACTAATTCGCGCATCGCGCGCTTTCATCCGCGCAGCTGGCCGATTGCCATCAAGCTCGCTGCCGCATTTGTGGTGGCGTCGCTGGTGCCGATGCTATCGGTATCTTATTACAATCTCCAGCAGGGTATTGCCGTCGCGAGCAAGGGAGAATCCAAGGATCTCGAACAGCTTGCCTTCAGCACCGGCGGCCGGATCGATCAATTGATCAAGGATACCAAGCACACGATTTCCTATTTCAGTTGGAGCGAAGAACTGATTCATCTGGTTGCCGAGCCAGGCTTGCGCCGCCGGGCGCCGGTGGAAGATAAAATGTCTCGCCTGCAGACCGCCAACGACGATATTGAATTGTTCATGGTGCTCGATGCCGAAGGCAAAGTGCTGGCTGCAAGCAAGCCGCAATATCTGGGACGGGTGCTCGAATTCCGCGATTATTTCAAGGAAGCGATCAAAGGAAAGCAATATGTCTCGGATCTCGAAGTCGGGACCGCGAGCAAGAACCCGGGAATGTATTTTTCCGCGCCGGTACGCAGCACGGCGGGGCGGGTGGCGGGCGTGGCCGTGCTCAAGCTCAAGGGAGAAGCCGTTACCCTGATCCTCGAAGAATCGCGCAATCGCGACGCTTCGCTGACCACTTTCCTGGTCGATGGAGACGGCATCATCATCTACCACCCGGACAAGAAGGCGCTGTATCGCAGCATGGCGCCGTTGTCCGCAGAGGTTCAGAAAAAAATCATCGACGAAAAGCGGTTTGGCACGGAGGTCGCCGAGATCCCCAGCTTCAATCTCGGCGACCTGGCCGAGAAAATGGCAAATGCGAAGCAGCCGAGCCATGCCAACTATATTTCGCCGGTCAGCAATCTTCCGGAGATCGTCGGCTTCGCGCCCTTGTCCGAAGCGGGATGGAGGGTCGCCGTTTCGGAGAATGAAGAGGCGTATTCCCGTCCGCTGAAAAACCTCTTCAATGATGCACTCAAAAGCGTCGCGCTGATGGGCATGATTTTCATCGGGATTGCGTTTCTGCTGGCGCGTACCTTTACCCGTCCGCTCAAGGCGCTGACGAATTCGGCCAACGCCATTGAAAACGGCGATTTCGAACATGCGAAGGTGCTTGTTTCTACGCATGACGAACTGGGGCGCTTTGCATTGACGTTCAATTCAATGGTCGACGGCATCAAGGCGCGGCAGCGCGAACGGGATATTTTCGGCCGCATGGTGTCGCCCGAAGTCCGGGAAAAACTGCTGGCAGGCGAATTGAAACTCGGTGGAGAGAATCTTCGGGTGTCGGTGCTGTTTTCCGATATCCGCGGCTTCAGCACCATGTCGGAGAAAATGAGCCCGCATGATGTCGTGATGCTGCTCAACGAATACCTGACCGAAATGACCGAGGCGGTTCGGCCATGGGGCGGCTATGTCAACAATTTCATCGGCGATGCGATCGTGGTGATTTTCGGTGCGCCGGAAACGCGGTCCGAATGTGAAGTGCGCGCGATACGCGCAGCGCTGGCGATGCGGTCGCGCCTGGAAGCACTAAACCTGCGCCGCAAGGAGTTGGGCGATCCGCCGATCAAAACCGGCATCGGCATCAGTACCGGCAAGGTGGTTGCCGGACAAATCGGCTCTCTTGAGCGCTTCATGTATACCGTGATCGGCGATGCGGTCAATGTAGCGGCTCGCCTGGAAGAGTTGACCAAGCAATTCAGCGATAACCCTATCCTCGTCAATGCCGCCACGCATGAAGGCTGCAAACGTACGGAAAACGATATCCAGCTCCAGGATAAAGGCCCGCAGAACGTAAAAGGCCGCGAGGAGCCGGTCCATGTTTACGCAGTGTATTCGGACAGTAATATCGCGGACACGGTTTTGCTGCCTGAAAACCAACCGACGTGACTGCTGCACGATTCCGGGCATGCGAAAGTTTCCGCGGCAGGAAGCCGGCCGCAACTTGGCCATCTGTCTGATGGCCGGCAATTTGCATGATCTAGGCTAAGTCATTGCCGGTTGGCTGCGCTAGCATGAAATCATGTGCGGAAGAATAACCCAGCATCGCGCCAAGCTTGCCTATGCCATGGAAATGGGATGGAATACCGATGCTTTCGGTGAAGGATCGGGCGACCGTATTCCCAACTGGAATGTGCCGCCCGGATCGAACCCCTGGCTGATGCATTATTTCGGCGGCGACCATGGCGGTATCGATATGGTCAACTGGGGTTACCGGCCTTCATGGGCTGCGGAAAAAGGTATCCCGATCGCAATCAACGCACGTCTCGAAAAGGCGGCGACCGGGCCTTATTTCCGCTCGCTGTTCAAATCCGGGCGCGCCATCGTGCCGGCGGACGGCTGGTATGAGTGGACCGGTGCCGCCGGGAAAAAACAGCCTTGGTATATCCGCTTGAAAACCGATCGCCCGATGTTTCTGGCGGCGATTACGAACTATCGTCCGGACAAGGAGCTGCATCAAGATTCGGGTTTCGTGATCGTCACGGCGGCAGCCGATGGCGGCCTGGTCGATGTGCATGACCGGCGCCCGGTCGTGTTTGCACCGGAAGACGCCGCATTGTGGATGGACAACGATTTGTCGGCTGAACAGGCGGAACAACTGGCGAGGTCGGTATCGCTTGGGCCGGATGCATTCGACTGGTACCCGGTCAGCAAGGATGTGAACAAGGTCGGCACAAACGACAAGCACTTGATTCAACCCGTCGAACTTTGACCAATTGCGATTCAATAGCGGCATGCCGGAATAATATCGGCTGATTACCTTGGAGCGCCTGGATAAACATGAGACGGATTTGGGGCTTGGTAAAAAAGACGTTTTCGTTGCGGATCGATGATTACGTACCGAATTACTCGGCGCAGATTTTCCTGCCGGGCGCGGAATTCACCTGGGCTTATGCCCATGAATACGGCTCGTGTAAAGGGAGGAAGCCGCAACAGCACGCGGCGGACCCGAAACAGTTCCGACCGGCTTGAAATCGCACGGCCTGTTGTTTCGAGCGCGGCGCAGAAACTTTTAAGCGCCTTCCCCATCGAATCTTTGTCTTTTTTCTATCGTATTTCCGAACGAGATAACCCATGAAGAAAAAAGGAGAACCCGATGGGAATCAATCAAAAACTGTGCGTCGTCCTGTGCGCACTGGTGACAGGAAGCTTCAGCACAACGCTTGCAGCGCATGAGAAGGCACAAAAGAAATCCGAAACGGCAACAGCGAAAACAACTAAAAAGAAAACGCTTGATCGCTCCGGCGAACCGGCAAAGGGCAAGGCATCATATTACGGAAAGGAATTTTTCGGCAGGACCATGGCGGACGGGACGCCGATGGATCCGGATTCCAACATCGCCGCGAGCCGTACACTGCCGCTTGGCACCAAGGCCAAGGTCACCAATCTGGACAATGGAAAAAGCGCCGTCGTCGAGATTCGGGACCGTGGACCGTATGTCGACGGCAGGATTGTCGACTTGACGCCAAAGACTGCCGAGCAACTGGATATGAAGACTGAAGGCGTGGTGCCGGTGGAGGTCGTGCCGATAGAAATTCCACAGCGTGATGGAAGTATCAAATCGGCCGCTGCCGGATCCGATACCGAGCAAGATAGGAAACGTTAATGTCAGGCAGCATTGCAGTCAAAGAATGCCGCACGTTCCAAGTTAGACCGGAATACAAACCGGAAAGCAAGCGTTCGGCCAATTCAGAATGGCGGATTATGCCTATAATAAAAACGTTTGGCCAGAACCGGGTCGATTTGGTTTTAGCGGAAACAAATTGATTGGCTGAATACTTGCCAACCAACATCGCAATGCATATCCCGCGACATGTGCCGTGCATCCCTCCGGTATATTCGAACCCCACTTTTGACAAACATAAATCGGCAATGTCGATAGCTTCAGATGAGTGACCAGAATCGAGAACCGCCAGCCGGATTGAGTGAACACAAGGAACTGGAAATCTATCGGCGGGTTTTTTATGCGTCACCCGACTATATTGCATTCAGCCGTTTGTCGGACGGTACGTATATCGACGTCAATCCCGGTTTTGAACGCATGCTCGGGTACAAGCGGACCGAGGTGATCGGCCGCACCTCGAAGGAAGTCGGCATCTGGCCGGAATCCGATGCCGCGCAACGAACCGCCTACGTGGAACAACTGCGCAAAGATGGCCTGGTCAAGGATTATCCCGGGAGGCTACGCACTTCCACCGGAAAAATAATCGACGTCGAAGCATCCGCCAATATTCTTGAGGTCGATGGCGAATTAATCCTGGTGGCGATTGTTCGCGACGTGACCGAACGCAATCGCGCCGAGCATGAATTGCGCGATCGGGAGACGGCGTTGCGCCAGTTGAATGAAACGCTTGAACAACGGGTGCAGGAGCGCACGGCGCAATTGCGGGCCAGCGAAACGCGCATTCGCTCGATTTTCGAGACCAGCTATCAGTTCATGGGCCTGCTGGCGCCGGACGGCACCATGCTCGATGCCAATCGTGCTTCGCTTGAAAGCATCAATGCGAAGCTCGAAGACGTCACGGGTCGCGCATTATGGGATACGCCGTGGTTCACCGCGACGCCTGGCATGCCCGAAAAAATTCGCGCGTCGGTGGCAGCAGTAGGGAAGGGTGAATCAGTGCGCCACGAAATCACCGTCAATCTGCCGGCCGGTGTGCGAACCTTCGATTTCTCGATGCGGCCCATCCTCGATGCAGGCGGCAGAGTGACCGCAATCGTGCCGGAAGCAGTGGAAATCACCGAGCGCCGGCGGGCCGAAGATGCGCTGCGCCAGGCGCAGAAGATGGAAGCAGTCGGTCAGCTGACTGGCGGACTCGCGCATGACTTCAACAATCTGCTGGCCGGCATTGTCGGCAATTTGCAGCTGATGCGAGTGCGCATCGGTCAAGGCAGCACCGGTTCGTTGCCACGCTACATCGATGCCGCCGAATCGATTGCCGATCGGGCCGCGGCGCTGACGCATCGCCTGCTGGCGTTCTCCAGACGGCAGACGCTCGACCCGAAGATAACCAATGTCAACCGGCTGGTGGCTTCAATGCGCGAGCTGATCCAGCGTACCGTCGGGCCGGGGGTACAGGTCCATACGGAGTTGGCAGCCGATGCGTGGAATACCATGTGCGATGCGCATCAGTTGGAAAGCGCGCTTCTCAATTTGGCCATCAATGCGCGCGATGCGATGCCGAACGGCGGGCGGCTGACAATCGAAACCACCAACTCGATTCTCTATCAAGCACAAGCCGCTACGCAGGAGGGCGTATCACCCGGCCGGTATGTGACGATCAGCGTCACCGACAGCGGAACCGGAATGCCTCCAGAAGTAATGGCACGTGCATTCGATCCATTTTTCACGACCAAGCCGATCGGCCAAGGCACGGGATTGGGGTTGTCGATGATTTTCGGATTCATCAAGCAGTCGGGCGGTTATGTGCGGCTTCATTCGGAGCCGGGCGTGGGAACGACTGTGCGCATCGACTTGCCGATGCACGGCGGCGAGGCGCAAATTGACAAAAGCGAAAGAAAGACCGCGACAGCGGTGTCGGCCGCCGCAAGCGCGACGGTGCTGCTGGTGGACGATGAAGCGCCGCTGCGCATGCTGCTTGCGGAAATTCTGAGCGGCGCCGGTTATGCCGTCATAGAAGCGGCGGACGGGCGTGAAGGCTTGAAAATATTGCAGTCACCGCAGCACATCGATTTGCTTGTCAGCGACGTCGGCTTGCCGGGCAACATGAACGGGCGGCAAATGGCCGATGCGGCAAGAGTATTGCGTCCCGGCCTGAAAGTGATATTCATCACAGGCTATGCGGAACATGCCGCACTTGGAAACGGGCAGCTTGATACTGGCATGCAGGTCATGACCAAACCTTTTGCGCTGGATACATTCATGGCCAAGGTCTCGGAAAGCCTCGACGCTGGCGCGGTTTCCCAATTCACGGGATAAAACGGCGGCAAGATGGCCGATCGTTGTGGTCAGGATTCCGGGTCCGGCGGATTCCGGGTCTGGGTTACGTGTTCGCCGAAGAAAACCGCAAAATCATTGGCCGCAATCGGTTTGCTGAAATAATATCCCTGCATTTCGTCACAGGCATGATCGCGCAGAAAGTCGGCTTGTTCAATCGTCTCAACGCCTTCGGCCACGACCGTCAGGCTGAGTGTCTTGCCCATCGCAATGATGGCTTCGGTGATGGCCTTGTCGCCGGGATTGGTGGCGAGGTCGCGAATGAACGACCGGTCCACCTTGAGCGTGTCGATCGGAAAATTCTTGAGCTGGCCCAACGAGGAGTAGCCGGTGCCGAAGTCATCGATCGCCAGCCGCACGCCCATTTGCTTGATCGCGGTCAGCAGCTTGACTGCCTGTTCCGGGTTATGGACCACCATCCCTTCGGTGATTTCCAGTTCCAGCAGCTGCGGGTCCATGCCGGTATCGCGCAACACCGCGGCGATGTCATGCAGCAGATGCGGATCGGCGAACTGGCGCACCGACAAATTGACCGCCATGCAGATCGGCGGCAATCCCTGGCGTTGCCACGCGACGTTTTGCGCGCAGGCGGTGTGCAACACCCACTTGCCGATCGGCACGATCAAGCCGGTTTCTTCCGCGACTGGTATGAATTGGATTGGCGATACGCTGCCAAGCGCGGCATTTTGCCAGCGTAGCAATGCTTCCGCTCCGGTAATCGTGCCTTTTTTCAGGTCCAGCTTGGCTTGATAATGCACTGTAAATTCGTGCCGTTCCATCGCATGCCGCAGATTGGCCTCCAGCGTCAGGCGTTCCAGCGATTGCGTCTTGATCTCTTTCGAATAGAACTGGAAATTGTTCTTGCCTTCTTCCTTGGCAAAGTACATTGCAATATCAGCGTTCTTCATCAGCGCTTGTTCGTCCGCGCCGTCCAACGGGTACATCGCAATGCCGATACTGGCGGTCACTCGACATTCCTGATCCATTAAAATCACCGGCTGGATTGCCGCGTCCAGTAATTTGCGCGCGACGATGGCAGCCTGGTTCGGCTCGTGCATTTCCTGCACCAACACCACGAATTCATCGCCGCCAAGGCGAGCAATCACATCGCTGGCGCGCAAGGCTTGCTTGAACCGGGCGGTAATTTCTTTCAACAAGGCGTCGCCGGCCTCATGCCCAAGCGTATCGTTGATGAACTTGAAGCGATCCAGGTCGATGAACAGTACCGCGAAACTGCGATGATACCGTTGCGCCGTCGCGATGGCGCCGTTCAACAGATGGCTGAACAGCACCCGATTGGGCAGGCCGGTCAAGCCGTCATGCGTGGCCAGATACTGGATGCGCTCCTCGGCGATTTTCTGGTCGGTAATTTCGCGCGACACGCCGTGATAGGCGATGACGCAGCCGTTCCGGTCAAGCACCGGTTCGCCGCTGACGCTGATGTAGTAGGGTTGGCCGTCCTCGAGCAGGCGGTACATGATGATGTCGCGAAACGACTTGCGCGATTCGATGATTTCCCGGTGGGCGTCCCATCCTCCTTCGTGTTGAATCTCAAAACCGGTTTCCCAGGCACGCTTGCCCAGCAACATATGCTTGATCTCGTCCTTGTTCGCATGCCGGCTTTCCATGCGCGTGAAGCGCAATTCAGCATCCTGCTCCCAATACCAATCCGACGACAGGTTGGTTAGCGCTCGAAAGCGCTCTTCACTTTCCAGTACGATTTTTTCCGCCTGTTTGCGTTGCAGGAACTGGCCGAACTGGCTGCAGATCACGCCGACGTTCTGCAGCAGCCGTTCATCGGGTTCGCGAATCGTCGAGTTGGAAAATGAAAGCGCCGCAACCGTCTTGCCGTCAGAGACAATGGGCACGTAAAAGGCGGCGAGTTGGTCCGTATCGGACATGACATAGGCGCCTGCCTTGGACATGAAGCTTGCGTTCTTCCTCACGTCGGCAATCCAATTCGGCTTGCCCAGATCCCAGACGCTTTTCAAATAGCTCTCTGCGGTGACGGTCAGATTTCCTATCTTGTCCTTGTAGTATTCCTGTGCTTTAGTCGACATATTCACATTGGCCCAGCCCGAATCCAGCCGCAGCGTGCCTGGTTCTGCGCCAGGCACCCAGTAGCCGCCGGATTCCCAGTTCTCCGATTCGCAGATATTTTTAATGATCATATGCGCCGCGCGGCGTATGCTGGGGGCCTCGGCAAGGCCGAGCGTGACCTTGTGCTCCAGCGCCAGCAATCGTTCGTCCCGCTTGCGCTTGGTGATGTCGCGCATGATGCCGCGAAAACCGACGGGCTGACCGGCACTGCCGAGGATGAGCTGAACGGAACCCTCGACTTGAACAGGGCTGCCGTTTTTGTGCACGTATTCCCATTCCTGGTTTTGCTGGGACACGCCGGTACGATACACTTCGTTGAACACTTTGTAGACGACGGCGGCCATCTCCGGCGTCTGGGTCTGGCGGTTGTCCCCGTCTGGCGTCTCGTCAGGGGTATATCCGATGATGCGATAGAACGCGGGATTGCGCAAAACCGGCTTGCCTGCCAAATCGACTTCATAATAGGCGTCGTCGATACTTTCCAAAATACTGCGGTATTTTTCCTCGCTCTCGCGCAATGCGCTTTCCATTTGACGCCGCATGGTTACGTTGCGAAAGATGCCGCGAAACCCGACAGGAACCCCGTTGTCATTCGCGACGAGTTGAATCGAGCCTTCAATCTGCACCGTGCTGCCATCTCTGTGCAGGTATTGCCAGTCCTGGCTTTGCTTGGGTATGCCGGTATGGTAAACTTCGTTGAATGCATCCCTGGTTGCCCTGGCCATTTCCTCGGTTTGAAAGTCGCGGTTGGTCTTGCCCATCACCTCGTCGTGCGCATAACCGAGCATGCGTGAAAACACGGGATTCAGGACGAGATGCGTTCCTTTCAAATCGACTTCGAAATAAGCATCTTCTATACCCTCGAAAATGCGCCGGTACTTTTCTTCGCTCTCTCGCAATGCACGTTCCATTTCCCGGCGCACCGTCACATCGCGCAAGATGCCGCGAAAGCCGCGTTTTTCACCGCCCGAGTCCTTGATCAGATGCACCGAGCCTTCCACTCGTCTGTGGCTGCCGTCCTTGCGGATCATTTCCCAGTCCATGCTTAGATTGGGGCTGCCGGTACGGAACACCTCGTTGAATGTCGCAAGCACTGCATCCGCCTGCTCTGGCGCTATAAATTTCCGGTAACTCAATCCGCTCAGCTCGGTGGGTAAATATCCCAGCAGGCGGCACATCGCGGAGTTCTGGAACGATAGATCGCCTCTTAAATTGGTTTCATAATACGTATCCTCAATGCCTTCGAGGACTGCGCGATATCTTTCCTCGCTGGCGCGCAATGCCGTTTCGGCGCGCTCGCGTTCGGCTTCGCGTTCAAAGTTGTTCAGCCCGAAGGAAACGTTGTGGGCCATGCGTTGGAGTAATTGAATCGTTTCAGCGTCGAAGGCATTTTTTTGACCGGAATAGAACAGCAACACCCCGATCGCTCGTCCTGCATGCATCAAGGGCACCGCTGCGGCGGAGGCAATGCCGGAATTTTCCGCGGCGTCGTGCCAGTGCCGTGTGCGTCCGTCCGCGAGGAAGTCATTGCTGATGCAGGAATCAAGCGTTCGAAAAGCCGTGCCCGCCACACCGAGGCCTTCTATTGTCGCCTCGTCAACCGAAATCCGGGTATTGCGCATCCGGTGAGCGCCCTTGCCGGCCACCGCTGCGATTTCGATCCATGCCGTGTCGGCATCGGGAATTCCTACCGCGATGGTCAGGAATTTTCCACCGATTGTGGCGGCGTCGCACACTCGCTGATACAGTTCCTGCGCCGTATTGGCATGCAGGATCGCTTCGTTGGTTGCGCCAAGCACTGCATACATGATCGCGTGCTGTTCGAATACTTTAGTGCCCAAGGTGTTCTACCTTCAGTTTCCGGCGGCTGACCGTATAGAGATTGTAGGTGATTGTCCGGCGCTATGGTTATTCTGCAGCGAGCGTGTCCGTTTCTTGCGACGGGGCAGATCACGGTCCGGTGAAATCGTCGGGGTATGCGCTTCACACCCTGTTATCGATTGAACTGCGGCTCCTTTAGCGTACCTGCCACGACCAGGTTGCTGCGGGTCTGCTGCATGGAAGACTTGAGTTCGACCGTAAACTGGCCGCTCAAATTTTCCGCTGCATCCATGTCGGCCTTGCCTTTGACGGTCAGCAGCCCGGCGCCCACATATACCTTTTGCAATTGGATCTTTCCGTCCTCTTGAACGAAAGTGCCGGTGAGTTCGGTAAACGAAGATTTTCCGGCGCTATTGGTGCTGCGCATGAGCTTTGCAAAATCGACACCGAGCAGGGTGCCATTCTGAACGGCGAACAGCCCTTCGACGCGCGGTTCGGCAAACAGTTTGTCAGCATGCGCGGCTTGAAGGGCGTAGGTCGCGTTGCCTTCAAGCTTGCCGCTTTGCAGCAGTCCGGGTGCAAATTGGGAGGCGTCTATCAGCTTTGCATGCACGTCGCCTTTTAGGCTCCAGCTTGTTCCCCACTGAAGTTTCGCGGTGCCGCCGACTATGCCGTCGTAAAAGCGTCCGTTGAAATCCGTAATCGCGATTTCATTGCGGCGCGCCGTTCCTTTGGCAGTGAATCCATCCAGCGTGAGCGTGGAGCCGAACGGAATTTCAAATGCGTCTGCGCTCAATTCGAAATGCACGGATTCGCTGGCGGGCCGTAGTTGTATAACGGTTTTCTTGTCGAGAGAATCGACAGTGATTTTTTGCCATGAACCATCCGCGCCGATATCGGCGGAAGCACTGAATGGAGACAGGCTGATATTGCGTGAATTCAGTTTGGCATTGGTTACGCTGACCCGGCCAACCGTGAAATTCCGCTGTTGCGTGCGACCGAACAGCAGCCATTCCAGGGCCTGTTCATTGAACACCGGCGATTGCAGTTCAATCGACTTTAAGGCTATATTGTCGCTGAACAGGCTGCCCAACTCCGTGGTTGCCTTGATGCGGGGCGCCGTGATCTGCGATTGCGCGCCGATTGATACGTCCTCAAGGCGCCAGTGCGGCCGCGGCAGCAATGACAACTGCACCTTGCCGATCTTCACCGGTTGCTGAAACTGCGCAGCCGCCGCTTTTTCGAACAATGCGGTCTGGCTGTCGAATGCGATTACATGGATCAGACCGACGCCAAGCACGGCCGATAAGAGCAGTGTCACCGCTACAGGTTTGCCCCATTTGACCGGCCTCCTGTAAGTCTTTTCTCTTCTTCCGAAGAAGGATGTTTTTTCGTCATCCGGTTCGATCGCTTCATGGACGTCCCGCTCTTCGTCCTCGCGCGTTACGTATTCAATCCGCTCCTCTTCATCCTGCTCCGTCGCGTCATCGATATCGGGATCAGCTTGTGGTTCCGGCGCGGGCGACGATTTTTTCTTTCCGGCCTTGCGCGCCTTTTCTTGCTCGGCCTCGCGTTGCCACTGCTCCACTTCCTGTTTCGCCCGCACCTCCGCCGCGTGCCGCGCCTCGCTCCGCTCCCGTTCCCGGCGAGCTTGATCTTCCTTGTCCTTTTTCGCCTTTGCCCCGGCCTTGCGCTGTGCAACCTCTTCTATATTCCGCCGTGCCTTCTTTTCCTTCTCGCGCGCCACCTCTTCGGCTTGCTGTCTTGCCAATTCCTCGAACTCACGATGAATTGCCTCGTCGATGTTCTGGTCTACCAACGATTCTGCTTCGCGCCGGGATTTTTCTTCGTCGTCTTGCCGAGCCCGTTCCTCGGCGTCCCGCCGAGCTTGCTCTTCCGCTTCGTATCTGGTTTGTTTTTCGGCCTTGCGGCGCTCCGCTTCTTCCGCTTCCTTTCGAGCCTGCGCCTCGGCCTCCGCCGTGTGCCGGACTTCCTCCAGCTCGATGCGCGTCTGCTCCTCCGCCAGCCTCAGCGCCTCTACTTCGGCATTTTTCCTTGCTTGCTCCTCGGCTTCAAGGCGCGCCCGCTCTTCTGCTTCTTTCTTTGCACGGACTTCAGCGTCGCGTTTCGCCCTGTGTTCCACCGCCAGCTTGCGCCGCCGCTCTTCCGCTTCCTGTTTGGCCTGTTCCTCGGCTTCGCGGCGCGCCGCTTCTTCCGTCTCTTTTCGTGCCTGAGCGTCGGCCTCCGCCGTGCGCCGGACTTCCTCCAGCTCGATGCGCGCCTGCTCCTCCGCCAGTCGCAGCGCCTCTACTTCGGCGTTCCTTCTTGCCTGTTCTTCCGCATCGCGCCTTGCCTGTTCCAAAGCATCCTTGGCGGCATGTTGTTGCGCAGCCAGGCGTGCCTGCTCTTCCGCTTCCTTGCGCGCCCGCTCTTCCTCCTGGCGGCGCATCCGATCTTCTTCCTCTTTTTTCGACTGTTGTTCGGCTGCGCGCCGGAATTCGTCCTCGGCATCCCGCTGTTCTTTCGCGGCGGCTTCAAGCCGGGATTTCTCTATTGCCGCTTGCCTGGCCTGTTCCTCGGCTTCCTGTTGTCGCCGTTCTTCTACTTCCTTATTCTTCTGCAGTTCGGCCGCACGTTTCGCAGCTTCCTCGGCGTCGCGACGAGTTTGTTCTTCCTCTTGCCGCCGCGCTTCGTCTTCAAGCGCCTGTATTGCACGCGCTTCCGACTCTTGCCGGGCACTTTCCTGAGCGGCTTTCATCGCTCTCTGTTGTGCCGCACGCCTGGCTTGTTCTTCCTCTTTCCGGAGCGCCTGTTCTTCTTCCGCGAGGCGTTCGCGTTCCTGCTGTTCCCGTTCAAGCCGTTCATAGGTGGCGACTTCGGCCTGTGCACGTGCTTCCAGTTGCATGAGCAAGGCTTGGTTAATCCGGGTCTTTTGTCCTGGCGCGCGCGTCGACTTCGGGGGCGACGGGAGAATCGTGGAGAAGTCGAGCGTGTCGGCTTCAAGTGTCGGCGCCGCGAATTCGCGGATGTAATCGTCGGCGCTGAGTTTGCTCAAAGCTGCACGGAGCTTCGCTTCGGATAAGCTGCCGATCTTGTCGAGCAATTCGTCGAGGGACGCTTTTCCGTCTACCTCTTTGAGCACGGCGCGAAGATCACGCGACAGCGCACGGGTTTTCCCAACCGCTTCGCCTACGCCTTTTGCAGTTTTAGTGAAGACAATTTTATTATCCATACTGTCTCGGTTACGGAGAATATGAGTTCATCATCCAATGTCTTGGATGACGATGGGCTGCGTATCCTGTTGCGCAAAAGCTCGCCCGCGGAATTCCTGGTCGAAGGCTGGAGGCCAGCCCGGTGCGCGTTACAGCATACTTTCCTTATTGCAATATGTCTATTGGCGGATTTGCATGCTTTTCAACATGTGTGGTAACCGGTTAACACTGCCGCGGCGGGAGTTGTCTTTTGGTTCATTTTTGTAAATCTCGACAGGATTAATCCGCGCTGCGCCAACTGATGGAACGGCGGCGTCCGGCATTCCGCGCCGGCCGACTCAAGCATCGGAAGGATTGCCTATAATGAGTTCTGCAAAAAGTGGTCGGCTTCGTCCGCACAATCAATCTATCTGAAATAGGCGTTTGACACTCATGGCAATTTGGAAAGACGCTGTGGATCTAGCACAGCTTGCACAAAGAAATGCCGGTACCGCGGCTTCCCATCTCGGGATCGAATTCACGGGGTTCGGCGAAGACTGGCTGGCGGCCCGCATGCCGGTAGACCATAGAACCGTGCAACCAATGGGCATTCTGCATGGAGGAGCCTCGGTATTGCTGGCGGAAACCTTAGGCAGCGTAGCCAGCAATTTGTGCGTGGACAGCGAGACCCATTATTGCGTCGGACTCGATATCAATGCCAATCACATCCGCTCCGTGAAGGATAAGTATGTGATAGGCGAAGCGCGTCCGATTCATATCGGGCGTTCAACCCATGTTTGGGAAATCCGGATTTCTGATTCGGCGGAACGCCTTACCTGCATTTCGCGCCTGACCATGTCGGTGTTGCCGCGCGATCGGTAATCCCGCAGTGGCTACACGTTATCCGAACGCGTTACACCCGCGCCTGTCCATGAAGTGATGCGGGTTTAATCCGGACGCCTTGCATAGACTTCATCGAACGCGGTTTCCAGCGATGGGGATATGCCGCGCATGCAGTCGACCACTTCTTTCGACCAGTCGAAATAATCCTGAATCTGCCGAGTCGTCAAATCCGGCGGCGGATGGTCCGCCATGTCTCGCAGATCGCAGATTTTTTCTGCCAGCTTGATCAGCTTCGCCCGCCGCGAAATATGCGGCGCCTGTTCGAGCTGGCGCAGCTTTCGTTCCTGCGCCGACATCGACACATCATCGGTGACTTCTTCCACGACTTCCGCGATGGTCAGGCCGAAATACTGCCGCAATTCTTCATTGGTGGTCTCGGTGTCTTCCATCGTATCGTGCAATATCGCTGCCGCAATGACTTGTTCATCGGCGATATTGCCCTCGACACCCAGTACATGGGCAAGCTGAATCGGATGTGAAATACTGGTGGATAGCTCGGCATCCTTTTTGCGCTGATTGCGATGCTTGTGCGCCGCAAAGCCCAGTGCCGCCAGGATGATTTGCGTGCCGGATAAGGGGTGGTCGGGTTTTTTCATCTGAAGTACTTATCTGCTGACCGATAGCGAGCGTTCAACGTCAATGAATGAATTTGTATCGGTTACAAGGATGAACGCAAGAAGCACGTTGATTTCTCATCAATTTATAACCGATTTTCGGCTTGATAAAACATAAATTTGATGAAAACAATGTTCGTTTTTACCAACCGCGGCGCCAGCGAAAGCAATCGGGCCATGCAACACCGTTCTGTCGTGCCCATTAAATTCCAATTAATTAACGGTTTCACATGCAATAAAAACACTTTGCGCCGACGTGGCGCAATTCCAATATTGCTTTCAACATAATAGCCTCAAAAAATCCCGGATTATTGAGTTCTATCCGTTACGATGCCTTGAGGAAACGCAAAATATAGCCGACAATTTAATTCAATATTGGGAAAGATTGGTTGTACGAGAAGACTTCATTATTTGATTGGAATTCAATCATGAAGACGGGCGACTGGTTCAGCTTTTCCATCGTATCGCTTTGTATCGGCCTTGCGCCTTGGGCTGGCGCTCAGGAACGCGCGGATACTCAAGAATTCTCCGTATATTCGCCGTCAGACAGCGACACGAGAAAATTTTCCTGGAAGTTGCGTGGGCGTTCCGATTTTTCCAATGCAGGCCGTGAATGGGTCGCAGAACTGGAGCGGGCGGGAATTGTCAACCGCTCTCTGCAAGGGCCTTATCGCGTTGCTGTGCCGCTGCTGTCTTTCGGCCATGCCGGTCCCAAAATAATGATCACCTATACCCGCAAACTGCCGGGCGCAACGGGAGACGGCATGCTGATCTTTATTCATGTCCCCATTCCGTGAGAACGTCCGGACCGGTTGCCGCAATATTCATCCATGGTTCCCGGTGTCGCATCCATCATTGGAAGCGTGGCGTCAACGCAGTATTCTCTTCGCTTGTGTTGCGTCTTGGCAACTGCCGCGCGGCGCGGCTAAGGTAACATGGCCTGTCGGGAACAACAGCATCGGCTCCATTCGGCCACGCTGTTGATTGCGCAATGTTCATCACTCAAAAAGAAGCTTAAGCCATCATGACCGCCGTGCCAGGGAAGCGCGAAAGCCCGCAGGATGTGCTGCGCCGTCTAGCCGACTGCGCGTCGATGATCGTCTGGGAAATAGACATTGATAACCGCTGCATTTACCTCAATCCCGAGTCCATGCAAGGATTGTCGGATCCTGGGGCAATCAATCCTTCGGAATGGCTGAAGTTCATTCACCCTGAGGATTTTCCGGAGATGTTCCGGATCTGGCAGGCGGCCAGACATAACCGGAAAGAATACCAGCTCGAATACCGTCTCGTGCGTAGCGATGGATCGTTCCGGTGGATGCTGGAAACGGCTGCACCACGCTGGTCCGATGCCGGGCAACTGAAAAGCTATATCGGTACCATCGTCGATGTGACCGAACGCCACGAAGCGCGTGCAAAACTTGTGCGAAGTGAAGCCGAACATCGGCTGCTCACGGAATATGCGCGCGACATGATATCGCATAGCGATGCGAATGATCGATACGTGTACGCATCCCCTTCACACAAGGACACTCTGGGATACGATCCGGAAGAGATGAAGGGGACTCAGCTCTATGATTACATTCATCCGGACGATATAAAGCCAGCCGAAAATCCCGCCAAGAGCGAGGTTCAAGGACAAGTTCCGCGCTTGGTCAACATTCGATTCAGGCACAAGAACGGCAAATGGATCTGGCTCGGAGCCAGCACGCGCACGATCAGGGATCCCAATACCGGCAAAAAGACCGGAATGGTTTCAGTGGCCCGGGACATCACTGCGCAACTGGAAGCCGCACGCGAACTGGCCCACAGAGAGGAGCGCTTTCGCAGCCTGACGTCCCTGTCATCCGACTGGTATTGGGAAATCGATACGGAGGGACGGTTCATCTTCATTTCCGATGGAATTTTTACCCGTCTCGGTGTGCGTCCGGAGCAGTTCCTCGGGACGACGTTCGAATCGCATGTTGCGGATATCAGGGACACCGCCTTTGTCGAGTGCTCCAAGAGCATGGCGGCGAGGCGTCCGTTTCGGGATTTTGTCTGCCCGGTCAACTCCATATTGGAGCCCGGCGTTATACGTTTTTTTCGCATATCGGGCGAGCCTTTTACAGAGGATGGCGTATTTTCCGGCTTTCGCGGCGTAACGCATGATGTGACGCGCGAGATCAATACCGCGCGTGCATTGGAACGGCTGGCAACGCGCGATACCTTGACCGGCTTGCCCAATCGGGCATTGCTGGAGACCCGATTGAGGCAGCGCCTGAACAATCGGCGCGGCGAAGTGGATCAAGCCGTATTCTTTATCGACCTGGATGCTTTCAAGGAAGTCAACGACTCGCTGGGTCACGCGGCGGGCGATATGCTGTTGAAGGAAATTGCGGCGCGTCTCAGGCAATGCGTGCGCCCGGACGATATCGTGGCCCGGCTGGGCGGCGATGAGTTTGTGATCGTGGCCGAATGCAAGCAAGGCAGCCTGTCGGCCACGAGCATTGCCGAGAAGCTGTACGCGGCACTGGAAAAGCCGGCCGTGACCGCCGGGCACGAGGTGAAGGTGCGAGCATCCACCGGGATCAGCATGTACCCGCAGGACGGGGAAACCAGTGAGATGTTGCTGCAAAATGCCGATACCGCCTTGTACCGGGTGAAAGCGGCGGGCGGCAAAACCTTCAGTTTCTTTACCGCCGAAATGGGCGCGGCGAGCAAGCTGCGCCTGGCGATGCAGGGCGCCCTGCGGCACGCACTGGAGCGAAACGAATTCGAGGTGCATTATCAGCCGCGCGTCAATCTCGCCACGCTGGAAATGACTGGAATGGAAGCGCTGCTGCGCTGGACGCATCCGGAAATGGGATCGATTTCTCCGGTCGAGTTCATCCCTCTTGCCGAAGAAACCGGTTTGATCGATGAGATCGGTGACTGGGTTTTGCGGCGTGCCACTATCCAGACCCAGGAATGGATCAGCCGGTACAACCGGCCGCTCCGGATCTCGGTCAACTTGTCGGCGCGGCAACTGCAGAACCAGAAGCTGGTAGCGTCCGTGGCGCAGGCCTTGCATAGCAGTTGTTTGCCGGCGCATTTGCTGGAACTGGAGCTGACTGAAACCGGACTGGTGGAAGATCCCGATCTGGCGGCACGATTGCTCAATGAGCTCAAGGCATTCGGCTTGCGCTTGTCGGTCGACGATTTCGGCACCGGATATTCTTCATTGTCTTATCTATGCCGCTTTCCGCTGGATACCTTGAAGCTGGATCGTTCATTCCTGTTGCAAAAACATCCGGAAGACGTCAGTCCCCGGAAACTGGCGAAGGCCATCATTAATCTGGCGCATACGCTGAACTTGTCGGTGGTGGCGGAGGGTGTCGAGACAAAAGAGCATCTGGAATTCCTGCGCAAGACATCGTGCGATGAAATCCAGGGTTTTTGCATCAGCAGGCCGATACCCGCTGAGGAATTCGAAAAAATATTGCGCGAAGCCTTGCCCGCACTGCCGATTAAGGATCTGGTGAGCGGTAAAGCCCGGATGCGCTCGGTTCGATCCAGGTTTTTTGCCTGATGAAGGATGCTAACCGGGCAGATGCCGCGGGGCGCCTTTCGACGGGTTGATGCACATCTACCATTTACGCCGTTATACCGCAGCACAGTCATAGAAAAATCCTGCCTGGTGGCGATATCGGTGGATTTTGTTTTTGACTTCATTGATGTAACGCAATTGAGTACAAAATACCAACGTTGGCGAACAGACACCGATGCTAGTATTTTCCAAACACGGAGGTGATATGGCGCTAGAGAAAATGGGCAAGTATGAAATTGACATCTCGGCAGTTCAGAATCCTGACGCTGACCAGTGGGTGCCATATCTGGAAATTTTCACGGTTCCCGGCAGAGCGGAAAAAGTGAAGAACGTATTTCCAAAACAGCCTGTGTCGATCAATGCTGTTTTCAAGGCGGCGAACGAAGCAAGGCTCGAAGCGCGCCGGGTCGCGATTTCCATGATCGGCTGGGGCCGGTTTTAAGTAATTTCCCCGGCTTCGATCGACCTGTTAAATCAGGTACGGCCTGTCGCTTACGGCGTCGGCGCGGCAGTATGTGCAATTCTGATCTCGTGCATACGCGCGTCGGAGATTGCTGTTTTTTCTCCAATGCAAGATCTGTTACGGATAACTCCGGACATCGGATCAGATACTCGCTAATCGTCATATTCTTCCTGCTCGAATTCGATATCCGGATTCTGCCGAATCCAGCTGCAACGCCATTCATGGTTAGAATGTAGCGCTCTCCCGATCCGATCGGGAATTCAATTTCGTCAAAGAAGAACATCATGGCGCATCCATATTTGCAGACATTTTCGCTGGACGGGAAAATTGCCCTGGTCACGGGCGCCGTACGCGGCCTAGGGCTGGAAATCGCTTGCGCGATGGCCGGTTCCGGCGCACATGTGATCCTGAACGGACGAGACGCGGCGAATCTTGCCGCCGCCGTGCAGACAATTACGTCGCGCGGCCAGTCGGCATCGGCGCTGCTCTTCGATGTCGCCGACCCGGTTGCAGTCAAGGTGGCGTTCGCCGAGATCGCGGCAACCCATGGCCGTCTGGATATCCTGGTAAGCAATGCCGGCACGCGCAACCGCAAACCCTTGCTCGATTTCACCGACGAAGAGATCCAGTCCATGGTGCAAGTCAACCTCGGCGCCGGCTATATACTTGCACGCGAAGCGGCACGTCTGATGCTGCCGCTTCGCAGCGGACGCCTGATCACGATCACATCGATCGCCGGACAGATAGCGCGTGCCGGCGATCCGGTGTATGCCGGCGTCAAGCAGGGACTGACCGGCATGATGCGCGCGCTGGCCGCGGAATACGGCCCGATGGGAATTACCAGCAATGCGATTGCGCCGGGCGGGTTCGCCACCGAAGCCAATGCCGCGGCAATCGCCGATGCGAAGATACACGATCATTTCGCGAATAGAACGCCGCTAGGACGCTGGGGCCGGCCGCATGAAATTGCAGGCGCGGCGGTGTTCCTTGCATCGGCGGCCGCATCGTACGTCAATGGACAGGTGCTGAATGTCGACGGCGGCATGTCGATTGCCATGTGATGCGATTGAATCGTTCCGGATTTTCTATGCCGGCGAAGAATTCCAGCATCCCGTGAATCGATGCATGCTCACCATGGACACCGGTTGCATCGAACGTCATCCATCCGCGGAAAATCCGGAGGAATCTATCTTTTAAACAAGCCTTTTAATTTTTCCTCGAGCCGTTCCTGTACTTTTTCCTTTACTTCTTCCTTTTTCTCATCGATCTTCTGCTTTGCCAGTTCCGTGGCCAGCCCCTCGAAATCGATGCGATACCCGATTGCGGTAAACGGACCTGACAATTTGACCGGTATCGTGAGTCCTTTCAGCCCTTCCAGTTCTGGCCCGCCTTGTCCTTTTAATGTCGACACGATGGTGGTTTTGGCCAGATAATCGACGCGCTCTTCCCCCAAGTCGATGGTTCCCGATCCGTTCACCCGGATCAATGGCGATTTGACGTCGAGGTCATTGTTGTGCGCCACACCGTTGGCAATGCGGAAGCTGCCGGTCAGTTCACTGAAGTCGGTTTTTTCGCTGGACGATCCGGTGCCGGTTTGCGGCTGTTCCTTGCCTCTGATTTCGCCCACTTTTGATTTCGCACTGCGAACCGTCTGCGCGACATTGATGCCGCGCACCGCGCCGTCGCGGAGTGCCAGTCGCGCGGTGCCGTTCAGGCCCTTTTTCAGTTGCGTGAAGGTGCCGCCTGCCGCCGTCACGTCCAGCGCCACGTTGCCGCGGCCTTCGATCGGGTCCTTGCCGATCGCATCTTTCAAAAGGGGCCCGACATTGACGCCGGTCAGATTCTGACGTATCGCAAAGCGCGGCGGACTGCTGGCCGTGATGGATGCGGAGCCGGTCGCAGTACCGCCATACAGATTTGCCGACAGCGGACTGACATCAAGCTTGCCGCCGCTTGCACGCAAGTCCAGCCGTACGTTGGATGTCTTGATGTTTTGCGTCTTGAGCGCGCCGATCCTGAGGCCGCCGGTGGCACGCAGGTCGCGCAATGCCGACAGGTCGATCGGCTTTTCGGCCTGTGCCGTTTTCTGCGCCGCCGCGGATGGCTTGGCTTGATATCGATCCGCATCGAGCCGGTCGATCGCGACATCAAACGTGTAAGCCGCCGGCGAAAATTTCGACATGCCGAGTTTTGCATCGAAGGTGCTCTCGTCGAACTTGCCCTTAAGAGCTGCCGACATGACTTGCTTGTCCAGATCGGCGCTTGCACGGCCGGCTGCATTCAGCTTGAGTGCGCCGCCGGCGGGGTTCGGCAGCGTGAATGCCGCGGCGATGTTCGGCAAATCGACCGTTTGTGTTTTCAGGTTGATGGAAAACGGTGAGGTCATGGAGCCGTCGATCGCAGTGCTTCCCTGCTTGCCGGATAACGCCAGCGTCAGTTGCGGAGAGCTGAACAACAGTTGGTCGATGTTGCCGGAAAGCGCTCCCGAGATTTTTGCCTTGGCATCCAACTCGGCATCCTTGATCGCAATGTCGAGCGCCAGCGCCGGAATCTTGAATGCTTGCGGCGAGCCTTCAAACGATGGCACTGAAAAATCGGATGTGACGGTGCGCGCGCCTTCCGTCAGTTTTGCCTGGCCGCTTAACTTTCCACCCGAGACCTTGGCGTCGGTAATCGCGAGTTTGGGGATGTCGAATTTTATGTCGAGCGGTTGGCCGGCCCGTTTTCCGCTGGCGCTCAGCCTGATGTCTTCCAGCGCCAAGCGCTTGTCGGCCGGCTTCAGGTCGGCGTCGCCGGCAAGCTTGATGACCAGGTCGGTAAAGTCCGCCAGCTTGCCCTTGATCTGCGCATCGGCATCTTTCAGCACGTAGTGCTTGCTGTCGCGGTCGATCATGAAGCCGGTGTTTGCGGCGATGCTCGCATCGACAACAGGATTATTGCTCTTTATATCGGCGCTGACGGTCATTTTGCTTTCGACCCCATTGGCGATTTTTCCAGTGTCAAAATCGAGTTTTACAATCTCCAGCTTGCGGCGCTCTTGTTGATCGTCGAGCCGCAAGCTCGCGTTGGTGATGCTCACGCCATCGATATCGAAGCCGATTTGCTGTTGCTGCGATTCTTCCTTGGAAAGAAGATCATCGAAATTGGTGCTGCCATCCTTGAAGCGCTTGATGTTGGCATTGAGTCCGTCGATGCGGACATGACCGACCACCAGTTTTTTCGATAGCAGGGGGAGTAGTTGCAGCGACACTTTGGCGCTGTTGATCGATGCAAATTCGTTTTTGCTTTTGTGTTCGGAAATACTGATCCGGCCGAGATCGGCGCCGATTCTCGGGAAAAACGTCAGCTTGATTTCACCGGGGACGGCAAGCGTGCGCTGTTTCTTTTCCTGCACCAGCTTGATGATCATCGGTTTGTAATCATTCGGATTGAAGGTCGCGGCAATAATGCCTGCCGCAATGATCAGCAGCGAAAGCAGTGCAATCGCTGCAATGACGAAATATTTCACTGTTCTTGGCATATTGTCCTTGCAAGAAAGAATCGGGATAACGCGCATGCGCATGCGCAGGCGTGCCGGTTGCGGTCCATGGCGCTCATCAAATGAAAGTGTACTGTTTTTTCATTGCAAAGTTCGGGTTCCATTTATACAAACTGAAGCGTATTATAAATATCACTACAAGCGTGTTTATTTAAATGAGAGGCAGCCATGCAAGTTCAACTTAACACCGACAAAAGTATCGTAGGCTCGCCCGGACTTCAGCAACATGTGCAACAACTGCTGGAACACGAATTGAAACATCTTGCCAAAGAGATTACACGTATCGAAGTGCATCTGAACGATGAAAGCAGTTCCAGAAGCGGTGCAGACGACAAGCGGTGCCTGCTGGAAGCACGCGTTGCAAAAATGCAGCCGTTTTCTGCAGAACATCGCGCATCAAGCATCGACTTGGCAATCAACGGCGCGGCCGAACAGCTGTCGCGTGCGGTCAAGAGCGCTTTGGAAAAAACCGATACAGCCGCAAAGCGGGCGGTTTCAATCAAACATATGGACCATGGCCAGGCGCCTGAATAAGAGTAATCAATGATGGCCGGCGAGGTCGATGCGCTGCGCGTGAAACCTTGGACAGTTCAGCTGCGTGATTTCTGGCCGCCGGTCAGTTCACGGTAAGCGCCCGGATTCATGCCGGTCCAGTCCTTGAACGCATGGTTGAAGGAGCTTTGTTCCCGGTAGCCGAGCAGGAAAGCGATTTCCGCGATGCCCAGTTTTTTTTGCTTCAGGTAGTCGAGCGCCAGCTCATGCCGGATCTGATCCAGCAATTGCTGGAAGCCGATGCCGGCCTCGCTTAATTTCCTCTGCAGCGTGCGCTGCGTAATGCGTAATTCCTGCGCGATCGATGGCAATCGGGCGCGATCCTGCTCCAGGTTCCTCACAATCGCCGCGCGCACCTGCGCGACGATTCCCCCCTCGTTTTCCGCGCGCAGCTTTTCTTTCAGTAAACGCTCCGCATGTTGTTGCAGCACCGGATAGAGGCTGACATCGGCGTTCGGCACCGGCCATGCGAGCAGCGCTGCATCGAAGCATGCGGTATGCGCCTCGGCGCCAAAGCGCACCGCGTCCGCGCCGAATACCCGTTGATATTCGTTATAGTCGCGCGGCGCCGCATGAGCGAATGCGATGCGTCCCGGCGGCAATTCCCGTCCGGCGAGCCAGTTGCCGAACACCTGTATCCCGGCAAATACGCTTTCCGCCAGATGGCGCGTGGCCTGCGGAAAAGCACTGTGCCAGCGGTATTCCGCCATGCCGTCGTTCACGCTCAGCGCCGAGCGTCCCAGGTCGTGCGCCAATCCTTCAAAGCGCAAGGTTTGCTGCAAGGCTTGCCCGACATCGCGGCAGCTTAGCAGGATCAAGCCATACACATTGTAGGTGCCGAGCTTGAAGCGTTCACCGACATGCAGGCCAAAATGCGGATCGTCGGCGAGCTGTGCGCCGGCATCGAGCAGTCGCACGTAATCCGCTGCCGCCAGCGATTCCGGCAAGGGCTTCAATGCATGCGCCGACAGGCCGGCCGCCTGTTCCAGCGCGCGTTCGCTCACGCCGCGCGCTGCCGCCGCTTCGATCAGCGGTTGCAGATAAGGGCCGGCAACACGTCCGCCGGAGCTGTTAGCGGCAATGGTCAGAGTTGGCGTTGGCATGATCGAACAAGCTGGTTGTCATGAATGCGCAATACAGGAGAGAAACAGCTGGATATGATTTTGTCGAAGCAGTATAGCAAGCCTGTTAATAAGGAAAATAAAAGTGAGACGCTGGAACGGCTGGGGCGACGAATCCGTCGATTTTGCACTGAATGAAGACATGCTGGCATTCCTGCGCGCGCGCGTCGGCAGCGGAAAGCCACCGGCCGATGCGACGCTGGAACAGGCGTGCGGCGCGGTGCCGGCGAGCCGGTTGACGCCGTATCGCGGCATCGATACGACGCCGGAAGTGCGGCTGCGCCACGCGCTCGGACAAAGCCTGCCGGACTGGCTCAAGCTGCGCTACGGCAAGGTAGGCTGCGTGCCGGACGGCGTCGCGTTTCCCGAAAGCAGCGAACAGGTGCGCGAGTTGCTCGACCATGCCAAACGCATCGACGCTGTGGTTATTCCGTACGGCGGAGGCACCAGCGTGGTCGGCCATCTGACCGTGCCGGACAATGGCAAGCCGGTCATCACGGTTAATCTTTCGCGCTTGTCGCGGCTGATCGACCTCGACCGGCAGGCGCAACTGGCCACCTTCGGCGCCGGCATCGCCGGTCCCGATCTGGAAGCGCAGCTGCGCGCGCACGGCTACACGCTCGGCCACTTTCCGCAGTCCTTCGAATACTCGACATTGGGCGGTTGGGTGGTCACCCGCTCGTCGGGCCAGCAATCCCTGCGCTACGGACGCATCGAGCAATTGTTCGCCGGCGGGCGGGTCGAGGCACCGAACGGCACGCTCTCCATCCCGAGTTTTCCGGCATCGGCGGCCGGCACCGATCTGCGCGAAATCGTGCTCGGCTCGGAAGGCCGCATCGGCATCCTGACCGAGGCGACGGTGCGGATCACGCCTTTGCCGCAGCGCGAAGCCTTCCATGCCATTTTTTTTCCGGACTGGGAAGCAGCGGAAAACGCGGTGCGCACCATCGCGCAGGCAAAAATTCCACTGTCGATGCTGCGCCTGTCCAATCCGGTCGAGACGCTCACCACGCTGACCATGGCCGGCCACAAGAAACTGATCGGCATGTTGCAGACCTATCTGCGCTGGCGCGGCTGCGATGACCGGAAATGCATTTTGCTGATCGGCGCCAGCGGCGACGGCGCAACGGTCGCACATGCGCTCAGGCAGAGCCTGCGCATTGCGCGCCGGTATCGCGGCGTGCATGTCGGCGCGGCGATCGGCGACAAATGGAAAAAGAATCGCTTCCGCAACGTCTACCTGCGCAACGCATTATGGCAGCACGGCTATGCGGTCGACACCGTTGAAACCGCGGTCGACTGGCCGCGCGTGAGCGGCATGATGCAGGCGCTGGAGCAAGCCGCACGCGAGGTATTCGCCGCCGCCGGGGAGCGGGTGCACGCCTACACCCATCTGTCGCACGTCTACGCACAGGGCGCGAGCGTGTACACCACCTTCGCCTACCGGCTCGCCGGCAATTACGAAGCCGACATGCAGCGCTGGCAGGCCTTGAAAGGCGCAGTGTGCGATGCGATCGTCGCCAATGGCGGCACCATCAGCCACCAGCATGGCGTCGGCATCGATCATGCACCGTATCTGCAGGCCGAAAAGGGTGCGCTCGGCCTCGGTGCGATGCGCGCACTCTGCCATCATTTCGACCCCAGCGGCATGATGAATCCCGGCAAGCTGTTGCCGGAACCCTGAAAGGATACGGCATGTGGCAAACCAACTGGCGCGAACAGGCAAGCGCTACGCTCGGCGAGCGCGAATGGGACATCGTGATCATCGGCGGCGGCATCACCGGCGCCGGCATCCTTCTGGAAGCGGCACGCAACGGCTTGCGCGCGCTGCTGGTGGAGCAACGTGACTTCGCGTGGGGTACGTCGAGCCGCTCGTCGAAGTTGGTGCACGGCGGACTACGCTACATCAAGGAAGGCAAGCTGCTGCTGACGCGCGACTCGGTGCACGAGCGGAAGAAGCTGCTGCGGGAAGCCGCCGGCTTGGTCGAACCGCAGAGTTTCGCCTTCGCCGACTATCGCGGCCACAAGCCAGGACGCTGGCTGTTTTCGCTGGGCCTGGCGTTGTACGACATGATGGCCGGCCAGCGCACGCGGCATTACTTTCCTGCAGACGAATTCATCATGCTGGCGCCGCACATCGCCACCGCCGAACTCAACGGCGGCCTGTGCTATACGGATGCCAAGACCGACGATGCGCGCCTGGTGCTGCGCGTCCTGCAGGAAGCGCAGGCCGCGGGCGGCGTCGCGATCAATTACATGGCGGCGCATCAACTGCTGCGTCGCGATGGCCGCGTCCATGGCGTGGAACTGCGGGATGCCGCGACCGGCAAGATACAGACAGTCGAAGCCAGGATCGTGATCAGCGCCACCGGCGCCTGGGCCGATGGCTTGCGCAAACCGGCACAAGATGGCGCCAAGCTGCGTCCTCTGCGCGGCAGCCATCTGATATTGCCGGCCTGGCGCCTGCCGGTCGCACAGGCAGTCAGCCTGATGCATCCGCAGGATGGTCGTCCAGTGTTCGCGTTTCCGTGGGAAGGCGCGACCCTGGTCGGCACCACCGATGTCGATCATCGTGAAGACATGCGCACCGAGGCCGCAATTACTTCCGCCGAAGTGGCTTACCTGATGGCCGCCATCGCGTTCCAGTTTCCGCAGCTCGGCATCACGCGCGACGACATCATCGCCACCTTTGCCGGCGTGCGGCCGGTGATCGACACCGGCAAAGCCGATCCGTCGAAGGAGGGACGCGATCACGCGGTCTGGATGGAAGACGGATTGTTGACGGTGACCGGCGGCAAGCTCACCACCTTTCGCCTGATCGCGCTCGATGCTCTGAAACATGCGGCGCCGCAGTTGAGCGACTGGCATCCCGACTTGCGTCCGCGTCCGGTATTCGGCGCCGTGCCGCCCTTGCCGTATCAGAAGCAGCTGCAGGGGCAGCAGCGGCAGCGGCTCACCGGACGTTACGGT
Organism: Burkholderiales bacterium RIFCSPLOWO2_02_FULL_57_36; assembly: GCA_001770855.1. Lineage (GTDB taxonomy): Bacteria > Pseudomonadota > Gammaproteobacteria > Burkholderiales > Burkholderiaceae_D > MESE01. Next base: position 85,421 of record MESE01000001.1, read on the forward strand.
AACTATGCACACATGCTGTTGGCTTCTGCGCAAGAAGGTGAACTGGAGACGATTGCCGGCACCGATACAATCTATGCGGAACTGCGCTGGGCGGCGCGCAGTGAAGCGGTGCTGCACCTGGAGGATTTATTGCTGCGACGTACTCGCCTCGGTTTGCTGCTGCGCGACGGCGGCACCGACCTGTTGCCGAAAATCCGGGCGATCTGCCAGCCCGAGCTCGGATGGGACGATGCGCGCTGGGCGAACGAACAGGTAGCCTACCTTGCGCTATGTAAGAAACACTACAGCGTGCCGTTCGTCGATAACGTGTAACCAGCGCGCAAGTTCTAATAAAAATATAAGAGGGAGACAAGCATGTCCAACGAGTACATCCTGGCGATCGACAACGGCACGCAAAGCGTGCGCGCCTTGCTGTTCGACTTGCACGGCAACATCGCCGCCAAATCGCAAGTGCATCTCGATGCCTATTTTTCCGACCAGCCCGGCTGGGCCGAACATGATGCGGACGGCTACTGGCGGGCGCTGTGCACCGCCTGCCAGCGTTTGTGGGCAGAAAACGATATTCCGAAAAGCGCGATCAAGGGGGTGGCCGTCACGACCCAGCGCGGCACCGTGATCAACCTCGACAAGCACGGTCGGCCGCTGCGCCCCGCCATCGTCTGGCTCGACCAGCGCCGCACCGACCAGGTGCCGACGCTTGGTCCGCTGTGGCGCGCCGCATTCAAGCTGGCGCGCGTGCAGGATACGATCAAATTTTTTCTCGGCGAAGCCGAAGCCAACTGGATCAAGGCCAACCAGCCCGACATCTGGCGCAACACCGACAAATACCTGCTGTTGTCCGGTTATCTGAACTACCGGCTGTGCGGCGATTTCATCGATTCGATCGGCTCGCAGGTCGGCTATGTACCATTCGACTTCAAGCGCCTGCAATGGGCCGGCAAGCGCGACTGGAAATGGCAGGCGCTGCCGATCGAACCGCACATGCTGCCGCAGTTGGTTCCACCCGGCACGGTGATGGGCAAGATCACCGCCGCCGCAGCCGCCGACACCGGCATCCCTGCCGGCACGCCGTTGATCGCTGCCGCTGCCGACAAGGCTTGCGAAGTGATCGGCGCCGGCTGCATCGATCCGCAGGTCGGCTGCCTGAGCTACGGCACCACCGCTACCATCAACACCACCAGCAGGAAGTACCTGGAAGTCACGCCTTTCATTCCGCCGTATCCGGCCGCCGTGCCGGATGCATACAGCACCGAAGTGCAGATTTTCCGCGGCTACTGGATGGTCGACTGGTTCAAGGAGCAATTCGGCCATCACGAAAAACGGCTGGCGCTGGAGCAGGGCATCGCACCCGAAATCTTGTTCGATGAACTGGTCAATGCGGTGCCGCCCGGCTCCATGGGGCTGATGCTGCAACCGTACTGGACGCCCGGCATCAAGGTGCCGGGGCCGGAGGCGAAAGGCGCGGTGATCGGCTTCGGCGACGTGCACACGCGCGCGCATTTCTACCGTGCGATCCTGGAAGGTCTGGCGTATGCGCTGCGCGAGGGCAAGGAGCGCATCGAGAAACGCAGCGGCGTGCCGATCACTTCCTTGCGGGTTTCCGGCGGCGGCTCGCAAAGCGACGCGGCGATGCAACTGACCGCCGACATCTTCGGCTTGCCGACCGCGCGGCCGCATGTGTACGAGACCTCGGGGCTGGGCGCGGCGATCGACGCCGCGGTGGGATTGAAGCTGCATCCCGATTTCGACACGGCGATCGGCGCGATGACGCGGATCAGCCGCGTGTTCGAGCCGCAGCCGCATCATCAAAAGACTTACGATGACTTGTACCGCCGCGTGTATCAGCAAATGTACGCCAGGTTGCAGCCGCTCTACAAGGAGATCCAGAAGATTACCGGTTATCCGTCCTTGCACTAGATCTAAGGACTCGCGCAGAAATAACTTGGCATTTCCGTGTCTTTTTGATCTCACAGAATAATGGCGTGCCGCCACTTTTATCATTTACAATGATGCCAATTTCGGCGGGACGGTATGCATGCCGTCCCGCCTGGTAAACCCGAGCAATCGGTTTTGACGCGTGGAGTCGATGCCAAAGACAGAGATGCATGTCTTCGTAACATTGCATCGACAAACCACTCAATGCTTCAAAATGGATTTCCAGATCAAGTAGGGGCGCGTCATCAAGAAAATACTGGTCGTTCATTTTTCCCAGACTGGTCAACTCAGCAAGGTCGTGCAAAGTCTTCTGGCTCCGTTGCGGCAAGCAGAAAACGTTCAGATACATGAAGAAGTGTTGAAGCCGGTTCAGGCTTATCCTTTTCCCTGGTCACTGTTCAGCTTTCTCGATGCCTTTCCTGAATCCGTTCGTCTTGATCCGGCGCCGATCGACCCGCTGACGGTCGATGCCAGCGAATCATTCGACCTGATCGTGCTCGCCTATCAGGTCTGGTATCTGTCGCCATCGCCGCCGGTCACTGCCTTTTTGACCAGTATCGAGGGACGCAAATTGCTTTCCGGCAAGCCGGTAGTCACCGTCGTCGCTTGTCGCAATATGTGGATGATGGCGCAGGAAACCGTCAAGCGCCTGTTGCATGAAGCCGGTGCGCACCTGCGCGACAACATCGCGTTCGTCGATCGCGCCAATGTGTTGGCAACGCTGATTACCACGCCGCGCTGGTTGCTCACCGGACGTCGCGACCGCTTTTTCGGCTTGCCGCGCGCGGGACTCACGGACGAGGATATTGCCGGCGCCGCGCGTTTCGGCCATGCACTTGCCGAGGCTCTGGCTGAAGACAAGGAAAAAATTTGTGCGCCGATGTTGACCGGTCTGCGTGCGGCTGATGCCGATCCCGCGATGATCATGAGCGAACGCGCCGGCCATCGTGCATTCCGCATTTGGTCCGGAATTATCCGTCGCTTCGGCAAGCCGGGCCAATGGCAGAGGCGCCCGGCGCTTGCGGTCTTCGTTGTCTACCTGATTGTCATGATTGTTACCGTGGTTCCCCTTTCGATGATTTTGCGGCGCATGCTAGCACCGCTGTTGCGCAAGCGGCTCGACGCGTTGAAGACATACTACGAACTGCCGTCCGGGAATGCGGATTTTCGATTGCCGCAGCATGAGTAGCCGTGCCGCCTATATCACCCGGACTTCGGTGTTCCTGCCCGGTGCGCCGATAGGTAACGAAGCGATGGAAAGCGTGCTTGGCTTTGTCGGCGGGAAAAAATCCCGGGCACGCCCGATCGTATTGCGCAGCAACGGCATTCAACAGCGGCATTACGCACTCGATCCGGCAACCGGTATGGCCACGCACACCAATGCGCAACTGACGTCGCTGGCGGTGCGGGGATTGGCCGGCAACGATTTCTCGCTGGACCGGATCGAATGTCTGGCAACCGGCACGTCATTGCCCGACCAGTTGATGCCCAATCATGGCGTGATGGTGCACGGCGAACTGGGGATTCCTGCCTGTGAAGTAGTGTCGACTGCCGGCATCTGCCTGGCCGGAATGACGGCGCTGAAGTACGCGTATTTGTCGGTCTGTTCGGGCAATTCGCAAAATGCGGTCGCGAGCGCCTCCGAAATTGCGTCGTCGGTACTGCATGCGCGCAACTTCGAAGCCGAGTCCGACGCGCGCATTGCGGAACTTGAACGCCAGCCGGACATTGCTTTCGACAAGGATTTTCTGCGCTGGATGCTGTCCGATGGCGCCGCGGCATTTCTTATAGAGAGCGCTCCACGCGCCGATAGCCCATCGTTGCGCATCGACTGGATCGAACTGTCATCGCAAGCACACGAGCTGCCTACCTGCATGTACGCAGGCGCTGAAAAACTCGAGGACGGCTCGATCAAGGGCTGGATGCGGCATGACCAGGCGCAATGGGGTGCGCGCTCGATTTTTTCAGTCAAGCAGGATGTTCGTTTGCTCAATGAGAACGTGGTGACGCATACGCTGGGCAAGCCGCTGCGGCGTGTGATTGCCAAACGTGCGCTCAGCGTCGATGAAGTCGACTGGTTCTTGCCGCACATGTCGTCGGAATATTTCCGTCGGCCGATTGCCGAATGCCTTGAAACGGTCGGGCTGCCGATTCCTCAGGAACGCTGGTTTACCAATCTTGCCAGCAAAGGCAATACCGGATCCGCCTCGATCTTCATCATGCTCGACGAACTCGTGCGCAGCGGCCGGTTGGGTGCCGGCGAACGGCTCTTGTGTTTTGTGCCCGAAAGCGGGCGTTTTTCCAGTGCATTCATGCACTTGACAGTGGAGTAACGATGCGTGAAACAGACGTGCCGCAGGAAGGCAATGCCACACTCGATGGACACCGCAAAGTGATCTACGCCAAAGGCGCCGATGGACGCGTGCAGATGGTTGCGTCGGCCGGATGGGAAGTCGAGGAAATCGTCACGCGCCAGGCCGTCGATGAATTCGTGCTGCTGGCGCAGGCGGCGCGCGCGCAGGCGCTGGCCGGACTCGCGTCGCCGCTGGCGTATCACATGTATTGCGCGCGCATGGACGAAACGCTGTTATCGCAGACCAGCGGATTGTGGCGCTGGCGCATACGCCGTCATTTCCGCCCGGAGATATTCCGCAAACTTTCTTCAGCACTATTGCAGCGCTATGCCGACGCACTGGGAATAACGTCCGACCAACTGATGCGGATCGAATAGGACAGCGCCATGGAATTTCAATTCGAACACCGCCATGCATCGCACTGTGAAAGCGGTGTGATGTCGTCGATCATCCGGCATGCCGGACTGCCGCTGTCCGAGCCGATGGCGTTCGGCCTGTCGTCGGCCTTGTCGTTCGCCTATCTGCCATTCATCAAGTTATCCGGACTGCCGCTGGTGGCGTACCGGATGCCGCCGAAGTTCATCATCAAGGGACTGTCCAAACCATTGTCCCTGGCGATGCACTTCGAGACCTTCCGCAATCCCGAGCGCGGCATGGCAAGGCTGGACGAACTGCTCGACAGCGGCAAGGTAGTGGGCCTGCAAACCTCGGTGTATTGGCTGCCGTATTTTCCGGCGGATTTGCGCTTTCATTTCAATGCACACAATCTGCTGGTCTACGGTCGCGACGGCGATGATTACCTGATTTCCGATCCTGTGTTCGAAGAGCCGGTCCGATGCGCGCGCGCGGACTTGCAGCGCGCTCGTTTCGCCAAGGGCGTGCTGGCGCCGAAAGGATTGCTCTACTACCCGAAGCAAACGCCCCGCGAACCGGAATGGAAAACCGCCATTGCGGCCGCCGTAAAGAAAACCACCCGCATCATGCTTTGGACGCCGCTACCGCTGATCGGCGTACGCGGCATCCGGCGCATGGCGCGGGCGGTGGAGTCGTTGCCGCCGCAGGATGTCCATCGCGCCCATCTTTTCATCGGCCACCTGGTACGCATGCAGGAAGAAATCGGCACCGGCGGCGCAGGGTTTCGCTTCATGTACGCGTCGTTCCTGCAAGAGGCGGAGCAACTCACCGGTGTGAAAAGCTACGGCGAATTCGCCGAGCGGCTGATCGAGATCGGCGACGACTGGCGCCAGTTCGCGCTCGCATCGGCGCGCATGGTGCGCGGACGCGACCCGTTGGCACCGCGTGACTTGGCGCAGCTGTTGCGTGCCCAGGCCGATCGCGAGCACGTGTTTTTCGCGGACCTTGCGCGGACAGCCAAGTAGACCCGCCATGCTGCGCATCGACCGGATTTTTTTTCAATACCGCCGCAGTGAGCAAGCGGTTCTGGACGGCATTGACCTCGATGTGCCGCGCGGCGCGATATTCGGCTTGCTGGGCCCGAACGGCGCCGGCAAGACCACGCTGATTTCATTGATCGCCGGCTTGCTGCCGATCGACAGGGGCGAGATCAGGCTCGGCGGTCTGCCTCTGGAAGAGGCACGGCGACGGCAGCCCAATTCGCTGGCGCTGGTGCCGCAGGATTACGCGTTTTATCCGATGCTGACGGTAGTTGAAAATTTACGTTTTTTCGCTGGCGTGCAAGGACTTGCACGCGAAATTTCGCGCCAGCGTGTCGCCTATTGCGCATCCTTTGCGCAACTGGAAACGGTCCTCGGCAAACGCGCCGGCGAGCTGTCGGGCGGGCTGCGGCGCCGGCTCAATCTGGCGATCGGGCTGCTGGCCGACCCGGATCTGTTGCTGCTCGACGAACCGACGGTCGGAGTTGATCCGCAATCGCGCCACTTCCTGCTCGATTCGATTCGCGGCTTGCGCGATCAGGGCAAGACCATTCTCTATACCAGCCATTACATGGATGAAGTCGAGGCGATCTGCGATCGCGTCGCGATCATCGATCATGGCCGTATCCTGGTATCGGGTGGCTTGTCCGAGGTGTTGGGTTCCGACACGCCGGAAGCGCGTTTCCGGCTGGCGCAGCCGTTGCCGCGGGAACTGCATGACGATTGGCAGGCACGTCTCGGCCTGCACGAAGAAGGCGGCAATGCCTATTCGATGCCGCTGGCCGGCTTCAAGGATTTGTCGGAGCTTGCATGCCGGCTCTCCGACGCACAATGCGAAGTGCTCGGCATGAGCTACGGCGGGCAGAATCTGGAGCAGGTTTTCATGCGCCTGACACATCGCTCGTTACGGGATTGACGATGACCCGACTGATTGCTCTCTGGTGCAAGGAATTCATCGCATTGTCGCGCGACCGGCATGGCTTGCTGGCGCTGTTCCTGATGCCGGCGATTTTTGTGCTGGTGATGTCGCTGGCATTGCGTGACAGCTTTACGCCGGGAACCGGCAATAATCTGCACTACGCGGTACTGGATGCCGATGGCAGCAATGAATCGAGCGCGCTGGCGAATCGCCTTGAACGCGCCGGGGTGATCAAGCGGGACAAGACGGCGGCAACCGGGCGCACCAAGCTGCGCGACGCTGTGCGCGAAGGGCGGCTGGCTTTTGTGCTGGTGATCCCGAAAAACTTCGGAACCACGCTCATGGACGAGCGCAACGCGAGTTCGTCGCCCATGCTGCAGATATGGGCCGACCCGGCCGCTTCTCCTTTGCTGCATGCGGCTTTCCGCCAGCAGGTGCAGGGCGCATTGGGAAGCTTGCAGGCACAGACATTGATTGAACGATCCGGCCCGCTGACCGCGGGCTTTGGCGCAGCGGCGCCTGACGCCGGAGACTGGCAACGGCAGGTCGCGCTCGAAACGGTGCAACGCGGCGAGACGAATGCAATTCCATCGTCCGTGCAGCAGAGCGTGCCGGCCTGGCTGATCTTTTCGATGTTCTTCGTGGTGATTCCGATGTCGGCATTGTTCATTACCGAGCGGCGCGACGGCTCCTTGCAGCGATTGAGAACGCAACGCGTGCCGTTCCATCTGATCCTGTCGGGCAAGCTGCTGCCGTTCTTTGCCGTCAATCAGGTACAGGCGGTGCTGATGGTGCTGGTCGGAATCTACATCGTACCCTTGATGGGAGGTGAGGCGCTGACATTGCCTGATGCGCCGCTTGCGTTGTGGTCCATGTCGGCCGCGGTCAGTCTGGCGGCGGTGTGCTGGGCGCTGCTGATTGCCAGTATCGCCCGCACTTCGGAGCAGGCCACCATCGTCGGCGGGGTCGGCAATATCCTGATGGGAGCGATCGGCGGCGTGATGGTGCCCAAGTTCATCATGCCGGCCTTCATGCAAACGCTCGCGGCCGTGTCGCCGATGGCGTGGGCGCTCGACGGATTTCATATGATCATGCTGCGCGGCGGCGGGATCGCCGATATCTGGCCCTATGCCGGCGCATTGCTCTCGCTTGCCGTTGCGTGCCTGACGATCGCGATATGGATCAATCGACGTTCGGTCCGGAGCTAGCCCCATGACAAGCGCAAGCCATGAACTGATCGATGACCTGAAGCGCCTGGTTGTCGATGTCTGCGAAAAAGACATCGACCCGGCCGGCATCGCCGATGACGAATTGCTGTTCGGTCCCGATGCGCGACTGGAACTCGATTCGCTCGATGCATTGCAGCTCTCGATGGCGCTGCAAAAGCGCTATGGCGTACGCCTGCCCGACAGCAAGGAGACGCGCCGCGTCATGGCAAGCATTGCCACACTCGCCGAATTTCTCGCTGCGCACAAATGACCCGTTCGGTATACCTGGCCGGTTTCGGCCATTGCTCAGCCTCCGGTGCGACGCTGGGCGCAGCCTGCGATACCATCATTGCCGGCGATATCCGGTGCGCGTCGCGCAGCGTCGCCGGGCAGACCTTGCCTTTTTACGCATTGGCCGATGCCGCGTCGTTGTCGGACTGGGATTTGCGGGCCAGGGAAATTATTTGCGGCGTCGGCCGTGAAGTCCGCGCCGGATGCTCCATCAGCGATTCCGAATGGTCGCAGGCCGGGTTGTTTTTTGCCTCTTCATCATTTCAGATCGGCGCACTGGAGTTCGCGGCACGCGTCGGGCGCGCAGAATTTCCGCCCGCCGCCGAATTTGCGGTAAAGGCGGCCGACTGGCTGGGCATCGCTACCTCGCCTTGGTGCTTTGCCACTGCCTGCACTTCCAGCCTGTCTGCATTGGATGCGGCCGCAACCCTGATCCGCGCCGGTGTGTTGCGCCGCGCACTGGTGCTCGGCGTCGAGTTGCCCAACATTACCTCGCTGGCCGGATTCGCCGCGCTGAACCTGTTGTCGCCGGCCGCATCCCGGCCGCTCGATCGGCAACGCGACGGACTGGTACTGGGCGAGGCGGTTGCCGCAATCTGGCTTACCGATGAACCATGCAACGGGCACTGGGGCGACTGGCGTGTGGCCGGCATCGACGCGGCGCTGGATAGCCATTCGGCGACGGGTCCCAATCCCGACGGCGTGTTGATAGCCGATGTGATGACCAGGGCGCTGCGCAACGCCGGACTCTCTGCTGTTGATATCGATCTTGTCAAGTTGCAGGCCGCGGGAAGTCCCGCGGTCGACCTTGCCGAGGGTATTGCATTGCGGCGCGTGTTTGGCGAACGCCCGCCGGCGCTGCTGTCGCTCAAATCGTATTTCGGGCATACGCTCGGCGCCAGTGGTGCGGTGGAGCTTTCCGCTCTGGCCGCCTGCCTTGCGCGTGATACGGTGCCGGCCACTGCGGGGTTTTCCGCAATCGATCCGGACGTCGGCCTGGCGCCGACCACTGTCGTGCGTAATGCACGCGTCCGAAGAGTATTGTTTAACCTGATCGGCTTTGGCGGCAGCGTCGTTTCGCTGGTCATCGAGCAGGCATCATGAGCGCACTGGCTTCCCTCTCCTCATTGCGCATTGCGCCCGATGATCTCGGCGCGACAGTGCGGGCTGCGTTGGGACAGCCGCTGCGGCGCGAAGGGACGCTGCCGGGGTTATGCGTCACCGGTATCGTGAGCTGCCTGGCCAATGCCGGTCCGATCCCCGCGTCCGGCCGGACCGGCCTGATCTGGGGCTCGACCGATGGCGCACGTATCGAAATTGGAAAAGTGCTGGACGAAATCTGCCTGCATGACGGTTTGCCGATGCCGTTCGATTTTATCGCCTGTCAAAGCGGCGTCGCCGCGGTCTATGCTTCGCGCTTCGTCGGCGATCTGGCGTGCGGCGTATACATGCGTTCCGCGGGCAACGTCTGGCCGCAACTATTATGCATGGCACTGTGCTGGCTTGTGGAAGGCCGTTATGACCGCGTGCTGTGCGGATGGGTCGATGAAGCGGACCCGGAAGTGGCGGATGCGCGCCACGCAAGCGACTGGATATTGCTCGCCAATCCAACGACTGGACCAATTCCTCTGGCGCATGCGCGGCTGATTGCCGACCCGCAGGCGCACGCCGATCGAATCACCGATACGCAATTCGTGCCGTCGTTGCAGACATGGATCGATGCCGGTGGCGGCCCCTTGTCAGTCGCGTCCGACATGGTCAGGGTGGAGTTTCTGAAGACAAATAATCCGGCAGAAAAGGCTTGATGCAACCCGTATGGATGCTGGCGGAAGGCCGGTGAGCTGATGGCTTTGGCTCTTCTTGCACTATGCAAGCGCCCATCAGCGCGCTTGTTCCGGTTGAAAAAATGGGCAAGTTATTTCTGCGCGGGTCCGACGCGTCAACGCACCCGGTTCCAGTCTTCAATCGCTTTTTTGAGTGCCGCTTCAGCGTAGCTCACGTATTTCGCCAGTAATTTCTGGCGTTCATGATATGCCTCGTTCAGGCGCGAACCGCCGGAGACGGTACCGGTACGCTCGCCCGGCAATGGTTCGACTCCCGCTTCCTGCTGCTTTTTCGCATCTTCCAGCAGCATTTCCGCGCGAATCACTTCGGATGTCGCTTCGTCGATGCTCATTTTCCTGCTTGTAGCCGGAGGCACGGTGGCTCTCTTGACCGGTGTGCGTTCCGCCCGCCGTGGCGCAACCGGATTGGCGCCGGACTCGACGCCCCATACATTGCCTTTGATCGGACGATCGACCTTGATGATATGGTCGACTCTTGCGCCGGGCAATGCACGGTCCGCATACATGATTCGCCCGTCGGGCATTACTTGCCGATAAATAGTTTGCGCCCCGCCGCCGGACGGCGCGGGTTTCACGCGGGTTTGCGCGACTGCGCTTGCGGTAAAAAATACCGCAAGCATCGCGATGCTGATCGAAAAAAAGCGCGGCTTCATGCATTGAATTGTTCGCCTTCCATGAAGGATATGTTTGCGAGACATCAATCCTGGGCAATATATTGCCGAACCGGTTTGATTCATTGCGCGTACATGCATGCAAACTTGCCATTCAGCATGACAATCCGTCATCGCCGATACCCGCTCGGCGCGAACACGCTGAAAAACGGCGTCCCGTTTGAAACCGGAAACGCCGTTCTCCATGCATCGCCTGTTACTCAAGCGCTTGGATATGTTTAACTTTTTCCGTAACCCTTGCCGTGACGGCGGCCGCTCATGAAGCTCTCATTGAAGACTTTTTGCTGTTCCGGCGTCAGCGTCGCATAGAATGTTTTTGTCGCAGCGAGCCGGCTGGTCATGCGTGCTTCCCTTTCTTTCATCATGCCGAGCTGTTTTTCCATCCGCTCCGGCGCCGACAGTTTTTCCCATTCGGCGCGGTCCGGACGTTTCCATTGATCGTTCGGCGTCGTCGCTGCAGTGAAGGCTTGCCATGCCGATTCCTGGCTCGCATCGAGCTTCAGCTTGTCGTGCAGCTCAGCCTGGCGTTTGGCGATTCTTTCTTTCATCTGCTCGGGAGACTTCGCGCCGCCATGCCATTTATGATGTCCGCCCATCGCGGCCCGGTCGGGGCGTTCGCCCGGACTTGTTTGTGCATGTGTAATAAACGCGGTGGACCCAAGGCCCAGGACGGTGACGCCGATCAGCAATGTTTTACGAAATTTGTTCATGGTGAGTCCTTTTCAGTGATTGCATTTGAGGCATATGAGCTCTCTTCCAGAGCATGTGCGCTGCACACAATTGCATGTTGCATCGGTGATGTATCGGTCAAGTTTCGATGCGAACGGAATTTGTTTCCAAATGTTTCTTCATCGATGTTCGATACAAAACGATACAAAATTCCTGTTCATTGCCGGCCGAACTCGCCATAATCGAATCCATGGAACCCATTTCAAATATCCTGATCGTCGATGATGACCACGAAATCCGCTCGCTGCTGGCCGATTATCTCGGTGCAAACGGCTATCACGCCTTCGCCGCGCAGGATGGAATCGAGATGGAAAAAACGCTGGAACGGGAGCACGTCGATCTGGTCGTGCTGGATTTGAACATGCCGGGCGAGGATGGCCTGACGCTATGCCGCAAACTGCGCACCCGATCCAGCATGCCGGTGATCATGCTGACCGCGCGCAGCGAGCCGATCGACAGAATTCTCGGCCTGGAAATGGGCGCGGACGATTATCTGCCCAAACCCTTCGAGCCGCGCGAGTTGCTGGCGCGTATCCGCAGCGTACTGCGCCGCAGCCAGGCAACGATCGACGCCGTGGCGGATTCGCCGATACAACAACAGATGCGCTTTGCCGGCTGGACGCTCGATCTGACCGCGCGGCATCTGGTCGATCCTGAAGGATTGGCCATCATGTTGTCAGGTGCGGAATTCCGTTTGCTGAAAGTATTTCTGGAACATCCCAACCGCGTGCTCAATCGCGACCAGCTCCTGAATTTCACGCACGGGCGCGATGCGGACCCGTTCGATCGCTCGATCGACATCCAGATCAGCCGGTTGCGGCAGAAGCTGAACGAAGATGCCCGTTCGCCGCAAATCATTAAAACCGTGCGCAACGGCGGTTATGTGCTGGCCGTGCCTGTGATGGCAGGAACGACACCGTGACCGCTTTTTTCCGTTCGATGAGCGGACGGGTGTTCCTGGTGCTGCTGGTGGGAATCCTGGCATCGGTTTCGCTGACCTGGTGGCTTGCGATCGGCGAGCGGCAGCGGACCATCGGTCAGTTCCGTGAAGCACGTGCAATTGAACAGGCCGAGCAATTCATTGTTACGCTCGATGCCATCCCGGCGGCCGATCGGCCGGCATTTTTGGCAACGACCCGGCGCTTCGGTTTGCGGCTGGAGTTGATGCGTGCGATGGAGCCGGAACAACAGCCCATTGAAAAAAGCACAAAGTTTTCCGATGCGTTAAGCGAGCGCCTTGGCCCGGACTACCCCGTGGCCGCGCTGCAGAAATCCGCGGACGATTGCCCGGCGCCGCGCGGCCGTCGAATCGAATCGGGCGCCGTGCCGATGCGCATCACGTGCGAGGCGCTGCAAGTCCGCCTGCGCGACGGCAGCCGATTGCGCATGACGATTTTTCCACCGCGTCATTCGGCGCCGCCGCCGTTGCGTACCGATGCGGTTATCTTCCTGCTGATGTTCCTGCTGAGCATAGGCGTGCTGGCATACGTTGTGGCGCGCATGACGATGCGCCCGCTGAAGCAATTGGCGCAAGCCGCCGAAAAGCTGGGCGACGATATCGATCGCCCGCCGCTGGCGCAGCAAGGCACCACGGAAATTCGCCAGGCAACCGCCGCATTCAATGCGATGCAGGCGCGCATTCGGCAAAACATTCAGCAGCGCACGCAGATGCTGGCCGCGATCACGCACGACTTGCAGACGCCGTTGACCCGGCTGCGATTGCGGCTTGAAAAAGTAAGCGACACGGAATTGCGCGACAAGCTGATCGGCGATTTGTCGGCGACCCAGGCCATGGTGCGCGAAGGCCTCGATCTGGCGCGCAGCATGGATTCGTCGCTGCCTTTGCAACTGCTTGATCTTGATTCGCTGCTCGACAGCGTATGCAGCGATGCCGCTGATGCCGGGCAGGACGTCACGCTGCAAGGCCGATGCAATTTATCGATGATGGCTCGGCCCACCGCGTTGCGCCGTTGCCTGATCAACCTGATCGATAATGCGGTGAAGTACGGGCAAACTGCGCAGGTCACGGTGCAGCGCGACGATATCGATGGCAGGACCTGTGCCCGGGTCCGCATTCGCGACGGCGGACCCGGAATTCCGGCTGACCAGTTGCACAAGGTGTTCGAGCCTTTTCATCGGGTTGAAAATTCGCGATCGCGGGAAACCGGCGGCACCGGCCTGGGCCTGACCATTGCGCGCAACATTGCGGAACAACATGGCGGCAGCATTACGCTGGCCAATCATCCGGAGGGCGGCCTGGAAGTGACGCTGACCTTGCCCGGACAAGCGACGTCGCGCCGTTGATGGAATCCGGAAATAAGCCAGGCGCGGCGTGCAATTGCGGGCGGTTACAGAGTGTAACGTCATGCTGTCAGGCCCGGAAAACGCCTTATACTTCGCCCTCCGATATCAGAAGGCGAAGTATAAGGCTCGTGACAAATTGACGATTCCATTCACATTGCCATCAAAGCTGCGCATGTTGCAGGCCGCGCTCGCATTGAGTATTGCGCTTGCGCTATGCACGGTATTCCTGCTCGGTTATGTATTTCTTTACGTCAAACCGAATCTTCCGGCACTCGACGCCATCACCGACTACCAGCCCAAGATTCCGCTGCGCATTTTCACTGCCGATCATGTTTTGATTGGTGAATTCGGCGAAGAGCGCCGCAGCTTCGTGCCGATCGGTCAATTTCCGGACAGCCTGAAAAAAGCACTTCTTGCAGCCGAAGATGATGATTTTTACGAACATGGCGGGGTTGACCTTTCCGGCGTGTTGCGCGCCGCCCTGGTCAATCTGCGCGGCGGTTCAACCCAGGGCGGATCGACCATCACGATGCAAGTCGCGCGCAATTTTTTCCTGACCAGGGAAAAAACCTATGCGCGCAAGATCAATGAAATCATGCTGGCCTACAAAATCGAGGCGGAATTGTCCAAGGATAAGATTCTCGAGTTGTACATGAATCAAATCTACTTGGGACAGCGTGCCTATGGCTTCGACACTGCGGCGAATACCTATTTCGGAAAATCGGTAGCGGACATCTCGCTTGCGCAGGCCGCAATGCTGGCCGGATTGCCCAAGGCGCCGTCTGCCTACAACCCGGTAGTCAACCCGAAGCGGGCCGCGCAGCGCCAGCATCATATTCTCAAGCGCATGCGCGCGCTTCACGCCATCACGCCGGCGCAATATGATCAGGCGATGGCTGAAAAACTTCAGGTACGAAAACAAGGCCAGGAGTTCGAGACGCATGCGGAGTATGCGGCGGAAATGGTGCGGCAAGTCATGTATGAGCAATACAAGGAAGAGACCTACACGCGCGGTTTCAATGTGTACACCACGCTGTTCAAGGCTGATCAGGATGCAGCGTACGAAGCGGTGCGGCGCGGTGTGATGGACTACGAGCGCCGCCATGGCTACCGCGGACCGGAGGCATTCGTCGACCTGCCCGGCGACGAGGAAGCACGTCAGGATGCAATCGACGAGGCGCTTGCCAAATACGCAAGCAGCGGCGAATTGCGCTCGGCCGTCGTCACGGCCGCTTCGGCAAAGTTGGTGCGCGCCGATATGCTGTCGGGAGAAACGATCGACATTTCGGGTGCCGGCTTGCGTTTTGCCGCCCCGGCCCTGTCGAAAAATGCGCGCACTCAGATTCGGTTAAGGCCGGGCGCGGTAATTCGCGTGATTCAGGATACAAAAGGAAAATGGGCAATCACGCAGCTGCCGCAGGTTGCGGCCGCATTCATCGCGCTCAATGCGCATGATGGATCGTATCGTGCAATGGTCGGCGGATTCGATTTCAACTTGAACAAGTTCGACCGCGTGCGGCAGGCTTGGCGTCAGCCCGGCTCGAGCATCAAGCCTTTTATCTATTCGGCGGCGTTGGAGAAGGGCTTTTCACCCGGAACCGTGATCAACGATGCGCCGCTCGCGATTGACATGTCATACAACGGCAGCCGGATCTGGGAACCCCAAAATGATGACGGCAATTACGATGGCCCCGTGTCCATGCGTACCGGGCTGATTCGCTCGAAGAATGTCGTATCGGTACGCCTCGTGCGCGAGATCGGTCCCGAATTTGCACGGGATTATTTATCGCGTTTCGGCTTTGACGCGGACCGGCATCCGGCCAACCTGACGATTTCGCTGGGTACGGGCGCCGTTACACCGCTGCAAATGGCTGGTGCGTATGCGGTATTTTCCAACGGCGGATATCAAGTCAATCCTTATCTGATCCAGAAAATCACCGACGCGCGCGGGACTATATTGGCGGAAGCCACGCCGGCCCAGGCAGGCCAGGAAGCTGCCCGGGTGCTCGATCCGCGCAATGCTTTTGCCATGGACACGATGCTGCGCGATGTAACCCGTTACGGCACGGCTGCGGCGGCGAGCCAGAAGCTCGGGCGTACCGACCTGGCCGGCAAAACCGGCACGACCAACGACTCCGTCGACGGCTGGTTTGCCGGTTACAGCGGCGATGTGGTGGCAGTCGCGTGGATGGGATATGACGAGCCCAAGTCGCTTGGCAGCCGCGAGTTCGGTTCGACGTTAGGGCTGCCGATATGGATCGACTATATGCGCGCCGCGCGGCGTGGTAAGCCGGTACTGCCGCGCGCCGTGCCGGGAGGCCTGGTGCAAGTGGACGGCGACTGGATGTATCGTGAGTTCGCGAATGCCGGCGCGGTTCGATCGATTGGCCTTGATGAATCGTTCTCGCCAATGGACGAAGGCGATGGGATTCCCGATATCGAGCGGCAAAAAATCGAGAAAGAGAAGAAGCGGATCGAGGACCTCTATTTCGGCAACAACATCTATCGGATGTCGAACGGCTCGATCGCTTGAAGGGTGAATCGAGCGGGAAAACCCTTCGACGGCGTTTTTTGATTTGATCGATCCGTCGGATCGGCGCTGGCATTCATCCGGCATCTCCTTGCAAAAGCGCCGAATAATATTGGAAAATCGCTTATTTTCGGAAAAAACAAGGCTCGAAGGCAGATTCGGTCCCATCCTCGTTTCAATCAAAACCTGTCTGGAACACCGAAGTCAGTCGCAATGCTGCGACCGTCAAGGTGCGCAGGTATCTTTTTGACGACACTGCCGGCGAAAAGGAATTGACGCAGTGCAACGAATGAATGATAATTGTTCTCATTCAATTTTTGGATCCGCGTTGTGTTGAGCTGTTATCTCGCCGAATTTTCATTCCCGCGTTCAGTCTCCATCCTTCGTCACGCGAAGGTGTACTGCCAATCCGGCACGCCGACTCATATCCAAACCGCCACAAAGGGACTTCGCATGCCGGTTCGCGTTGTCAACTTTCGTCACGCCAGCATTGACACGAACGATCGCATGTCGACAGGCTGGTCATTCCGATTCATCAACCAGGGAATTTAGAAATGAAAAAAACACTTCTGGCACTCGCCTTGCTCGGCGCTTTCGCAGGTGCGGCTTCCGCACAAACCAATGTGACGGTCTACGGCGTTGTTGACGCCGGCCTTACCTATGCAAACAACGGCACGGCAAAAACCACGGCGTTGGGCAGCGGACTTCTGTCCGGCAGCCGCCTGGGCTTCCGCGGAACCGAAAATCTCGGCGGCGGACTGTCCGCGATCTTTACATTGGAAAACGGCTTCAACGTCGATGACGGTTCGCTGGGTCAGGGCCGCCTGTTTGGCCGGCAGGCATTCGTCGGACTCACAGGCAGTTTTGGCGCGGTGAAACTGGGTCGTCAATACCATCCGCTCCGTAATGCGCTCAACACCATCGATCCGTTCAATCTTGGCAACATCGGTACCGCAAGCAATATTTTCAATGTATACGGCGATCGCGGCGACAACACCATCAACTATTCGACCCCGAAATTGGGTGGCTTCAAAGGTGAACTCGCATACAGCCTGGGTGAAGTGGCAGGCAGCAGTTCGATTGGCCGTCAAGCCGGTTTGTCCGCTGGTTACGCCGCCGGCCCGTTTAACGTCATTCTCGCGCACCATGACCAGAACCAGCAGGCTGCTGGTGTAGCCACGGGCGATTCGAGAACGACACTGCTGGGAGGCACCTACGACTTTCGCGTAGTCAAACTCCATGCGGCATACGCGCTGAACAAGGGCAGCACCGCTGCCGGCGTTAAAAATGTCGATCGTGATGAGGCAATGATCGGCGTCAGCGTTCCGCTCGGAGCCGGCAAGATCCTGGCATCATATATTCTTCGCCGCGACGACATGGGCGCAAACCGCGACGCAGAACAGTTGGCGCTAGGTTATATCTATAGCTTGTCCAAGCGCACCAACTTGTACACGTCGGTTGCGCGCATCAACAACGAAGCCGCGGCCAGCGTGAATGCCGGTGGATTTGCCGGCGGCGCCGGGGTTGCCGGCACAGACCGTTCGACCTTCAGCGTTGGTGTTCGTCACTCGTTCTAAGTCATTGCAGTAGCAGTAACCCGGCAGCCCATTCGGTTTACGAACGATATCGCACCGCCGATGCCTTCGTTTGCCGACACCGCTGCCGGCCCTCCATTGATTCGGATCGGAAGCGGCCGGTCCGCTACTCGCCAATATTGCCCGTCCCGGAATCGCCGCATTGCATCAAGCGGCAGCTCAATTGACGCAGTCAAGCCGTGCCAGCCGATTGAACTGATTACCGTTTGAGAAAAGCCGCACCAGCGGGCTCCAGGTTATTTGGCGCTCCGCGGGTTTGGAACGGCTCCTTGCAATCGAGGTTTTCCCGATGCGGCCCATCGCCCCTTCCTGCGAAGAAGCGACTGCTGATGTAAACTCACGCCTCTTTTCTTCCTCGGGTCCCGGACCTGTTGCCACAAGGAGCGACATCGCGTGAGAGCGGTATTGGTTTGGTTGCATGGATTCAAACCTGGACGCATGCGTGTCAATGGTGTTGAGCGCTTGCGCGCCTGCGGCGGCGCATTGATCGGAATTTTCCTGACCGCGGCGGTCAGCCGCATGGTGCTCGGATCATCAATGGAATTGCCGTTGCTGATTGCGCCGATGGGTGCTTCAGCGGTACTGCTGTTTTCGGTTCCGGCGAGCCCATTGGCGCAGCCATGGTCTATCCTCGGCGGCAACGTCATTTCGGCCGCGATCGGAGTGACCTGCGTCATTTGGATTCCGGATCTGACGCTTGCGGCGGCAGTCGCCGTTGCCGGCGCAATCGGCGCAATGTTTGCATTGCGCTGTCTGCATCCGCCCGGCGGTGCGATCGCATTGGCTGCCGTGATGGGCGGACCGGTGATTCATGATCAGGGCTATCTTTTCTTATTGTCGCCGGTCGGCATCAATTCATTGCTGCTGCTGGCGGTTGCCATCGCATTCAATAATGCGACCCGGCGCCGCTATCTGCATCCGCCGCAACTCAATCATGGCAATACGCACAACACCAACGATGTTCGTCCCGGTGACCGGATCGGCTTCACGCCTGCCGATATGCATATTGTCGAATTGGTTCCCCTGCTCTCCGATATCGGATTGCATCACATACCGATTATCAATGCGGAAAGACGGCTTGCGGGAATGGTGACCCAATCGGACCTGATTGCCGCGCTATATCGCGGCCGCCTGACAGATGTGTCGGGCACCGCATAAATAGGCTTGCTTGACACGAGCATCGCCGGCGGACGCGGAAAGGCTGAATACCGACTTCCACGACGTCATTGATTCTCCGGTATCGGTCCCAACATACGACAACATCGCCTCTATTCCTTCCCCAACCGGAATTCTTATGCCGCCTCGTAACACCATCATCGTGGTCTCAAGCATACTGGCGCTATTGCATGCGTATATCGGCTGGCGCGTGCTGCCTGATTTGCCGCTTGATTCATCCATCCGGATTGCCGGAATATTGTTTCTGGTCGCGTCTTTCGCGTTGGTGCCGGCCGGCTTGTTGTCGCGCGCAGTCAAGCGTCAGCCATTGTCGGACCGTCTGGCATGGGCCGGCTTGCTGGCATTGGGCATGTTTTCTTCATTGCTGGTGCTGACCATTTTGAGGGATGTCATATTACTCGCGGCATTTGTTCCGGGTGCGTATAGCACAGCGCTCGCGAACTGGACCGCGGCCGCCGTGCCGGCATTGGCGGGCCTGGTAACGGTGATCGGCCTGATCAATGCGCGCCGCGTGGCAAAGGTGGTCGATGTCGATGTGCCGATCAGTAATCTGCCTGCCGCCTTGCATGGTTTTACCATCGCGCAGATCAGCGATATTCATATCGGACCGACCATCAAGCGCGGCTATCTGGACGCGATCGTCAATGTGGTCAATGGGCTCGAAGCGGACCTGATCGCGGTGACCGGCGATCTGGTGGACGGCAGCGTCGATCGGCTGGCATCGCATACCGCGCCATTGGGAAACCTGATCGCAAAGCATGGCGCCTATTTCGTCACCGGCAATCATGAGTACTACTCCAATGCGCATGCGTGGATTGCGGAGGTGCGGCGTCTCGGCTTGACGGTATTGATGAACCAGCATGTACTGCTGACGCATCAAGGCGTATCGTTGCTGGTGGCGGGCATCACCGATTACACCGCGCATTTGTTCGACGCTTCGCATCGCAGCGACCCCCATGCCGCACTGGCCGGCGCACCCGGCCACGTGGCAGTGAAAATCTTGCTTGCACATCAGCCGCGTAGCGCCAACGCAGCGGCGGATGCGGGTTTCGATTTGCAATTGTCGGGCCATACTCACGGCGGACAGTTTTTCCCGTGGAATTTTTTCGTGCCGATGCAGCAACCCTATACGGCGGGCCTCCATCGGTTGCGCCGGCTTTGGGTATATACCAGCCGCGGCACCGGTTATTGGGGTCCGCCGAAGCGATTTGGTGCGCCGTCCGAAATCACCCGCCTGAGGTTGGTGCCGACGAGCGGGTAAGATCCTGATTCATTCACGTGAGTGTGTATCCGACCCTCTTTCGAACTTCTTTTCCTTGATCGATTCGAAGCAAGAAAATGCGCAAAGGCGGCTCATTCGAGCCTATCCACTGCACCCAGCGCAGGAAAAGCATTCGCCGTGATCGTGCCGGCACACCCTGCCGCGGCAAACAGCAGCGCCTCGCATGCGCCGCTTTCCGGATTCGCCAACGCTGTAAAATAAGTTCGTGCGACATCCGCCTGTTCCACTTCACAGTGTTTTTTTACCTGAAGGATTTACGATGAAACCCAATCCGCTATTCCATTTGGCATTTCCGGTGCACGATATCGCGGCCGCACGGCAGTTTTACGGCGATTTGCTTGGATGTGAAGAAGGCCGCAGTTCCGATGCATGGGTCGATTTCAATTTTTACGGCCATCAGATCGTCGCGCACCTGGCTCCGAACGAGGCAGGTCATGAAACCACCAGCGAAGTGGATGGCGACCAAGTGCCGGTACGGCATTTCGGTGCGATCCTGGATCGTGCGGATTGGGATGCGCTGGCTGAAAAACTGAAGCGTGCAAATATCAAGTTCATTATCGAACCGCATGTCCGCTTCAAAGGCGAAGTCGGCGAGCAGGCAACGATGTTCTTTCTGGACCCGTCCGGCAATGCGCTTGAATTCAAATCCTTCGCCAACCTGAGCCAGGTATTCGCAAAATAAATCTTTCGCTTGCAAGACCTATGGGGGGTAGGGTGGGGGGCGAATGCGTCAATTCATGATGCTGTAATTTATTTTCTAAAAGATCGATAAATGATGGGTAATCATTTGATGGATTCAATTTCGACATTTTCCGTTGCGCGCCTTCCGGAAATCCGCTTCGGCGCCGGCCAGTCGGCAAAAATTGCCGAAGTGGCGGCACAGTTCGGGAACAAGGTGCTATTGGTGACCGGCGGTCAATCGTTCGTGTCAACGCCCCGCTGGACCGAACTGTTGTCGACACTGGACGCGCGCGGCATTGCGTGGGAAAGGACTCAGGTGGATCGGGAGCCGTCGCCCGAATTAGTGGATGCGGCAGTCGCGCATTACCGCGATTCAAATATTCAGGCAGTGGTCGGTATTGGCGGCGGCAGCGTGCTGGATGCCGCCAAAGCAATCGCCGGCTTGCTTAACTCGGGCAATTCCGTGATGGATTATCTGGAAGGTGTCGGACGCGGATTGATCTATGAAGGGCCATCGGTTCCTTTCGTCGCGGTGCCGACTACAGCCGGCACCGGCAGCGAAGCGACGAAAAATGCCGTGTTGAGCATACAAGGCAAGCAAGGTTTTAAAAAATCATTCCGGCACGACGCGCTGGTGGCCAGAGTTGCCATCGTCGATCCGGAATTACTGGCTTCCTGCCCGAAAAATTTGATTGCCGCCAACGGCATGGATGCGTTCACCCAGTTACTGGAATCCTATGTATCCACCAATGCCAGTCCGTTTACCGATGCGCTGTCGTGGTCCGGCCTGACAGCGTTCCACGATGGATTCTGGTCCGCATGGGAAGACAATCATCCACAACAGGCGCAAGGATTTTCCAGGCTTGCGTACGCTTCATTGATGTCCGGCATTGCCCTCGCACAGGCCGGATTGGGTTCGGTGCACGGCCTTGCATCGCCGCTGGGCGCATTTTTTCCAATACCGCATGGTGTGGTGTGCGGCACGCTCGTGGCAGAAGCTACTGCAGTCAATATTCAGGCATTGCGAAGCCGCGATCCACAATCGGCGGCGTTGAAAAAATATGCTGCAGTCGGGCGCCTTTTTACCGGTGCTTCGGCCGAAGACGATCGAGCAAATACCGACGCCTTGACGGACCTGTTGCGATCCTGGGTAGATCGGTTGAGGCTGCCCCGGTTGTCGGAATTCGGCATGGAGGAAAGCGATATTGAGAAAGTGGTAGCCGGCAGCCGGGGCGGGAGCATGCGAACCAATCCAATGATATTAAGCGACATGGAACTGACAAAAGTACTTTTGCCGCGGCTGTAACAATTATCATGCGAAAAAATACTCGGAATGTCACAACTTATTGAAGTTAAAGAATTCCATGGAAATTTTGTTTAGATCGCCACGGCTAAAGAATCGATTGAAAATAAATTTTTCGCAAGGAAATTGTTAATTGAAACTTTGATATGCCTCATTTTTTTCCTGGCAGCATCCATGTATGATCGCGTTGAAAAAAAGAACTGATCAGATGTTCAAGGTCCCTTCCTAACTGGAAAAACCCATGGATATGGCGAAAGCCGCTCCACATGAGCGAAGCCGGCTCAATGCTTTGAAAACATACGGAATTCTGGATACCCTTCCGGAATACGAGTTTGATCAAATAACTCAGACAGTTGCCTGCATCTGCGGGACCCCGATTGCAACCGTGACACTTGTCGACGAGCGGCGTCAATGGTTCAAATCCATCGTTGGCCTCGATATTCGTGAAACCGATCGCGCAATCGCATTTTGCGCACATGCGATCTGCGGTACAAGCTTGTTCGTTGTGCCCGACGCATTGAAGAATCCCCTTTTCAAAAACAATCCACTTGTAACAGCGAACCCCGGCCTGCGTTTCTACGCCGGCATGCCGTTGATTGCGCCAAACGGTTTCGCGCTCGGCGCACTGGCGGTGATGGATCGGACACCCCGCAGACTGAGCCTGAAACAGAAAGGGGCATTGGAAATTTTTGCGGACCAGGTGATGATGCAGCTTGAGTTGCGACGCCGACGTCAATCCGTTGAAAGTCCGGCAAGCGACTGTGGCGACGGCAACGCCGCATCGGATATGCAAAGCGAAAATCTGCGGCAGATCGCCGGCCGGATGGCGCATATCGGGGGATGGAATTTGGATATTTCCGCATGCCGATTGACGTGGTCGAATGAGGTGTGCGATATCCACGAAGTACCGCACGGTTTTCGTCCGACGATCAATGAAGCAATCAATTTTTACACACCCGAATCGCGCGAAGAAATCAAATTTGCTTTTGCCACCTGTAGTCGTCATGGCATCGCGTTCGACGAGGAACTACAAATCGTTACCGGCAAAGGCGGTCGGGTCTGGGTGCGTGTGATCGGCGAAGCCGCGCGCGATGCCGGCGGCGCGATCTTCATGGTGCAGGGTGCTTTGCAGGATATTACGGAAAAGAAGCAGACCGAAAAGGCGACCAATCAGGGCCAACGGCGCTTCTATCAGATTGCCGATGCGATGTCGCAGATCGTATGGACCGCCGAACCGGACGGAAGCCCCGACTATATCAACCATGCGATGGCAGAATACACCGGGATCGGTGGTGCGGACCCGGCCATGCAAAGCTGGATAAATGCGGCGCATGGCGAGGATGTCGATCGCTGCGTGGCATTGTGGCGCGAATGCATATATACAGGCGAGCCGTATTCGGCAGAGTTGCGCCTATGGCGCGCGTCGGACGCGACGCCTCGCTGGCATATCGTCAGTGCGATCCCGATCCGCGATGAAGCCGGGGCGATCGTCAAGTGGTATGGCAATGCGACCGATATTGACGACCGCAAAGTCGCCGAAGCAAAAATCCACGAACTGGCCGATCGCCTTACGCGCACGTTGGAGAGCATTGCCGGCGGCGTGAGCGATTTGACCGCGCGCAGGCAATCCGAATTGAATACCGCGCGCCTGAATCGTGCGCTGCGCATGCGCACCGCATGCAATGAGCTTCTCATTCGCACCAGCGATGAAACCGAACTGTTGAATGGAATTTGCCGTCTTACGCTGGACATCGGCGGCTATTGGACGGCATGGGTCGGCTACGCCCATGACGACGAAGCCAAGTCCATCAAGTTTCCAGCGTATGCCGGCATTCCCGAGGTTGGCGCTTACCTGTCCGGATCGAGGCACAGCTGGTCCGAGGACGATGCGATCGGCCGTGGCCCTGCTGGTAAAACCATCCGCAGCGGCGCGGCGACAATCATAGACGATCTGACACGGGAGCCATCGATGGCTCCCTGGTTTTCATCAATTAAGCAATACGGTTTTCGAGGCGGAATTTACCTGCCACTGCGCGACAAGGAGCGCACTTTCGGATTGCTGGCCATGTACTCCAGTGAAGTGCTCACCGCACCCGCCGATGAAATCAAGCTGTTGCAGGACTTGGCCGATGATCTGGCATTCGGAATCAGCAATATTCGTTCGCAGGAAGAGCGGCGGCGGCTTCAGGCCGCCGTGTTGAAAGTGGCGGCGGTGGTGTCGGCAAGTTCCGGTACCGAGTTTTTCGAGCATCTGGCGCGCAACATGGCGGAAGCAGTCGGTGCGCAGGGCGGCTTTGTCGCGCGGCTGTTGCCGGGCGACACCGTAACCGGACGCATGATGGCCATCGTGGTGGATGGCGTTCTGCAAGAAAATTTCGACTATGGGTTCGACGGCACGCCGTGCATGGAATTGTTGCGGAACGGACGGTTTGTCGTGCCTGCAGATGCCGCCAGGCAGTTTCCTCGCTCACCATCGCTCGGCCTTTTCGGCGCACAGGCCTACGTGGGCGCGCGACTGGACAATTCTGCCGGCCAGCCGGTGGGGCTGCTGTATGTACAGTTCCGCGATCCGCTGAAAAGTTCCGACCTCACGTTTTCCACTCTTCAGATTTTCGCGGCACGCGCAGCGGCCGAACTGGAACGCGAGAGCGCTGATGTGCGCATTCGCAATCAGGCATCGTTGCTCGACAAGGCGCAGGATGCGATTATTGTGCGCGGGATGGACAACCTGATCCTATTCTGGAATAAAAGTGCCGAACGTCTGTATGGGTGGACGTCGGAAGAGGCGATCGGCAATTCGAAAGACAAACTTCTCTATGAAGATTCCATTACGTTTGCCGAAGCCAACAGCCTGGTGATGATGCAAGGCGAATGGAGCGGTGAAGCGGTGCAGCGGCGCAAGGATGGCAGCACTTTGATTGTTGAAAGCCGCTGGACGCTGGTGAAAGACGATCGCGGCATGCCGCAATCGATCCTCGCGATTAACACCGATATCACGCAGCGCAAGGCGGCGGAACAACAGCTTCAGCATCTGGCTTTTTACGATCCGCTGACTCGTCTGCCCAATCGGCTATTGCTGCTGGACCGGTTGCAGCATGCATTGTCGCTGAATGTGCGTACCCACCGTATCGGAGCGCTGTTGTTTATCGACCTGGATAATTTCAAGACGTTGAATGACACCCTCGGACATGAAAAAGGCGATTTGTTACTGCAGCAAGTCGCGACACGGCTCAGCACTTGTGTCCGCGACAGCGACACGGTGGCCCGCCTCGGAGGCGACGAGTTCGTCGTGATGCTGGAAAGCCTGGGGGAGAATCTTCGGGATGCCGCCGCCCACACAAAAACCGTCGGTGGAAAAATATTGGATGCATTCACCTTGCCCTACTACCTTGCGGGCCATGCCTACCACAGCACGCCCAGCATTGGAGCGACTTTGTTCACGGGCGATGAAAACGATGTGGACGAGTTGCTCAAACGTGCGGATCTGGCCATGTATCAGGCCAAAGCCTCGGGCCGCAACACGATGCGGTTCTTCGATCCGAAAATGCAGACGGCAGTTACCGCCCGAGTCGCATTGGAAGCGGATTTTCGCCTGGGATTGCAGCAAGGCGAATTCCTGTTGCATTATCAGCCACAGGTTAACAGCCAGGGTTGTGTCGTAGGAGCCGAGGCCCTGGTGCGATGGAAGCAAATTCAGCGAGGCATGGTCTCGCCCGAACAATTTATCCCGCTGGCAGAAGAAACCGGATTGATCTTGCCGTTGGGCCAATGGGTGCTGGAAACCGCTTGTGCTCAATTGGCGGTCTGGGCGGCGGAGCCGGACAAAATGCATCTTACGATGGCGGTGAACGTCAGCATATGCCAGTTCCGTCATCCTGAATTTGTTGAACTGGTGCTGGGCGTGTTGCAAAAAACCGGCGCCGATCCGACTAGGCTGAAGCTCGAACTCACCGAGAGTCTGCTGATCCACGGTGTAGAAGATGCGATTGCGAAGATGAGCGCACTGAAGGCAAGAGGCGTCGGTTTTTCACTGGATGATTTCGGCACCGGTTACTCGTCGCTTTCTTATCTGAAGCGCTTGCCGCTGGATCAGTTGAAGATCGATCAGTCTTTCGTCAGGGATGTGGCAAACGATCCGAACGATGCCGCCATTGTACGCACCATTATCGCACTGGGGCAGAGCCTCGGCCTCGCGGTCATTGCAGAAGGTGTTGAAACCGAAGACGAGCGGGACTTTCTGAACCGTAACGGATGCCACACCTATCAAGGCTATCTTTACAGCCAGCCATTACCGATCGAGAAGTTCGAGATATACCTGGATCGGAGTTCAAGAGCTGCTGCCTGACAGCACATCGGCAAATTTTGAAGCGTCATGAACCGGGAAGCAGCCTGATGAGAGCTCCTTGATTCTCATCGGTGAGTATATAAAGCAGCCCATCCGGGCCTTCACGCACGTCACGAATGCGGCGATCGAGATTTCGCAGCAAGCGTTCTTCGCGTACCACCTTGCCATCGCGCAGTTCCAGCCGCGCCAGGTATTTGAACTTGAGCGCGCCCACGAATAAATTGCCTTGCCATGACTTGCCATAGCGATCGCTGTGCAGGAAAGCCATGCCCGACGGCGCAATCGACGGTGTCCAGTGATACAAAGGCTGCTCCATGCCTTCCTTTGCGGTCAAGCCTTCACCGATTTTTCCTCCGCCGTAATTTACGCCGTGGGAAATAACGGGCCAGCCGTAGTTCTTGCCCGCCTCCGCCACGTTGATTTCGTCGCCGCCCTGGGCGCCGTGTTCATGCATCCACAACTTGCCGTCCGGTCCAAGCGCCGCGCCTTGCCCGTTGCGATGCCCATAGCTCCATATCTCGGGCAGCGCATTGCGCCCGGCCGACCGGTTGCCTGCAAACGGATTGTCCGCGGGTACCGAACCGTCCTTGCGAAGGCGAACGATCTTGCCGATGTGATTGTCGAGACGTTGGGCATCGTCCCTGCGGCTGAAACGATCGCCCATGGTCAGGAACAATGTTCCGTCATTGCTCTCGACGATCCGGCAGCCGAAATGCGCGCTGCTGCCGATTTTCGGCCGCTGGCTGAACAAATGCTTCAATTGCTCCAGCCGTCGCCCATCTTCTGAGAGGCGGGCCGACGCCAATGCCGTCGAATTCCCGGATCCGCCCGCTTCAGCGTAGCAAAAATAAATTGTCCGGTTGCGTGTAAAGCGGCTATCGGCAATCACATCCAGCAAGCCGCCTTGCCCGCCCGCATCGATTTTCGGCAAGCCCTCGATCGGCGCTCCGATTTCACCGTCGGGCTGTATCAAGCGCAGCCGGCCGGGGCGTTCGGTGACGAGCATGCGGCCATCATCGATAAATGCCAGCGCCCACGGATGTTCCAGACCTTTTGCCAAGACTTCGGTGTGTATGGCAGCGGCAGCGGTGGATTGGGCATGCCCCGCCGGGATCGGCGAAATGAATGCCAGCGCAAGGAGCGACGTGGTAAAGATCCGATGTTGGTTGCCAATCAAGAATGCAAAAAAGAGTTCAGCATGGCGCATGCGTCTTCCCTCACCTAGATTTGTCATCGAAGAGAATCAGTTCCAATACTTCAGTGCGACGCACTGGCATCGAACTTCGTTTTGCCGCCGACACGATGAATGAGCTGCAAGAAGAACGTTAGCAATTTTGTGCGCAATGCGATTTGATTTTGAGCGCATTGATTTCATCAACTGATCGAAGACGGCCCGGCCTGATGGAAATGCCGAAGGCGCGGAGACGAACGCGGCGGGGATGTTGTTTCAGCAAGCCGGTTGCCGCCTATGCGTTCGCAAACCGCTCGGATTCACATGAGTTGGTCCATGATGACAGGACGCGATCGCAATTCTTTCAGACAAGCAGCGAGGAAATTTTTTCCTTGAAATCATCCGCCTTCTTTTTGCCTCCTATGCCTTGAATGACTTCATGCAGCTTCACGGATAGGGTTAGCAAGGTCGGCATATCGTTTGCGGCATCGACTTTCACGGTAAACATGTCGGCATCCGGTCCCAAGAGGCTATGCAGCGTGCTGTTGATGTACTGCTTGACTGTTCCGATATCGACGGCAGGAGCTGGCGGAGGCGGGTTTTCAGCCGGGGCAACCGAAGGTTGAATGGCGGCGTGAATGAATCCCCCGTCCAGCAGCGCAGCCAGATAAGATTCGGCTTCAGCCCGGTCGGGGTTCTGCGCCAGCAAGGCCGCTGTATTTCGACGGCCATCGACCATGATCAACATGGCTCGTACACGGGAAGAAAGTCCATGACTGCGTGAAGCGATTTCCTCCGAGCCTCGCGCAGTCTTTGTATAGACGGTAGATGAATCCATGCCACACCTCCATTGTATTTCCTCAATGGAATAGTGCTGCATGTGTTGAAATTCTGCAAGAACTCTCGCCAAGCGTGTACATTTTCTGTCAGATTGCTGTTCCGGCCGGAATATCACCGCTCCATCGGGTACAGCTGATAGATTGCGCCCGCGTGATCGTCCGACACGAGGAGGTTACCTTTTGCATCGGCGATGGCATCCACCGGCCGCCCCCATACCGCACGCGCATCGGGATCGGTGACAAAGCCGGATATGAGATCGATTTCCGCACCGGGATTGCCGGCTTCATCGAACGGAAAATAAATTACCTTGAAACCGGCGCGTAAACTGCTGCAATTCCAGCATCCATGCAGCGCGACCACAGCGCCGCTTCGATACGCGGCAGGGACATTGCTGTTGTGCAGAAAGCTGAGACCCAGCGGCGTGGCGTGGGCGCGCATGCCTTTTGCAGCACGGTCCACGCTTGAGCAATCAAGTTTTGCACCGTCGAGATTCAGGGAATAATCACGTACCAGGGCGGGATTCGTCATGTCCGCATTGGGCACGGGATTGCAGTACGGCCACCCATAGTGGCCGCCATCGCGGATGCGGGTAAACAGTTCAGGCGGATTGTCGTCGACAAACCGCTGCATAATCCGTCCGTAATCGGACTGGCCGTCGCCATCGTAGTCATCGTCAAATGGGTAAGGAATTTCGTCGCGTCCGATCAGCGCTGCCCAAAGCTGGTTTGTACCCGGCAGGAAATCGAGGCCCTCCGCATTGCGCACGCCGCGCGCGAACAGCCGCCGGTTCGTCCCGTCGGCATTGTATTCATGGATGGCGCCGCGGACCGGATCGCTGGTTACATCCTCAGGACATGCGTTACAGGTGGAGGCGATCGACACGTATAACTTGTGATCCGGCGACAATGCGATGTTCTTGAGTTGATGGTTATAGGCTCCGCGCAATTCCGGCGTCGAGGCATCAGGAAAATCGGCAACCACAACTTCACGCTCGGCTGTTCGCGTTGCTCCGGTTGTGTAAACAGAACGGGTAATACGATTCGACTCGGCAATATAAAGATAAGTTACGCCATCGATCTGATGGAACACCATGTCATGAGGAGCTTGCAATCCGCTGGCGAATTCAAATCGTTGCGGTAAATCATTGGCCCGCTCTCGCAACAACAACACCTGACCGGACGAAGGAACCGACACAAGCACGTCGCCATTGGGGGCAAGCGCCATGAAGCGTGCATTTTCCACGCGTGCCCAAAGCCGTATTCCAAAACCTGGCGGAACGTTCAACGACTTGTCGGTCTCGAATGGCCCTTCGGCGAGCGGCTCGGGTATTTCCAGCGTTTTTCTGACGGACGCGGGCGTTGCCAACGCGGCTGCAGCCGGTGGCGGTGCAGCCGGCGCCGCCGATGGTGGTGCATCGCCGCTTCCACCGCCGCACGCGTTGACAAGGAACGGTAAACATATGGCTGCCAAGACATATTCTGAATACGGGCGCAGATTCGCACTGCAAATATTCAACCGTTTCATTTTCAATGGAAATAAAAATTTCGCCATCAATAGCGACCATAAACCGGCTCATTAGTGCCGAAATTCGGTAAAAAAAGAGGATGTGAAAATTCCGGGAGTTAATTGGCTTTTTTGATGGTGATACAGCGAATTTCGATCATGCAGGACGCCATACGTTCGCCACCCGCTCCGGAATCGGTCACAATGCCTTGAAAACATGTATATGCGCTGGTTGAATATGCGGTAAATTCCCCACTCTTACCAAAAAATCCATCATGGCATCTCAGAAAAAAATCGATTGGCCGATTATCGCGTCATACATTCTCGCTGCACTCGCACTGCTTGTCGTACTGGGGAAAGGCTTGCTTGCCGCGCTTTTTTCCGGCTTGCTGGTGTATTCCCTGGTTCATATGCTGGCGCCGCTGCTGGGCAAAAAAATCAACGGTCAGCGCGCGAAAATGGTCGCGATTGCATTGCTCAGTGCGTTGATCGTCATGCTGTTGTCAGCAGCAATCTGGGGAACGATCACTTTTTTGAAAAGTGATGCCGGCAGCTTTCCGGTGTTGTTGAAAAAAT
This sequence comes from Burkholderiales bacterium RIFCSPLOWO2_02_FULL_57_36, assembly GCA_001770855.1. Lineage (GTDB taxonomy): Bacteria > Pseudomonadota > Gammaproteobacteria > Burkholderiales > Burkholderiaceae_D > MESE01. The sequence goes on from MESE01000001.1 coordinate 116,072, forward strand.
TGGCATCCATTATCGACGCGTCTCGCGGACAGATTCCGGAGTGGCTCAGAAATCGCCTGCCGGCGAGTGCCGAAGCACTCGGGGAAATGATAATTGCGTGGCTGAACGCGCATGCGGTCGAGGCGAAAACCATCGGGCAGAAGGCCGGTCGGACCATTGCCCATCTTTTGATCGGGATGGTGATCGGTGCAATGGCGGCGCTGTACGATACGACCACCATCCACAATTACCGGCCGTTGGCCGCTGCGCTGCATGAGCGCGTCGTTAACCTGAATCTTGCTTTCCGGCGGATCGTCTTTGCGCAGGTTCGCATCGCCGCAATCAATGCCGTATTTACAGCGATCTTTCTATTGGTCGTGCTGCCTCTGGCCGGCGTTGAACTGCCATTGCAGAAGACCATGATCGCCATCACGTTTGTTGCCGGATTGCTGCCGGTGATCGGCAATCTCATTTCCAACACCGTGATTGTGATCGTCGGCCTGTCGCATTCCTTGCAGACGGCGGTTGCCGCATTGACATTCCTGGTGCTGATTCACAAACTCGAATATTTCCTGAATGCGAAAATCATCGGATCGCATATCGATGCGCGCGCGTGGGAGTTGTTGGCGGCGATGCTGGTAATGGAAGCAATTTTTGGCTTGCCCGGTATCGTTGCGGCACCGGTACTTTACGCGTATGTCAAAAAAGAGCTATCGGATCGCGCACTGGTGTGACACGCAAGCCCAAGGCGGTCTGGCACTTGGTCCACTTCATTTGGCTGTGTTGACCACCTCGGGGGAACGCTTTTCCTTTACCCGTTGCGGTCGATGCCCGCCAGGTTTTTTACGCTGGTAATCGCATAGCCCTTGGCATTGATTTGCTGTAACGGATCGTCGATCGAAAACTCGGCAAGCCTGCCATTGTTTTCGTCAAAGTCGATGCTGCGTTCGGCTGCCTCCCAATCGATATTGGTTGCTTCTTGCGGAATTTCCTTTCCTTCGGGAACAGCAAGATAAGAATATTGACCGCCATTTTCAGGCCTTTTGTAAATATCCAGTCTCATGGTTTTATCCTTGGCAATAATGGTATTCAATTTTGACTGTCTGTGCCGGCAAAGGTTGCGGACCGCAAAACAGGGGCGATTTCATCGTCGCAATGCCCCGGGAAAATTGTTTCGCAATTCTTCCATGCCGCCGCATGTCAATGTTCCTTAACCGATTCTTCCACGGGTGAATAAGCAGCACGAAGATGCACGGGCTGGGCGGCGCGTTTTCGCATTTTTATATTCAGCATTTCAACTATGACCGAAAAAGCCATTGCACTATAGACATATCCTTTCGGCACGTGATGGCCGAAGCCCTCGGCGATCAGGACAACACCGACAACGACCAAAAAGGACAGGGCAAGCATCTTGATTGTCGGGTGCGCGGAAACAAAGCGGCCGATCGGCCCGGCAAACAGCATCATCATTCCGACTGAAGCAATCACCGCGGCAATCATCACCGAGACCTGTTCCACCATGCCGACCGCAGTGATGATCGAATCGAGCGAAAACACGATATCGATCAGCATGATCTGCACGATGATGGCGGCAAAGGTGGCTTTGACCGCACCCGTTTCATGTCCCTCTTCACCTTCAAGAGATTGATGAATTTCCCCAACGCTCTTCCAGAGCAGGAACAATCCTCCGGCAATCAATACCAGGTCGCGCCCGGAAACTTCGCGCTGGAATACGGAAAACAACGGTGCGGTAAGTCCGACAATCCAGGCCAGGACAAGCAGCAATCCGATACGCATGAACATTGCCCCGAACAAGCCGATTTTCCGTGCGAATTCTCTTTGATGCTGCGGCAGCCTGTCGACCAGGATCGAGATGAAAATAATGTTGTCGATGCCAAGCACAAGTTCGAGTGCGGTAAGAGTGGCGAACGCGACCCAGACTTGCGGATCTGTCAGTAATTCAAGCACGGAAAATTTTCCTCGTTGTTATTGGTCTCGGGAGACTGCGCGAGGTACCTCTGAACCCATGCTACCCATAGCATGGGTTCAGAGGGAAGGCCTCGGATTGTAAAGATCGGTAAAGATCGAAATGTGATTGCAAAAAACTCCAGGGTGGCGTATTGCTGCAGACGGCACCCTGAAGAAGATCAATGCCGGTACGTTATGATTCGCGGCTGCCTTATTCTCTGCCGGCAAAACCCAGCAAATGCAGCAGGCTGGTGAACAAATTGAAGATCGACACGAACAACGTTACCGTCGCCATCACATAGTTGGTTTCGCCGCCATGCACGATATTGCTGGTTTCATAGAGAATCAGCCCCGACATCAGCAGCACGAATGCGGCCGATACGGTCAATGAAAGTGCCGGGATGTTCAGGAAAATCGCTGCTAGGCCGGCCAGAAAAGCGACCAGAATGCCGATCATCAGGAATCCGCCCATGAATGACAGATCGCGTTTGCTTATAAGCACATAAGCTGACAACCCCATGAAAATTGCAGCTGTGCCGCCTAGCGCGGTCATCACTATTTGCGTGCCGTTGGGCATGTTCAGATATTGGCTGATAATCGGTCCCAGGGTATAACCCATGAAGCCGGTTAGTGCAAAAACCAACGCAACACCCACGCCCCGGTCACGATATTTCGTGACAAGAAACAGCAAGCCGAAATAGCCTACCAGCGTGATGATGATGCCGGGATGCGGCAAGCCGAGTGCCGCCGACGTACCCGCGGTCAGTGCCGCAAAGCCGAGGCATAACGACAGCAACATATAAGTATTGCGCAGAACGCGATGCGCCGCGCTATCCATAACGGTAGTGGCGGAGAGGGTGCGGAGCGGGTTGCTGCGCGTGGTTTGGTAACGATCGTTCATGGCTGAATCCTTATAAAATGAAAACGGTTCTGGACGAAACTGCTTCATGAGATTAGGCAGATACCGAGTGCATCGGCGCTTCCTGCCGGTGCAAGAAACAAAAACATCATAGTGAAATTTAAATGCGATAAAAAGCGAAGATAATAGAACGGTTTATTCGGAAAAAGCGAACAATGAAAACCACAGGCTTGAACTTTCGGCATCTCTATTATTTCTGGGTGGTAGCCAAGGAGGGAAGCATAACCCGTGCCGCGGAACGACTGGACGTTGCAATCCAAACGATCAGCGCGCAACTTGGGCTGCTTGAGCGGTCGATCGGCAAATCGCTGCTTGCGCCGCAAGGCCGGCGTCTGGTGTTGACCGAAGCGGGACGGATTGCGCTCGGCTATGCGGATCAAATATTTTTACTCGGCGAGCAAATGCAGGAAGCCCTCATGTCGTCTGATATCGATCGCGCAATGCGATTGACGGTCGGCATATCCGATTCGGTGCCCAAGCTGATTTCGTCACGGTTGCTGGAGGCTACATTGTCGTTGCCGGAGCCGGTCAAACTGGTTTGCTATGAAGACAATTTTGAATCGCTCTTGGGGGACTTGTCGGTACACAAGCTTGACGTCGTATTAACAGACCGACCAGTGCCGTCGGGAACTACGTTGCGCGTGTTCAGTCATTTGCTGGGGGAAAGCGAAGTGATGCTGTTCGGCGTGCCGGAACTTGCAAGGAAATACCGCACGAAGTTCCCGTCAAGTTTGAATGGCGCGCCGCTGTTGCTGCCGACACGAAACAATGCAGTGCGCGGACGCATTGACCACTGGCTCGAAACACATGAAGTGCGACCGAACGTGGTCGGGGAGTTTGATGACAATGCCTTGCTGAATACCTTCGGACGCAGCGGCCTGGGACTTTTCCCCGCATCGTCAGCTCTGGTTGCCGATGTCGAGAAACAGTTTGGCGCGATACCGGTAGGAGAGCTTGCACAGGTTCGCGAACAATTTTATGCGATTTCGAACGAACGCAAGATCAAGCACCCTGCGGTCGAAGCGATCCTGTCAGCAATTCACGGCAAGGTATTTGCGGCCCACAGACGCAGCTGATGCGCGAGACGGGCATGCCGGTTCAATCACCGAGAACCAAAGGCGCGTGGCCGGCGCGACGGCGTATCCAGTTCATCGATTGCAGTACCGGAGGACGCGCGACGATCCACCTTGCGATCCGGTATTTCCCTGGCAGGTCCAACAGCATAATGCCGACAAGAATGGTGAGCAGTCCCTGGCCCGGCAATACCAGCATCAGGGCGCCGAGCAAGACCAGAATGGCGCCAAGCAGGTTCCTGCCGATTGCGAAGATTGCCTTGACCATGCCGAGATCGCGCAATTGCTTGCGCGCATGTTTTTTTTCTACAAAATAATCGGACGGGATTTTGATCACCCACAGCGGGCCTCCGATCATGGCTGCGGCAAATGTAACAACAGAGGTAGCAACCATCCACCCTAAGACTATTTCGTTGGCGCGAATCCATTCGAACATATTTAGTGTCCAGGCTGCCATTCAGGGAAAGATGGAATTTGATATCCGTTTTCAAGCCAGGGAACTTCATGCGATTGCCAGATCCGACAAACGGGTTTTCCCCCGGGATCGTCGTCAAGCGTGGCCACCCGCAAAATCAGATTCGGCTGGCCGATGCGCTCCGCGACAAGATGCGAGCCGCAGGTGCCGCAGAAATAGCGGCGCTTGCCTGGGGATGATTCATAGTATTTGAGGTTTTCCTGCCCCTTGCTCCATCGAAAGTGATCACGATTGACCGCCGCCGAGCTATTGAATGCGGCCGCGTGCGCTTTCCTGCAGGTGCGACACGCACAATGTGCAATCGGCGAATCGAGTTGAATGATTTCATACTCCACAGTCCCGCAAAGACAGCTTCCTTTCATATGGATCTCCAGGCAATAAAGTTTTTTTGACAACATCCGATAATGCCCTATTTTTCCGCTACTTTTGAGCGGTATGGAAATTTGCGAACGGAAGTCGGTTTGACCGGGCACAAGCATGGTTCACGATATCCCATATTTATGGCATGTGCGGATAGATGAATCGGTAGTCTAATCACTCCTTAATGATTGTTTGGAAGTGACTGAAATGCTTATCGCAATCGATCACAGAGCCGGACCTCTGACAAAATCCGATCTCAAGTACCGCTATTCGGAATCTATCGAAGCGGACAATCCACTGCAACTGGAAGAGCCGGATCCTTCACGTTTAAATCGGCAGGATTGGTATGAAGTGCTCTACTTCGTCAACATGTTTGCCAACCGTTACGGCAAAGGTTCTACAGGCGTAGCCAGGCATGCCGAGAAATTGTTGCATGAACATGTTCCGCCAGAACTCCATAGTTATAGTCAGATCAAGCAATGGTTGCTGGACCACTGGAAATTCCATAGCTGATACTCATCAACTCATCAGTTCTTCATTGTTCCGGTTAAGTAATTAAAGTCGCGCCCCCACTTTTTCCCGCATACCGATTCGACACATTTTCCGATCGGGTAAAGCGCGAACTTGCCCGAAAGCTTTTCCATACCTATACCTCGTTCGGCCATACCGGTAAATTTATGAACTTCAGATCAAGGAACTTAGGCTTTAACAGAGAGTTCTTATAAATCTGATATCAATTTTGGAGGGCTAGCGATGATCAATACCGGAAATGACAATATCGCACGAATTAAACGGCCTGCCCGTCGGCGCGGTGTGGCGCTGGCGGCCATCAGTGTCTTGGCCGTGGCCGCTTTCGTCGTGCGCAGCAAGACGCGGCAGGCGGAGCGTGCCAATCCGCCGATCGGACAGTTCATCGAGGTCGATGGCATCCGCTTGCATTATCTTGAACGCGGACAGGGGCAGGCGTTGGTGCTGTTGCATGGTAACGGCAGCATGATGGAAGATTTTGCATGCAGCGGCTTGCTTGATCGCGCCGCTGAAAATTATCGGGTCATTATTTTTGATCGGCCCGGCTTCGGACACAGTGAGCGACCGCGCAACAAGATATGGACGCCGATTGCGCAAGCCCGGTTATTGCAACGCGCATTGCGGCAACTCGAAGTTGAACAAGCGATCGTGGTCGGACATTCGTGGGGCACTCTGGTCGCACTGGCAATGGCACTCGAATTTCCATCTTATGTACGCAGTCTGGTGCTGCTGTCGGGATACTACTATCCGAGTTTGCGGCTCGACGCGGCACTGGTGGCGCCGCCGGCGATTCCCGTGATCGGCGATCTGCTGCGCTTCACCGTCTCACCGCTGCTTGGACGAGCGATCTGGCCTGCCGCCGTCAGGAGAATTTTCAGCCCGGCCGCAGTGTCGCCGCGGTTTGCGGCGTTTCCGGTATGGATGGCGCTACGCCCGTCGCAGTTGCGGGCCGCCGCCGCCGAGAGTGCGATGATGGTTCCTTCCGCGATGGCGCTTTGCAACCGTTACCGTGAACTGACCATGCCGGTCGCGATTCTCGCTGGCGCCGAGGATCGCATCGCTGATGCACAACACAATTCAAAGCGCCTGCATGATGAGTTGCCGCAGAGCGACCTGCGTCTTACCGCAGGCGCCGGCCATATGCTCCATTACCTGGTGCCGGATGAGGTGATGGCCGCGATCGACGCCGTGGAAGAAGCGGCAGGTTTGCGTCAGATGCCGGCGCCGACGCGGCATGCCGGCATGGGTCGCCAGCCAAGCATGCACTGACACATTCGATCGCCCTTGCCGGCTCGCTGCATCGGATCAGTCGATGATCACCACATAACCGTTAAACGGAGCGGTCCGGCCTGCGTGCAGATCGTCGATCAACTGCTGCGCCGCGGTAAAGCCGTGCGTTTCCTCCACCCGCATCCATGAGTTTTCGGGATCGCTTATACGCCGGATGAAGCGCAATTGCGCATCGTTGAAACGTTGATTGACCACGTCATGTCCCCAGTCCGCATTGCGCTTCTTGATTTGTACCGGTGCAAAATAAAATTTCGGCTCCGGCCCCGGCAAGTCAAGCTTGCGCAGAAAATCCGTGTTTTGGGCTGATCCGGCAAAGCAGTCATAAGTCAGCGATGAGCCGAAATGATGATGGACCTTCGATCGCAGTGCTTCGTCGCCGGAAAAATCGAGATACAAGGTCGGCCAGTCTTGCGCGAGCGACTCCAGCGCATCGTAAGTAACCGTTTCGTCATAGCAGCCGAGGCCTTCGACGAATTCACGATTGCGGCCGGAGGTCAATCCAAGCAGTTTGACATCGTATTTCCCATGCAGGCAGAACGCGGTGCCGTAGGCGGTCTTGCTCGATGCACTTGAAACGAGTACCTGCTCGGCGCCGAAGAAATTATTATCCTGCAGAAAATCGGCGCCCATGAACGAGGTAATGAACAACGGGCGCACGATCAATTGATAATTCTCGTCCGCGCGCACGTAGGCAGCATCATTGCTGCAGCGCATATACTGGTTATAGGCGGAGGTCAGCGTCGCACGATGCTCTGATCCGTCGTAAAAGCCGCGCGGCGATACGCGCACGGCCTGCATCTTGATATGGCTCGCGATCGGAAAATAGCCGTAGAAGCGCTCGCCTGTCTCCACACCCGCTACGGTGGAAGCAACGACATCGGCAAAGCCCCATGCCGGCATGTGACCCCAGTCCGGGTCTTGCGTCGGAAAGAAGTCCCAGTACTGCATTGCATCGCCGAACGCAGCGTAGGTAATGTTGTTGGTGGTAAGGGCAACCCGATCAATTTTCAGCAATACCTCGCCATCGCCAAGCGGCAGCGGCTGCTCGATCGTGTCGACCCGGCTCTGATTCAGTGCATTTTTGCAAGTCAGCAGGCGTGTTACAGTGACTGAGTTGTTCATGTGATCCTCTTTTCCGATTAATAAAGTCCGATAGATCCAATGTACCAGCGCCGTTCACCTCCCGGGTTCGGAAAACCGTCCGCTAGCGATTCTTCAGTGCGGAAACCTCGCGGCAAGCCCGCCGGCAAGGCGGTCAACAAGCCATTGAAACGCCCGGCGCAGGCGCGCGCAAAATTTACGGTTCAGGCGATTTACGATGCATTTGTTCGGATTTGGCGCGACCGTGGATGGGCCGGCGTCACTACCCGCGCCATCGCGCTCGAGACGGGCATCTCGGTCGGTACCCTTTACGATTATTTCCCCAACAAGCACGCATTACTGTCGGGGTATGTGCGGCATACCATGGATGTGTTGCTGGAGGCGATCGAGCAGCAGGTAATACAAGCCACGGGCTTGACGTGGCGAGAGCGCGTGCATCGACTGGTGCGGCTGACGTGCGGCATCGATGTCGCCGAGCTTGCGTATTTCGATGCGGACATGCTGGCTCTTGAGACGCAGATCGCAGAACCCAAGCACCATCGCCGCGTGTATGAAGAGATGTCGGCGAAGTGGCTCAGCGCGTTCGATGCATGCACCGATCTGCCATACAGGCCGGAGCCGGATACGGTGCGCGCGCTTTACCTGTCGATCTGGGGTGCTCGGCGCTATTATTGGTTGTTGGTCGATCCGCCGGACATCAGCGCGGGCAAATGGGCAGCCGAAATGGAGAAGTTGTGTTGTGCCGTGCTGGAAAAAAAATAGCGCGAGCGGGCCGGCCGGAAAGCGCGCCGGCAACCCGCATTCAACGATTTCGATTCATCCCGCAAATGGATTGGCAAACGCAAACATCATCGCGACGCCGACGCCGATCAGGAAATTGGCATCGATCAAACCGGCCAGCAGAAACATCTTGACCTGCAGCGTGTTGATCAATTCTGGCTGACGAGCCGCCGCTTCAATATACTTGCCGCCCATGACGCCTATGCCGATGCAGGCGCCGATTGCGCCAAGTCCGATAATGAGCCCGCAAGCCAGTGCAACCAGAGCAACGTTAGTCATGATAACTCCTGTGATGGTGATGAAAAATTAGGCAGCCGATTCGTTCTCGGTTCGCGCGGATGAAACCGGTGTTGTTGAATCCGCACCGACTCTCGGCACGTCGGGTATTGACTTGATGATTGGGTATTTATCGACGCAGATCAATTACCTCAGAGGTAATTGAATATCTCCAAAGGCATCCGCTATCATCCGGTCATGATGAATTCAATACGACCGGTAAGCGACCTGTTGCGGGAATGGCGTCAACGCCGACGCATGAGTCAACTCGACCTTGCTTGCGAGGCCGATATCTCTGCACGACATTTGAGTTTTCTTGAGACGGGGCGCTCGCAACCGAGCCGTGACATGCTGCTGCATTTGGCAGAGCGGCTTGATATTCCGCTCCGGGAGCGCAACATTCTATTGAACGCAGCCGGGTTTGCGCCGCTCTTTCCAGAGCGGCCGCTTGACGATCCGGCATTGCACGCGGCACGAAAAGCCGTCGATCTGGTTCTTGCCGGACATGAGCCTTATCCGGCGCTAGCGATCGATCGCCACTGGAACCTGATTACCTCCAATAACGCAGTTCCGCCATTGCTTGCAGGAGTGGATCCTTCATTGTTGCAGCCACCTATCAATGTGCTGCGTCTTTCATTGCATCCCGCAGGTCTCGCATCGCGGATTGCGAACCTGCATGAGTGGCGCGATCATTTGTTTGCCCGCTTGTGTCGGCAGATCGAAGTGAGCGGCGATCCAGTCCTGGTTGCCTTGATGGCAGAACTGGCGGACTATCCCGCGCCCGATGGCATTGCTTCCGGCAAGCCGGAAACGGACGCCGAATTTGCATCAGTCGCCGTGCCGTTTCAACTGATCACCGAAGCCGGTATCCTTTCGTTCATCAGCACCACCACCGTATTTGGTACGCCAGTGGACATCACTTTATCGGAGCTGGCGCTGGAAACTTTCTTTCCTGCCGATGCCGCCACGGCACAAGCGTTACGCGGGCTTGTGCCTGGTGTGGGTGAGCGCGACCGCGACCGCGACCGCTAATACCTGTCTAGCTTGCGGAATCACGGAACAACGCGTGCATTGCGTCGATGGACTCGGGCCCGTAAGCGACTGAACCAACCGGGATTTTTCTACCGACCGCATCGAGAATTTTTGCAGTCCATATCGGGCCAAAGCCGCCGCATAGCTCCAGCAGCTGCACGCCGTCTGCGACCATGTCGCACGCTACTTGAATGCCTTGCTCGGGGTGCGGTACGCCAATCGCAATCATCGTGAAATTTCGGGATGCCATCGTCATTCTGTGCATTGCCGGATCGAGATCCTTGCCGGTTACGATGAAGCCGAATTTTGTCAAAGCCATTTGCTTTCCTTTCCCAGGTTGAGTGTGACGCCGACGCGTTGTCATGTGTAAGGGCCCGCGCAGGAATAAGTTAGGTAATTTTGCTGGCCGTACCGGGCGCACTGCTGCGTTGTCCGTCGCTAGCAGTGCTCGCACTGCGTCGCGCCGTACGCCTTGCATTGCATCCCGCCACGGCCGCCAAATTACCTAACTTATTTCTGCGCTGGCCCTAAGCCGCACTATGGCAATAAAACTTATGTCCGTCCAAGACTATATAAGCTAGAGTTAATGCTTTTGAGGTCTTATGTTGGAACTTCGCCAGTTACGGTATTTTGTTGCGGTGGCCGAAACCGGGCATATGGGCAATGCGGCCGATCAATTGGGAATCTCGCAGTCACCGCTTAGCCGCCAGATACAACAACTCGAAGCAAGGCTGGGTCTGGTACTTTTCGAGCGAAGCAAACAACGGATATTCTTGAGCCGGGAAGGGAAGGGTTTTTTGCAAGAGGCCCGCCGATTATTGGCTCACGCGGCAAGCGTTGAACAAGAAGTAAAACGGATCGGCAGAGGCGAAACTGGAAGTATTTCAATCGGATACGTCGAGGGAGCATTGCATGCCGGTGTGCTGCGCGATTCGTTACGGCGATTTCAGGCGATGCGTCCGGACGTGCGCATTAGATTGACCAGGCTTCGCTCACAGGCGCAGATCGATGCATTGTTGCAGGGCGATATCGATGTCGGTCATGTATATAACGTGCCAGACAACGATCCGAAAGTCATCAGCCGGTCGGTCGCAAACGAACCTTTTGTACTGGCGTTGCCGGAAGACCATCGATTGGCCGGAATCAGGCGGGCAATACGTCCAGTGCAGCTCGATGGACAGGTATTCATCGCTTTGCCGAGCAACATGAACCCAGCAGCATATCGTCGGTTTATCGGTGCATGCGCGATGGCAGGCTTCACTCCCGATATTCGTTATGAGGCTGCCGAACCGTCAACGGTGCTGGAGCTGGTCAGTGCGGGTCTGGGGATGGCGCTGGTGCAAGCCAGCCTCAAGGATACGGCGCCGCAACGCGTAGTGTTTCGTCCGCTTGGCTTCTTTTCCGAGCGGCTGCGGATTTTTTTGATACGGCGTGCCGCCGACACTGCCGCGGTCGTGTCGGCATATGAAGAGGCGAGTCGCTAGTGCAAAATGCAGGAACAATGACGGAGATGCTTATTTGTCGTAATAGCGATCAGCCCGGCTGCGGCGCGCCGGTCGATTCAGTGACTTCAGGTGCAATCTTGGTAACCAACAACCGGTCGATCCGATTGCGGTCCATATCCACGACTTCGATACGGTAGCCTTCCCATTCGAAATAATCGGAAATCTTCGGAATATGGCCAAGCCATGTCATGACGAATCCGGCCAGCGTATGGTACGCACCTGCGGACTCTTCGGGAAAATGAACGTCGGTGTCCAGCAATTCGCGGAACCGGTCGAACGAGACGCCGGCATCGATCAGCCATGATCCGTCTTCGCGCTGGACCGCGTCGACTTCATGATTCTGGTCGATGATCGACACATCGCCGACTAATGCGCCCAATACATCGCTCAACGTGACGATGCCTTCAATTTCGCCATATTCATCGATCACCAATGCCAGTTCGGCGCGGTTCTTTTTCAACGTTTCCAGTAACTGCATCGCGCTGATCGTTTCGGGAACGAACAGCGGCGGCTTGATCACTGCGCTGATATCGACTTGCTGGCCGCGAATAGTTTGTTCAAACAGGCTGCCGGCATGAATCACGCCGACGATATGGGAAAGATCACCTTTGCACACGGGGAAACGGTTATACGAGCTCTCGGCGATCTTCATCAGGTTCTTTTCCAGCGGATCTTCCAGATCGATGAAATGCACGTCCATGCGCGGCGTCATCAATGCGCCGACGCGCTGGTCATCCAGGCGCAGCGCGCGTGAAACGATATCGTGTTCGGTTTTTTCGAACAGGCCGGCGTCAGTGCCTTCGCGCAGCAATCCGGCAATCTCTTCTTCCGTTACCGAATCGTCTTTCTTTTGGTGAAGGCCAAGCACACGCAGCATGAATTCGGTAGTTACCGTCAATACTTTGACGAACGGTCCCATGATGCGCGACAGCCATAGCATCGGCGCGGCAATCATCGATGCGACTGTTTCAGGATATTGCATCGCGATGCGCTTGGGCACCAGTTCGCCCAGGATCAATGATGCGAAAGTGATGCCGACCACCACGATTCCGAGCGCGGCTTCGCGGGCATACGCGCCGACAAACGGCAGTGTCTCAAGGTTGGGCGTGAGCCGCGCCACCAGCGACGCTTCACCGAATGCGCCGTTGAAAATGCCGATCAGCGTAATGCCTACCTGGATGGTGGAAAGAAATCGGCTCGGGCTGTCCGAGAGATCCAGCGCGGCCTGGGCGCCGCGGCTGCCGTTTTCAGCCAATCGCTGCAAACGGATTCGTTTTGATGAAACAATTGCAATTTCGGACATGGCGAATACGCCATTCACCAGAATCAAACCAAGGATAATTAATATGTCCACTGGAGCAGGATCGTGCGGTTGGCCGCTATCCTTTTTTGTTTGGGGACGGATATTGTACTAGGAACGATCTCGGTTTCCATTTTTTGGCAGATATGCGCCGCGGCAGGCGACTAACCGTTGCGAGCAGGGCATTGCAGGCTGCCATTGGTCCGGCATGACTTGTGCAATTCGTGCCGGCATCCACTGATGCGTTTTATAGGTAGATGCCGGACGATGAAATGGCAATTGCTTATGTTCCTGGACGAAAGCGCGGAGCATAGCTCTCAAGTTCGATGCGCAATGCATTCGTCACGAATGAAATCGTGTGGTAATAGCCAACCAGTACAATCAATTCAAGTGCTTGTTCCTCTGTATAAAACTGCATCAGCTTGTCCCACGCCGCATCCGACACGCTGGCCGTGTCATGCAACGCATCGGTCAGCCCGATCAACGACGCATCGCGTGGCGACCAGACATCGCTGCCATGTACGGTATCGCAGGTGGCAGCGATTTCCTGTGCGCTGAGCTCGACGCGTTGCGCGAACATTGCCACATGCACGCCCCATTCATATTCCGAATTGCAGCGCGCACAGGTACGCAAGATAATGATTTCACGATCGCGCATGGCCACTGAGCCTTTGTCGAGCAGGCTGCCGGCAAACATGCGCTGGAGAACACGCGGGTTGCGCGCCATGGTGCGGAATAGTTTCAAAGGCTCGATGCCGGGTGGCATGATGCGGGCAAAGCTCTCTGCAATCGTAGCTTCATATGGCGGTTCGGCAGGGGAAATACGGGGCGTAGGCATGATTGTTTCCTTTGATAATGAATGTTAGACTGCGCAGAATGCTACTAATACTGTAGCACACTGCTACGGTATTAGTAGCAATCGGAGAGATATGGCCTTACCAAAACCTGGCACACCTGCGCGCGGCTCGCGCTCCGGCAGGCCGATCATGGCCTTGCTCGACCTGCTCGGCCGGCGCTGGGTGCTGCGAATTATCTGGGAGTTGCGCGACACTCCTTTAACGTTCCGTGAATTGCGCGATCGTTGTGATGCAATGTCACCAACCGTGCTCAACCAACGGCTGCGCGAGCTCCGTGATGCCGATATTGTCATGTTGGCGGAAAGTGGAGGCTACGCACTGAGTGAGCCTGGCAAGCAATTGCTGACCGCGCTGATGCCGTTGCAAAGCTGGGCCGACGGTTGGAAAAGGAATATGGCCGACAAGGAGGCCGATACGTCTATCTCGACTAGGCCGGCGCGCTAGCATTGTTCGGGCACGGGCCTTGACCAGCGAGTGCAGAGCAAGCCATCATACTGTGCGAAATAAAAAAACATCGACGGTAATATCGGTTAATCGCCAGAGGGGGGCGTTATGTTGAAATTCGATTTTTCGATTCAAACGCGAGATGGTCAGAAAATAGAAAGCATAGTCATCGCCGGCAGGGACCAGGAAGACGCAGAACGCAAGCTGCGCCAGATGTACCGGCATTGCCATGTGTTGCGTTGCGGGATAAAAGGCGACGGACGGCAGGGACAATCGACTTCGGTGGAAGAAATTTTGTCGTTAATCTCGAAGTGAGGCACGGCGTTCGATAAAGCCGTCGGCGAGCAACTCTTCGATCAGTTCGTCGTAGTCGTGCGCGCCGCGGCTGGATGGCGCGTACTCGAAAATCGTCTTGTTATAGGCCGGGCTTTCGGCAAGACTGACGTTTTCGGCAATGCGGGTACGGCACACTTCTTCGCCGAACTTTTCCTCAAGCATGCGCAGCACATCCCACGCCATGCCGCGCCGCCCATCGAAACGCGTCAACAGATAGCGCCGCTTGACGCGGCGTTTCAACACCGGCTCCAGCGCCTTCAGGGTTTTTTCAATGCTGAACGCCGCCTTGGCGGACAGATGATCCGCCGAAATCGGTACGATCAGACAGTCGGAGGCGAAAATCGCATTCAGCGACAGCACGCCGATCATTGGAGAACAGTCAATGATCACCGGACGCTCGTGATCGCCGAATTTCTCCGTGCGCAAAGCAGTGTTGAGCCGGTTTACCACGTTGTAACCTTTGCCGAACAAGGTATCGACCTTCGACAATTCCATATGCGATGGTATGACCCCGATGCCGTTGATCGCGTCCTGTACCAATTCACGTAAGGCGCGGTTGCGCTGAAACAGGCTCAGCACGGTGTCGTCGCCGGAGGCGGCGGTAACGTCGGCGATGCTGCTCAGATGCGCTTGCGGGTCGAGGTCAATCGCATAAGGCATGCGTCCCCGAAGTGCCAGTGTGGCCGCGAGACTGAGGGCGGTAGTGGTTTTCCCCACCCCGCCTTTCTGATTGAAGATTGTGACGATGGTCATGGCCGTCTCGAATTCTCAGGAACCGGAAGCGCAGGGACCAAAGCGGCTTGCTGTGCTGTTTCGGGGTGGTCTCCCGCACCGGATTCTTCATCCCAGCCGCTCCGGCATTTGCGCCGCAAATGCAGTTGCAAGAATAGCAGCTACCGGAGCGTGCAGATAGGGAAATTCAATACAGGGACTTCCGTGGCAAGGCCGCGCGCAAGGAAACCCAGTGGACCGGTCCGCACCGCGAATCCGACGATGTCAGGCGGATGATGCATGCTCGGGCAAGTCAATCTGCGCGAAGTTACGGTTTGTGCGCCGCAGGGATATCCCGTTCGCTGGTGACCGGTGTGGCAGCGTCTTGCAGCGGCACGACAAAATTCACAAGGCGCAGAACCAGCTTCCCGTTCTTTCCGCGGGTCGCATCGAATTCATACGAAGTAACGGAACAATTGGGCACGTCGTTGGCACGGTCGAGCAAAAGAATCTGTTCTTCGTCCATCCGCTCAAGCAAATAACGAAAGCAATGGACGATGACCTGATGCCCAACGATCAAAACACGTTCGCCGCGATATTCCCGCACGATGGTATCGACGACGCTGCGCAATCGAAGAATGACGTCGCACCAGCTCTCGCCGCCGGGCGGCCGAAAATAGAATTTGCCGACGTGTGCGCGCTGCTCTCCCAGTTCCGGATATTTTTGAACGATGCCGAGCTTGGTCAAGCGGTCGAGAACGCCGAATTCCTTTTCCCGCAAACGCTCGTCGACGACGAAAGTTATCGCATCCTTTGCAATGCCAGCTTCGTCAATGATGCATTGTGACGTGGTGCGAGCGCGTATATAGGGAGAGGCAAGAACAACGGTCGGCCGCTCCGTCTTTGGCATCCTGATGAACCAGCGCCCGAGCGCACGCGCCTGCTGCTCGCCGAGCGGTGACAGCGGCACATCGACATCGCGCGTTGCGATATCGATCAACGGTACGCCGTCGGCTTCTGCCCGATCCCGCGCGATGTTGCCGGCGCTCTGTCCATGGCGCACGATCCATAACTGCTGCGGCCATTTTTGTCGGAAAACATCTGCCATTTTTTTATCCATTTTCTGCTTGAAGAATGACAGTTTTATTCGGGCAAAGTTTCTGAAGGCGTCGCCAGGGAACTTGCTGTCAATTCCTTCAATCTACTCGACACCGGGAACGCAAAAAATTTCTGCGAACCATCAATCTTGAGCCGGCCTTATGTTTTCTATATTCCGGCAGTCTGCCGAGACTACCGTAGTTAGCCGGCAAACATGGTTTTGAAGACTGACGTGCAGCAAGGAAAATTCCTGGACGGGGCTGCTGAAATTACCGGCGCGTTGTGTGGCAGTCATGGGTGATAGCGCTGCCTGATTCCGAAACCTGCGGCTGCTCGCCGGCATGACCGTCAATGAGGGCTCCATTCTCCGGCCTTTTATCTTCTATCTAAAACAGGACTTACGATGACTACTTCTAAAAAGACGACCGGCGCAAGCGCCGACAATGCGATCACCATGCTTGCCGATGACCACAAGAAAGTGAAAAAGCTATTCAAGGATTTCGAAAAGTTGAAAGAGAAGGGCGATGCCGCCGAGAAAGAGGCCCTGGCGGAACAGATTTGCGCTGAATTGACGATCCATGCCGAAATCGAAGAAGAAGTGTTTTATCCAGCCGCGCGAGCGGCGATCGATGACGACGAAATGATGAATGAGGCGGAGGTGGAGCATGCCAGCGCCAAGGACTTGATCGAACAGTTGCAGGCAATCGATTCTTCGGATCCTACCTACGATGCGAAGGTCACCGTTTTGGGCGAATACGTCAATCACCACATCGAAGAAGAAGAAAAGGAGATGTTTCCAAAGGTGAAAAAAGCCAAGCTTGATCTCGAAGCGCTGGGGGAAGAACTTGCTACGCTCAAGGAAACTAAAGAAACCCAGATCATGGGCGGCGCTGCCAAGTCGTCGGGCTCCCGCAGTCCGTCCGCCAGATTGTAGGCGTGCGGTGCGATGAGGGGCCACCGGGTCCGGCGACCCCTCACCCATGTTAAAAGCGGCGATTAATCGGCAAAGGGAGCTGCTCGAATCATGCGGTTCAAGCCGATGCCAACCAGGTAGCCGGCACGGGATTCAGGTCGCGTTTCCGCTTCGTTTTTCATCAAATCGATCATTCTGGCCTTGAATCCGACTCTCGGAAACTGATCAAGCACTTTGATCCTGTCCTGAGCATGAATCTCGCCGTACCGAGCCCCGATCACATCAAGACTTGCCCCTGCATGCAACAGATGCGCTTCCATCCCCTCCCTTATGGTTACCTGATTGTTCAAGTGAAGGTAGATCGCGTTCGTCAATGCCTGCTGCCTGGGTTCCGGCCATTGATGGCCCTGTGCAAACTGCAGTGCTGCCTGCGCTCCTTCCTCGGCAAAACAATTGCATTTTCCATTTCGACGGCAGGTATCCGTCAATCCCAAATCATGCAACAGTGACGCGACGTAGAACAGTTCTTCGTCGTACTGCAATCGATCGTTGGCTGCCAATAACGCGCCCCACAGGTAAGTCCGCACGCAATGATTGATCAGAAACGGCACCGAAGCCTCGGTGCACAACTCAAATGCGTCGCGCGCTGCCGTGGTGTCGGGAATGCGGATGCTGTCCAGATCTATCCGTGCCGCTTCGGCGCGTGAAATGCCGATCTTGCGTAAACCACGTGCCGGCAGGCTTGTCATACGCAACAGAATTGCTTGCGCGATCGAACGCAGGCGTCCATTCTTGCGCAAGCTGCCGCCCATCGTTTGCGACCATTTGAGAGAGCAGTTATTTTGGTTCGACATGATTTTTTCGCAGTTAATTAGCAAAGGCACGATAGATGACGGGCACGGCGAGAAAATAAGGGATGTTTTCCAGATTGTTGCGCCAGACCGCGCTGACTCGTTGTATCCGAAGTGATTCGCCGGCGATCGCTCTTGTTCGCATCCAATACGCGTCTTCCGGCGACACGAACAACGTCGCTTTTATTCGGAGACGGGTCTGGTAAATCGATGTCGCCAATCCTTTTGCAGAAAGAAGGACAAAGCTGATCGAAAAAGCTTTCCATGCGTTCCTTGCGTTCCTTGCTTTCATCTCGGCATCTCGTAACAGCGTGCCTGCAAATATAAATTCGCTGCGGATAGTTCGATAGTGTCCTTTTCGCCATTTTTCATGCCAAAATCGCCATTCGACTGAATTTGGGCAATCGCAATGACTCATCGAGTAAAAATTCTTGCCTACGAAGGCTGCATGGCATCCGAAGTGATGGCGATCGCGGATCTTTTCCACATAGCGAACAAAATGTGGTCTTCCCGACATTCGAAAGGCAAGGAAAAGCTCTTCTCTTTTGAGTTGGTCGGTGTGCGCGGCACGCCGATATCAACCGCAAATGGCGCACGTATCGAGGTTGGCGTCGCCGGAGATATGGATTGCGACCTGCTGGTAGTGCCCGGCCTTGATTTTGACAGCCCACGGGTATTGATAGAGCGACTCGGGCAGCTTGAGCCCGAAATAGCGCTTGTTCGCGAGAGTGCGCAACGCGGGATTGTCATCGCATCGATTTGCGTGGGAGCATTCCTGCTGGCTGAAGCGGAAATACTTGACGGCCGTAAAGCAACCACCAGTTGGTTGCTCAATGGGGTTCTGATCAAGCGCTATCCGTTGGTGAAGCTGGATCTTAATGCCATATTGACAGAGGATAACGGCGTATTCTGTACCGGCGCCGTCACGGCGGTATATGACCTGGGCTTGCGGCTGGTCGAGCGTTTCGGCGATAGTGATCTGGCGCAAATGGTGGCGAAGGTGATGCTGCTTGAACCTAATCGGCGGTCCCAGGCGCCGTTCGTATTCACCAGCCTCGATGCGCAAAGCAAGGACACCTTGATTGCGCAGGTTTGCAAGTGGCTGGACCGGAATTTCCGGAAAAAATTTTCCATCGATGAAATTGCAACGCTTTTTGCAGTGAGCGAACGCACGCTACTGCGTCGATTTCGTAACGAAATGGAGGAAACGCCGATCGGATACCTGCAAAAAGTCAGGCTTGAGCATGCCAAGGCATTGCTTGAGACAACCAATCTGTCGTTCGCGCAAATTGTAGATCATGTCGGCTACTTCGACGAAAGCACGTTTCGGCGCTTGTTCAAGCGGCATGTCGGGCTGACGCCCATCGAATACCAGAAACGCTTCTCCATTCGATAAGTGCATGATGGGTTTGCCATGAACATAGTATCGTTATGCATCTAACGACGATTTCATCGATTTCGCCTTTTGAACTATATTGTGAGCGGCATGGCGATTCGATTTCCGAATCCCCGTGCCACCGAATCCCCGTGCCGGTCGATGGCCGCATTATTGCGCCTTATTGCGCCGGCCATCGCCGCTGGATAGCGTATATCAGTAGTTGCAATTAACGACAGAAAGACAAGCATGTCCGAACCACAATTTACAGAGCAGGATTGGCGCCGCCTGCTGCTTGCCTTGGGCGAGGACCCTGACAGAGCCGGTTTGCAGGATACGCCCGCGCGCATATCCAAAGCATGGAAGCACTGGACCTCCGGGTATGCGCAAGACCCGGCGGAATTGCTGAAGGCGTTTGAAGATGGCGCCGAAGAGTACAACGAGTTGATCGTTGTGCGCGGCATTCCGGTTTATAGCCATTGCGAGCATCATCTCGCCCCGTTCTTCGGAAAGGCGACCATCGGTTATCTTCCGAATGGGAAAATCGTCGGCTTGTCCAAACTGACGCGCCTGGTTGACTGTTTCGCCAAAAGATTGCAAGTACAGGAGAGGCTCACGATTCAGATCGCAAATGCGTTAATGACGCATCTGGAACCGAAAGCCGCCGGAGTCGTGATTCGCTGCCGTCACATGTGCATGGAAAGCCGTGGCATCCGCACGCCCGGTGAAGAAACCGTGACATCGGCCATGCTCGGGGAGTTGCAGCCGAACCTGGCGTTGCGCACAGAATTCCTGGCGCTGGCGCGTGAAGCGTAAGTTCAAATAATCGCATTGGTGTTTGGGGGAATGACTGTGGCGGAAAATATCTGTGATCTCGCGGATGCGAATCTAATCGAGTCAATACGCGAGCATGCGCGGTGGCAATCGCCATGCGAAATGGTTGAAGAGAATGGAATGTTGCTGGTGGCCGGAGCGACGGATCTTCCGGGTGGATACAAAAATTGTGCAGCCAGGGTCGATCCGGATCTGCCGGCCCGCGACGCCGTGGCACGGGCAAAGGAATTTTTCCGCAGCAGAAATCGCGGATTTTCAATGCTGGTCAGGGAAAGCCGCGATCAGGATATGGAAGATACGGTGAAGGACCAGGGTTTCGTCCAGCGCTCGGCTTCGCCTTGCATGCTGATCGATGCTCCACTGTCCGTTCCGACTATCATGCGCGGAATTCATGTGGAGACTTTTTCACAGGAGCGTCACATACGAGATGCAACTCTGATTAATGCGGAAGCATACCAATCGCTGGGCTTGCCTGCGGTGGAAACCCATGCGATGTTTGCACAGTCAGCACGTATTGCAGCCAGAAATCTGATCGGATGCGTTGCTTATCGGGATCAGCAGCCTCTGGCGACTGCATTGGCAATTCAAAGCCCGGGCTGTATCGGCGTTTATTGGGTTGGTACTGCAACCCAGGCACAGCGGATGGGATTGGCTTCGATTTGCACGGCATTGGTCACCAATGCCGGATTCACCGATGGTGCAAAAGTGGTCACCTTGCAAGCCAGTTCGTTCGGAGAACCGGTTTATCAGCGGCTCGGATACCGGACTTACGACCGGCAGAAATGGTACCTGCATATCGAGAAACCCAGGTGAGGATCAGATCGGCCGATATTCCGCGCCAAGCTGATTCAAGCCATCCACAAGCCGTGCAAATGCGGCGGTCACCTGGGCCGGTTCGCCTTTGACGCCAAGTTCGATATGCCTTCTGGTATCGGCATCGCCGACGCTGGGGAGGCTGAACACTTTTACCAGCGGAAAGGCGGCCTCGACCGCCTCCATCATCGGCGTCAAGGTCGCCTCCATCGTGCCGAACACAAGTGCCGATTGTTCCAGCCACGCAGTCTGATGGCGCAAATGCGGATAGACCGTATCAAGTACCCATTCGATCATCGGCCATGCCATCACCGGAAAACCGGGTACGAAATAGTGTGCGCCGGTTCCTTGATGCGCCACCGAAAATCCGGGAATCTTGTTGTAAGGATTCGGGATAATTCCGGCCCCTTGCGGGAATTCGCCCATCTTCAGGCGATGCAGATTATCCGCGGCACTGAATTTAGGTTCCGTTCCCGTCTCTCGCGCGATATCGGCAATCCGTTCTTCTATTTTTTCTTTTGCATCCGGATGCAAGGCGAGTGGTACGCCTAGCGCTGCCGCTGCGCATTGGCGCGTGTGGTCGTCGGGCGTGGCGCCAATGCCACCGGTTGAAAATACGATATCGCCGCTTGCCAAGGTGCGCCGCAATGTAGCGATGATGCGTGCCGGATCATCGCCCAGATATTCCGCCCAACCCAGTTGCATGCCTCTCGCGGCAAGCAGTTCAATCACTTTCGGCAGATGTTTGTCGGTGCGTTTTCCGGAAAGAATTTCATCGCCGATGATAATGAGTCCGATTGCCATGAAAAATCCGCCTATGGTAGAGCGCCGAAGCGCATTGCTGGAAATGATGAATTGGTGACCTGACCTTGAATTCGGCTTCGCATCTGACCAACGCAATCCGGTTTCGGCATCAGTTGATATCCTTTAACCGCGGTGGCGATGCAGCAGCGGGCAGGTTTATCGCGCTCACCCGATATTTTGCCAGCGCATCGAGACAGTAATGTTGAAACCACAGCCCGCTGAAAATGAAAACCAATACATACAGCCATATTGATACACCTGCCAGCAGCGGAAAAAGGACAAAAGCCAGCGCACCGCCCAACCATAGCAGAGTCGGTGCGGCGCCCATCGCACCGGTAACCGCGCCGATCATCAGGAACGGCCAGCGATGTATGCGCATGATTGCCCGGCGCTCCTGTTCGGTCGCATGATCCGCCAGCGCATCATATGCCATCACGCGGTAGGTCAGCCATCCCCACAGCAATGGCTGGATAATGAAAGCCAAAGGCGGGATCAGGTTGAGCGGCAAAGTGATCACCCACAGCACAATAAAAACTACGAACGATGAAAGCGATATCCACAAGCTGCCCCACAGCGAGCCGCCCCTGCGCATTTCGAGTTCCGGATAGTCGCGATTCGCGACATGCTTGATAATCGCCGGCATGGCCAACGTCCCGACGAAAATCAATGCTGTCAGAATCATGAGCGGCAGCAGCAGCCACAATGCAAGCAGCGGCACCAGCACCGTCTTGAGCGCATCCAAGCCAAATGAGCCAAGGAAATCGCCGGCAATCCGGAATCCATCATTCGCGGAAAAATAGGCTTGAATCCAGTCGAGCATCGGTTGCAGGCCCAGCCACAGCGCAACGCTCCAAACCAGGATTGAAAGCACAAACGGCATCACAGTCAACATCAGCATTCTGAAATGCAATTGCGACAGTACGGCGCGGCCAAACGCAATCAGCACGGGATGCATCACAATTCGCCTTTCCTGGACAAGGGTTTTCTTGAAGATGGGTTCCGGATCGGCTTGCTCGATTCCGGCACTTGCGCCGCCATATTAGCGCAAGCCGGAATTTTCCGATTCTGCGCCGGCTATGTGGATATTTCGTTCAAGCCATGTCAACACGCCAGCGCCGGCACTGCGCCCGCTTGCGAAACAGGCGGTCAACAGATAACCGCCGGTTGGCGCCTCCCAGTCCAGCATCTCGCCAGCGCAGAACACGCCCGGCATCGACTGGATCATCAATTTCTCATCGAGCGATTCGAAGGCAACTCCGCCGGCGCTGCTGATGGCTTCCTCGACCGGGCGGGCGGCAACCAGTCGAAGCGGCAGCGCCTTGACCGCGGCGCCCAATCGGACCGGATCGGCATATGCTTCTGCGGGCGCCAATTCGCGCAGCAGTCCGGCCTTGACGCCGGCGATGCCGACCCGGCTTTGCAGGTGACTGGACATTGAGCGCGATCCTCGCGGATGTGAAATATCATCGACGACGCGCTGCAATTCCTTTCCCGGCGCCAGATCAAGGAAAACAACAGCGCTGCCGGTTGCCGCAATTTCATTGCGCAACGGCGCTGACAGTGCATACATGAGGCTGCCTTCAACGCCGGATTCCGTAATCACAAACTCCCCCTGGCGGCGAATTGTGCAGTCGGTCCGGTCGGTAAAACCGGCGATGACCGCTTTTACCGGATGCCCGGCGAAGCGCGTGCGGAAGTGCTCACTCCAGCCAACATCGAAACCGCAATTGGCCGGTTGGAGTGGAGCAATCGATACGCCTTGCTGTGCGAGGAGCGATGTCCAGGCGCCGTCGGAACCCAGGCGCGGCCAACTGGCGCCGCCCAATGCCAGCACCACGGCGTCAGTGTCGGCAGACCGTTCGCCTTCAGGTGTTGAAAATTGAAGATGGCGGATGCCGTTCGACTCCGACCAGCCGATCCAGCGATGCCGCATATGGAAACGCACGCCGCCGGCGCGCAGCCGGTGCAACCATGCGCGCAATAGCGGTGCGGCTTTCATGTCAGTCGGGAATACTCGGCCCGATGATCCGACGAAGGTGTCGATGCCGAGTCCATGCGCCCAATCGCGCAACGACTGCGGCCCGAATGCATCGAGCAGCGGTGCAATGCGGGAGCGGCGCGCACCGTAGCGGGACAGGAACGGTTCCGTGGCTTCGCTGTGAGTGAGGTTCATACCGCCTTTGCCAGCCAGCAGGAATTTGCGCCCGACCGACGGCATTGCATCGTATACATCGACTTGCACGCCGCCCTGCATCAAGGTCTCGGCCGCCATCAAACCGGACGGCCCCCCGCCGATGACGGCAACCGAGTGGCCGCGCAGACCGGAAATGTTCTTCACACTGTTGGTGCTTTCGTAAACATGTATCGCCGATTCGAGTTCGAATCCGCGGCGATCCTTTCGTAATCGTTACTCGTCGTTCGACGGCAATCGTATCGTGTACTGCCCCGATTTTTCATCCCGCACCATCAAGAGTAAATTGTGTTTTTGCGCGTCTTCCACCAGCTCCCGGAATGACCGATAGCCGTATGCAGATTCCGTGAAACCGGGCCTGCGCCGCTTCATGGTCTGCTTGACCATCGATCCCCACAATTTTTCTTCCTCGCCGCGCTCGTCGATCAGTGCCTCGATCGTCTCGACGATGAAATCGAGTGCTTCCTGACGCTTGTCGTCCTCCCGCTTGACGGGGGCCGGCTTGACATTGCCGCCGGCTTTGGCGGAGGCTTTCTTCTCCGCCGGTTTTCGCTTGGCTCTTTGATCGCGTACCAGATCATCATAGAAAATGAATTCGTCGCAATTCGCACTCAAAAGATCCGATGTTGAATCCCTTACGCCGATGCCGACCACATGTTTGTTGTTTTCCCGCAGCTTCGATACCAGCGGTGAAAAGTCAGAATCGCCGCTGATAATGACGAACGTATCGACATGGGATTTGGTGTAACAGAGATCGAGGGCATCGACCACCATCCGGATATCGGCCGAGTTTTTCCCGGATTGGCGTACGTGCGGGATTTCGATCAACTCGAAAGCCGCTTCATGCATCGGCGCCTTGAAATCCTTGTAACGGTCCCAGTCGCAATAGGCTTTTTTTACGACGATACTGCCCTTGAGCAGAAGGCGCTCCAGCACTTTCTTGATATCGAATTGCGCATATTTCGCATCGCGTACGCCGAGTGCAATATTTTCGAAGTCGCAAAACAGCGCCATATTGGTAATTTCGGGTTGTCCAGCCATCGATTAGTCCTTTTGCCTTTCTTGTTTTGCGACGAATGACTCGATGCGATCGAAGGTCAAAGTTGGTAGTTCGACCGCTGCAAGGATAGTAACCGGTGACGGCGCCGATGCGCGATGTCAGGAAACCAACTGCCCCAATGTTTGACGCGACCGATGTTTAAGCCTTCCAAACCGCAAGAAGAGTTGTAAATCCAGTGAAGGATTAAAGAATAGCGTGCAATTTCAAATAACAAGCGGCATTATATTGTTTATTAGAGGCAATTTTTGGCCGTGTATCCGCACGCATGTGTGCGACGCGTGATTGCGCGGCCAAACGCTTAACAAGATAGAACCTGTGAATATCAATCGGCAAGCATCTGTTGGCCGCATTGCCGTTTGCGAAAGGAAGTAGGCATGCCGATCAAGAAGATTCTTGTCGTTGACGATTCGGTTAGCGCGCGCCAATACTTGACAGTAGTTCTCGCCACTGGCGGCTATAGCGTTATAACCGCAGTGAGCGGCGAAGAAGCGATTATTAAAGTCAAAAGCGAAATGCCCGATTTGGTACTAATGGACGTCGTGATGCCCGGGATTAATGGCTTTCAGGCCACACGCGCCATTACAAAGGACGAGGACACCAAGCATATTCCGGTCTTGATCCTGACCAGCAAGGATATGGAAACCGACCGTATTTGGGGAATGCGCCAAGGTGCTACAGGATTCATCAGCAAACCGATTAATCCCGCCGCGCTTCTTGCGCAAATCAGCGCACTCGGTTGATGGTTACTGTTTGTGCCGCCGAACCTGGTGAATCAACAAGAAATGTGCAATTTAATGCGATACACTTTATTAAAGCGTTTATAAAAAGCAATTTATTTCCGGCTTGCGATAGAATAATTCTCTTAACAAAAACCGATGCAGACCCTTGTAGTACAAGAATCAGGCGATCGTGAAGCGATTGCCATTTGCCAAAGGAAGTAGTCATGCCCATTAAAAAAATTCTCGTGGTTGACGATTCGGCCACCGCAAGACAATTTCTTACCGATGCCTTGGGTATGGGCGGCTATGAAGTTGTTACCGCGGAAAGTGGTGACGAAGCGATTATCAAAGTCAAAAGCGAAATGCCGGATCTGGTGCTGATGGATGTCGTAATGCCCGGCATGAACGGTTTCCAGGCGACGCGCGCAATTACCAAAGATGAAGCCACCAAGCATATTCCAGTCTTGATCCTGACCAGCAAGGATATGGAAACCGATCGCATCTGGGGTTTGCGCCAAGGTGCCGCCGGGTTTATCAGCAAACCGGTCAATTCCGATGCATTGCTGGCGCAGATCAGCGCACTTGGCTGAGTCGGTTGCCGGCGCCGCAAGCAAGCGTCGTTGCGAGTTGTGCACATCTTCCGGCCTGGCAGTCATCAGCCGGATTTTCTTCTCTGACCTGATTCAATGATCCTCACCAGATGCGCCTGGGCGAATCCGGGAAATCCGCGTTACATTGCCTATCACGACGATGAATGGGGCATCCCGTGTCACGATGAAACACGCTTGTTTGAAATGCTCAATCTGGAAGGCGCGCAGGCGGGCCTGAGTTGGGAAACGATTCTGAACAAGCGCGAGAACTATCGTGCGGCATTCGATGCCTGGGATGCCGAAAAAATCGCGCGTTATGATGCGGTCAAGGTCGCACTGCTGCTGAATGACGCCGGCATCGTGCGAAACCGCTTGAAAGTCGCGGCGACGATTACCAATGCGCAGGCCTGTTTGCGCTTGCGCGACGAAGCCGGCGGTCTCGACTCATTCCTGTGGTCATATGTGGATGGCAAGCCGATCCAGAACGCATGGGTCACGCTGAAGGACTGTCCGGCTACGACGCCGTTGTCGGATCGGCTATCGAAAGATCTGGCCAAGCGCGGTTTCAAATTCGTCGGATCAACCATCATTTACGCTTACATGCAGGCGATTGGTATGGTGAATGATCATTGCATCGACTGTTTTCGTCATTCCCTATGTGCCGACAAAGCCCATACGGCGCTGTAATCAGCGATCAATTTTTTCAGTGCATACCGACAAGAGCGGGCGTCGACGAAAGGATTGCTCCGCTCCAGAGCTGCATCCGGCAACCAACGGCGAGCCGAGTGCGATAATGCCGGGATTGAAGACGTAACCGGATAAATGGCAATGAAAATAAAAAAAGCCCGCTCAGAGAGCGGGCTTAAATCTATATCAAAGGAGGAGACATAGAGGAGACAAATGAAGTATAAGGATCGCCAAGTTATTAATCCAATTTCCATTTCTGATATCAGATATATCAATGGCGAATAACTATTCTCTTCACGCCCCTCGTGGTTTCATTCCAATCCGTCCAATATTTGTCATCAATCCGCATTGGCCGCTGTTCCCTTGCTCACTTCATGACCGTCGAAACGATCCCATGAAGCCAGAAGCGAGGCGGTCAAGCCTGCTTCTGGCGCGATTTACGCTTTGGCGCGAGCATGGTGTTTCTGCAAGTAGCGGCGCCACACAAGCATGCATATGATCGCTTGAGCGCGGCGGTATGGCGTTCGGTTACGATCAATCCGTAATCGTAATTGAGTTCTTCTCCGCGGCTGATATCGCGTAATGTGTAAATGAAAATTCTTCCATCTTCCTCCCGTGCTTCGCAATTCGGCTCGCAGCAGTGATTGATCCAGCGCGCATCATTGCCGTTGCTGGCGCCGTCGATCAAGCGGCCGGTCTCCAGGCTGAAAAAAAATGTATGGAAAGGATTGTCCGGATCCGCGCCTTGGCGGGATGCCGCTTGCCGCGCGGTTACGCGATCTCCCGTGTATTCGATCACGCAGGTATCGGCCGCAATTTTGCGCTTGGCGAAAACGCCGTTGCCGTGAATTGTCGAATGTCTAACGATAATCGAAGCGGATGGCTGGTTAGCGGGGAGGCCGTCAAAGGTGGAGCGTTTCATTTAGCGATCGCAAAAATTACAACAAAATGTTTCGAAGTCGTCAAAAAAGATTCATCGAATAATCAGCATTTATCAATTCGAAGATAATCCCCGTCGGCGCAACCACAGTGAGCAAACGCAAAACCTTGCCTCACCCGTTCACTGAATTGCGGATAAACCAGTCCACGCAATGGTAAAAAGGAATGATTGTTGAAAGGCTCGTCGAAAAATCAGTCCGACTTGACGCGCTGAGCAACAACCTATCATTGCCATTGCGGCAAAGTCCGCGAGTTTACCGGAAAATTGTAATCTGCAACATGATCAGGGAATTTAGGGGCGATTAAAGCGAATGTGTTGTCCTCACGCATCGAATCACCTATTGCCAACGACTTTCCCGATGACCAAAAAATCGTTCTGATCGTTGCCATTTCACGACATTGCGAAAACCATTTTTCTTGACGCCGTCGTGCGATATGCAGCCGGGTCGCCAAGCCTGACGACTCGTGCGCCGACGGTGCTTCTTCGGTTGCTTCGGAAGGTCGATGATTGCGACGTTTTGCCGCCCACTGTGGATTGGTAACGCCGTACAACTGCTTTGCGTACGGCGGATGACAGCGCGGGGGATTTGCGAGAGCGGCAACTTTCACTGCAACCGAAACACAACGCCGATCTGTTTGGCAATGAAGCTATCAATTGTACTGCCGATATATGCATTTGTCCTTTGAACTTTCTTGATTGCAGCGCGTCCAAAAACAAATATTTCTTCTCGGAAAAATTTCTATACCGCATCGTTGCAAAGAGCGCGTATTATTTAATTTCGATGTGGGAACGCAGTATCCGAATCCGGCAGACGCACCTCGCCGCTTTACATCAAAGGACCCGTCCAAATGAAAATTTTTGACAACTACGCAGCACGATACGAACGGACTCGCGAAGAAGAATATTCGTTGCAGGAATATCTTGAAATCTGCAAACGCGACCGGCTCGCATATGCCAGCGCCGCCGAACGCATGCTTAAAGCGATCGGCGAGCCGGAGCTGCTGGATACGCGCCACGACCCGCGCTTGTCGCGCATCTTTGCCAACAAGGTAATCAAGATCTATCCGGCATTTCGCGAATTCTACGGCACCGAGGAAGTGATTGAACAAGTGGTCGCGTATTTCAGGCATGCTGCGCAGGGACTGGAAGAGCGCAAGCAGATTTTGTATTTGCTCGGGCCGGTAGGCGGCGGAAAATCGTCGATCGCCGAAAAGCTCAAAGCGCTGATGGAATCGGTGCCGTTCTATTGCATCAAGGGTTCCCCGGTCAACGAGTCGCCGCTCGGCCTGTTCAGCGAAGAAGAAGATGGCGTGATCCTGGAAGAGGACTACGGCATTCCACGCCGTTATCTGCGCACCATCCCGAGTCCATGGGCGGTCAAGCGGCTGCATGAATTCAACGGCGACATCAATCAGTTCCGTGTCGTCAAACGCTATCCCTCGGTGCTCAAGCAAATCGCGGTGTCAAAAACCGAACCGGGCGATGAAAACAATCAGGATATTTCCTCGCTGGTCGGCAAGGTCGACATCCGCATGCTGGAGAGCTTTTCGCAGGATGATCCGGATGCGTACAGCTATTCCGGCGGCTTGTGCCTGGCGAATCAGGGATTGCTCGAATTCGTGGAAATGTTCAAGGCCCCGATCAAGGTCCTGCATCCGCTGTTGACCGCAACGCAGGAAGGCAATTACAAGGGGACCGAAGGCTTCGGTGCGATTCCGTTCGACGGCGTGGTGCTGGCGCATTCGAATGAATCGGAATGGAAGACATTCAAGAACAACAAGAACAATGAAGCATTCCTCGATCGTATTTATATCGTCAAGGTTCCGTATTGCCTGCGTGTGACCGACGAGGTCAAGATTTACGACAAGCTGGTACGCAATTCCTCGTTGGTCAACTCGCCTTGCGCTCCGGGCACGATGCAAATGATGGCGCAGTTCGCGATACTGTCGCGTTTGAAAGATCCGGAAAATTCCAGCGTCTTCAGCAAGATGAAAGTCTACGACGGCGAAAACCTGAAAGACACCGATCCCAAGGCCAAGTCGAAATCGGAGTACAGTGATTATGCCGGCGTCGATGAAGGCATGAACGGTTTGTCGACTCGCTTCGCATTCAAGATCCTGTCCAAGGTCTTCAATTTCGACAGCACGGAAATCGCAGCCAATCCGGTGCATTTGCTGTATGTGCTGGAGCAGCAGATCAGTCGCGAACAATTTCCGCCCGAGACCGAGCAGAAGTACCTGTCCTATCTCAAGGAATATCTTGCTCAGCGATATGTCGAATTCATCGGCAAGGAAATCCAGACCGCTTATCTGGAAAGCTACTCGGAATACGGCCAGAATATCTTCGATCGCTATGTGATCTTTGCCGACTTCTGGATTCAGGATCAGGAATTCCGCGATCCGGACACGGGCGAGAGCTTCAACCGCGATTCGTTGAACAATGAGCTGGAAAAGATCGAGAAGCCTGCCGGCATCTCGAATCCAAAGGATTTCCGCAACGAAGTCGTCAATTTTGTGCTTCGCACGCGCGCGCAAAACAATGGAAAGAATCCTTCCTGGACCGGTTACGAAAAATTCAGAAGCGTGATCGAAAAGAAAATGTTTTCGAATACCGAAGAATTGCTGCCGGTGATTTCGTTCAATGCGAAGGCAAGCGCAGACGATGCCAACAAGCACAAGGAGTTCGTTTCACGCATGGTGGAAAAAGGGTACACCGCCAAGCAGGTACGGCTGTTGTGCGAATGGTATTTGCGCGTCAGAAAATCGTCGTAACGTGACTTAGTCAGTGTGTCTGCGAATCGGACCGTCGTGTCCGATTCGCAGCGAATGTACGATCAGGAGACCATATTGGCTTACCTCATCGATCGGCGTATGCAGAGCAAGAACAAATCCGCGGTCAATCGCGATCGTTTCTTGCGGCGTTACAAAAGCCAGATCAAGCAAGCTGTTGCACAAGCGATCAAGGGTCGCTCCATTACCGATATCGCCAGCGGTGAAAAAGTCACGATTCCGGCAAAGGACGTCAACGAGCCCAACTTCGGCCACGCGCGCGGCGGCGTATGGGAAACCGTCAATCCCGGCAACAAGGACTTTCTGAAGGGCGACAAGGTACAGCGTCCAAAAGGCGGTTTGGGGTCCGGCAAAGGCAAGGCCGGCAATAGCGATCAGACCACGCAGGATGATTTCGTGTTCGAGCTTACGCGCGAAGAATTCATGAATTATTTCTTCGAGGATCTAGAGCTGCCGAACATGGTCAAGACCCGCCTGACCGCGTCTACCGAATTCAAGACGCATCGCGCAGGCTACAAGACGGCAGGCACGCCGGCCAGTATCCATGTATTGCGCTCGTTGCGCGGAGCGCTGGGCCGGCGCATCGCGGTAGGCAGTTCGTCGAACAAGCGATTGCAGCAAGCGGAACAGGAGCTCGACCAGTTGTCGTTGATCGTGTCTGAAGACGATCCGGCGGTGTTGAAGCTCAAGCGTGAAATCCATGGCTTGCGTGCCAAGTTGGATGCGATCCCATTCATCGATCCATTCGATCTGCGGTACAGCAATCGGGTCAAGATACCCAAACCGACCAGCCAGGCCGTGATGTTTTGCATTATGGATGTATCCGGCTCGATGGATCAGATGAAAAAGGAAACAGCCAAGCGCTTTTTCATCCTGCTATATCTGTTCCTGACCCGTGCCTACGAAAAGATTGAAGTGGTATTCATTCGTCATCACACGGCTGCCGCCGAAGTCGATGAAAATGAATTCTTCAATTCGCGCGAATCGGGCGGCACCGTGGTGTCGTCGGCATTGCATTTGCTGACCAAGATACTGGACGAGCGATATCCGAGCAACGATTGGAACGTGTATGTTGCGCAGGCATCCGATGGCGACAACTGGGACAAGGATTCGGTCAGCTGCCGTCAGCTGCTGATCAATACCATCATGCCCGCGGTGCAGTATTTTGCCTATGTCGAAATTACCGATGGCGAACCGCAAAACCTGTGGCATGAATATACGGATATACCGAGTCATCACCCGCACTTCGCCATGCAGAAAATCGAATCGCCGTCGGATATCTATCCGGTGTTCCGCGAACTGTTCAAGAAGCAGCCGAAATGAATAAGCCACCCGCTAAACTCGAACATCCGCGCCGTTTGCCGGATCAATCGGAATGGACCTTCGATCTGATCGAACAGATACACGAGGAAATTCGCCGTATTGCGGGCAATTTCGGACTCGATACGTACCCCAATCAGCTGGAAGTCATCACCGCCGAACAGATGATGGACGCGTACGCATCGGTCGGCATGCCGGTGTCGTATAACCACTGGTCGTTCGGCAAGCATTTCCTGTCAACGGAAAAGAGTTATAAACGCGGTCAGATGGGACTGGCTTACGAGATCGTGATCAATTCCAATCCGTGCATCGCCTATTTGATGGAAGAAAATAGTTTGATGATGCAGTCGCTGGTGATCGCGCATGCATCCTACGGGCACAATTCTTTTTTCAAGGGCAATTACCTGTTTCGCACATGGACCGATGCCGAAGCGATCATCGACTATATGCTGTTTGCCAAAAATTACATTGCCGAATGCGAACGCCGGCACGGCGTCGACGCGGTCGAGCAGGTGCTGGATTCATGTCACGCGTTGCAGAATTACGGAGTCGACCGCTACAAGCGGCCGGCGAAGCTGTCGATGGCAGAGGAAAATGCGCGCCAGGATGAGCGCGAAGCCTATTTGCAAACTCAGGTCAATGACTTGTGGCGCACCTTGCCAAAGCGCGAGGAGGCGGCCGCGACTGCGAACGACCGGTATCGTTTTCCAGCGGAGCCGCAGGAAAATATTTTGTATTTCATCGAGAAATCCGCGCCGCTGCTGGAGCCATGGCAACGCGAGATCGTGCGCATTACCCGCAAGATCTCGCAATATTTCTACCCGCAGCGCCAGACACAGGTGATGAATGAAGGGTGGGCGACGTTCTGGCATTACACGATCCTGAACCAGCTGTATGACGAAGGACTGGTTGGCGATGGCTTCATGATGGAGTTTTTGCAAAGCCATACCAATGTGGTCTATCAGCCGCCGATCAGCAGTACGTACTACAGCGGCATCAATCCGTACGCACTCGGATTTGCGATGATGCGCGATATCCGGCGCATTTGCGAACAACCGACCGATGAAGATCGATACTGGTTCCCCGACATTGCCGGTAGTGACTGGCGCAAGAGTCTGGATTTTGCAATGCGCAATTTCAAGGATGAAAGCTTTATCGCGCAATATTTATCGCCGAAACTGATTCGCGATTTCCATTTCTTCTCGGTTCTTGACGATGACGAGGAAGAGAAGCTGATGATTTCAGCGATTCATGATGAAGCCGGCTATCGCTATGTCCGGCAGCAACTGGCAAACCAATACAATCTCGGCAATCGCGAGCCCAATATTCAAGTGTGGTCGGTCAACACGCATGGCGATCGTGCCTTGAAATTGCGGTACAGCCAGTTCGAGCGACGGCCCTTGAACGACCATACGGAAGAAGTGCTCAAGCATGTCGCGCGCCTATGGGGATTCGACGTCATTCTGGAAACCGTCGATGATCAGGGCGAAGTGCTGGAAACCCTTGAATGCAAATGGGAAAAACGGCATTAAAACTCTCTGGTAAGCAGGTGTCGAACTGCATCGTATTTGCCGTTGCCGTAGTTTGCCTGAATGTAAATTTTTCCAACTTTCGGTAGATTGTTCCGCTATCCGCTTCCCTTGGTTGCGTAATTTTTCTTGTTCGCGATCCTCTTTACACTTCCTTGAACAAAACCACACGGGATCCTTCCCTGGCATAGCCTTTGCGTTAATGAGTTGATATTTTTTATTGGTAATCAACTTTTGGCATTCAGCCATATCGCAAAGGAGAATTTAATGTCATATCGCACATTCAAGCGCAGCAAACTAAGTCGTCTTCTGGGCTTTACCGCAGCTGGGTTGTTGCTTATTGCAGCATCAGTTTATTCCCAAACCGCGACAGAAAGTTCGAAAGCCGATAGTCCCGCCGAAAAATCTTCATCCGTCAACTCCGGCAGCAGTGCCCAAGATAAGGGAGCAACCGGAACCAGCGGCGCTTCAGGCTCCACTGCGGGAACAGATGCCAAGGCCGCATCCAAATCATCTGATGCTGCGGGAAAACTCAGCAAGGCCGATCGCGAAATGATGGAAAAGATCGCTCAAGCCAATATTGCGGAAATCGAAACCGGGAAACTCGCACAGGAAAAATCGAAAAACGAAGAAGTGCGCTCGTTTGCGAAAAAGATGGTTGATGATCACACCAAGGCACAAAGTGACCTGGAAAAAATTGCTCAGTCAAAAGACGTGTCT
Organism: Burkholderiales bacterium RIFCSPLOWO2_02_FULL_57_36; assembly: GCA_001770855.1. Lineage (GTDB taxonomy): Bacteria > Pseudomonadota > Gammaproteobacteria > Burkholderiales > Burkholderiaceae_D > MESE01. Next base: position 150,239 of record MESE01000001.1, read on the forward strand.
CTGCCGAGTAAACCAGACGCGAAGCATCAAGCCGCAATGAAAAAACTGAATACGCTTTCCGAAACGGATTTTGATAAACAGTACATGGCGCAAGCCGGACTGAATGATCATCGCGATACGCATCGCTTGCTTGAGCGTGTAAGCAAGCAGGCCAAAGATGATGAATTGAAACAGTACGCTACCAACACAATAGCGTCAGTCGATGAGCATCTGAAGATGGCCCAGAGCATGAAAGGCGGTCAAACGGCAAGCGGCAGTTCGGGTGCCGGCGCCACCGGCACTTCCGGCCGCAGTTCGGAAAAATCAGGCGCCAAGTCCGAAAAATCCGGCGGCAGCGAAAACAAGTGACGTGTTGGAGAAGGGCATCTTAATAGCGACCATAAAAGGAAAAACCATGGATAACGACGACATTATTTCAACACTGAATGATTTGATTGAAACCTGCAAGGATGGCGAAGAAGGATTCAGGACTTGCGCTGAAGACATCAGCGATCCACAAATCAAGAATTTGTTTATCGATCGTGCTCAGTCTTGTTCGTCAGCCGCAAGCGAATTGCAGGAATTGGTATCTGCATGCGGCGGAGATCCGGAAACCAGAAGCAGCATCAGCGGCAGTTTGCACCGTCGCTGGGTCGATATCAAGTCGGCTGTTACCGGCAAGGATGATGAATCCATTCTCAATGAGTGTGAACGCGGTGAAGATGTTGCAGTCACCAGCTATCGCAAGGCGCTGGAGAAGGATTTGCCGGCGAATATACGCAGCGTGGTCGAGCGTCAATACAATGGTGTATTGCGCAATCACGACCAGGTAAAAAGCTTGCGCGATCAGGTTCGTACCGCAAAAAACCTGACGCGTTAAAGTATTCTGTTACCCGGGAAATACGAAGCGCAGGTTATCTATCGGCAACGGTTCACTCAGGATCGGTGTCGATTCCGGCGCTTTGTCCGCATCATGGTCAAATACGAGCAGGGAGTTTTGATTTTTCCAATTGCACCAGCTCGATATCCGGCAAGTTGCGGCTGACCTGTTCGACCGTGTCATGAGTCGTCAGCGCTTGAACCACCACCGGCAGCGGAGCCGGCCAGATTTCCGGAAGATCTCGTTCTTCTTGTGCAATGAGGGTGAATGCGAGCTGTTCGATCGGCGGCGAAAAGCGTGCGCTTATTCCCGGCTTGTTGCCGCGTGCGTCGACACGATACCATCCATGCTGCCGCAGAAATACGGCATTGAGTCCGTGCAGGCAGTACGGCGCGCCGCCCGAACCCACGGATAGTCTCTGGTAGCAGAGCCCCGCAGGTATTCCGTTCGCGCGTAACAGCGCTGCCAAAAGATGGCTTTTGGCATAGCAGTATCCAGTGCCGTGCAATAGAACGTCAGAGGCGCGGCATGTGACCGGATTCATCTTGAAGTCCCAGCTATGCCTGATCGAATCGCGCACGAACTCAAAACATGCGCGTGCCACCTCGTCTTCGGACGAACGATCAGCCGCGAGCTCGGCGGCCTTTCCACTTACGGCAGGATGATCGAAGTCGATATATTCGCTTTGCGCTAGGTAAGGATTCATCGGTTCTTTAGTTCGGTAATTTATCTATATACAGATGGAAAGTGTTGCCGCCGATTTGCTTGGCTTGATACATCGCGGAATCGGCGCGATTGATCAGCGTTTCCACATTGGTGCCGTGTGCGGGATAAAGGCTGATGCCGATGCTTGGCGTAGCCGTCAGCACGTGCCCGTCTATCAGATAGGGTTGTTCAAGCGACTTAAGAATTCTTCTCGCGATCTCGCAGGCAGCCTCCCCGGAATGAATGTCCGGCAGCACCAGAACAAATTCATCGCCGCCGATTCTCGAAACGGTATCGACTTCACGCAACGCGCCGCGTACTCGTTGCGCGACTTCCTGCAGCAGGAAGTCGCCGATTCGGTGTCCCAGGCTGTCATTGATGACTTTGAACCTGTCGAGATCGATAAACTGGATCGACACCTGGCTGGCGTTTCGCTTTGCAACCAACAGTGCCTGTCCAATCCTATCTTCCAGCAACCGGCGGTTCGGCAAGCCGGTCAGCGCATCATGGTTGGCGAGATGACGAATTCGCTCTTCCGCGGCACGGCGCTCCAGGATCTCCGCTTCCAGCAATGCGTTTGCGGTAGCCAGTTCGGCAGTGCGTTCCTGTACCCGCATTTCCAGTTCACGGCGCGCGCGTAACAGTGCTTCGCTCGCAGCCTTGCGTGCGGTGATGTCTTCAGCGATAAAAATCGTGCCTTTGTTGTTGTCCGCTGGATCAATGGCCTTGGCCAGCACCCTGCACCAGAAGGTGCTGCCGTCGCGTCTCTGCAATTCCAGTTCGGTATCAAATTGCTTGCCGCTGCTCAGCACCGGTATCGCGGCATGTCCCATCTCAGCGTAGGCTTCCGGAGACGGATAGAAAATACTGGCAGGCTGGCCAACCAGTTCATCGATCGGCCAGCCGAACATTTCCGTCACGGTCGGATTGGCATGCAATACTTTGCGATCGCGGGTAAAGATGATTCCGACCGAGGCATTCTCCAGGATCGCGCCGTATTCAAGCAGGGTTTGGCGTTTGGATTCATCCGCCGCTTTGCGATCGGTAATATCTTCGGTAATGAAGATCGAGCCTTTGCCGGGATCAGCTGTATCGATCACGTTGGCCAGCATGCGGCACCAGAATATCGTGCCGTCACGCTTGCGCATCTGCAGTTCGGTGTCCAGGCGCTTGCCATTGCCGAGCAATGGCGCCGCAATGCGCCCCAATTGAGCGAACGCTTCAGGTGATGGATAAAGAATGCCGGTCGGCTGGCCGATAAGTTCATGGCTGGTCCAGCCGAACATTTCACTGAAGCGGGTATTGCAATGCAAGAATGTCTGATTGCGAGTAAAGGTTATGCCGAGCGATGCATTGTCGAGTATCGCTTGATATTCAAGCAAGGTATGCCGAAGTTCGGCTTCGCTGCCTGGCTTGGCGGGATTGAAATTCATGATTGAAGCACCAATGGTCTCCGTTCTTGATATGTGCGTTGCACCCGTACGCCTGTGAAGGATATTGCTATCGTACACTTTTTCAAGTTGAAATCCGTTGTCAGTTGGAACATTCATGTGAATTCAGGTGGAGTAAAATAGCTGCCCGGCCAGCTATCGAATGTCATGGTTGGTCTTTCGAAAAGCCACTTCCGGATACACTGCGCATGTTGCGACTGACTGACGTTCAACTCCCACTCGACCATCCTGATCCGGCCATCAAGGATGCGATTATTGCGCGGCTGGGCATTTCGGCCGACGATCTGCTCGGCTATTCGATTTTTCGCCGCAGTTACGATGCACGCAAAAAAACCGCTATTGTCCTGATTTATGCGCTCGATGTGGAAACCCGCAACGAAGCGGCATTACTCCAGCGCCTAAAGGGCGATCGGTATGTCGCGCCGTCACCGGATACCAGTTACAAATTCGTCGCCAAGGCGCCCGTCAGCCTTGCACAGCGTCCGGTCGTCATAGGCACAGGGCCGTGCGGTATTTTTGCCGGCTTGATCCTGGCGCAAATGGGCTTTCGCCCAATCATTCTGGAGCGCGGCAAGGCCGTGCGTGAACGCACCAAGGACACCTGGGCTTTATGGCGCAAAGGAGAATTGGACCCGGAATCGAATGTGCAATTCGGCGAAGGCGGAGCCGGTACTTTTTCCGACGGAAAACTGTATAGCCAAATCAAGGATCCGAAACACTATGGTCGCAAAGTGTTGACGGAATTCGTCAAGGCCGACGCGCCGCCGGAAATCCTGTATGTCAGCAAGCCGCATATCGGTACTTTCCGGCTGGTCAAGATGGTTGAGCAAATGCGTGCCACGATCGAAGCGCTGGGCGGAGAGTTCCGCTTTCAAAGCAAGGTCGACGATATCGATATCAAAAACGGTCAAGTGCGCGGTGTGGTGCTGGCGAGCGGCGAAACCATCGCCACGGAACATGTCGTATTGGCAATCGGGCATAGTGCGCGTGACACGTTCCAGATGTTGTACGATCGCGGCGTTTATGTTGAAGCGAAACCGTTTTCGATCGGATTCCGCATCGAGCATCCGCAATCGCTGATCGACCGTTGCCGCTTCGGACCGAATGCCGGCAATCCGATATTGGGTGCCGCCGATTACAAGCTGGTGCATCATTGCAGCAACGGCCGCTCAGTGTACAGTTTCTGCATGTGCCCCGGCGGTACCGTGGTGGCAGCAACGTCGGAGCCGGGACGGGTGGTCACCAACGGCATGAGCCAGTATTCGCGCAATGAGCGCAATGCCAACAGCGGTATCGTGATCGGTATCACGCCGGCCGACTATCCTGGATCTCCTTTGGCCGGCATCGCGTTTCAACAGCATTGGGAATCGCGTGCATTCGAACTCGGCGGTGGGAATTATCATGCGCCGGGTCAACTGGTCGGCGATTTCATCGCCGACCAGGCATCGACGGAATTCGGCTCGGTGTTGCCATCATACAAACCGGGTGTGCGGCTGGGAAATCTGAACCCGTCATTGCCGGATTATGCGATTGCGGCAATTCGTGAGGCCTTGCCGGCATTCGACAAGCAGATCAAGGGTTTCGCAATGCATGATGCGGTGCTGACCGGCGTCGAAACGCGCACATCTTCTCCGATCCGCATCAAGCGCAATGCCAATTTCGAAAGCATCAACATCAAGGGATTGTTTCCCGCAGGAGAAGGGGCGGGATATGCAGGCGGAATCCTGTCCGCGGCGGTTGACGGCATCAAGGTGGCTGAAGCGGTGGGCCTGAGCATCAGCGGCGGTACGATCGAAACATGAAGAGGGTGTGTTTCTTGGTAACGCAAATTCCTGTTTGCAGTCAATGCACCAATTGATAAGTATTACGGCCCGCTGCCTTTGCCATATACAAGGCTTCATCCCCCTTGTGCAATAAAGCATCGGCATCGATTTGGGCATCCGGGCGAATCGCGATGCCTATGCTAACGGTAATTTTGCGTACAGCGCCCAAAATCTCGAAACCGCGTTCCATTGCCTGAATAATCTTGCGCGCGACGATGGTTGCCTCTTCCGCTGCGTGCATGCCTTCGAGAATAATCACAAATTCATCGCCGGCCAGTCGTGCGACGACATCGGTTTGGCGCACACAGCCCATCAGACGTCGCGCGGATTCTATCAATACCTGGTCTCCGCCGCGGCGTGTCAGTTCATCATTTATCGTTTTGAAATGATCAATGTCGATTAACAATACAGCCATCACCAAGCCGCTGCGGCAACTGCGGGCAATCGCATCGCTCAGCTTCTCGTTGAACTGAGTGCGATTGGCAAGGCCGGTAAGTAAATCGTGCTTAGCCATGAGCATCAACTGGTTTTCGACCGGTTGCACCGGAGTGATGTCGTTGGCCACTCCGTAAATGCCGATCACTTTTCCATTTGAGTCCTTGTGGGGTAGGTAAATTCCACGGAAATGATGCGGCGCACCGTCGTGAATCAACTCCATTTGAAAATGCGCTTCTTCACCCGCAAGCGCCTGGTCCACAGAGTTCTTCACCATCTCATAGCTTTCTTCCCGCAACACATCATGCACATGGCGTCCGGTAATTTCGCTTAGCGGTCGTTTCAGCCAGGCACTATAGGCATGGTTGTTGAACTGAAAGCGGCGTTCCCGGTCGATATATGAAATGAGCATCGGCAAAAGATCGACGATGGTGCGCAAGTCCATTTCATTTGTATCGGGCAGCACTCTGGACCGGGGCCGGGCTATGCTGAAGCCGCTACCCCCTATCCATAGCAGCACGCCACCGGCAAGGAAGGCTGCGAAAGCGGCATTGAAGACGAACACTTGCGTTCTCGGGGCGAGTTGCGCGATTGACGGCCAATATAATAGCCAGCCAAGCATGACGGCAAAGCCGGGCAGGAACAAGATACTGCCGACGACCAGCTTGATCGAGGGCATTCTGCTAAAAGGGGCGAAATGTTGCCGAAGCCTCTGCATGTTGTTCCTTCCACCGCGAGTTGCGCGCACCCGTCGTTTCGTTCCAAATTTCCTTCTGACGCATCTTGCATGCCATTTCGTCGAGCGCGCTTTTGCGGAAAAAACTGGCCGAAAAATACAGGCTAGAGCCACCCCAATCTTCGAAAACGATAGTACAGCGCACCGCACACTACGGTCACGATTCCGAGCGCGAGCGGGTAGCCGTACTTCCATTTCAGTTCGGGCATCGCCTCGAAATTCATGCCCCAGATACCGACGAATGCAGTGGTAACCGCAAAGATCGCAGCCCACGCTGCCAAGCGTTTGTTGACCTCGTTCTCTTCGATGGACACCATGGACAAATTGACCTGGATCGCCGTGCCTATGGTTTCCCGAACCGCATCGATGGATGTATTGATTCGGGAAAGATGATCATAGACATCGCGAAAATATTCCTGGGTATGAAGGCAAATCGGCGGCACCCGTCCGCCGTACAGTCTTCCAACCGCGTCCATCAGCGGAGCGGTCGCATGCTTGAGTGTCATTACTTTGCGTTTGAGCTGGTACAGCCGCTCGATATTGGCGCGTTGCGCTCCTTTGGAGAAGATCTGATCTTCAATCGTTTCGAGTTCCGACTCAAGTGCCTCTATTACCGGAAAATACCGGTCGACGACGGCATCGATCAGCGCATACAAAACGAATGCCGGCCCCTTCTCCAGTTGCTGCGGCTCACGTTCGCAACGCGTGCGCACGCCCGTAAGGCTTTGCTGCGAACCGTTACGTACGGAAAGCACATAATTCACGCCGACAAAAATGTCCACTTCGCCGACATGCAGCTCGTCATCGATCAATTCCACGGTATGCACGACCGCGAATAATGAATTTCCGTATTCCTCGATTTTGGGACGCTGATGGCCGTGATGCGCATCTTCAACAGCCAATTCATGCAGATCAAACTCGCCTTGCATTTCCAGAAGTTCGACGGGTTCCGCATCCTTTAGCGCGACCCATACAAAACAATCGGGACGCTCCAGATAATCGCTGATGTCCGCGATCGGAATGTCGGCCAGTTTTTTCCCTTCTTGATAGGCAACGCAATTAATAAGCATGGGCAATCACCTCCGAACCTTTGCATGAGTCTTGTTCAAAAGAAGCTTACACGCAGTCATCCCATACTTGTTACTTCTTTTATGCGAACCGGGAACGATATTGTAGGCAGTCCAATTCAGAAAAGAAAACGGGCCGCAATGCGGCCCGTCGATTTACGGCTTGAAGATTTATTTCTTGGCGGTTTTGACAGTTGCTTTTTCAGCGGCCTGGGAAAACTGCTTGGTGGCTTTAGTGATGTTTTCTTCGAATGCTTCAGTCGCCTGCTTGGTGCTTTTACGCAATTGTCCGTAGCTGGCATTGGCAGTGTCTACAGCGTTTTTCAGCAACGCAACTGCATTTTCCGAACCGGCCGGTGCATTTTTTGAAATTTCGTCAATCAATGAACTTACTTTGCTGGTGATTTCCGCGATTTGTGCTTCCGCAGCTTTAGCGAATTCCGCTTGCGAAGCAGATGCGATACCGACCAAATTCTGGCCATACGCCAGCAATTTTTCAGCCTTCGGCTGGGATTGAGCGCTGGTCAATGTAAAGAATTCCTGAACATCTTTAGCCGACAGCAATTGCTGTGCGGTTGCGGCAGATTCTTCAAGCGATGCTTTTGCCGCTGCGACATTCAAATTCACAAGGCGGGAAAAGCTTTCAAATGCTTGGGTGGTCAGGGCATTCATGGTGGCAGCCTGGGTTTCAAAAGCTGATTTGGCGGCTGCAGAAAATTGTTCTTGAGTGCTAAACATGGCATTTCTCCTAATAATTAATGGTTCTCGGATCGGTGCTGTTCTGATTGTGCACCGCAACAAACTCTATTATAAAGATCGTTGTGCTGATGTCAAGAACTTTTTGTGCGGCGCACCAAATAATTAAAAGACAACACTCCCGTGCATTGGTAAAAGCTTAATTTTTCCGTATTTCAATGCACTTTATCCGTGCCTCGCTAGCTGCGACTTTTCTGTTTTTCTGTTCTTTTAAACACGTTTGATAGTGATGAATATGTTCGATGAAAAGCGTCCGTGCCTGCGCGATCGGCAATTTCGCCATGCGTTCGGCCATTTTGCGCTCCGTCTGAAAATGCTGGTAATCAATTGGCGCATCCCAATCGCCGCCCCAGACAAAGAACCCGTTATCGGCAAACAGAGCAACGACTTCCTCGGCCATCCCCGGACGCGCCTGCTTTCCCGGCCGCAGATTCGATCGGTTTGCATATTCGGCGCCCGACGCCGGACTGAATACGGCCCTTCCATCGGAATGGAGCTGGAGGTATGGATTCTGCACCGGGTTCAGATCGATCGCCAAGCCATACGCATGCATTGAAGCCAGCTTCCCTCCGGTAATAGGGCGATGGTTGAATACCGAGGTATTGTTATCTTGCATCGACGCGAGGTCATCCCCGAAATAATGGTCCATTAGTCTGGCGCGTGCGATTGGAAAACGCCGCAGGTAAAGCGTATCGAAGATCGTCTTGACAAAGTCCGCTACCGCTGCCAACACCATGATTTCACCGTCGTTATGCATACGACCTTCAAAATCGATATAGGTGAAGCGGACAATGGCGAGTCTGTCGCAATCCACAGGCGCATTCTTCGCGAGAACGCCGCGGACCTTCATTCGATCACATGCGGCCGGATCGATACCCGGCGTACTCCGCGGCGCTATCGATCGTGCATCGACGGCACCTGAGGTCGCAACCAGGCAAATGACAAGAAACAGGAAAATGAAACGTGCTGTCATTGGGGGGCAATATCCTTTCAAGGTTTGATCGGCTCTGCGCGCCGATCAAACCGGGTTAATGACGATCATGGCGCCTGCCTGCATGATTTCAGTTGCGCCTCTATAATGTTTGAAGCTTTTTGGGTCAAATACAATAACGAGGAAGAGACATGAACACCACGCACTATCCGCATTGGCCGGCCGGACTGCCGTATACGCTTACCACGCCTGAAACCAGCGTCTATGCAAATCTCGAAATTTCGGCGCGCCGATATCCCGACAAGACGGCCGTTATTTTCTACGATTCGATTCTGACGTATGCGCAATTGAATGCCGACGTCGAGGCCCTGGCCGGTTATCTGCAACAGGCATGCGGTGTGCAGCGAGGGGATCGGGTATTGCTCAACCTGCAGAATTCGCCGCAATTCATTATCGCTTTCTATGCGATTATGCGCGCTGATGCGATGGTGGTACCGGTTAACCCGATGCTGATGACCGACGAGCTGCGTCACTATGTCAACGATAGCGGCGCCAAGGCCGCGATTACTGCGCAAGATATATTTGCGAGGATAGCACCTCTGGTCGGCACCACGGGTTTGGCGAATGTCGTGGTTGCCAGCTATTCCGATGCATTGACTGCGCCGACCGAATTGGCCGTGCCGGCCTGGGTACGCGAGGAACGCAACGTGCCGACGATGCCTGGCGTCGTAATCTGGCAGGATGCAATTTCAGCACGTCATGCACCGGCACCGCATGCGGCTGGACCGGACGATCTTGCATGCATGCCTTACACATCGGGCACTACCGGACATCCGAAGGGATGCATTCATACACATCGCTCGATGATGTTCAATGCGGTGGCCGGCCCGAGCTGGTCGGGTCCGTCGGTGCCGGATCACGTTATTTTGGCGGTGCTGCCGTTTTTCCATGTCACCGGCCTTCAAGGCAGCATGAATGCAGCGATTTTCACTGGTGCTTCGGTCGTGATCCTGCCGCGCTGGGATCGTGATGTCGCCGGGCAGTTGATTACAAGATACGGTGTCACGAGCTGGACCAGCATTCCGACAATGATGATCGATTTCCTGTCGAATCCGCGCCTGCCCGAATACGACGTTTCAAGTCTGAAGCGTGTCTCGGGCGGCGGCGCGGCGATGCCGGCGGCGATCGGGCAGAAATTACTGGATCTGACAGGACTCGAATACATGGAAGGCTATGGCCTGTCCGAGACAATGGCGGCGACCCATGTCAATCCGGGGCAGCGCTTGAAAAAGCAGTGTCTCGGCATTCCTTTTTTGAATGTCGACGCGCGCGTGGTCGATCCGACCACCCTGAAGATGATGCCGCCGAACGAAGTAGGCGAAATCATCATGAACGGCCCGCAGGTGTTCCAAGGTTATTGGAAAGACCCGCAGAAAACCAAGGATGCATTTGTTGAAATCGAAGGGAAGCAGTTTTTTCGGTCCGGCGATCTGGGCTACATCGATGAAGAAGGATTTTTCTTTTTCACGGACCGGCTGAAGCGCATGATCAATGCCAGCGGATTCAAGGTCTGGCCCGCCGAAGTCGAATCGATGATGTATCAGCATCCGGCAATCCAGGAGTGCTGCATTATTGCCTCGCGCGATGCGTATCGCGGTGAGACCGTGAAAGCGGTGGTCGTCAAAAAAACCGGCAGCAATGCGACCGAAGCGGACATCATGGAATGGGCGCACGAAAAGATGGCGGCATACAAGGTGCCGAAACTGGTCGAATTCGTCGATGCGTTGCCCAAATCCGCGACCGGCAAAGTGATGTGGCGCTCCTTGCAGGAAAAAGAGCTCGCCAAATAAGCAGGGCGGCTCGGCCAGTCTGCGTGGCGGTCGAGCCGCAACCTTGTCCGGGGAGCGTAAAATGGTGGTTTCCCCGGCGCCGCTTGCAATGACCATCCTCCTTTCCACCATCAATTCCCGCTATGCGCATGCCTCGCTTGGCCTGCGTTATCTGCTTGCCAATATGGGAGACTTGCAGCCGCAAACCAGGCTGCAGGAATTTGTAAGCGGCAGCAAAACCACCGACATCGTTGAAAAAATTCTGGCGCATCAGCCGCGCGTGATCGGTTTTGGCGTTTATATCTGGAACGTCGAAGAAACCACCAAAGTGGTCGCGATGCTGAAGCGTGTCGCACCCGAAATTGCCATCGTGCTGGGCGGTCCGGAAGTGTCGTATGAACCGGGCGAACAGACCATTGTGCAGATGGCGGATTATCTGGTGACCGGCTGGGGCGAGATCACTTTCCCGCAGTTGTGCCGTGCGATCATCCACGGCCCCAAACCGCTGATGAAAATCAATGCGGGCGTACAGCCGCCGTTGGCCGATATTGCATTGCCGTATGCGTTGTATACGGATGAGGATATCGCGCACCGCACCTTGTATGTGGAAGCGTCTCGCGGCTGCCCGTTCAAATGCGAGTTTTGCCTGTCGTCGCTGGACAAGACGGCGTGGCCGTTCGAGCTCGACGGATTCTTGAACGAGTTGGAGATTTTACATGCGCGCGGTGCGCGCTTGTTCAAGTTCGTCGATCGCACATTCAATCTGAATATCAAGTCGAGCCTGAAGATCATGCAATTCTTTCTCGACAAACTGGAAGCCGATCCGCACGATCCGGTGTTTGCGCATTTCGAGGTGGTGCCCGACCATTTGCCGGACGCGTTGAAAGACGGTATCCGGAAATTTCCGCCTGGTACCCTGCAATTCGAGATCGGTATTCAGTCATTCAATCCGGAGGTGCAAACGCTGGTCAGTCGCAAGCAGAATAACGAGAAAGCGGCAGAAAACATCCGGTGGCTGTGCGAGCATTCACATGCGCATCTGCATGTCGACCTGATCGCCGGTTTGCCCGGCGAGGATGTGGAAAGTTTCGCACGCGGCTTCGACAAGTTGCATGCATTGAAGCCGCACGAGATCCAGTTCGGCATTTTGAAGCGATTGCGCGGTACGCCGATCATTCGCCATACGCAGACATATGGATTGGTATTCGATTCAAATCCGCCTTACACGATTCTGGCTACGGATCGCATCGATTTCGCGAACATGCAACGGCTGGTGCGTTTCGCTCGCTACTGGGATCTGATCGCCAACTCCGGGCGATTTGCACATACTCTGCCGATGATCTTGGACAGCGAACCGTTTGCCAATTTCATGGCGCTATCGGACTGGATATATGCGAAGACCGATGCGACGCATCGCATCGCCCTTGAACGCCTGGCGGCGCTGGTAGCAGAATGGATGGGCACGCGCGGCGCGGATGCCGATGCCGTGTCGGCGTTGTTGGCGAGCGACTATGCCGGTCAAGCGAACAAATCGCATATCAAGCCGAAAGCGGCCGGTCCCGCCAAAGCCGACTCGGCTTTACCGCGGCGCCAGGCGCAGCATCTGGCGGCTTGATTAAAAGACCGCCAATTGCTTGAACTCTAAAAAATGATTGTCAGCAATTAGTTTCCCTTATTTCGCCATGACTCAAGCAGTTGCTGCGAGGTATGGTCGATCTGTTCCATCGGGATTGTTTTTTCCTGTTTAAAAATCATCATCGCATACACGGTCGCAAGCGCGTCGACTTCAGGCGAAAGCGCGCGTTCCTCGCCGCGCGATGGCCGTAGCGAGCGCCAATAATTGATGGCTTCTTCCAGTTCAGACAGCGTGATATCCATGTGGCCATTGTACGCGCAGCCGAAGTGCAAATTCCCCTAAGCCGGGTAAGAGCATCTTGAGCATGCATCAAGATGCTTTTCTGAATGTCACATTGATGCGCCTGCGGCCCAGCATTGGATGATGTCCGTCTGCCAGCGGCGCGATCCCATGGAAGGCGAATCTGGCGGGGCCGCCCCATACGGCGACATCGCCATGCGTCAGCCGATAATGTTGCGGTCTGTCGCTGCGATGCATGCCGCCGAACAGGAACACTGCCGGCAAACCGAGCGAGACTGACACAATCGGCGCAACGACATCGCGCTCGTGCCGGTCCTGGTGCAGCGATAGCCGTGAGCCCGGTTCATAGCAATTGATCAGACAGGTATCGGGTGTGAAACTTTCAAAGCCTGCTTGCGAAGCCGCATTCCTTGCCATCTCAGTGAATACGGCAGGTATGGCAGGCCATGCCTGTCCGCTTGCGGGATCGATGGGATCATAGCGATATCCGCTTCGATCCGAAACCCAGCCAAGCCGGCCGCAACAGGTCATCGACACCGACATTCGATATCCGCCGGGCGTGACCAGATGACGCAAGGGCGCCTGCGCAATCACTTCCTCCACGGCACAGAGTAAAACACGATCGACTTCCCCGGCAAAACCACGCAGCAGCACTGCTCCATCAGCAAGATGAATCTGCCGCGGATTCAAATCAGGCAAACCCTCAAACAGATCGCCGGTCATTTGATCGCTTCACGCTCAAGCAGGGTGCGCTTTCGGTCCACTCCCCAACGGTAGCCGGAAAGCGCGCCATCGCTGCGCACAACCCGATGACAAGGAATGGCGACGGCAATCGCGTTGGCTGCACAAGCCTGGGCGACTGCGCGTACCGCCTTCGGCGCGCCAATGCGTTTTGCGAGTTCGGTATAGCTGACGGTTGAGCCTGGCGGAATCGCGCGCAATGCTTGCCAGATGCGTTGCTGAAAAACCGTGCCGCGCACGTCCAGCGGCAGATCGAGGCCAAGCGCCGGAGCATCCAGAAATCCGACCACTTGCGCAACCGTCCGTTCAAATTCCTTGTCGCCGCCGAGCAGATTCGCGCGGGGAAACCGATCCTGAAGATCGCGTACCAGGAAATCCGGATCGTCGTCAATGAGAATGGCGCATACGCCTTTACCGGTGGCGGCCACCAGCACCGCTCCCATTGAACATTGGCCGACCGCAAAGCGAATGTCGAGATTGGCGCCACCGGCCCGAAAACTCGTCGGCGTCATGCCCAGCACTTGATCGGAGGTGGCGTAAAAGCGTCCATTGGAATTGAAGCCGGCATCATAAATGGCGGCCGTCACTGTTTCACTATCGCCGAGCTTCTCGCGCATCCGCTTGCTGCGATGCGCAGCGGCATATGCCTTGGGCGTCACTCCTGCGATTTCCTTGAAGATTCGATGAAAATGATAGCGGCTCATGCCGGCCGCCTGCGCCAGAACATCCAGACTCGGCATGGCATCGTCGGTTTCAATCAGCTGACAAATATGAGCGACCATCGCCGCATGTTGCTTCATCAGCGACGGCTGATCGGGCCTGCAGCGCTTGCATGCGCGAAAACCTGCTCGTTCCGCATCCGCACACGTCGTATGGAAACGCACATTTTCGCGCCTGGCCAGACGCGACGGGCAACTTGGCCGGCAAAATACGCCGGTCGTCGATACCGAATAATAGAATTGTCCATCGGCGGCAGGATCGCGCCTGATCACTGCCGCCCAGCGCTCATGCTCATCCGTAAAGGACGCGCGAGCAATATCTTCTTTCAATGTCGTGGTTTGCATGGCTGTCATCCGTACCGGTGTTGTGAACTGATAGGTCCATTCTAGCGGGGCGCCGGCAGCTTGCACTCCGGCTCTTGCTTTCGAATCCACGTGACCGGAAATGCACACCGTCAAGGATGCAATCGGCGTTGGGCGGAATGGCTCAAAAGCACATGATGATGCGATTGGCAAGATCGACAACGAAGGAGGGGCGCAAATAAGCCATGAAGGCGAACGTCAGCACGGCAGCGAACACCGTGCCGAGCAGCCAACGCTTGATGCGCGTGTGCAAAACGGGATTCATTTATATCAAGCCATTGCCGGTTGAGCGCGGGTGATCGGTTTTTCATTGATCGGCAGGTTGATCAAGGCAGCAAACACACCCAGCGCAATCGTAATCATCCAGACCGTATCGTAGCTGCCTTGCTTTGTATAAAGATAGCCGCCCAGCCATACGCCCAGAAAGCTGCCGACCTGATGCGAGAAAAACACGAATCCGGACAGCATCGATAGATACTTTACGCCAAAAATGCCGGCAATGACGCCGTTTGTCAGCGGCACCGTCGACAGCCACAACAAGCCCATCGCGGCCGAAAAGACATAGACCGACCAGGACGACAGCGGTGCGAGCAGGAACAAGGCAATGATCACCGAGCGGCCGATATAAATCGATGAGAGCAAATACCGTTTCGGCAGTGTGCCTCCCAGCTTGCCCGCATAAAATGAGCCGAAAATATTGAACAGTCCGATCAATGCCAGTGCAACCACCGCAACGGTCGGGTCCATCAGGCCTTTGTCTTTCAAATAGGCAGGCAGATGAACTGCGATGAATACGACCTGGAAACCGCAAACGAAATAGCCGGCCACCAGCAACAGAAATGGCCGATAGGCGAATGCTTCCCTGGTGGCTTCCCAGATGCTTTGTTCGCGCCCCGCTGCCTTGACGACGGGCGGTTCGCGCAGCCAGAACGTCATCGGAATCATGGCGATCACCACTAGCGCGGCGAGTATGAAAAATGCATTTTGCCAACCGGTTACCGATATCAGTTGCTGTTCGACCGGCATCATCACGAATTGCCCGAACGATCCGGCAGCGGAAGAAATGCCGAATGCCCAGGACCGTTTGGATTCGGGAGACACGCGTCCGATGATGCCGCTGATCGCGCCGAACGCGGTGCACGACAATGCGGCACCGATCAATACGCCGGAGCCGACCACGAACAGCACGGGTTGATCGACCAGCGCCATCCACAACAGGCCCGCCATGTACAGAAATGCACCGGCGATCACGACGCGTGCGGTACCGAAACGGTCTGCCGCCATCCCGGCAAACGGGCCGAACACACCCCACATCAGATTTTGCAATGCCAGCGCCAGTGAAAAGGTTTCACGGGTCCAGCCATGCGCTTGAGAAATCGGTTGCAGCCAGAAGCCGAAACCATGGCGCACGCCCATCGCCAGAGTCAAGACTATGCCGCTTGCGATCAGAACGGCTTTTAACTCTGGCGTGCGGGAGACGGTAAACATGGCGGATGAAAAGTGAATATGCGGAAAAAGAGTGTAGCGCAAAGCCGCCGGTCGGGTGGCCTGCCCGATTTGCCGGGCCAGGTCCGGCCGCGGTTATCGATCAGCATACTTTGGCCAGACTAAATACCAAATTATTCGGCTAAGAAATTGCGCACAACCTCGATTTGATCTGGAACATTCAGGCATGGCGCGTGACCGCAGCCTGGTACGACCACCAACTTGGCGCACGGGCCGCGCTGCGTCATCGCCTGCGCTGTTTCCGGCGGCAGCAAATCGGAGTGTTCGCCACGTAGCAACAGGGTCGGCATGTCGAGCGTATCGTACGCTTCTTCGACGAAGTAATCGTCAGGGTGAACGATGAATTGCCGCACCATCGCAGGATCGTAATGGGCAGTAATTTTTCCGTTCGGCAGGCGCCGCACGGAGGTCTCGGCCATGCGCCGCCATTGCACATCGCTTTGCCAGCCGTAGGGCAGATAAATCGTTCGCAAATAGGCTTCGAATTCGGTAACCGTATCGAATTGCGCCGGATTGCCTGCGTACGACTTGATTCTATCGATCGCCGCCTGAACCGGCGATGTGCCGATGTCATTGAGTACCAGATGACTGATACGGTTCTTGAGCGTGGTCGCCGCCGCCACGGTGCCGATCGCGCCGCCCATCGATGTGCCGACCCAGCGCATGCGGTCGATGCCGAGCTGATCGGCCAGATCCCAGGCAATGCGCGCATAAAACGCCAGGCAATATTCATTGTCCGGCTCCGGGCTCCATTGCGACAAGCCGCGTCCGATGGTATCGGGACAGATGATGCGGTAAGTATCCGCAAGCGCTGCCGCCAAGTCGTCGAAATCACGACAGGTGCGCGCCAGTCCGTGCCACAGGATCAGCGGTGACGCATCCCGATTGCCCCACTCGACATAATGAATTTCTCTGTCGCAGCAGTGGATGTAATGGGAAGAGGGATCCATCATTTTCTCCATGTACGCAATTTTCCGACAATACCGGTCGGGAAAAAATATACCGAAAGAATGAACAAGATTCCGAGCCACAACAGCCAGCGATCAGGCGATAGCAGCGCAGGCAACAGCGGAATTCCTTGCGTTGCTTCGGCACCGAGCGCCATCAGATCCTGCAGATAACTTTGTGCCAGCAGAAAAATCGTGGCGCCGCACACTGCGCCATACATGGTGCCCATGCCGCCGATCACTACGATCAGCAGGATGTCGATCATGATTTCAAACGATAGCGAAGTATCGGGGCCGTTATAGCGCAGCCATAGCGCGAGCAGGCATCCGGCCAATGTGGCAAATCCCGCAGCCAGCACGTTGGACAAGGTACGAAACACCACCGTGCGATAACCGATCGCTTCGGCGCGGAAATCATTTTCGCGAATCGCCTGCAGCACGCGCCCGAACGGGGAATTGACGATGCGCAGCATCGCCAGGAACAGCAGCACAGCGCATGCGAACACGATGTAGTAGGTAATGAATCTCCCGTTCAGAGCCGCACCGAGAAATGGTTCTTCGAGCAACTGGTAGCCGGGCGTCAGTATTTCCGGCAATTTGAAATTCAACCCGTCTTCACCGCCGGTAACTTCCGACAGTTGCGATGCCAGCGTCTGGAATGCCGATGCCACTGCCAGCGTAATCATCGCGTAAAAAATTGCCCGCACCCGCAACGAGAACAAGCCGATCACCAGCGACAGCGCCAGTGACAATACGACCGATGCACCGACGCCGAGCAGCAGCGCTTCCCATGACGGACCCATGCGGGCGCTGGCAATCGACACGCCATACGCACCGATGCCGAAAAACATGGTGTGGGCGAATGACACGATGCCGGTATAGCCGAGCAAAAGATCGTAGCTGGCAACCAGTACGATAAAAATCAGGATCTTCGCTGCGACATTCAGGGCCTTCGCGCCGGGGAACAGGAAAGGAGCGAACGCGAGTCCGAACAGAATCACGAGCAGGATGGCTACCAGCAGGCGGCTGCGCGGCAGGTCATGAGACAGCATGCGCGCGATCATCGGTTGGTCACCGGGTAGACGCCCTGCGGCCGCCACAGCAGGATTGCGACCATCAGGAGAATATTGGAAAAGAGCGCAATTTTCGGCGCCAGGAAACCGGCATAGTTGGCAAGCAATCCTACCAGCAGCGCGCCAAGGAAGCAGCCGCCGGTCGAACCGAGACCTCCGATAATGATCACGATGAAAATCAGCACGTTGACATGCGCGCCCATCTGAGGGATCACGTTTTGCTGATACAGCCCCCACATCACGCCGCCCAGCCCGGCTAGTGCCGAACCTGCGACAAATACCCCGACGAACAGGCGCTTGATCCGGTAACCAAGGCTTTCCACCATTTCGCGGTCCTGCACGCCGGCTCGAATCAACAGGCCTAGCTTGGTGCGGTTCAACACCAGCACCAAGCCGGCAAATACCGCGAATCCGACCAGTACCGCCAGCAGCCGATATTTCTCGATTGCCGCATCGCCCAGGAATACGGCGCCGCGCAATGCGGTCGGCAGCGGCAGCGCGATTTGCTGCGGCCCCCACAGCATCTTGATCAATTCTTCGCCGACCACCATGCCGCCCATCGTGATCAGGATCTGCATCAGATGCAGCCCATATACCTTGCGTACCAGTACCCGCTCGAAAACCCATCCGAGCGCACCGGCTGCCACCATGGCCGCCAACATCGCAACACCGATCGCGGCAAGATTCCATCCCAGATGATCGACGGTTGTCCAGTCGGGTAGCGCACCAAGTACCGATACGGCAACAAAAGCGCCCAGCGCAATGAACACGCCATGACCGAAGTTCAATACGTCCATCAGGCCGAAGATCAGCGTCAGTCCGGATGCAATGATGAAAATGATCATGCCCATCGCAAGACCTGCGGCGGTGAGGGTAATCCAGGTCGACGCCGAGCCGATAAAAGGCATTGCC
The DNA here is from genome assembly GCA_001770855.1 of Burkholderiales bacterium RIFCSPLOWO2_02_FULL_57_36. Taxonomy (GTDB): domain Bacteria; phylum Pseudomonadota; class Gammaproteobacteria; order Burkholderiales; family Burkholderiaceae_D; genus MESE01. The sequence continues at coordinate 168,968 of MESE01000001.1, forward strand.
AGCAATGCCAGCGCGGGCACCAGCAGCAGCGGCATCCAATCGATCTTGGTTACAGGCAGTAGCGAGAGTTGCATCGGCTTTATCGGAATGGCGCTCATGAAATCCTCATTGGTGGGCAGTCAACGACAGGCCGAGCAGACGCGTCTGCAGCGCATCATCTTCGGCCAGTTCCGCCATCAATCCGCGATGCACGATCTTGCCATCGTCCATGACCGCGACCGTATCGCCGAGCTGTCTGGCAAAGTTGAAATTTTGTTCGACCAGCAAAATCGTGGTGTCGGTCTGCTTCAATTCGCGAAATGCGGCAATCATGTTTGCAATGATTGCCGGCGCAAGTCCTTTGCTTGGTTCATCGATCAGCAGCAACTTGCGCGGTTCGACGATGGCGCGCGATACCGCCAGCATCTGCTTTTGCCCACCCGACAGTTTGCCGGCCGGGTGCAGCCAGAATTTTTTGATGGCCGGGAACAGGTCGAAGATCCAGTCCAGGCGTTTCGCATCGATATCTTCGGCGCGTTTGGCGCCGCGCGCGGCAAGCACCATATTGTCCTTCACGCTCAAGTCGGAAAAAATGCCCATGCTCTCAGGGACGTAGGCTATGCCGAGTTGCGCGATATCGGGCGTGGATCTGGCCGTGATGTCATGCCCGTCGAACGTGATGCTGCCATGCGATGCCTGCCACAGTCCCATGATCGTGCGTAGCGTCGTGGTCTTGCCGGCGCCGTTGCGTCCAAGCAGCATCGTCAATTGTCCGCGCGGGACGTCAAGATCAACGCCATGCAGAATATGGTATGCGCCGATATGGGTCTGCAGGCTTGAAAGTGTCAGCAATGGCGCAGTCATGCCGCTTCCTCCGTCGCAACCAGACCGAGATAGGCTTGCTGTACCACCGGCGATGCGATGACCGCGTCAGGCTCGCCATCAGCCATCAGTGTGCCGTTATGCAAAACGATGATCCGGTCGGCCAGTTCGCGCACCACATCCATCTTGTGCTCGACCAGTAAAATTGTCTTGTCGCGTCGCGCCTTCAGCATGCGGATCAGATCCAGAATGACCGGCACTTCATCCACACTCATGCCGGCGGTGGGTTCATCGAACATGTATATATCGGGGTCAAGTGCCATCAGCATGCCGACTTCCAGCTTGCGCTGGTCGCCATGCGGTAGTGCCGACGCGTGTATATCGCGCTTGTCCGTCAATGCGACCGCTTGCAGCACCTGCTCCGCGCGGTCGATCAGCGTCGTGTGAGCGCTCCACACGTTCCACATATCAAGCCCGAGGCCACGGCGCGATTGCAGCGCAAGACGTACGTTCTCCAATACGGAGAGATTCGGGAACAGGCTGGTCAACTGGAATGCACGCCCCAATCCCGCATGGGTGCGGGCCGAAGCCGACAGGCCGGCGATATCGCGGCCATGCAACAGAACCTGGCCGGCACCCGGTTTCAACTGGCCTGAAATCAAATTGAAATACGTGGTCTTTCCGGCGCCGTTCGGTCCGACGATTGCAGTCAGTGTGCCGGGTTTGAAAGCGCATGACACGGCGTTGACCGCGACATGCCCGCCGAAGCGGATGGTCAGGTCGCGCGTTTCAAGCGAAACGGCGTCAGTCGAGCTGCCGGCGCCGCTATCCGGTGTGTGCAAAGGCATTGCCTAACCCCGCTGCTATCGATGTTGTGGTACAGCCGAATAACAAGCACGTCGCCGCACATTGCGAACTCACGAAGCCTGCGAAATTGCCCCCTCGCGAAGGAGGGGGCAGTGTTTGACCGCCGTGGTTAGCGCTTGTTGCGGATCGGTACGTTCATTTCTTCCGGCTTGATCTCGCGTACCAGTTCAGGTACGCCCCATGCGAAGGCCGGATCAACCTTGATCTTGAAATGGTACATCGACTGCATTGCCTGATGGTCTTCCTTGCGGAAGGTCATCTTGCCTTTGGGTGTTTCGAAGCTCATCCCTTCCATGGTCGAAATCAGCTTCTCCGTGTTGGTATTGCCGCCGGTCTTCTTGAGCGCCTCTACCACTGCAATGCCGGCAGCCATGCCGCCTGCGGTGAAAAAATCCGGCGGGGTCTGGTAACGCTTGTAGTGTTCGCTTACCAGCCAGTTGTTCACGGGATTCTTTGGAATACCGAAATAGTAATAAGCGGCGCCTTCCATTCCAGGGAAGTTTTTATACGCGACCATGGCCGGCAGGATATTGCCGCCGGTTGCGATTTCGATGCCATAGCGCTTTGGATCGAGGTCGGCGATCTTGAATGGATTGCCGCCGGCCCAGATGATGAAGATCACTTTGCGGCCCGGCTTGTCTTTCAACGAATCGAACAACCGTTGTGCGCCCGCGGTAAAGTCAGTGGTATTGCCGGGCAAATATTCCTCATGCACCAGCTTGGCGTTCTTGAGTGCATCCTTGAACGCCTTGACGCCGTCGCGGCCGAACGCAGTATCCTGCGCCATGGTGGCAATCGTCACACCAGCCTTGTCCAATGCAACCGCATTGGAAATTGCATCCTGCGATGAATTGCGGCCGGTGCGGAAAATATAGCGGTTCCATTTTTCGCCGGTGATCGCATCGGCCACCGCGGGTTCGACCAGCAAAATCTTTTTGTACTCTTCTGCGATCGGAAGCAGCGCCAGTGCCACGCCGGAACTGGTCGGTCCGATGGCGATATCAGCCTTGTCATCGGCATAGGCGGCGGCTAGCTGAGATTTGCCCACATCCGGCTTGCCTTGATCGTCCTTCTCAATGACGACCAGCTTGTTGCCGTTGATTTGCATGGTGCCGCCGGTCGCGTAATCAAGTCCCATCATCAAACCGATCTGGGTTTGCTTGGCGTATGCTTCCAGCGGGCCGGATTTGGAATAGACGTGCGCGATTTTGATGTCTTTGGCCTGCAGGGCGGTGGCGCAGCACAGCAACGCGACTGCGGCGATCAGCTTATTTTTCATTATGGTGTCTTCCTCTGTATAGATGGATCGCGGATGTAATGGTCCGGAAGAAGAGATTACCGCAACCAGATTGGTTGGGTAAGGTAGTAGAACTACGGCGAGCAATATTCTGATAGAAGAAGCCGCACAAGCATTGAGGCAGTACGATGTTGCTATGCGATATGCGATGATGAATCGGGAAGCGGTTGTTAGGCTATCAAATTTGCTGCATTGCGCAGGGTAATTTTTTAAGGCAAGCGGCTCACAAAAATCAACTGTGCCAAGAAGAAATTGATCGCACTAAAAATAGAACAGAGCGTTTTACTTGAATCGGACCGGCCGGATCCGTTAGTCCGGCGCCAGTATGGAATGCTGTCGAGCCTGTTTTCAGGTATGCCATTCACGCGTTTCCGCGCATTGCATGAGCCCAGCGTAGATGTGGAAAAGTCGAGCGCAAGCCTTGTTGCGCCTGCGCTCGTGATAAATCCATAAATGTCGTGTCTAAATTATTTGTTCGTACCGCTTGTGCTTCCGGATGTGTCGTTGGTTGCAGGAGTTCCCGAGGTGCCTTTGGAGCCTGGAATCTTTTCAGCGCCCGGTGTCGGATAGGTGCCGGAAGTGGTTGGGGAGCCGGGCGCGCTCGAAGCGCCTGACGTACCTGACCCACCGGAGGTAGATGTGTCCGATGAACTAGACGTGGGGCCGGGTGATGCTCCGGAGGTGCCCGATGTGCCGTTGGTTGCCGGAGTTCCTGCAGTACCTTTGGATCCCGGAATCTTTTCAGCACCCGGCGTCGGAAAGGTGCCGGAAGTGGTCGGGGCGCCGGGTGCGCTAGCACCGCTTGTTCCAGTGGCGGAACTGCCTGACGATGTTCCCGTTGCGCCGGTCGTAGATCTCTTCTCGCCATATCCCATTGAGCCACAAGCGGCGAGTAAGAAAACGCATGCCAGGGGCATGATCCATTTTTTCATAAAATAACTCCTTAAAGAATTAAAAAAAGGAAAGTAGCGGCACATCACATACGCGCCGACACGTTGTGTTTGCATTAAGTAGAATGGAAAGCAAGAGTAGAAGTTCCTATAATTTTTTTTATAAACTTACAAGACATTGATTTTCGTCAATGCGGACGGGCTGGCAAAAGATCCTGGTTCAATGGCGGACAGCGCCGCTCGAACTGAATGCCCATAGCCGTTTGAAAATGTGAAGTGCACGCGCTTGCCGCAACTGGCGGACGCTGTCGCGGCAACTGAAGTATTTGTTGTTCGCGGAAGAGATCACGGCACTGGAAGACCGCTATCAGCCATACCCGGCGATCGGTCACAACTGAAGCGTAGCGACTAACGGGAAATGACGCATTAGCCATGAAAACAAAAACCAGGGTTGGGTTCATCGGTATCGGGGCCATGGGGTTGGCGATGGCAAAAAATCTGCATCGTCAGAATTTTCATGTCAGCGTGCGCGACATCCGAGCGGAGACGGAGCAGGAAGCGCAAGCGTTAGGCATGACGGTCGCGGCATCGCCGGCCGCGCTGGTGTCGCATGCGGACCTGATCGTGGTTGTGGTGCTCAACGCCCAGCAGATCGATGAGGTGCTGTTCGGAGCCGAGGGAGTGGCCCATTCGAAGGCGTCCGAAAAGGCAGTCATGCTGTGCTCGACCATCGCGCCACAAGACACCATCCGTTTTGCGCAGCGCCTCGCGCAAGCCGGTATCGAAACCATCGATGCGCCAATCTCCGGCGGGCCGGTGCGTGCCGAGGCCGGTGCCATCAGCATGATGCTGGCTGGGCAGGAAAAACTCATTGCACAATACGAGGAAGTGCTTGCGGCATTGAGCGACAAGCGGTTTCACATCGGCGGGACCATCGGCGATGGCGCCAAGACCAAGCTGGTTAACAATCTGCTTGCAGGAATCAATTTGGCTGCAGGTGCGGAGGCGCTTGCGCTTGGCATCAAAGCCGGACTGGATCCACGTCTGTTGTTCGATGTGATTTCCGCATCCAGCGGCGCATCATGGATTTTTCAGGATCGCATGGCCCGCGTGCTGCAAAACGATTTTGCACCGCGCGCTTGCGCCCATATCCTGTCCAAGGATATGACACTGGCGACTGCAATGGCCGATGCATCGAATTGCGATACGCCGATCGGCGATGCCGCGTTGGCGATTTTCAGGGAAACACTCGCCCGCGGCTGGGGCGAGCTCGACGATGCGGCGATCATCAAGACTTATCTTCCGTAGTACGAGGAGCGCGCGCGATCAAGCCGCTTTTTTCGCAGCAGTTTTTTTAGCTACCGCTTTCTTCATCGGCGGTTTTGCAACGACTTTTTTCTCGGGCTTTTCAGTTGTCTTGGCAGCACTGCCGGCAGCTTTACCTTTCGCGGGTGCTTTCGCCTTGCGTTCCTCAAACTCGAAACTTACCTTGCCGTCTTTTCCCTTGGCCAGGAACGCCTTGAACGGCCGGCGGGTGCGCTGCGATACGAAGCCGGGCAGCAAATCGGTTTTGCCCTCCTTCAGCAATTTTACCATCTGTTCAGGCAGGATTTCCTGTTGCAGGATAATGCGGCCACTGCGGAAATCGCATTCCTTCGGTTTTGCGACGGTTTTTTCACACACATAGGCAAGCCCCATCTCGTAGACGCCGTTGCCGCATTTCGGGCATGGGCCAAGCGGTGTCTGATCTGTGAAATCGACGCCTTCGCCATTTTCGCCTTCTGCATCGTTTTGGCCGAAATCGAATTCGAGTTTGAAGTTCTTGATCTCTTCATCGCGCGAAATTTTCAGGATTGCGGCAAACGGCCGGCCCATCTTCGAGCGAAAGCCCTGCAGCGGACCGATGGTGCGATTGGTAAGCAATTCTTCGACTTCGGCCACCTCGAACTGGCGGCTGCCCGGCGTCTTGCTCATTGAAAATTCACATTTGGTGCAGGCAAAGCGCCGATAGTTTTCCTTGACCACGCTGCCGCAATTCGGGCACGGCGTCTTCAATGTCGCATAGTCGCCGGGGATCGTATCGTTGTTGTACTCCTTCGCCCGCTTGACGATGATTTGCGTCATTTGCGCGATTTCGCGCATGAATTCCTCGCGGCTGATTTTTCCGCGTTCCATTTGCGACAGCTTGTATTCCCACTCGCCGGTCAATTCAGGCGCGGTCAATTCATTGACGCCAAGGCCGCGCAACAGTGTCATCAGCTGAAATGCCTTGGCAGTCGGAATAATTTCGCGGCCTTCGCGCAGCAGGTATTTTTCATTCAGCAGGCCTTCGATGATCGCCGCGCGCGTGGCTGGCGTGCCGAGTCCCTTTCCGGCCATCGCATCGCGCAAACCTTCATCGTCAATCAGCTTGCCGGCGCCTTCCATCGCCGACAGCAAGGTCGCTTCCGAATAGCGTGCGGGCGGTTTGGTCACCAAGCCATTGGCAGTGATCTTGTCGGTCTGAACTTTCTCTCCTTTGGCGACCGGCACCAGTGTGCCGCTATTCTCCGGATCCTTTTCGTCGATCACTTCCTTGCCGTAGACAGCAAGCCAGCCGGGGTTGGTCATGACCTTGCCTTCGGTCTTGAACTGATGCCCCGACACTTCGGTGTAGCGCGTCGTGACCTGGAATTCAGCGGCAGGGAAGAATATCGCCATGAAGCGGCGCGTTACCAGATCGTATAATTTCTGTTCCGGCTCGGACAGGTTCTTCGGCGCTTGCGTGGTCGGGATGATCGCGAAGTGATCACTGATTTTCGTATTGTCGAAAATGCGCTTGTTCGGCTTGACCCAATTATTCTTCAGGATCTGCTTGGCAAATTGCAGGTAGTTGTTGTTCTCGGATACTGTACCAAGCGTTTCCTTGACAGTGTCCATGTAATCTTCCGGCAGATGACGCGAGTCGGTACGCGGATAGGTCAGCACCTTGTGCTTTTCATATAGCGCTTGCGCCAGGCCGAGGGTATTCTTTGCGGAGAATCCGAAACGTGCATTGGCTTCGCGCTGCAGGCTGGTCAGATCGAACAGTGCCGGCGCCATTGATGTGGTCGGCTTCGATTCTTCGGTGACATTGCCCTGCTTGCCGCGGCATGCAGCCACGACCGACTCCGCCGCCGCCTTGCTCCACAGGCGCTCGGCACGCTTTTCAGGGTCGGTTTCATCCTTCTTGTGCTTGGTGTCGAGCCAGCGGCCTTCATAAATACCGGCTGCGCAGATAAACTCGGCACGCACTTCCCAGAAATCGCGCGGCACGAATTTCTTGATCTTCTCTTCGCGCTCGACCACGATCGACAACGTCGGCGTTTGCACCCGGCCGACGGTGGTCAGATAAAAACCGCCTTCTTTCGAATTGAATGCGGTCATCGCGCGAGTGCCGTTGATGCCGATCAGCCAATCGGCTTCACTGCGGCAACGCGCGGCATCCGCCAGCGGCATCATCTCCTGGTCTTCGCGCAAACGGGTAAACGCTTCACGGATCGCACCCGGCGTCATCGACTGCAGCCACAAGCGCTTGATCGGTTGCTTGGCTTTCGCATACTGCGCAATCAGCCGGAAAATCAATTCGCCTTCGCGTCCGGCGTCGCAGGCATTGATCAACGCGCTGACATCCTTGCGTTTGATCAGCTTGTTGAGCACTTTGAGACGCGATTCGGTCTTGGCAATCGGGTTAAGCGCAAAATGCGGCGGAATTATCGGCAAATGCGCAAAAGACCATTTGCCGCGCTTGACATCGTATTCTTCCGGCACGGTGATTTCGACCAGATGGCCGACAGCCGATGACAGTACGTACTGGTCGGATTCAAAGTACTCATCGTGCTTGGTAAAGCCGCCGAGCGTCTTCGCGATATCGTTCGCGACAGAAGGCTTCTCTGCGATGATGAGGGTCTTGGTCATAAGTAATATCTCGAAATGGCTATGCGAAAATGCAGTTCAATTGACAAAGCTCAAAGCACGGGGCAGGGATTGCCCGGTGAAAATATGCCAACTATAGAGTATTCGCGGCCAATGATAAGCGCGTTGCGACGAAATCCGCAAGCAAGTCAAGTGACTAATATCAGTTCGGGAAGTTTTGGTACAACAAGGCCCAACGACCGGTGGCTAGATAAAATCAATGCAGCAGACGAGGTTCTGCGTCGTCGTCGTCGAGGAACAGTTCATCGAACATCAGTCCGTCGGGCTCTTTCCCCTGGCTCCAAAGTACCATCAGCACGATCACTTTGAGCTTGTCGAGTGAAATCTGGGTCTCTCTCGCGGCAAGTGCACGCTCGATGACGATTTCACGTTGAATCGGATTCAATACCTTGGCCGATTCCAGAAACTGGATGAATCCGATCGCGGCGGTTCCCATGACTTCCTGCTCGCGGCTGGCATAAATGCGAAAGCCGACGGAAGACGGGGCTTGCTGTGTAGTCTGATTGGAAAATACATTGGCCGTCGCAGCCAGATCGGTGAGCCAACCGAGCGCCTTGGAAATTTCTTCCTCTTCAAAACCGATGGCGGATAACTTCTTCACCAATGCCTCGGAATCCGGGCAGGCATCGGGCCGATAATAAGTTTCGTAGAGGTATACAAGGACATCAAACATGGATCTACTGTAACGTTAAGGTGATGGAGGCACAAGCGCTAGCATGCATAACCTGTCGGCGGAAGTTGCAGATAAATGACACTTCGCATTGCTTGTGTTCAGTTAAAACAACTTTTTTAGACTAAAAGTCAAGTAACAAAAACAGTTATTGCATAAGTCAGGACGTTACAGCGTCTATTTTATTCCAGATCTATTTGAAGGATATCGAATTCAGCAAAAAGTTCTATGCGAGGCGCCTGTAAATACCGCCTGGCAGCATTTCGATCAATCCTTCGAGTTCCAGTGTTAGCAATTGAGCATTTAATGTGCCGAAGTCGAGTGAAGTCCGTTCGGCAAGCAGGTTGATGTCTGCCGGGTCGAATCCCATCACGTTCAGCAATCGGTCGGCTGCGGAGTTTGTCGAATTCGATTGCGCCACTGCTCTGGTTGCCGGTTGCGATAAGTGGAAATGCCCCAGTTCTTCCAGGATATCCTGTGCCGATTCGACCAGCTTGGCGCCTTGCTTGATCAATTGATGGCATCCTTTGGACAAGGGTGAGTGAATCGAGCCGGGAATGGCAAACACGTCTCGTCCCTGGTCGAGCGCCATGCGGGCAGTAATCAGCGAGCCCGATTGCGCCGCCGCTTCAACTACCAAGACGCCACGCGCCAAGCCGCTGATAATACGATTGCGGCGCGGGAAATTGGCGGCAATGGCCGGCATGCCTAACGGGTACTCGCTTACGATGCATCCCGCTTGCGCGATTTGATGCGCCAAGGTCCGGTTGCGCGCTGGATAGACGATGTCCGCACCGGTGCCGATCACGGCGATCGTCGATCCAGCATTGATTTTATGGCTGCATCGCAAGCTTCCCTGATGGGCAGCAGTATCGATTCCGAGCGCCATGCCGGAAACAATTGTCAAGCCGGCCTCGCTCATTACTTCTGAAAACTTTTCCGCGTTGGATATGCCTTGCGCGGTGGCGTTGCGGCTGCCCACGATCGCCAGCGACGGGTTCGACAACAATTCGATGTGGCCCTTGAGGTACAACATCAGCGGCGGATCGGCGATCTCGAGCAGTGCCTTTGGATAATCGGAGTCGGCCAGCGTCAATACGTGGTTGTCGGGTTGCTCGGCCCAGACCAGCGTTTGCTCGATCAGCGCCTGCGTTTGATCGGAGAGTGGCGCAAGCAGCGCATGCGCTATGCGCTCCGGAACGACTTGTTGCAGCGAAGAGAAATTTGCGGAGAAAACATTTTCAGGCAAACCGAACATGCCCAGCAGCTTGCGGGCCGTTTCCGGCCCGACGCCACTGGTTTGTTCAAGGCGAATCCATTCTGCAAGATCTTCGCCGGCTGCCACTGGAAAATTATTCCGGTGACTTGACCACATCGCCGACGCTGACCGCATCGGTGACCTGCATGATCAGGCCGTAGGAAATATTGTTGAATACCCGGAAGACGAACAAGGTGCCGTATTGCTCATCGGGTAACTTGATGGGTTTTTTGTCATTGGTGCGATCTGCGATCAACTTACCGAATCGCGACAGGTGCAAGACCGTGCCGACGTCAATACCGTCTTTTTTGCCGCGATTGATTGAAATAATCTGGTTTTGTCCTGCCTGCGTGACTCCGCCATACACGGACATGACGCGTGCATCGACCGTGGTTGCTGGTGCGTGAGGCATGAAATTGATGATCGGTGTTGGTGGCATAGGTACCAGATGGTCACCGATGCCCATTTCCTCTTTTGATGTAACGATCACGAACCGGTGCGCTTCATTCTCGACTTTGGCTGCGCGATCCAGCTTGAGTGTGCCGAGATAAGGCGCTTCGTAACCAAGAATCGCTTTGGTGACAGGGTCTTTCAAGGGCTTGCCTGGACGGAACACCTGGAACAAAGTGTTGCCTTTCAGATCGCCGCGCACATAGGCTTTGTCGCCTTTGCCTAGAAATACATGACCTTCTTCCGCCGCGATGATGCGCGGTGTATTTTTTAATTCATTTTCGTCGATGATCAGCGGCTGCGACAAAAATGGTTCAATTGCACTGGACGGAATCGCGGAGATTGCATCTTGCCCCAGGTTTTCCACGCGTACGCGTGGCGAAAGGCGGACATTGGATGTACCATTGGCGCCGGTAGGCGAGCCTAGGCGCAAACGCCCTGCGGCACGGTCCAGATAGACGATCTGCCCTGGATAAATCCAGTGCGGATCGCGAATCTGATCGCGATTGAGCCCCCATACTTGCGGCCAGCACCATGGGTGCTGCAGGAATTTGCTTGATATGCCCCACAGGGTATCTCCGCGCACCACCAGATGCTGATCCGGTGCATTGGCCAAAAACTCGCAATGTGTTTCTTTCATCGCTTGCATACTTGGGCTTGGATTTGCCGCCAACGAAGAGAGCGGTGTCAGGGCAGAAGCAAAAACGAGAAGGAATCCAGCTGTGCTAAACTTTTTCATGGTTTGTCCGGTAAGTGTGGCTGTCAGATAAAGCAGTTGGCAGCCACAGCAGGTTATTCACATCCAAAGAGGCCGTGCAAATCTTGCCAAATTGAATCAAATTCTGCACATAAACTCTTGAACTAGCAAGAAAAACCACAATCTTATACTGTCGTATTGTTGCGCAAAAGCCGTATGTCCTTATTAAATATTCTCCGTTATCCCGATCCACGGCTGCATAAAATTGCCAAGCCGGTCACTGTTTTTGACGCGCGCCTGAAGAAACTGGCCGCTGATATGGCTGAAACAATGTACGACGCACCGGGCGTTGGACTTGCCGCATCGCAGGTCGATGTGCACGAACAGCTTATTGTCATTGATACATCGGACACGCGCGATGATTTGCGCGTGTTCATCAATCCCGAAATCGTTTGGGCCAGTCCCGAGAAGCAGATCTATGATGAGGGCTGCCTGTCTGTGCCGGGTATCTATGACGGCGTCGAGCGTCATGCCAAGATCAAGGTGCGTGCGCTGGACGTCGACGGAAAGCGATTCGAAATCGAAACCGATGGTTTGCTGGCGGTATGTATCCAGCATGAAATGGATCATCTGAAGGGCAAGGTGTTTGTCGAATACCTGTCGCCGTTGAAGCGCAACCGGATCAAGGCAAAACTGTTGAAGGAAGAGCGGGAACTGAAGCGGGATCGACAGTCGGTAGCGGTTCGATAATGACGTAGCGGGAATTAGCCGGCGCATCAGTTGGTCCGCACGACGGTTTGCGTTTGCAGCCACGAGCTTCCGTCTCTTACGCCGGTAATGCATCGAGTGGGATAAAATCCAGAACAAGCGGGACGCAAATCACGCGCCCACGATAATTCTCTACATGAAAATCATCTTCGCCGGTACTCCCGAATTTGCTGCAGTCGCGCTCACGGCCCTGCACGATGCCGGTTTCGAGATTCCCCAGGTACTGACACAACCTGATCGCCCGGCCGGACGCGGCATGCAGTTGCATGCTTCTGCGGTAAAGCAATTTGCGATTGCGCATCGGACTCCGGTAGCGCAGCCGGTGTCGTTGCGGCTGGATGGAAAATATCCGGATGTTGCAAAAGAAGTGCACGAATTGCTGCATGCGACGCCGCATGACGTAATGGTGGTTGCCGCATACGGATTGATTCTGCCGCAGTCGATTTTGAGCATTCCAAAGCATGGCTGCATCAATATTCATGCGTCGCTGCTGCCGCGCTGGCGCGGAGCGGCGCCGATCCATCGCGCGGTGGAAGCGGGCGACGCCGAGACAGGCGTAACCATCATGCTGATGGAAGAAGGGTTGGATACCGGGCCGATGCTGTTGATGGAACGTTTATCGATTGCGGCAGAGGATACAACCGGCAGCCTGCACGATAAGTTGGCGCATCTGGGCGGCGCAATGATCGTCGATGTGCTGCGCAAACTGGCGCTGGGCGCAATGCCGGCGGCACCGCAGCCGCAAACGGGGATCACTTACGCCGCAAAGATCACGAAGGAAGAGGCTGCATTGGATTTTACGCAATCGGCAGATTGCCTTGCGCGTAAAATTCGCGCATTCAATCCGTTCCCGTGCGCATTTGCCCGCTTTAATGAAGTGCCCATCAAGATATGGCGTGCCGAAGTTGCGCCGCCATCGCCGGTGGCGATTCCTGGGCAGGTGCTGGCAGCCGACGAACAGGCGGGAGTGCTGGTTGTTTGCGGCACGGGCGTGTTGCGCTTGCTTGAGCTACAAAAGCCGGGCGGGAAACGCTTGCCTGCATCGGAGTTTCTGAAGGGTTTTCCGATGGAGAGCGGACGGTTCGAATAGGCGCGTGTGGCCTGCGACACATCATTTAGTGGCCCACCGCCAATTGATACCGCGTTCAGATCTCCAGCAACAATCGTGTCTGATGGTAAATTCGCATACGGCAAAACTCGACAACCTGGCGGCCGACAATAGCGAGCTGCAAGGCGGATTTCTCATCAGTGCATGCGCCCGTCGCATCGAAGATTCGTTCCGATGTATTTAGCGCGGCGCCTAGCGGGGTGGGCCATCCGCGAAGTGCATGGACGATGGAGCGCAAAGCCGTAAGAGTGGTGCCGCTGGTTTGCCAGCCGAAAGCGGTGACGATGCAGCCGACTGCGCGTTGGTCCAGATAAGGTCTTTCATGTTCGCGGAGATCTTCCAGCAAATCCAGCGCATTCTTTACCAGGCCGGATACGCCGCCGTGATAGCCGGGGCTGGCGATGATTACGCCGTCGGCTTCGCGCACCGCATTGACCAATCGGCGTTGCTCCTCCGTGCGAGCCGAAACATCCGGATCATAAAGAGGCAGCCTGGTCAGAAACGTGCCGCCAAAAAAGCATGTGCAAGCACCTGCTGCCTCGGCCGCCGCGAGCGCGGCCCTGAGTGCACAATCGGTACTGGAGCCTTCTCGCGAAGTGCCGCCGATACCGACCACCAACGGCCTGGCGGAAGCGGGTCCTTCCGGCATGTTTTCCATGAAATGATTCTCCAACGAAGCGTGCATCTTGTCGAGTAGCGCTTGAATTTCAATTCAATCGAATCCGTCATCCTGCGATCAAAGATGGCGGCCTTCCCACTGCCTGATGGTTTGATAATCACGATCGATGTATTCGGGATCATCGTGCACCAGGAAAAGCGCACCCGGAGAGGTGTTCAAATCAACGGTGGGACGCACTTGCGCGCGGTCTGCCGAGCGGAAACGGACACTTTCAAACGAGGCCAACTGATCGAAACACTGCTGTAAGGCAGAATGCGACAAATGGCCTTCACGGCGGGCAATCAGATTGACGCAGCGAGCATGTTTGCTGCGCTTATATAACAGCGGATGCCGCGCCAGACGTGTGGCATCGGTATGGCATGCGGTCGTAAGTTCGATTTGATCGGCGCCGGTAGACAGTGTTAATGCCGCAGGGTTGGCCAAACCGGATACTCTTGCGCCGGTTTCCAGCAGGCGCGGTCCCTCCGACGTCAGAATAAGCTCGGTGTGCGCCGGTCCGAACACGACACCCACCGCATCCAGCACCGCACCGACATAGGTCACCAGAGCGGCAACTTCCTCCGCATCGGGCGCCAGCAGGTCTTCGTAGTCGTAAATTTTACGGCCTTCGCCAGCCAGTATTTTGCTGCTCTTCCAGATGTCCGTTACCCAGTGCCGACTTGCATGGCTGACCGTGTTGACGACATACTCATCCCCCTCTAAATAGTGTTGCAAGAGAACCGCGCGGTTATCCCGCATCATCAGATTGGTGGTGCCGAGTATCTTGCGCACCGCGTCGGTGATTTGGCTTTCGTCATTACAGATAAAAACATTATCCGATCCCGCGCTATCGATCGGCTTGACCACCACGCGCCGTATCGGCTGCAGACGATACCACTGCAACAAAGTTGCCAGTTCCGAGCCTTGCGTTTGGCCGGCCACCGCAATCCCGGCCTGCGCCGCAACGTTGGCCATCAGGTACTTATCGCGACGCGCGCGCGATAGATTGCTGGCATTGCCGGGCAGACCAAGTCGCGCCGCCAGCAGATCGGCCAACTCGACGCCGAACTCGCTGGCGGCTACCACCGCGCCGGGACGATACGGCGCCAATGCGGCAAGCAACGCATCGATATCGTCATCACGCAACGTCAGATCGGCAATGAACAGATCCGTCGGCAGCGAGGCGCTGAATGCATCAGGCATCGATTGGCGCGACCGGACATGAAGGCATGGACGCTGGCGGCCGAAAGCGCGCGCCAGCATCGCGCCGGTGGAGTAGGCATCGACCAGCACAACCGGTGCCGACGATACAAGTTCATTGGAGATTTTGGTCATAACGATTCGAAATAAAGTTGAGCATTGTCAAAAATTCCGCCGACGTTACGTCGGCCTTCTGTCCTGCCTGACCAAAAGGACGAGGCAACGGTAAATTACCGGTGTTTGCCCAGCGCAGTGCGCCATCGCCATCGATGCGGGTTGTCGCGCGGCCGGGATTGTCGGCATGCAGGCAATAAGGAATATCCAGCGCGCCGTATCGAAACGCCTGCACCAAGGCCTCGCCCGGATTCGCATCGAGGTTGAGCACCGTGTCGATCAGAGTTCGTGCTTCGTGCTTGATTTCCTCAAAATAGGGTGTTGACGCAGGATCGTTATGAGACTCGGCATCCGCTGCTGCTTCTGCAGTCAGCATCAATGCATCGAGATTGTCTTGTACCGTAGGAATTTGGCGCGATTCGGCGATGGTTTTCACGATCAGGCGTTCGCACCCGGCATTTTTCGCCAAACGGGCACTGTCGCGAATCAAGGCGCGTGCACCGTGATCGGTAGTAGGGAAAACACCCATGTACGTATATACCACCACATGCCAGTCGGTCCCCGCCAAATATTCCGTCGCCAGTTCCCGCAGTGCGCGCAAGGCACCCAAGTCTTGCGCGGCAAGCGTACCTTGCGCATAACTGAGCGATACGCTACCCACGCCGTACCGGATAAAAAAAAGCGCTTCAAGCAAGGTCATCGCGACCAATAACGATGGCGGGCACAATTGTCCCAGCAGGCAACCGCCGAAGCTTTCGATATGGCCATGATTGCTGCCTCCTGCCAAAATATGGCAGGCTTCGCGCCAAGCATGCACCGCTTCATGCAGCGGTACCCTGCTATATGGCATGCAATACGATACCGGACCGCCTTCGGTCGCTTCCAGTCCCAACTCAACCAGGCGATGGAATACGCGTTGCGGCCTCGCAGTGCCGTGCCGCACCTGAATCGGGAAGTTCGCTTCTTGAAATGGCGCCAGCATTGAGCGCACCGATTCAAGCGGCTTGCTGATGATGGGAAAACCGTTCAGCTTATCGCCGCGCGCAAGATTGTCGAGAGGACTTTGATAATCACCCACGCGCGTATAGCTGTCGAGCGTAATGGTGCCGATGGCAGCGCACGGCAACGCGGCTACGGCAGCCAGCCCGGCGCGCATGTCTTCAATGCGGCCGAAGCCCATGCGCGGTTGCACCACCAGTCTTTGCTGGCGGCGCGCCTGCTCGATAAATGATTGAAAGCGCCCGGCCATCTTAGCGTCCGGACACCAGCTCCGACACCGGTTCGCCCGTTTCGGGATGGATCGTCACAATGCGCCGTTTATGCGGATCGCTGGAGCGCACTCGCGAAATCAAAGAATCCTCGCGGTCAAAATTGACCCGGGTATTGCGATACAGGCTGCGCAAGGCCACGAGAGGCAGGCCGCTGACACGCTCCAGCCAGGCAGCCAGTTCGGGATCGCCCGCTTTGCCGGCCAGCAGATCGTGCAACTGCGGCAAGGCAGGCAGTTGCGCGGGATGACAGGCGGCGACAAAAGTAGCCAGTTCGCGGCCCGCATCGACAAACGGTGCAAACTGCATGCACACAAGTTGCTCTTCATCGAGTCCAAAAGCATCGCGCGCGTACGCCGAAGCAAGTTCGCGACGCAAGTCGATCTTGTCCGCGCTGGCATAAGCGGACATTGCCAGCTCGATCAGCCGCTCCGGAATTTCTTTTTTACGCATCAATCCGTCAGCCAGTTCGAGGTACTCGGCGATGCCGTCATGATAGGTGCGACGCCGCACATATTGCGTCTTCAGTCCGCGGAAATGCGCCATCAGAACAGGATTGGCGCAATCCGATTCGGTAAAGCTGAAAGCCAGATCGTCAAAGCGGAAGCCGAGGAACTCGGTCAACAAGTCCCAGTGATCTTCCACGCGGTAGCTGACCAGATCGTAGATCGAGATGAATGCCGGGTCGGAATTGCCGTCGCCGCTTGCGATACGACGGTTTACTTTGTCCTGATCAAAACCCTCGCCGAACAATTCGGCGTAGTAAGACTGGCCGACACCGTTCAGCGCCGACAGCAAGCCACGGAACCCTTGCTTTCGGCATTCTTCGGTATCGAGTCCGACGCGTTCGGCCAGACGCAAAATCCAGGTGAAATAATGCTTTTGTTCCTTGCGCGAGTCGCCTGTCATCACCGCATCGACTCCACCGTCCCACCACGCCGCGCGTCCATAGAAATCGGCTACCGCCAGATTGCAGCTGTTGCAGAACGTCGGTCGGCCATCGCCGGCGGTGCGATGGCCGTTCATCAGCACATCGAAGCGGTTCATGTCGCGCACATGCGGAGGGAAAGGTAAATCGCAACGGAAAGTTCGCACCAGATCGTGATCGACGATCAAGAGTTCAACACGTGGATCGCCATATAGGGACAGCGCCTGATAGGTGCGGTCGATATTTGCCATTACCGCGTGCGCCACGCCGGCGTGGCGCATATTAGCGACGCGCAATATGAAGGTCCGGCCGTGCCGCGCAGCCACTTGCAATTGGACCGCGCGCAGGAAAGCCACGGTGTAGGAACTGTCCTTGCCGCCGCCATATGCGACCATGACCTTGTAATCAGCGATGTGCTCGATGCCGCCGGCGGATGTAATGAGCCGATCGGCAAGGCGCGCTACGGCGTCCATCTCAACCGGGCTGAAGTAGCCGAGCAGGCGCGGCAACAATACTTGCTGAAGCGCTGCCGGATCATATGTTTCCGCAGTATTCATATTGGGACCGCCTTGAATTCAAACGTCTTGATCACGTTGCGAATATCTGCCTCGATATCCGCTTCATTTTTGCCGGTGAAAATGAAGCGGCCACTGTGCAGCGCATCGTAGCTGCCGCCTGCTTCAAGTACTTCGCCCGGTTCCGGCAACAGCTCGCGCCAGATTGAATCGATGTGAGGTTTCATCGAGCCGGCGGCCAGCACCCGGCATGGCAATTCACGCGGCTTGGGAATCACCAGCCAGCCGCCGCTTGGGTCTTTCGATTTTTCCGGCGGCGGTATGGCGTCTCCCGCCATGCCTTTGAGCCAGTGCTGGAACAGGTTGATACCGAATACTTTGTTGATCAGATGCGGGACTTCGCTGCCGCCCACTCGGGCACCCACTTCCAGAAACACCAGCGAACCATCGCCGGTGACAAACAATTCAAGATGAAACGGCGTGCCGGTCAAGCCAAGCGCTGCGATGCAGCTCGCGGAAAATTCTTCGATACGATCGCGCAGCGGCGAGCGCTGCACGATTACCGAACCCAACGGTTCGCCGCTGACGAAATCAAGGCAACTACTGAGATAGCGCGATACCACCTGGAACGGGACTGCCGATGCGGTGTCGGCGAAGCCATCGACGTGGTACACATCGCCTTCAATGAATTCTTCCACCTCATAACGCGACAGATCGAGCGTTGGCAAATGCGCCGCAAGCTCTTCGCGGCTATCGATGCGCAAGACGCCGATACTGGCCGCGCCGTCCACAGGTTTCAGGATGATCGGATACGACATGGAGTCGGCAAAACGCAGCGTTTGCTCTATCGATTCGCAACGCGCGAACGCAGGAACGCGCAATCCTTTCAGGGCAAGCACTTCCTTCATCCGCGCCTTGTCACGGTACACCGCCACCTGCTCCGGCCCATGACCCGGTATGCCCAATGTCTGACGCACCCGGGCGGCAATTTCCAATGTAAATTCAGATAGTGCGATCAATTGGTCGACAGGACCGGCCTTCTCCATGATTTCACTGACCGCACCCAGCAATTGGGAATAGTCGTTGACATCTCTTACTGTTACCAAATGCGCGATCGATGTGGCGGGTGCCAGAACGCCTTGCGCGCCCGGTCCGTCCACCACATAGCTGATGCGGTGCCGGGCATGATCGAAAAATTCTTCATAGCGCACCAACTCGTTGTCCCAGCGGCGCGTATCATTAAAACGCGGCCAGCGATTGACGATGACAATATGCATGCAGCACCTTTTTTATCGAATGGTTCAGGATTTATTTTTGATCCGAGCCGGGCTCGCCGATTGGATAAGGACAATCAAAAAAACCGGTTTGTATGAGCTATCGTGGCAGCGACTTGAGCAGCCGTTCGCAATACTGCGGTTGCGGAAATCCGATGAATGCTTCAGCGCGCGGATGCGACACGTCGAAACCCTGCAGGAATGACGCAAAATCAGCCATCGCATCGTTGCCGATAAATACCCCTGTGTAACCGGCCAGCAATAAGCTGTCACGCACCAAGCCATTGTCTGATTCACTGGTGGTAAGCTTGCCGCCGATCACGCACGCGACATCGGGGTCATGCCGGCGGATGCTTTTAATTATTTGCCGGCCTTGATAGTAGCCATGGCCGTTGACGCTGCTAACGACCACCAGTTGCGGCGCGAAACTATCCAGTGCTTCCAGTAACTCGGACTCGGGTGTACAGCATCCCAGGTTCTTGACTTCAAATCCTTGCTCCGACAGCCAGAGCTGCAGATACACCAGGTTCCACATGTGAGAATCGGATTCGACTGTCGTAATCAAGCAGCGCGGTAAACGTTTCATAAAGATGCCTCTCTCAGTAACGGTATGGGTTCCAGTTTCTCGCGGAAGCGACGAAAGGTTAACCAAAGTAAAGCGCTTCCCGGCAGCGCCAGCACTATGGCCAGCAGCAACACAAGCTGACGCACGTCCATCGAATGTCCCAGGCTTGCGGTGAGAATGCCGCCCAGCGGATATGACAACAAATTAAGTAAATAAAACGGCCCCATTACCTTGCCCAAGTGACTGGGGTTGATTGCTCTTACCCGCTGGGTACGGTTGAAAACATTGAATAGAGCGACGCCTGCCATCGCCACCAAAAACGCCGGCGCATACAAGGCTACGCTCGACGACAAGCCCATGGCCAGCAAGCCGCCGCACAACAAGGAAAAGCCCAGCGCGCCCAACTGGTACACCGTCATGCTGCGCAGCAGCCGGGGAATCAGCAGCAGATTGAGTAACGCCAACCCGCCTGCGGCTGCATTGACAAGACCGAACACGCTGTCGGAAGCGCCGAAAGTCCCGGTGATAATGAAGGCATTCGCACTGAGCGTGACCGCAAACGCCAGGTTGATCGAAAAATTGAGCGATGCCAGCAAGCGCACCGGACGATTCGCCAGCAACAGCTGCCAGCCCAGCTTAAGATCCGCGCCTACCCGATTCAAAGGCAATGGCGCACGCACGGTGGTGGGTACGCTACGCCAGCACCATGCCGCTATCAGCAGCGCCGCCGCCGCCACACCCAGCAACGGCAGCTTGCCGATGTAATACGCCAGGAAAGCTGCCAGCGCCGGCCCCAGCACCATGGACAGCAGTTCCATGTTTTGCACGAGCGACTGCCAGCGCGGCAGATCGTCGCCCGCCGCCATCAGCGGCACGGTTTTTTCAACCGACATGCGAATTGGCGCCATCAGTATCGACAGCACCACCCCGCAAGCCATCAGTACCCATACCGTCATTGACGGAATTGCCAGGCAAAGCGGCACGGCGAGAGCAAGGCATATCGCGCGCGCGATATTGGCGCTCATGAACAAGCGGCGCCCGCCGATTGCATCGGCCAGCAACCCGGCAAATGGATATGCCAGCAACGCAGGCAACCATTCGAGGGCAAATGCATAACCCGAAAAACGGATATCGCGCGTGCTTTGATAAATCATCAGCGGCACCGCAAACAGCACGGTCTGTTCCGCCACCATGCCAAATAAAATACCCGTAGCGAAGCCGTAGCTTCGCTTTGTCACCCGATGCTGTTCCTCAGACAAGTACCTGCTCCTGCTGCGCAGCTTCCAGCTGACGAATGATCGGCAGCACATGGTTGCAGAAGCGGCGCATTTCGTCGCGTGTCGGCCAGCCGGAGAAAATGAACTCGCTGACGCCGGCTTTCTTGTACTCGACCAGATACTCCGCCACTTCACGGTAAGTGCCGACTACACATAGTGCCGGCCCGCCGCGGTAAGCGACGGCGCCTGACCACAGCATCGGCGAGAGCCAGTCTTTCGGTGCTTTGTCGGCCAGGCGGAAAGATGTCTTGACTGCTTCTGAATCGCACCGGGCGACAAAGTCGCGTACCCAGTCCCGATGTTTTTCGTCGGGATTCACCATCATTGCTTCGACGTCAGCCAAGGCTTCCTCACGGGTTTCGCGGGCGAGTATGTGCATGCGTATTCCTACTTCGCAACCGCCGTCGAGCACTGGCTTGCTGGCCAGCGTGATACCTTCAGGCGTATCGCCGTAGCGCAGCCAGCAATCGCCGTAGGCAATGGCGGTTTGCTGCGCGACGGCCGACGCGCCGCTCAAATAGATGCGTGGCCGCTCATTGTCCTTATAGGGCAAGCCCAGTTGTGCATTTTCAATGTGGTAATGGTCGCTCTTGTATGTCAACGGCGATTCTCCGCGCCAGAAACGATGCAGGATGTCCAGAAACTCGTTGGTGCGCGCGTAACGCGCATCGTGATCCAGGAAATCGCCATAGAACGCCTGCTCGTCCGGCGAAATGCCTGCTACCAGATTCAATGCGATACGCTTGTCGGACATCCACGAAATGGTATTGACGATCTGGGTAAACAAGGTCGGCGGCACCAGTCCCGGGCGATACGCCAGGATGAATTTGACGCGCTCGGTGGCGCGCACCAATGCGCCGATCATCGGAAACGGGTCCGGCATGTGATAGCTGATTCCCATTAACAGGGAATCCATGCCGAGATCATCCGCTTCTTGTGCGAAGTCGACGATGCCGCCGAAGTCCAGCGAACCGCTATGATATTTTTCCGACGCTTTTTGTTGTCCGCTATCGAGTGGCGAACACCAATGGATCTTTAACGGCCGCATGATCGAGCCTCCATTAAGGCGGCGTTCCCATTCGACGCAGTTCCGAAGGGTAGTAACCGCACGGGTTAGGGAAACCTAGAATAAAAAGTCGGTGCCGACGCTGCGATCGAATAACGACACATCGCGGATTTGACGTTTGCCGCTGATGAACTTGAGAAAACGCTCGATACCCAGGCCACCACCGGCGCTGGGCGGCAAATAACCGCGTTTGGCCGCTTCCAGGTAATTGCCGAAAGGCGTCAAGTCCATAGACAATTCATGCATGCGGCGAAGAATTTGTTCGTATTCGAACTCGCGTTCTGCGCCGGACAAGCCTTCGCCGTAGCCTTCCGGATAGATGAGATCGTAATTGTTGTAACTGCCACGGCGTTCCGGATTTTCGCGGTCGTAAAATTCACGCTTGTAATTGGTGACGAAGAACGGCGTTTTGGATTGTTCGGACATGATCTTTTCAAACAGCGGACCATGTTCGGCAAGCAGTTCATCCGAACTATAAATAGGAAACGGCGCATCATAATCAGGAAGCTGACGTCCCATCTGGGTCAGTTCGGCCTGGCAATGCAGTTTGACTTCTTTAACCACATGCTTGATCAGCCCGTCGACCAGCGAAATAACCTGCGTCATGGACGCGTCACGCACTTCGAAGTCAAATTGCGAAAATTCCAGCAAGTGGTTTTGCGAATCCTTGATTTCCGCTTTCTCCAGCCGGATATTGGGCGCCACAATGAAAATCTTGTCATGTCCCTTGGCCGACAAGGCAATCTGCTTATGAAAGATCATGCTGGCCGTCAGTTTGAGCGGGCGCTGCTCGTACTTGATTTCAGCTGGATATACCGCATGATTCAGCGGATCGGTGATTGGCGACATCAATACCGGCATTAATTGCTTGAAGCCTGCCTCCAGCATGTAGCCCTGCAAAGAATGCAATACGCGGCCTCGAATATTGGCAATGGCTTCCACATCTGGATGTTGTAGCGAATCAAAATAGCGTTTGAGTTCTTCCATCATTAATCTCCTAATCAAGAGTCAGCATAGTATCAAAAATATAATGATTCATACGATCGGTCGTACTGTACGGACACTAATGCCCAGCCTTTGTGTCACCAAGTCGCATGTCCTTTGCGTGGGATCAACCGCCGGTTTGAAAGTTTGGAAACGTAAGCGGTTTAATCGACTGGCAGGGCGCTAGCCTGTTTAATTTCTTCCAGGCAAATCATTGAGCGCACGCCTGACACGCCTGGCACTTGCATCAGCCGATCGGAAAGAAAATTGGAAAATGATTTCAGGTCGGTTGCAACCACCTTCAGCAAATAGTCGAAATCACCGGAAATCGCATAACACTCGAGAATTTCGGGAAACTGGCGAATCACTTTTTCCAATTCCCGTACCTTCTTGAACTGTTCGCGGTCGAGCGTCAGGCTGACAAACGCCACCACACCCAGCCCGATCGCTGCCGGCGCCACCTGCGCCATGTAGCCGCGAATGAAGCCGTCGGCTTCCAGGCGCCGCA
This sequence comes from Burkholderiales bacterium RIFCSPLOWO2_02_FULL_57_36, assembly GCA_001770855.1. Lineage (GTDB taxonomy): Bacteria > Pseudomonadota > Gammaproteobacteria > Burkholderiales > Burkholderiaceae_D > MESE01. The sequence continues at coordinate 192,085 of MESE01000001.1, forward strand.
CCCGGCGGTAGCACTGCGGCGGTGACAGGTTCGCTTTTTCCGACAACTCGACATTCGAGGCGCGCCCGTTTTCCTGCAGCGTCTGGAGAATGATGCGATCATAACGATCAAGGATATCTGCCATATATCACCATAAAAGTAATTAATATGAACGATTCTTTCATATTCTGTATCGCTGGTGGATGAATATGCAAAAAGATTTCCCGCGATTGTGGCTATGATGTGGAGATCCAATAACGCGCCTAAAGGTGCCGCGATGAATCGATTGATTGAACTGGAAAACCAATACTGCGCCCGGAACTACGATCCGCTGCCGGTTGTGCTCAAAGAAGGCAAAGGCGTGTGGCTGTGGGATGTCGACGGCAAACGTTATCTCGACATGATGTCGGCCTATTCGGCCGTCAGCTTTGGTCATGGCCATCCGACGCTGGTGACTGCATTGACCGCGCAGGCCCGGCAACTGGCGGTGACGTCGCGCGCCTATCATACGGACCAGCTTGGCCCGTTTCTTCAGTTGCTATGCGAGATGACCGGCCAGCCAAGGGCGTTGCCGATGAACACCGGCGCAGAAGCCGTGGAGACAGCATTGAAGGCAGCGCGAAAATGGGGGCACAAGGTCAAGGGCATTCCGGAAAACCGGGCCGAGATCATCGTCTGCAATGGCAATTTCGCCGGACGCACTACCACCATTATCGGTTTTTCATCGGAGGCCCAATACCGCGACGGCTTCGGGCCTTTTGCGCCGGGATTCGTATCGGTGCCGTTCGGCGATGCGGCCGCACTGGAAGCGGCGATCTCGCCGCATACCGCAGCCTTCCTGGTTGAACCGATTCAGGGCGAGGCAGGCATCATCGTGCCTCCGGCCGGCTACCTCGCGCGCTGTCGCGACATATGCACACGCCATAACGTATTGCTGATTTGCGACGAGGTGCAGACCGGGCTGGGCCGCACCGGCCGCTTGCTTGCTTGCGAACATGAAGGAATCAGGCCGGACGGATTGATCCTCGGCAAGGCGCTGGGCGGCGGATTGCTTCCAGTCTCCGCATTTCTGGCGCGCGAGGATGTGATGAGCGTGTTCCATCCCGGCGATCACGGCAGCACCTTCGGCGGCAACCCGCTGGCCGCCGCGGTCGGCCGCGCCGCGTTACGCTTGCTGCGCGATGAGCGGCTGGCGGACCGTGCGCAGACAATGGGAAAGCGACTGATCGACGGTTTGCATGCGATCGGGCATCCGGCGATTCGCGATGTGCGCGGCAAGGGCTTGCTGATCGGGATGGAGCTGGATCCCGCTGTGATCTCGGCGCGCGCATTTTGCGAACATCTTATGCGTCACGGGATATTGTCCAAAGATACGCATGCGACCGTGGTGCGTTTCGCACCGCCGCTGATCATCACCGAATCCGAGATCGATATGACGCTAAAAACGATCAACGCGATATTCGATTTGTTGCCGGCCCCCCGTGGCGGCGGCAGAAAGTACACCGTTGGCGCAAGCCAACGTATTGCCGCATGAACTTTGAACCACGAGAGGAGCTTGCCGTGACCGACCGTTTTCTGATGTGCGCCCCCGATCATTTCGAAGTCGCGTATGTAATCAATCCCTGGATGGAGGGCAACGTCGCGTGCGGCAATAATGACGTCGCCGCCCGGCAATGGAATGCGCTGGCCCGGCTGGTCGGCAACATCGCGCAAGTGGAACGCGTCACGGCTGCGCCCGGTGTGCCTGACATGGTGTTTACCGCCAATGCCGGCTTGATATTGGAAAACAAGTTCGTGTTGTCGCGCTTTCGGCATGAGCAACGACAGGCCGAGGAACCGCATTTCGCCAAGTGGTTTGCAGAACATGATTTTGATGTGTTGACCTTGCCCGACGACATGCCTTTCGAAGGTGCGGGCGATGCGTTGCTGGATCGGCGGGAGCCGCTATTGTGGCTGGGCTATGGGCACCGCTCGGATCAGGCGTGCGCGCCGCTGCTTGCCGACTGGCTTGATATTGACGTCGAGCCGTTGAGGCTGGTGAACCAGCGCTTTTATCATCTCGATACCTGTTTCTGTCCTCTGGAAGGCGGGTATCTGATGTATTACCCGGCAGCTTTCGATGCGGCATCCCAGGCACGCATTGCGGCGCATGTGCCGGCTGAATACCGGATTACGGTGGCGGATGCCGATGCGTTCGATTTTGCATGCAACGCGGTCAATTGCGGCCGGAATATCTTTCTGAATCGCGCTTCCGACGCACTGGTCGGCGAATTATCCTCGCGCGGATTCGTCGTGCAACAAACACCATTGACGGAGTTCATGAAGGCAGGCGGATCAGCCAAATGTTTGACGCTGAAGTTGACTGAGGCGCGTATTCCCGCTGTGCAAGCGGTAGCATAATCAAGCCGCTTACTCAAACCATTGATTTATCGTATAATTTTATTGCGCCGATTTGATTGAACAAGTCAAACCCAGCTTGCGGGCGCCAGGGTAAAGTCCCACTAATAAATACTGCTAAAGCGGCCATGGAAAACCCGGTCCCTTTTTGCAGACCGGGTTTTTTGCATTTTTAAGCTCAAATACATCATGAAACGCGACCCCATTTCCTCTACCGAAGCGCACCTGCGCGATCTCCTGTCCCGCCGCATCCTGATCCTCGACGGTGCGATGGGAACGATGATTCAGCAATACAAGCTGAGCGAAGAAGAGTATCGCGGTACGCGTTTCGCCGATTTCTCAGTGCCGGGCAAGGAACTGTTCCAAAAGAACCATAATGAATTGCTGACGCTGACGCAGCCGCACATCATCAGCGAGATTCATGAAAAATATCTGGCGGCCGGCGCCGACCTGATCGAGACCAATACCTTCGGCGCGACCACGGTGGCGCTGGATGATTATCACATGGCCCATCTCGCGTACGAGATGAATGTGGCCGCCGCCAAGCTGGCGCGCGCCGCCTGCGACAAATATTCGACGCCGGACAGGCCGCGCTTCGTGGCCGGCGCATTGGGGCCGACGCCGAAAACCGCATCGATTTCGCCGGACGTCAACGATCCGGCCGCACGCAACGTCACCTTCGATCAATTGGTCGCTGCCTATCTGGAGCAGACACGCGGGCTGGTCGAGGGCGGCGTCGATGTGCTGATGGTTGAAACCATCTTCGACACACTCAATTGCAAGGCGGCGCTGTTTGCAATCGATACCTTCTTCGAGGAATCGGGCAAGAGATTGCCGATCATGATTTCGGGCACCGTTACCGACGCGTCGGGACGCATCCTGTCCGGGCAGACCGTGCCGGCGTTCTGGAATTCGGTGCGGCATGCCAGACCGTTGACGATCGGACTCAATTGCGCGCTCGGCGCGGCACTGATGCGCCCATACGCGGAAGAGTTATCGAAGATTGCCGATACCTACGTCTGCATTTATCCGAACGCCGGCTTGCCTAACCCGATGGCCGACACCGGCTTCGACGAAACGCCGGACGTCACGTCATCCTTGCTGAAGGAGTTCGCCGAAAGCGGCTTTGTCAATATCGCAGGCGGCTGCTGCGGTACCACGCCGGAACATATCAAAGCGATCGCCGACACCGTCGCAAGCATCGCACCGCGCAAGGTCCCGGAATCATCGCATGTGATGAAACTGTCCGGCCTTGAACCGTTTACGATCGACGACGATTCCTTGTTCGTTAACGTCGGCGAGCGCACCAACGTGACCGGCTCCAAGGCATTTGCGCGCCTGATCCTCAACGAGCAGTACGATGAAGCATTGGCCGTCGCACGGCAGCAGGTTGAAAACGGCGCGCAAATCATCGATATCAACATGGATGAAGCGATGCTCGATTCGGTTGCCGCGATGACGCGCTTCCTGAACCTGATCGCATCCGAACCCGACATTGCGCGGGTGCCGATCATGATCGACTCATCCAAATGGACCGTGATCGAAGCCGGCTTGAAATGCGTGCAAGGCAAGGCGATCGTCAATTCGATTTCGATGAAGGAAGGCGAAGACGAATTCTTGCGCCAGGCCAAGCTGTGCCGGCGCTACGGCGCCGCGGTGATCGTGATGGCGTTCGATGAAAAAGGCCAGGCCGATACCTTCGAGCGCAAGACCGAAATTTGCCAGCGCGCGTACAACTTGCTGGTATCGAAAGTCGGCTTTCCGCCGGAAGACATCATTTTCGATCCGAATATTTTTGCGATTGCAACCGGTATCGACGAACACAACAATTATGCAGTCGATTTCATCAATGCGACGCGCTGGATACATGAAAACCTGCCGCACGCCAAGATCAGCGGCGGCGTGTCGAATGTCAGCTTTTCGTTCCGCGGCAACGATCCGGCGCGCGAGGCGATTCATACCGTGTTCCTGTATCACGCGATCCAGGCCGGCATGACGATGGGCATCGTCAATGCCGGCATGATGGGCGTGTATAGCGAACTGTCGCCGGAATTGCGCGAGCGGGTCGAGGACGTCGTGCTGAATCGACGCGAAGATGCGACCGAGCGGATGATCGAAATCGCCGGCACGCTGAAGGCCAGCGACAAGAAGGAAGAAGAAACGCTCGAATGGCGCGGCGGTTCGGTGCAAAAGCGGCTGGCGCATGCGCTGGTGCACGGCATCACCCAATGGATCGTCGAAGACACTGAAGAGGCGCGGCAAGAGCTGCTGCATAACGGCGGCCGGCCGATCCATGTGATCGAAGGGCCGCTGATGGACGGCATGAACATCGTCGGCGACTTGTTCGGTCAGGGAAAAATGTTTTTGCCGCAAGTGGTGAAATCGGCGCGCGTGATGAAGCAGGCGGTGGCGCATCTGATTCCGTACATCGAAGAAGAAAAACTGCTGGAAGAAAAAAAGACTGGAATCGCCGCCAAGCCGAAAGGCAAGATTGTCATCGCGACCGTCAAGGGCGATGTGCACGACATCGGCAAGAACATCGTATCGGTGGTTTTGCAATGCAATAACTTCGAAGTCGTCAACATGGGTGTGATGGTGCCGTGCTCCGAAATTCTGGCCAGGGCCAAGGCGGAGAATGCCGATATCGTCGGCTTGTCGGGCCTGATTACGCCATCGCTCGAAGAGATGGCGCATGTCGCGAAAGAGATGCAGCGCGATCCGCATTTCCGCATGCTCAAGATTCCGTTGATGATCGGCGGTGCAACCACCAGCCGCGCGCATACCGCCGTCAAGATCGCACAGAATTACGAAGGCCCGGTGGTCTACGTTCCTGACGCGTCGCGCTCGGTATCGGTTGCGCAGTCGCTGTTGACGCCGGAGCAGCGCGAGCAATACATTACCGAAATTGCGACAGATTATCAACGCATCCGCGAGCAGCATGCGAACAAGAAAGCGGTGCCGATGCTGTCGCTCGCCGACGCGCGCAAGAACAGGATGAAACTGGAGTTCACCGGAAAACACGCCCCGGCCAAGCCGAAATTCCTGGGTCGCCGCGTCTTCAAGAACTATGATCTCGCGACCATCGCGCAGTATATCGACTGGGGACCGTTTTTCCAGACTTGGGACTTGGCCGGACCGTTCCCTGCGATCCTGAAAGACGAGGTTGTCGGCGAGGTAGCCAGCAAGGTGTTCGAAGAAGGCCAGGCGCTGCTCAAGAAAGTGATCGAAGGCCGCTGGTTGACTGCCAATGGCGTGATCGCGCTGCTGCCGGCCAACAGCGTCAACGATGACGATATCGAAATCTATACCGATGAAACGCGTTCGAAGGTTGCATTCACCTATTACGGCGTGCGCCAGCAGACCGTCAAGCCGGTGATCGATGGCGTCGCGCGTCCGAATCAATGCCTGGCCGATTTCATTGCGCCGAAATCGTCCGGCATTGCCGATTACATCGGTTTGTTTGCAGTCACCGCCGGACTCGGCATCGAGAAATATGAAAAGCGTTTCGAAGATGCGCACGACGACTATTCATCGATCCTGCTGAAGTCGCTCGCCGATCGACTTGCCGAGGCGTTTGCCGAGCATTTACATGAACGCCTGCGCAAGGAGTTCTGGGGATATGCGTCCGATGAATCGCTGACCCACGAGGCCTTGATCAAGGAAAAATACACCGGCATTCGCCCGGCGCCCGGTTACCCTGCCTGTCCGGAACATACAGTGAAGGCCGACATGTTCAAGCTGCTGCAATGCGACGAAATCGGCATGCAGGTAACCGAGTCGTTTGCGATGTTTCCCGGTGCATCGGTGTCAGGCTTCTACTTTGCCCATCCCGAATCAAAATACTTCAGTGTCGGCAAGATCGGTGAAGATCAGTTGAACGACATGGCGGCGCGGCGCGGCGTATCGAAGGAAGACGCGGAGCGCTGGCTGGCCCCTAATCTTTCCTGATCAGACGTAAAACCCTGAAGTGCGGATCCGGAGCATGATCCACGCTTCAGGCGCTCTCGCTACCGTTGGCTACTTTGTTTCAAGGTCTGGTGCGGGAGCCGATCGTATTTCTGAAATAGTACGCATTGGAGAAGTAGCGAATGCCACTAAAACGATTCCAATCAACAACGCGCCACAGCTGACGAACAATTGCTCCAGCGTGATGCTGCGCATCAGCCAGCCGGTAATCGCGGCGGAAACAGGTGCGATTCCCAAAAAAACAAACATGAATACACTCATGGCCCTACCCATCATCGGAAGCGGAACGCGCTGCTGAATCCATGTAAAAGCGGCGAGCTGCACGAAACCACCGAGGATGCCGATCAGCAGCAGCAATGTCGCGCTTTGCCAAGTGAGTTGGACATATCCCATCGGGATGAATAGCGCGCCAACCAGACAATCCAGCAGCAATATTGTGGATCCGAGATTTCCGGCGCGCCAGTTGGGTTTGCCGCCGGAAATGATCATGCCTAGTAGTGTGCCGGCGCCGTGCGCACCCATCAAAACCCCGAATGCCGCGGCACTGTCCAGATGGGTGGCGAGTACCGGGATGGCAACCTGTAGCGGACCGATGATAAACAAGGCAACGACGGCCACATACAAGAATAAAGTGCGTAAATTTTTATCGCTCCAGCAAAAATGCAATCCTTCATAGACCGACTTGAATATATGCCCTTGTGCGACGGAATCGTCGGACGCGGCATTTCGGCGCATGGCGACCTGCGCCAGGGTCCACGCCGAGAGCACAAAGCTGAACGCATCGAACAGGAATGCAATGCCGACGCCTTGCATGCTGTGCGCATCTTGTGCAGCGCTGCTACCGGAGAACGCAATGAGCAGGCCCGCCAGAATCGGACCCGCAACCATGGTGAGCTGTCGTATGCCCTGCATCATGCTGTTTGCCAACGGCAGCTGAGAAAGGCTGACGATGTGCGGCAATATGGCAGTCGCGGAAGGAATGCTGAATGCTGTTGATACTCCCAACGCGGCGGCTATGCAATACACCATCCACAAGCGCAAGTCGCCAGTCAGCACCAACACGGCCAACAGCCCGAGCAAAAGCGTGTTGATATATTTGGTCAGCATCAGCACTCGCTTTGGCGAATAACGATCGACAAATGCACCGCCGATCAAAATAAACAGCGCGCGCGGCACACCGATCAATGCCAGCACCGTGCCGAGCACGAACGGGTCATTGGTCATTTTAAGTACCAGCCACGGCAACGCGATCAATGTAAACTGATCGCCCAGCATGGATATGACCGCACCGCTTAAAAGCCAACGAAAATTGCGATCGCTGAAAAGTGCTGCTGACGCCTTGTCGGATTTATCGTTCTTCATATAAGAGCGCAGTTGCCTTCAGGGTTGTTTTTATTCGAGCGTTGTTAAATAAAAAATACATAAATCATGTTTTGCTATCGGTCACGTGGTTCGTGAATGCATCGGCAGCCAATTTTTTCGCGTGGTTTCGCACGTCGATCGGCCAACCCTCGATCAGTTCGGAAAAGCGCTCCCGGTTTCCTGCAAACAAAGCGCGAGTGGCTTCTTCAAAATGCGGCCGGTTGCCCGCCATGACGGACATGAAGCGAAAGCATGTTTCTTGTGATCGTCTTGCCTGATCCTTGCCGTGATTCGTTCGTTTCGCTTCTTCGACAAGCTTGCGCAATACCACTGACGCACCTCCCGGTTGCGCGCTCAGCCAATCCCAATGGCGCGGCAACAATGTGACTTCACGCGAAACAACGCCTAATTTCGGGCGGCCCGGACCGCGCGGCACATGCGGTTCGGCATCGGATGCCGTGGCGCTCGACGCACCTTTGCCGGCAGTTCTCGAAAGCCGCTTCAAGACATCGTCGACCGTGCCGCGGAAATCCACTTCGACGGTATGGCTGGTGGCATTGTCGAAAATCAGCAGCGTCGCGTGCGGGTCTGCATCAAGCAATTCTTTCGCCTTCGACGCGACTTGGCTCAAGTTGCCGGAGGCGAGGTATTTGCCGCCTGCGAAGGCGGTGCAATGCATTTGTCTCGATTCGTTCATGATGAATCCTGCGCAATGGAAATAAGATTTTAATTATACCCGGGTAAAATAAGGTAGGTCAATATTACCCGGGTAAATTAACACTGTATGAAGGACTTCATTAGATTACGGACAGGTTGGTCATCGCCATGCATGTGATCGCCGGGTATTCGTGCATTTGGGGCCGTCGCAGTGCTTTACCGTACCGATCAGACCAGCGCTTCAACCAAAAAAGGATGTGAAATATTCACATCCAACTTGAATGTCGCTGCGTATATGAAGTATGTCCCGACGATGTGTACGACACGGAAAAAACCATCGTGCGCGTCACGGAACAACCCGACGTTTGGCCGTCTCGGCTGATCAACCGGGAATTGCGAAATTATTTCAACTTTTTGGAGATCTAAAATGAACGCTAGAAAATTGACTGCTGCCGTAATCATTTTTGCCGCCGCAGGTGCAGCATCCGCAGAACCAAAGGAATTCGTTGCGCCGGACGCAGACTTTGTTTCTTCGAAAACCCGTGCTGAAGTGATGGCTGAACTCAAGCAAGCTCAGGCCAACGACATGTTGTCTTACAGCGAGGATACCTATCCGGTCACTGCCCACCAAAACGGCATGCGGACGCGCACACAAGCCAATATCGGTACGATGCAATCTGCCGCCCGAAGCCGGTTTGATTCGAGTCTGTATTTTGGTGCTTGATTCGATTGAATGCGCGCGGCAATGTCGAATTCATTTGCGTTCGGCGGTGCCAACGCAGTGCTGATCGAAGGCCGCGCGCGACAACGAAACAGGTTTTTACGACCTGTTACCAGACCGGCGTTCCATCGACGAACACCTTCAGTTCACCTTCGGCAAACCGGATCCACGTTTCGTTCGCCGTCAGCGGTTCGGTTACGATAATCGCGACACGATCGTTCGGCGTGGTGACCTGGGAAAAATCGACGATGATATCTTCGTCGGATAATCTGGCTTCCGCAAACGGATACTGGCGCACGATGTAATGCAGGTTGGTTGCGCAATGCGCGAACAACGCCGAGCCATCAGACAGCATCATATTGAATACGCCGTATGCAGCGATCTCGCGCGTAATCTCTTGCAATGCGATGGTCAGGTTCGGCAATTCCGGAAGCGATTCGCCGAACCGGGTCCGCAGTTGCTGCAGCAGATAGCAAAATGCCCATTCGCTATCGGTTGTGCCGACCGGATGGTAAGGTCCGTCCAGCGGCGGCATGAAATTTTTCAAATCGCCATTGTGGGCAAACACCCAATAGCGGCCCCAAAGTTCGCGCACGAAAGGATGGCAATTTTCCAGCGCAATGCGGCCCTGGGTCGCCTTGCGGATATGGGCGATCACGTTTTTTGACTTGATCGGACAACGCTTGATCAGGTCGGCGATCGGCGATGCGATTGCCGCTTGGTAATCGACGAAGTGGCGAACGCCGGCACCTTCAAAAAATGCGATTCCCCATCCATCGTTGTGAATGTCCGTTCGCCCGCCGCGCGTGGCAAAACCGGTGAAGCTGAAGACAATGTCGGTCGGGACATTGCAATTCATTCCAAGAAGCTGGCACATGGCAGAATGGTTTTTGAAAAAACTCGGATGGCAAGGGCCGATCAATGATCAAGCTACCACGGATGTCCCGGTATGACTTCGGCATCATCAAAAAAACCGCGAACGCATGCTGGCGCCGCCAGCTACTTATTGCGGCAAACATGCCGCTCCTGTGCTGTGACGATTCGGGAGATTCAGGGTTTTGGCCAATCCTTTATAGGGCCGAATCTCATCTCTGCAATACGCACGATGACATAAGCGACCAACGCAAAAACGAAAAATACCAGCAGCATCCAGGCAATGCCCTGCAGGGTTTCAATCGCGGTACGGTAGATTTCCAGCACCCAACGCTCAAATGTGAAGTCGAAAACACGCACTTCCTTGTCGCCGCGCAGGGGCATCGCATACTTTTCGATATCGCGTATGCGTACGCCGGCCGATACACCGACCACCAGGATGGCAAATTTGAGATAGGTGAGCCAGCCTGCACTGATTTCATCGCCAATGATGCGCTTGAGGATATTGTCGATAGGTATGGAAAAAGCGCGTGCCACCGCGAAGGAAACGGCGACCGCCAAAAGCAGCGTAACCAAAAGCAGTACGAGCGACATGTTTTCCCTTAGGTTGACCCATTAAAAATAATCTCGTCGCCTGATCGTTTCGACGATTGCATAATTTCAGTCATGCAATTATAGGCCGGTTCCCCACTGCGGCCTTGACAGGATTTGACGGCCGTTTCCTTGGCGCCTGGTGTCATGCTTCCACAATATGAATTCGGCAACGCCATAAGGAATGTCCGGATGCGAGATACTTGCCTTCAAACGGCGTAATTGGAAAAGACGATGCAGACAGTATGTTCGAGTCCCGTTCGAGCACTTCTGTTTTTTCCGGATAGTAGGCCTCCGTTTCGACCTTGATCGCCGTCAGTTGCTTCAATGCAGCGGCGCATTCCTCAATATAAATGCGCCAGTTGCTGCGGCATTCAAAGTGGCCGCCCAGCGCCACAATGGCTGGAAACACCGGATGGCCATGCCACCGGCGCCCTATGTGGTGCTTTTTCGGCCACGGATTCGGGTAAAGCACATAGTGCCGGTCCGGATGAATTTCGGCTTGTTGCATCAATCGCCAATAATCGATCAGATCCGCACGGACCTTCGTGAAGTTGGAGGGCAATGTCCCGGGCCATGCGATTTTGCGCCCAAGGCGATCGGCGGACTGGTCGACGCCGATCACAAAATGTTCTGGAAATCGCGCGGCCAGGTTAAGCGTAGAAACGCCGGTGCCGCAACCGGCGTCCAGGATCAGCGGCGGCTCTCCTGCCGCTCGCCATGCGGTGATGCTGGCATTGAATGCAGCTTCGCTGTATGGCGTAATCGGCTTCAAAAATCGACTGGCGGCGTGCCTGGCGACCAGCTTTTCCAACTGGTCATGAATATCTGCCTGACTGCTGACGATGGGGCTGGAATTGGCGTGCATGAAATTAATGGATTCCGCGTTTTGTTATAAAGCCTCTGCCGCCACTTTTGCTTGAGGAGCCGGAAACGCCCATCGGCACGGGTGAAGGGCCAGAAAATACGATACCTGTAGTCAATGTTTTCGAGGCATAATCAACTAATGACAGCTGTATTGCCTCCTTCTATCCGCGCCAATATTTCCGTTTCGCCTGTTCCCGCACATCCGCCGATGTTGTTGGCATTCATGATGTGGGGCTTGGCCGTCGCATTCTATCTGTTCGGATTTTTCCACCGCGTTACCCCCGCCGTGCTGACTTCCGAGTTGATGCGCGATTTCAGCTTGACTGCGGCGATGCTGGGTAATCTATCGGCATTTTACTTTTACTTTTATGCAGGAATGCAAATTCCGACGGGCGTGCTGGTCGATCACTATGGACCGCGCAAAATATTATCGATCGGCGCCTTGATCGGCGGCATCGGCGCATTGCTGTTTGCATTCGCGGATAGTTTCGCATCGTCGGCGATCGGACGCGGGCTGATCGGCGGAACGGTAGCGGTCGCATGGGTATCTCTATTGAAACTGTCCACCAACTGGTTCGATGCTCGTCGGCTTGGTATGGTCACCGGGATTGCGTTGGCGATCGGGACCATGGGTGCGGTGCTGGCCGGTTTGCCGCTGCGCGTCCTGTCGGACGCTTACGGTTGGCGCAATGTAATCGGCGCTTCGGGCTTCATCGCATTGGTGTTGGCCTTGGCGATTTTTCTCCTGATGCGCGACGATCCATCCGATAGCGGCTTCGATAGTCACGCAGGTACTTCTCCTCAGCTTGCTCAACCGTCCGTTCTCTCCATATTAAAAGGAATGGCCGAAATATGGCGCTACCGGAATGTGACATTACTGTTCTGGGCACAATCGGGCCTATGCGGCGCATTTTTGACTTTTGCCGGATTGTGGGGCGTCCCGTTTTTTGTGCAGCAACACGGATTGACTGCAAAGTCGGCGTCATTGATTACCAGCGGAATGTTGATTGCTTTTTCATGCGGCGGCATTTTGCTTGGCATGCTATCGGACAAATTGCGTAAAAGAAAACCTCCCTTTGTGTTGGGCGGAGCATGTGTGGTGTTGGGCTTCGGCGCGCTTTATGTTGCGCCCGACTTACCGTTGACGATGCTGGTTCCGCTTTTGTTGCTTGGCGGCTTCGGCTCCGGCAGCATGGTGATCGGATTCTTGCATGGAAAGGAATCGGCACCGCTACGTTTGGCGGGTACTGTGGCCGGCGCGATCAACATGGGAGTGATGGTAGGGCCATTGGTCCAGCAGCCAGCAATCGGCTGGATTCTGGATCATTACTGGGGCGGTATGATAATCGATGGAATAAGGCTTTACGACATGTCGGCATTCAAGCTGGCGTTCGCCTTCTTGTTTGTATGGGTGCTGACCTCATTTGTCGCATTGTTGCTTACCCGGGAAAGCAATTGCAGGCAGTATCGGAATTGATTGAGGCAGGAAGCGGGGGCGGCACGCTGTATATCGGCGCACCGATCCCAATGCATTAATGTAATACGACAGGCTGGCTCATCAACACATCATAATTGCCCAAAAACGCATCGATTTCTTCGACGCTCGGCTCGGTTGCAATCAGGTTTTCGACATTCTTGCGGAATGCCTCGGCCAACGTTCCTCCGATAAAAGTTTCCCGTTTCACGGACTTGTCCATGATTTCATAGCCGCCAAAGCGCAGCGCTTCACGGCCATCGTCGGCCACGAACTCAACAACGCTGTATTGATCGCTGTTATAGATAAGATTCATGTGCGCTCCTTCAGTTGGTACTGCGGAAAGTATGCAGTTCGCTTTCAAGAAAACACATGGCGCTTGTGCCGCTGCTTTTCAAGCCTTTATTTTTATAAATGCGAAGTCGCGAATAAATAGAGTTTCACGGCAGAAGCTTGATGGAGCTTCTTACGCACATAAGTCATCGGTTAATTCCAGCAAGGCATCGTATGGCGCCTGTATCAGGAATTGCTTGATTTCATCGAGGTGGGTGGCTGTCGCAAGGCTCAAGTAAAGACGAGCCGGAGGATGCCGAAGAATACGATTAAGCGTGACACGCAATGTCAGGTTGCCGATGCAGCATACGCATCCTGGCGCAATCCGCTTGATTTGAATATCGGCTGCGCTGCCGAACCGATCGAATCGGGCATCGCCGTCCGGCATGCCCTCAAGAATCAGCGCTGTACTGCTGAAGTCATCGAGCAGAGCGGCAATCGCGGCTTCTCGCGCCGATGCCGAAAAGCCCGTCACCAGAGTGACAAGAGTCATCCCCCTTTTTTTGCCAGCTTTCCGGGTTCGACGCCCAACTGTTTCAATTTCCGATACAAATGCGTGCGCTCCAGTCCGGTTCTTTCGGCAACGCGTGTCATGCTGCCGCCTTCACGCACCAGATGGTGTTCAAAATAGGCGCGCTCGAATGCATCGCGCGCTTCACGCAACGGCAATTCGAATGGGACGTTGAAGATATGTTCATTGGGAAGCACGGAAGGATGCAGCACATGTCCGGCGGCAGCGGAGCTCATCAGCACGGGCGCGGCGGGCACGCCGGATGCGACGCCATGTTCCATCGCCGGTGGCGCCAACGGTCGCGCATGCGTCTGATACATGGTGCTGCGCGCGGTTTCGAGTCCGCGTGACAAGCCTTGCTGCACTGCCTTCAGCAGCTTTTGCAGCGAGATCGGCTTTTCCAGAAAATTGAGCGCACCGATGCGTGTTGCTTCCACGGCCGTATCGATGGTCGCATGCCCCGACATCATGATGACCGGCATCGTGAGCAATCCGTCGCGCTGCCACTCCTTGAGCAAGGTTACGCCATCGGTATCCGGCATCCAGATATCGAGCAGGACCAGATCCGGAGTGCTGTTTGCGCGTGTTTCACGCGCTTGTTGCGCATTTTCTGCGGTTGTTATGACATGTCCTTCGTCGCCCAGAATCTCTGAAAGCAACTCTCGGATACCCATTTCATCATCAACTACCAATATATTTGCCATGTGGGCGCCTTTTTCGTGTCCATGCTTTCTTGGCTCTGGTCATTCTCGCCAAGAGCGAAGCAATCGGAATATTGTCAATCAATGGAGAATAACTTTAACAGCAAAATTGATATTTTGGCACCATTTGTGTTTTGCCGATTCTGAATATCAATTCGACCTCCATGCTCTTCGATGATTTTTTTTACCATAGCCAATCCCAATCCGGTGCCACGCGCCTTCGATGTGACATAGGGTTCAAAGGCGCGCGCCAGAATTTTCGGCGCAAAGCCTGGGCCGTTATCCGCAATCGACAGGCGTACCGCGGTACGCGCATCGCCATCGGAACTCTGATAGCGGATCGCTTCGGTGATGACGTCAATCCGCGGCTTGTCAGCTCCGGCGCCGCGTTCGAGAATCGCATCTTGCGCATTCTGTAAAAGATTATGAATTACCTGGCGTAGTTGCGTCGCATCTCCCATCACCTGCGGCAGATCCGGCGCCAACTTGGTGTGAATGATATCGCGTTCGTCGCCGCTGAGATAGAGGCCCAGAATTTCTTCAATCAATTTATTCAGATCAAGCGGCGACAGCACGGCCGGCGGCGTTCTCGCATATTCGCGGAAATCGTCCACCATGCGCTTCATCGCGGAGACCTGGTTGACGATGGTGGACGTGCCTTTGTTTAGCATGATCGCGTCCTGCGGCGCAAGCTTGTGTTCGAGCTTCATCTGCAAGCGCTCGGCTGAAAGTTGAATCGGCGTTAACGGATTCTTGATTTCATGCGCCAGGCGCCGCGCCACTTCACCCCACGCAATGGAGCGTTGTGCGGAAATCACGTCGGAAATGTCGTCGAACACCACCACGTAGCCGGTGCCGCCTTCAACCGGCAGGCGCGATCCGCGCGCCAGCAGCGCGATGTCATTTTCGGTGCCGGCATCGTCGATCTTGCGTGGAATTTCGATTTGCTGTTGCCAGTGCAGATTGCCGGCGCTAGCATCCCCTGTGGCTGATTGCGCGCTTTGTTCGGAAAAAGCGGTCGTCACGGTTTGCGCAAAAATGCTCAATCCATCATCGATTGCGGAAAGCGGTTTGCCAAGATACTGGCTGAAGTCGCTCTGCAAAATACGCTTGACCGATTCATTGCATGTCACCAGCTTGAACTGGCCGTCCAATACCATCACACCTGCCGACATGTTGGCCAGGACCGATTCCAGGTAGGCTTTGGCGGTTTCCAGTTCGGCACGATTTTTTTCAACCGAGGCTCGTGCGTCGGAGAGTTGCCGCGTCATTGTGTTGAACGACTGGGTCAGCGTGCCCAGCTCGTCCGACGTCGCCACGATTGGGCGCGGCGAAAGATTTCCTTCGGCAACCGCTTTGGTGCCCTCCGCAAGCAGCAGCAACGGCTTTGCCAGATCGGTGGCGATCAGGAACGCACTGACGATTGCACCGAAGATAGCCAGCAGCAATGTCAGCGTCAGCGTGACTATATAAATCTTGCGCAGGCCGGTGCGCGCCAGCGCGCGTTCCTGATATTCGCTATAGGCAACGCGCAAGGCTTCGGCATTGGTTGCCAACTGGTCCGGTACAGGTTGCAGCAATTGCAGAAAGCGCATCTCGTTTTGCAGCGATAAGGTGCTGCCGGCGCCTGGAATTGCAACGACTACGCGCAGCCGAAGGTTTCCTGCATTGGGATGAGGTGCGGCCTTGGATGCCTCGCCATGGAAATCGTCATCGCCTTCGATTGATGCATAGCCTCGCGAGACCCGGGCCTGATGCAGCATTGCCGCGGACGGCAGATCGGATATCAGCGTGCCGATTTCGTTGCCGGCGCTGGCGACGATGCGCCCGCTGTTGGTGACGATCAAAGCTTCCTGCCGTTGGCTTTGGTCGCGCAGCCCCGACAACCGCATGATTTGCGTCGAGTCTGAAAAATCCGACAGATCCAATGCCATGCTACGGGCTTTTGCGCTCAAATCGGACAGTGACGAATCCAGCGCGGCGCGTCCGAGATTCAAGCCTGACTCAAGCGCCGATTCGACCCGAACGTCAAACCACGATTCGATCGAACGCGATACGAACTGGACTGAAACCAGGTAAATAACCATGCCGGGCAAGATGCCGATAACCGCAAACAGCAACACCAGGCGCGCCATCAGCTTGGAGCCGAACTTGCCGCGCTTGTGGCGCTTGTAAAGACGGATCAGCAGCAATATCACCAGGCCCAGCAAGGCCACCGCAATCAGCGCGTTCAAGCCCAACAGCCATGGATAATGCTGATCGAAAAATGCGGAGTTCGCCGATGCCGATGCCAGCACAAACAGCAGGATGCCGGCAACGGCACCGCCGACGATCAACATGTACCGCAACACCCGGGTCACTTGCTTTCTGCCTTGAAACTAAAGTATCTCCATTCCGACGACAGTCGCCAGTCGCTGCTGTTCAATGCGTGAACCTGGAATGGCTTGGACAATTGGGCAACGTCGAGACGCATGCGTACGCCGACGGTATACGTCTGGCCGGGCTTCAATACGCTTTTGTCGGCGACTATCCAGCGGCTAGGACGTTTCACCAGGGACAGCGCATCGTCGAGCGTGCTGAAGGTTTGCTGCAGGCTGTCGGTAATCGCGGCGCGGTACTGACGCGTGAGCAAATTGTGGGATATGCGGATGGTCTGCGATTCAGCGAGTGTCGTCTGGTCGAACCAGTACCAGCGCGGTCGGGTGATGATCACATCGGTGGTGAAATACAACGGAAAGCCGCGCGCAATGGCGTCTTCCAATCCGCGAGGCAGCTCAAAGTCGAACGTGGCGGACAGCTTGTAGCCGTCTTCGGCCGGCTCCAGATGCGCCTGAATGATTTCGATACTTTCCGCAGCCCGCGCAGAAGATTGCGGAAGAAATAGCGCAAGCATCAACGCCGTCAAAAGCCAGCAGGTGAGAAGGACGCGTCGGGTCACGAATGAGCGCGGAGATCAATCCGCGGAAATGGGTTGAAAAATCCTGTCAATTTGCCGGCTTGTGAAATAAGGCATAAAACAAGCCGTCGTGATCGACGCCCGCTTCCGCCTTTGGCAACAGCTGGCCCGGCGCAAACAATCGGATTGCCTGATGACGCACTGCAAAGGCCGCGGCCTGCGCTTCGGACTCCTGCGGCCAAAGTGAGCAGGTCACAAACAGCAATTTACCATCCGGGCGGAGCATCCGCCAAAGGTTGTCGAGAATTTGCCGGGAAAGTGTTGCAAGCTGAGCAGCATCTCCCTTGCGGCGCAGCCAGCGGATGTCCGGATGACGCCGTACAATCCCGGATGCGGTGCAGGGCACATCGGCCAGAATCCGGTCGAAATGTTTTCCATCCCACCAGTTGTCGCTGCCGGCATCGCCTACCTTGAGCGTGGCCTGCAGCTTGAGTCGCTGTAGATTCTGTTCGACGCGCACCAGCCTTTGCGGGTCATGATCCAGTGCTGTCAAATCGACATCGGCAAGTTCCAGGAGATGGCCGGTTTTGCCGCCTGGCGCCGCACACGCATCGAGAACGCGCATGCCGTCATGCACATCAAGCAATGGAGCGGCCAATTGTGCTGCGGCATCCTGTACCGATACCAGGCCTTGATCGAAGCCGGGAATTCGGTGCACCGGAACCGGTTGGTCCAGTCGTACCGCATCGGGGCCGATTTGAACTCCCGGCATCGCATTTTCCGACAGCTTGTGCAAATAGTCGTCAACCGACAAACTGCGGCGATTGATGCGCAGCGTCAGCGGCGGAGCCGCGTTGCCGGCCTGCAGTATCGATTGCCATTCGCGCGGATAGGCGGTCTTGATGGCGTCGATCCACCATCGAGGGTAGTTCCACACGGCTTCGGGATTTTCCGCCGTTTGCCGCAGCAGTTCGTTGCGTTCGCGCAGGAAGCGGCGCAGTACTGCGTTCACCATGCCTTTTGCATGCGCAATATCGCTGTCGGCCGCAACTGCAGTCACGGCTTGATTGACCACTGTAAACGTTTCGTAGGCAGCTTCGTCAGCATCGACGATCAAGCTCAATGCACAGCTAAGCAATGCGTGCAGCAACGGTGGTTCGGGAGGCTTTTGGGTCAATAGCGTCAGCAATGCGTTCGCCTGACCCCATCGGCGCATGGTTCGATAAGCGATGTCCTGGATCGCGCCACGCGCCGGTGCCGGAGGATCGAATCTTGCAAATGTCTGCGCTAGCGCTTGCGGCAATGCGGTGCCCTTGCGCACCAGCGCAACAGCATATGCGGCGCCCAGCAAAGCGTAGGCAAGGGAATCTGTTTTAAGAGCGTGTTGATGCACAGTCATTCTATATCGAAGCCAGGTTACCGCTGAGGGCGAAATTGCGATTGCGACGGCGCAACAGCGCGGCCATCGTGCGTCCCTTTATGATAACCGGTCAAGCCAGGCGCCGACATCATCAAATACACGACGCGATTCCACCTCGTTAAAAATCTCGTGATAAAAAGAATCATAGCGGTGCATCGTACCGATGCCGGGCGGCAGGCGCTTGAAAAAGGCATCGCTGCCGGTTGCATCAACCAAACGATCGTCCCCAGCCACTACCAGCAGTGTAGGAATTGCCAATTCGCCAGCATGTGACTGCGAAAAATCGACTGAGGCAAGCATGCTGCTTAACAGCCGTGCGCTGATTTTCGGATGAACCAGAGAATCTTTCAGGTAGTCCGCTTCGACTTGCGGATCATGCGACAGATACTCGGTTTTCAGTCCGTTGGGTATGCCCAGGCCGGGCGCGATCATGCGGAAGATTTTCGCCAGCATTTTTTGCACGCCCGACAGGGGCAGGACCAGCGCGGGCGACGACAGGATCAAGCCGCGCAGCGGCGACAAGCGGGCTGTCGCAAACCGGGCAGCAAACAGTCCGCCCATGCTATGGCCGAACAATAACAATGGCGCCGGCCCATGTTGCCCCAGCTGCCGCGCAAAATCGTCGACAACGATTTTCGCATCCTGCAATATGGTTGCATCGCCGGGCACGTCACCGCGCGCGCCGCCGGACCTGCCATGGCCGCGATGGTCGTAGGCACGCACCGAGAGTCCGCGCTCGTTGAAAAAGCGGATCACATGCGTATAGCGGCCGCTGTGTTCGCCGATGCCGTGCATCAGGACGATTCCACCTGTTGAAGCCGCAGGCGGATCGATCAGCCAATCGGTGACGAATAACGGGGTGCCGTCGGCGGCCTTGATCGTGAATTCTCGTGGATGCGGCATCAAATTCCCCACGCTACGACATGGCCCTGCTTTTGCGCGGCGCGCAGCATCTCCAGCAGCGGATAGCTGCGGGTTGCGAAACTAACGGATGGTATCGGTTCATGCCCGTTGTCATCGACCGGATGCGCTTCGATGTCATCGCGGATTTCTTCGGATGCAGCATGGGTTTTGCTCTGTGCAATCTCGGCTTCCAGCCGGGTAATCGCATCGCCGCTTTCGGCGGCGGTTATCACGCCTCGTTTGATGTCTTTGCCGAACAGGTCAAGGATACGCTTCGCATGTTCTTCATACATGACGACGTCAGCGGCAGCCTTGGATTTGAAAGTCACTAACATAGAATCTCCACGATTAAATTGTTAAAACCATAGCACGACTTGCGGCTCATGTCGGCTACCGGTAAAAAATGTTCAGGAACAATCCTGCGATTCATATTCAGATCAGCCTATGGCAAAGCGATCGCCCGCTCCGGTTGCGCTCGATTCACTGCAAAAGCAATAAGGGAAAAGATTTGCAGAACAAGAACGATGCCAAAAGCGGCGCGCATTGCGTCGGCTGGCGATGCGCCGTTTCTTTGAAACATATCAATCAGCAAGCCGATACCCCATTGCGCGATAAATGCCCCGATGAACAGCATCAGGTTGTAAGCGCTGTTGGCACGGCCGGCCAATGACGGCGGAAAGGACAGGCTGACATAGGTTGCCACCAGCATTCCAAGGCTGACGAACGCGGCAAGTGCGATCCACAGCAGCCACGAAAGAGGGTGCGATGTCATCAGCATCGCACCCTGCACCAGTATCGCGCCGCCTAATCCGACTGTGATCACCTTCAATACCGGCCATCCTCGCTTGCCGCCATACGATATGTGGCGTGGCGCCCACCAGGACAACCACAAATAGGCGAGCATCAGGCAGAAATTGAACATGAACAAAATCTGCGAAGTTTGCGCGACGCTCATACCCAAGACGGTGACCATCCAGGGCCCTGCCCACAAGGTTTGCAGCGCGACGAAGGTGCCTTGATTGATTGCGCCCAGCGGTGCCAGGCGCCGAAAAAAGCGACTGCCGAAAACATGCGCGTAACCATCCCGCGAATTGCCGCTATCTACGGCCGGTGTGGCCGCGTCGCTCGCATTGTGCGCGGCATCGGATTGCGCCGCCATCTTTTTTTCCACCGGCGCCAATAGGAAAAAGATGGCCGCCGCCGCCAGTACAATCAACGCCGCCATGATCCAGAATACGCCACGCCAGCCGATATACGGCAAGGCGGCTGCCACCGGTACAGTGGTTGCCAGCACGCCGGACGTGCCTGCCACCAGCATCCGGCTCATCAACTGGCTTTGCCGTTCCGGCGCATACCATTGCCGATAGGCTTTCAACGGTGCCATCAGGCAAGCGGATACGCCCACGCCAATCAGTGCGCGGCCGATCCACAATCCGGTCAGCGAAGTGCTCATCGCAAATATTGCGGCCCCCGCAGCTGCAAACAGCAAAAGCACCGACTCGGTCCTGCGCGCGCCGTATTTATCGAGCCAGATGCCCAGCGGCAGTTGCAGGCTGGCAAAGCTGAAAAAATATGCCGACGACAACAATCCAAGATCGGCATTGGATAATTCAAGATCAGCCATCAATGCAGGCGCGATCACCGCATTGATGGCACGAAACGCATACGACAATAAATAGGCGGCGGCAAAACAAGAGAAAACCCGAAACGCGAGCGTACCACCGAGAACCGGCATATTCGGCAGCATCTCAGTTCAATTTCAATGAAGTGAAAAAAGTATCGACGGCATCGTGCGGCACAGCATTTTCCCGGCCCACCACAACGGCTTGGTATATACGCCGGTCTTTCTCTGCAAAGCGCGCATACAAGATCAGGGGCTGTCCGTCTTTTTTACCGGACGGGACGCCGACTGCTTCGATTTCGATGAATGGAACGGAACTTCCGGTAGCCGGCGACGTTTTTTCAAGCCTGACCGTACCGGCGATATTTTTAACCAAGGCGGTTTTCATCGCATTTAACGCCTTTTGAGGCGCGGCCTGGTCCGGCAGTTTTGCGCTACCGATGGCAAAGGTGACGCCGGCTACTTCAGCCGCAGTCATCGTCATCGTAAGCTGCAGGCCGTCGAGGTTGATCGGACGCGAATGCGTTGCCGGCTTTGCCGGAAGCAAGACAACGAACGGCGCGTCGGTGCCGCGCACTTCGCGCCAGTTATAGGCCGGACTGCAGGCGGATATTCCGAATGCGGCCATTGCCGCGAATACTTTGATGAATGAAAAACAGCGTGATTTCAGCATGACCGAGATGGTAACAGGAGCGGCATGATTCAGCTTCGTGCCCCTGCAAACGGCCTTCCATCGGCAAAAGACCTGCATTCGATTGGAAACACCAATAAAAAAACCCGCGAACCGATTGGTTGCGGGCTAAGAACTTCCAGGGAGTGGTGCTTCATTGAAGAACCGCCTTCATCCTATAAGGATTTTATGTCGAGTCTTTGCGTTTGCGCAAAGTTGTTGGAATAAAATATTTCTGGAATGGCGTCGAACCTCCGCATGCACCAAGCCTTAATGTTCCCGCAATGCGCGCCGGTACTGAATCGCCTCAGCCACATGGGGTTGCCCAATGGTGGTGTTGCCCTCCAGATCGGCAATGGTGCGCGCGACTTTCAGCACGCGATGGTAGGCGCGCGCCGACCAGTTCAGGCGCGCCATTGCAGTACGCAACAATTGGTCGCCGGCTGCATCAGGCTGACAGTACTGATCGATCTCCGAGGTGGACAAGCCGTTGTTGGTTTTCCCCTGGCGCGCTTGCTGGGTTGCAAAGGCCTGCTCCACCCGTTTGCCAATCATTGCCGAAGGCTCGCCATCGGCTTGTTTTACCAGATCGTCATGCGGCAATGCACCAACCTGGATTTGCATATCGATGCGATCAAGCAGCGGTCCGGAAATCCGATCCTGGTAACGTGCCACGATGTCCGGCGTACAGCGGCATTTGTTCGATGGATGACCGAGGTAGCCGCATGGACACGGGTTCATCGCCGCGATCAGTTGAAAGCGCGCCGGGAAATCGGCCTGGCGCGCGGCGCGCGAAATCGTTATCTGGCCCGACTCGAGCGGCTCGCGCAATACTTCCAGAACGCGCCGGTCGAACTCAGGCAGTTCATCAAGAAACAGGACTCCGCGATGTGCCAATGAGATTTCACCGGGCCGCGGCGTGCTGCCGCCACCTACCAGGGCTACGCCGGATGCGGTGTGATGCGGGGCGCGATAAGGCCGCACTTTCCAGCGCGCGGTCGTAAAGCCGCTGGTGAGCGATTGGACTGCCGCCGATTCCAGCGCTTCCTGGTCGGTCATCGATGGCAGAATCCCCGGGAAGCGTGCGGCCAGCATCGATTTTCCGGTGCCCGGAGGCCCGACCATCAATACGCTATGACCACCGGCGGCCGCAACTTCGAGCGCACGCTTGGCTTGATGCTGGCCTTTGACATCTGAAAAATCGAGATAACTTGGCGGCGCGATATCAGGCGCGGCGATATGCCGGTTTAGCCTCGCATCGCCATCTTTTGCGGCAAAATGCGCGCATACATGCAACAGAGAATCGGCTGGGAAAATGGTGGCATCCCGGACTAATGCCGCTTCGCCGGCATTGTCGCGCGGAAGGATGAAGGAGCGCTGTTTGCCCGATGCGTCGCCATCGCGGTGCATCGCGAATGTCATCGCCAATGCACCCCGAATCGGCCGCAATTCGCCCGACAGCGATAGTTCACCCGCAAATTCATATTGATCGAGCTCGCCGGACGGCATCTGTCCTGATGCGGCCAGGATCCCGAGCGCAATCGGCAAATCAAAACGTCCGGACTCTTTCGGCAGATCGGCGGGCGCCAGATTGACAGTTATGCGCCGTGCGGGAAATTCAAACCGGGCATTCTGCAATGCCGCGCGTACCCGATCCTTGGATTCCTTGACCTCGGTTTCCGGCAGGCCGACGATGGTAAAGGAGGGCAAGCCGTTGGCCAGATGCACTTCGACCGTTACTTCGGGGGCATGCATGCCGGCCAGTGCTCGGCTTTTCAGGACCGCCAGGCTCATTGATTGGTTTTGAGCAGTGCTTCCAGTTCGGCAACACGCGCTTCCAGTGCTTCCAGCTTGGCGCGGGTTTTGGCGAGCACTTGCATCTGTACGTCGAATTCTTCGCGAGTGACCAGATCAAGCTTGGAAAATCCTTGATTCAGCATCGCCTTCACGTTTTTTTCAATATCCTTCGCTGGCGAATTCTCCAAGGCTTGATTAATTTTTGCTTGCAAATCATTAAAGAAATTTGGCTTATCCATAGGTGGCGGTCCATTTTGGTGAATTTGCACTATTTAGATGCGCTCCAAATTGGTGCGCTCAACGCTGGTGCGCTATTCGCGCCCGGCAGCAATAATCATAGGCTAATCAGGCATTTAATGGTGAAAACGATGCAAAACGCACGATAAAGGCAGCTGGCACGCGTCCTGCTAATAGTGCTTTCAAAGAATATTTTTTCGCTTTTTGTTTCAATCCAGCCTAAAGGGAATGCCATGAAAAACCTGATTCTATCTGCAGCCATATTGTCCACGTTTGCCGCATCGGCGTTCGCGCAAACTGCAGCACCGGCTTCACCGCACTCATTTACAGGCAATCTGACGGTTGCCAGCGACTATCGTTTTCGTGGCATTTCGCAAACTTTCCGGCAGCCGACCCTGCAAGGCGGCTTCGACTATGCGCATAGCAGCGGATTCTATGCAGGCAACTGGAACTCCAATGTCAGCGGCAATCTGTTTCAGAACGGCGCCGGATTGGAGATGGATTTTTACGGCGGGTACAAGTTTGAGCCGGTCAAGGACTTGACCTTCGACGTCGGCGGACTGTATTACTACTATCCCGGCGCGACGATTGGCACAACCGGCGTCAAATACGATAACGGCGAAATTTATTTCGGCGCCGCCTATAAATGGTTCTCAGCCAAATACAGCTACGGCCTGACCGATTTCTTCGGATTGAAAAATACGACAGCCGCCGGGTATGCGTTTACGGCACTGCCAGCCAACGGCAATTCCAAAGGCTCCAGCTATCTGGATCTGAACGCCAATTTCGAAGTGGCTGACAAGACCACATTGACATTGCATGCAGGCCGTCAAACCGTAAGGCACTACGGCAACCTCAATTACACCGATTACAAGATCGGCATTGCGCGGGACTTCGGTTTTGCAACGGTCGGACTGGCCGTCGTCGGCACCAACGCCGACAAAAACTATTGGAGGCTGTCGAACACATCCGGTACAAAGACCAAGATGTTGGGAACCAGCACCGCGGTTCTATCCGTATCAAAAACATTCTAATTGCACAAGAGGCTCATATGAAACTCATTACTGCGATCATCAAACCGTTCAAACTGGACGAAGTACGTGAAGCCTTGTCCGCGATCGGCGTGCAAGGCATTACCGTGACCGAGGTCAAAGGCTTCGGCCGCCAGAAAGGCCATACCGAGCTGTATCGCGGCGCAGAGTATGTCGTCGATTTTCTGCCCAAGACCAAGATCGAAGCCGCAGTCGATGACGCCATCGTCGATCGCGCAATCGAAGCAATCGAGACAGCAGCACGCACCGGGAAGATCGGAGACGGGAAAGTTTTCGTCTACGACCTGGAACAAGTCGTACGTATCCGTACCGGTGAAACCGGCAACGATGCACTATAAGGGGATAACATGAAAAAACAAATCGCAAGACTCCTGGCGGCCAGTGCGCTGCTGTTCGCAATGGGCTTTTCGCACACTGCGCTGGCAGCGGACGAACCGGCTTTGAAGGCTGAGGCAACGGTTACGGCTCAGGCTGACACGGCGACTCCGCCGGCCACGGCGTCCGAGCCGACGCCGCCTGCCGCAACCGAGGCCAAGCCGGACCCGGCGCCTGCCGCCGCGCCGGCCCTCGACTCGGGCGATACCGCGTGGATGCTGACTTCGACCATGCTGGTGATTCTGATGACCATCCCGGGCCTCGCACTGTTCTATGGAGGCCTCGGTCGCGCCAAGAACATGCTGTCGGTGCTGATGCAGGTGTTCGTGGTTTTCTCGCTCATCACGCTTCTGTGGGCGATCTACGGCTATTCCCTCGCATTCGGTGGCGAGGGCACGTTTGTCGCCGGTTTCGACAAGCTGTTCCTGAAGGGCATCGCGGCGAATACGCTGTCGAGCGCCTTGCCGACCATCCCCGAATTCGTGTTCGTGATATTCCAGGCGACGTTCGCAGCTATCACCTGCGCACTGATCGTCGGCTCCTTTGCCGAGCGCATCAAGTTCTCCGCAGTGCTGCTGTTCTCCGCGCTCTGGTTTACCTTCAGCTATATCCCGCTGGCGCACATGGTGTGGGGCGGCGGCCTGCTGGCTCAGGATGGCGCGCTCGACTTTGCCGGCGGCACCGTGGTGCACATCAATGCCGGTGTCGCGGCTCTGGTCGGCGCCTATGTGATCGGCAAGCGCATCGGTTACGGCAAGGAAGCGATGACCCCGCATAACCTGACGCTGACCATGGTAGGTGCTTCCCTGCTGTGGGTGGGCTGGTTCGGTTTCAATGCCGGCTCGGCCGGTGCGGCCAACGGTGTGGCCGGTCTGGCCTTCATCAATACCGTGTTTGCCACTGCCGCAGCCACATTGTCCTGGATCGCCGGCGAAGCGGTGAGCAAGGGCAAGGGGTCCATGCTGGGCGCGGCGTCCGGTGCGGTGGCGGGACTTGTTGCGATTACCCCGGCGGCCGGTTTCGTGGGTCCGATGGGTTCGATCGTGCTGGGCCTGGTGGCCGGTATCGTTTGCTTGTGGGGCGTCAATGGCCTGAAGAGAATGTTGGGTGCGGATGATGCATTCGACGTCTTTGGGGTGCATGGCGTGGGCGGCATCGTCGGCGCACTGCTGACGGCGGTATTCGCGGCGCCGGCTTTGGGCGGCATGCAAGCCGACGATTATGCGATGGGACATCAGTTGTGGGTGCAGTTAAAGAGTGTTCTACTCACCTTGGCCTGGTCCGGCGTGGTGGCTTTCGTGGCTTTCAAGCTGGTTGACATGATCGTGGGACTACGTGTGACCGAAGAAGAAGAGCGGGAAGGTCTGGATATTTCCAGTCACGGCGAATCAGCCTACCATTTCTGATCATCGGTTTTCAGTCAACGCATCGAGCCCATTTCATCGGGCAGAGAAAGCGCCTCTTCGGAGGCGCTTTTTTTTTACGGGCGATTTTTATTCAGCCCTTCGGAACGAGGTGGGCAAAAGGGAGGGCCTGCAACCGTGGCGTGATACGAGAAAGGCAAGGCGCGCACAAGTAGTTCCAGCCATGTCCGACAAAATATTCTGGAGCGTCATTGCCGTCGGTTTCATGGCGCAGGCAATTGGCGGCCTCATTAACCAAGAAAATCAAGACCCGTAATCCATCCTGTCGATCGGTGCACGCATGGAGGTTGCACTTTGTGCAAGATGTGTTCAATCCGGGTCTGGGGTAAAGTCTTCACGAGCTGATGTAGCAATTCCTATCGAGCGGCTCTTTTCCAGGCAAGTCTTTTAAAACAAATGGATCATCCCCAAATTGTTGTAATTCCTGCGGCGCATAGCACGCGAATCATTGATTCCCGTTAGAATCTGCGTCAAATACCGCCACACGTTCCAAAAAAAGGGTTTCATATGGTTCCGCATCTCGTCACCGCCTTGAACGGTCCACTGCTCGATCTCGAAAAGAAAATTCTGGCTGCCACACCCGCCATCGAGCGCTGGTTCAGGCTGGAATGGCAGGAGCATACGCCGCCGTTCTATTGCTCGGTCGACTTGCGCAATGCCGGTTTCAAGCTCGCCCCAGTCGATACCAACCTGTTTCCCGGCGGTTTCAATAATCTGTCGCCGGAAATGCTGCCGCTCGCGGTACAGGCTGCGATGGCGGCAATCGAGAAGTATTGTCCAGACGCCAAAAATCTGCTGCTGATTCCCGAAAACCATACGCGCAACACGTTTTACCTGCAAAACGTTGCGCGTTTGATGCAGATTTTTCGTCAGACCGGGCTCAATGTGCGGCTGGGCTCGCTGTCGGAAGATATCAAGCAGCCAACGTCGATTGAGCTGCCGGACGGCACTTCGATCACGGTCGAACCGCTGGAACTGTTGAACAACGGCCGCCGCGTCGGACTGAAGAATTTCGATCCATGCACAATCCTGCTGAATAACGATTTGTCATCCGGCCTGCCGTCGATCCTGGACGGTTTACACGAACAGAACGTATTGCCGCCATTGCATGCCGGCTGGGCGGTGCGGCGCAAGACCAATCATTTCGCGGCTTACGACGAAGTGGTCAAGAAGTTTTCCAAAATGATCGATGTCGATCCGTGGATGCTCAATCCCTACTTCGGCAAATGCGGCGAAATCAATTTTAACGAGCGTACCGGTGAAGATTGTCTGGCATCGAACGTCGATACCTTGCTGGCGAAGATTCGCAAGAAATACAAGGAATACGGTATCAAGGAATCCCCGTTCGTGATCGTCAAGGCCGATGCCGGCACCTACGGAATGGGCATCATGACCGTGCGCGATGCCAGCGAGGTGAAAGACCTCAATCGCAAGCAGCGCAACAAAATGTCGATCATCAAGGAGGGGCTGGAAGTCACCGACGTGATTATTCAGGAAGGTGTGCATACCTTCGAACGCATCAACGACTCGGTTGCCGAACCGGTGGTGTACATGATCGACCGTTATGTGGTCGGTGGATTTTACCGGGTGCATGCGGAGCGCGGCGTCGATGAAAACCTGAATTCGCCCGGCGCGCATTTCGTCCCGCTCGCATTTGCGCAGCAGCATGCACTGCCCGATCTGCAGGCCAAGCCCGGTACCGCGGCACCGAACCGGTTCTATATGTATGGCGTGGTTGCACGCCTTGCACTGCTGGCTGCATCGCTGGAATTGGAAAAAACCGATCCCAATCCTGAAATTTATTAAGCCCGGGACAGGTTTTTATGAAAATTGCCTTTATTGCCAATCCGCTTTCGACCTTTAAAATCTATAAAGACACCACTTATGCCATGATCGTAGAGGCAGCCAGGCGGGGGCATGAAATTTACGCGTTCGAACACAAGGATATGGCTTTTGAGGGCGGCGCTGTAGTTGCCAATATCACGCATATCACACTGACCGGCGATCCCGACGATTGGTATCGCGCCGATGCGCCTGTCTCGCAACTCCTGAGCGAATTCGATGCGGTTGTAGAACGGACCGATCCGCCGTTCGATATGGAATATATCTATGCGACTTATTTGCTTGAACTGGCCGAGGTGCAGGGTGCGCACGTCTTCAACAAGCCCGAAGCGATACGCAGCCATAATGAGAAATTCGCGATTGCGCAATTTTCGCAATTCATCCCGCCCACCCTGGTCACCGGCGATGCGGCGCGGATACGAGCCTTTCATCGCGAACATCAAGACATTATCCTGAAGCCGCTGGATGGCATGGGCGGCGCCGGCATTTTCCGCGTCAAGCAAGACGAACTGAATATCGGATCGATCATCGAGACGCTGACGCACAATGGCACCCGAACCATCATGGTGCAGCGTTTTATCCCTGAAATTACCTCGGGCGACAAGCGAATTTTGTTAATTGGCGGAAAAATGGTGCCGTTTTGCTTGGCCCGCATTCCGCAAGGCGGCGAAGTGCGCGGCAATCTGGCGGTCGGCGGATTGGGCGTTGCGCAGCCGGTTTCGGCGCGAGATTGTGAAATCGGCGAGATGCTTGCGCCAATTCTACTGAAGCGGGGACTATTGCTGGTAGGATTGGATGCAATTGGCGATTATCTGACTGAATTGAATGTAACCAGTCCGACATGCTTTCAGGAAATCGAGCAGCAAACCGGTTTCAAGGTTGCTGAAATGTTTGTTGATGCTCTGGAGCAGGCTGTTTAATTCCCGATCCTGTTTTTCGCTGGGCTTTTTAGTGAGGGATTGAACGTTCAAACCATCGCCCATTATGTAACGCCCAATTGTTATTATTTTTTAAACCCAAATCATGGTCGGTATCCTGCTGTTAACACATGCTCCCCTGGGTCACGCCTTCATTGAGGCGGCCAGTCATGTGTTTCGCGCACGACCGGAACGGATCGAGGCAATCGACGTCTGGGCAGATCAGGATCCGCTCGAAGTGAAACGGCTTGCCGAAGCGGCAATTGCTCGTATCGACGACGGCTCCGGCGTCTTGATCATTACCGATGTGATGGGTGGAACGCCTTCCAACTGCACATTGCAACTGGCTCGGCCCGGTCATATTGAAGTGATCGCCGGCATCAGCCTTCCAATGCTGTTGCGCGCGATCACTTACCGCAATGACACTATCGAGGTGGTGGTTGAAATGGCACTCGCCGGCGGCCAAAGCGGCGCAGTCAAAGTGGACAACAGGGTTCGCCTGTCGCCCAATTAAACAGAAAAATTAAAAGATGATTCAACAAGACGTGGAAATAATCAACAAGCTCGGTTTGCATGCGCGTGCTTCCGCCAAATTGACCCAGCTTGCGGCTAAATTTCAAAGCGAGGTCTGGATGGCCCGCAACAAAAGGCGTGTCAATGCCAAGTCGATCATGGGTGTCATGATGCTGGCCGCGGGTAAGGGCGCCGTGGTCGCACTTGAAGCCGACGGACCGGATGAAAAGGAATGCATGGCTGCGATGCTGCAGCTGATCGGTAACAAATTCGACGAAGGCGAGTAATTTCCGATTTTTTATAGGTCTGTATCGATGGCATCCTTCACGCTTCATGGTATTCCGGTTTCACGCGGCATCGCGATCGGCCGCGCGCATTTGCTTGCGCCGGCTGCGCTCGACGTCAGGCACTACCTGATCGAAGCCGAGCAGGTCGAGGCGGAAGTGCAGCGGCTGCAGGATGCGATTGAAACCGTGCACAAGGAATTGCAGGTGATCTGGAAAGACCTGCCGCAGGATGCGCCCGCCGAACTGGGTGCTTTCCTCGATGTGCATGCGCTGATCCTGTCGGACCCGATGATTTCCGAAGTGCCGCTCGATATCATCCGCGCCCGCCACTACAACGCCGAATGGGCGCTGGTCACCCAGATCGATGAATTGTCGGCGCAGTTCGATGAAATTGAAGACCCCTATCTGCGTGAACGCAAAAATGACATCCAGCAGGTCGGCGAGCGTGTCCTGAAGGTGTTGACCGGCACAGCCACCGCGTTGTCGCGGCTTAGCAGTGCCGAGGAGTCGACTGCGCAGGTGATCGTCATCGCTCACGATATCTCGCCGGCCGACATGCTGCAATTCAGGGATCGTGCGTTTGGCGGCTTCGTCACCGATGTCGGCGGGCAGAATTCACATACGTCGATTGTTGCGCGCAGCCTCGATATTCCGGCGGCGGTAGGCATGTCGAACGCGTCGGCGTTGATCGCACAGGATGACTGGGTCATTATCGATGGCGATGCCGGCGTCGTGATTGTCGAGCCGTCGCCTGCGGTGCTGGAGCAATACCGCGAACTGCAGGCGCGCCTGATGCGCGAGCGCAAAAAACTCGGCAAGCTCAGGCGGACACCCGCAGTCACGCGCGACGGCACGGAAATCGCCTTGTTCGCGAACATAGAGTTGCCGGACGATTGCGTAGCCGCCATGGAAGCGGGCGCGGCCGGCGTCGGGTTGTTCCGTTCCGAGTTTTTGTTCATGGGCCGGACCGGTTACACAAACCGATTGCCGTCCGAGGATGAACAATTCGAATCCTACCGTGCGGCGGTGGTTGCAATGAAAGGCCGGCCGGTGACGATCCGCACGCTGGATATCGGCGCCGACAAGCCGATCAGCACGGTGGAGGAAACGGCGCTCAATCCGGCATTGGGCCTGCGCGCGATTCGCTATTGCCTGGCCGAACCGCAAATGTTCCTGGCACAGTTGCGGGCGATATTGCGCGCATCCGCATTCGGCCCGGTCAAACTGTTGATTCCGATGCTGACGCAATCGTTCGAAATCGATCAAACGCTGGCGATGATCGAGCAGGCAAAGGCGCAATTGCGCGACGCGCACAAAAAATTCGATCCGTTGATTCCGATTGGGGCGATGATCGAGATTCCGGCGGCGGCGTTGGCGCTGCCGCTGTTTGTCAAGCGCATGGACTTTCTATCGATCGGCACCAACGACTTGATTCAGTATGCGCTCGCAATCGACCGCGCCGATCATGAAGTTGCGCATCTATACAATCCGTTGCATCCTGCGGTCCTGTATTTGATATCGAATACCATCGCAACCGGAACCAAGGCCGGCATTCCGGTATCGGTCTGCGGCGAAATGGCGGGCGATACGAAATTGACACGATTGCTGCTTGGTATGGGCTTGCGTGAATTCTCGATGCATCCGGCCCAGTTGCTTTCCGTAAAACAGGAAATATTGAATAGCGATCTTACGACCATCGCGCCGCAAATCAGGAAAATCATGCGCGCTTTCGACTCTTCCGCGATCGCGGAGGCGGTCGATCAGTTGCGCATGCTGTGACTGCAGCAGGGCGCCAAGCCCGAAATTTGATGGCCTGCAGCTGTTTTTCGGCTACTTCACCAATGTCACGGGCACCTTGCTTGAGCGCAGCACGTCGCTGGCCACCGAACCGAGCAACAAGCCGGTCAGTCCGGTGCGTCCATGCGTTCCCATGACAATCTGGTCGAATTGATGCTGCTGCGCGAAATTGACGATGGTTTCGGCGACATGCCCGATTGCCAGATGCTCGGTAAAGGGGATACCGGCCTGCTGCAACTGTTTTGCCGCGCCCTGTAGCGCCTGTCGTCCCTCGTCACGATAATAAGCGTCCAGATCGCCCTTGCTGACAAACATCCGGGCATGGCCCGACTCTATCGGGATCTGCACGTTGAGCAGATGAATATCCAACGCCCCCCCAGCCTGGTGCTGCTTGATCAAACTGGCCGCGGCACGCTCCGCGTGCTGTGAGCCGTCGACGGGAATCAGGATTTTTTGCATGTGATGTCGTCTCGCTCTATTTGGATTGGGATGAATGATCCTGCGATTCATTCAAGGACAGTTCGTTCACCGGTCCAGGTTTGGCTCGCATACGGCGTGCGAGTAACGTGCCCGTGGCCACAACCAGTACCGCGCCTGCCAACGAAGCCAGATAATGGAACCAGCCCGCCAGATGTGCCACAAACGGCTTTACCGCGACATCGCCGAACATCATGTCGCCTGCAATCCAGCCCAGAAGGGCGCCGCCGAAGGTGATGACAATCGGGAAGCGGTCCATCAGGGTAAGCACGAATTTGCTGCCCCAGACGATGATCGGGATGCTGAACAATATGCCGAACACGACCAGCCCGAAGCTGTCCTTGGCCGCGCCTGCGACGGCAACCACATTGTCCAGGCTCATGACGGCATCCGCGACCACGATGGTCTTGATCGCGCCCAGCAAATGCGTGCTGGCGGCAATCTCGGTATGGCCCTCGCCTTCCTCGGGCAGCAGCAGTTTGACGCCGATCCACAATAACAGCAGCGCGCCGACGAGCTTGAGATAAGGCATTGCAAGCAATTGCAATGCAAAGAAAAGCAGAATGATGCGCAGTCCGATCGCACCGACTACACCCCACATGATGCCCTTTTTGCGCTGCTCCGGCGGCAGCCGGCGGCAGGCAAGAGCAATCACAACCGCATTGTCGCCTCCGAGCAGAATATCAATCGCAATAATTTGCAATAAGGCAAGCCAGAAGCCTGGCGCCGACATGAATTCAAACATTGATGACACCTTAAGTTGCGGCGGGCAAAACCCATCGCCAGGAAGTTTTTCCGAATTGTCGGGAATGATCGACTGCGAATATGGCCGAAAGCCGTTAAAGCTCGGACAAGCTTGCAGTATACCGTAGCCACCTGTCATCGGTACTGTGAGCACGCCTCAATTGACGGCATTCAGTGAGTTGGTTATTCTTACGCAATCGCGCCGATTTGATATCAGCTTGCGGGCGCATAACAAATACGGCTAAAGCGTGCTTGAATACAAGCCCTGAATTAGCCCGACAAGCCGACCGCTTTCGGGCTTTTTTGTTTTTTGACCATGATTTCGGCGATGCCGGTACTGCCCCGCGTAATTAAAAAAATATGAAATCTATCGGAATCGTATCGCCGCAGGCCATGCATTTCTCCGCGCCGCTGCAATTGCGCAGCGGCGCATCGCTTGCCGACTATACGCTGGTGTATGAGACTTACGGCACCTTGAATGCGGATCGCTCCAACGCGGTGCTGGTTTGCCATGCGTTGAATGCATCGCATCATGTCGCAGGCATGTATGCCGGCGAGGGCGGCGCCAAAAATGTTGGTTGGTGGGACAACATGGTCGGCCCCGGCAAGCCGGTCGATACCGACAGATTCTTTGTCATCGGGGTCAACAACCTCGGTTCATGCTTCGGCTCGACGGGGCCGATGCATATCAATGCCGCGACCGGCAAACCTTATGGCGCGGCTTTCCCGGTCGTTACCGTCGAGGACTGGGTGAATGCGCAGGCGCGGCTGGCGGATGCACTCGGCATTGAGCAGTTCGCCGCCGTCATGGGCGGCTCGCTCGGCGGCATGCAGGCGATGGCCTGGAGCATCATGTACCCACAGCGCATACGCCACTCTGTCGTGATTGCAGCCACACCGAAGCTGTCCGCGCAAAATATCGCGTTCAACGACGTGGCGCGGCAGGCGATTCTGACCGATCCCGATTATCACGGCGGCGATTATTATGCGCATGGGGTAGTGCCGAAAAACGGCTTGCGCGTGGCGCGCATGGTTGGCCACATCACTTATCTTTCGAATGCCGATATGGCGGAAAAATTCGGCCGCGAACTGCGTAACGGCGATTATCAATTCGGCTACGGCATCGATTTCGAAATCGAGTCGTATTTACGTTATCAAGGCGAGAAATTTTCCGAATACTTCGACGCCAATACATATCTGTTGATTACCAAGGCGCTCGATTATTTTGATCCTGCGCGCGCATTCAACGGCAACCTGACCAAGGCGCTCGCCAATACCCGGGCCGGGTTCTTGCTGGTGTCGTTTTCGACCGACTGGCGTTTTGCGCCGGCATGCAGCCGCGAGATCGTGCAGGCGCTGGTCAACAACAAGCGCAAGGTGACGTACGCCGAGATCGACGCGCCGCACGGGCATGATGCATTCCTCCTTGAAGACCGGCGCTATGTCAACGTGGTACGGTCCTATTACAACAACATCTGGAACGAAATCAACGTCGCCGCTCCCGAGGAAAAGGTGCAAGCATGAATTTTCATCAACTCAGTATTTTGCGCGCGGACCTGGCGTTTATCGCACATTGGGTGAGCGAAGAATCGAATGTGCTGGATCTGGGTTGCGGGGACGGTGTGATGCTGGATTACCTGCAGTCGGACAAACACTGCTTCGGTTACGGCATCGAGATCGATGATGAAAAAATCCCGGCTTGCATCGAACGAGGCGTGAACGTGATCCAGCAGGATCTGGAGGCGGGACTGGCGATTTTTGCCGATAATGCATTCGACACCGTGCTGTGCCTGTCCGCGCTGCAGATGATGAAGAACGTCGAAGGCATCTTGCGCGACATCGCGCGTGTCGGCGGCGAAGCGATTGTGTCGTTCCCGAATTTTGCCTATTGGCCGCATCGCGTGTCGCTGCTTCGCGGCCGCATGCCGGTCTCAAAGACTCTGCCGTATGAATGGTACGACACGCCGAACCTGCGCTGCGCAACGATCAAGGATTTCGAGGAACTTGCAAACGAAGTGGGGCTCGAAGTACTCGAATGCGTCGCCCTTGACGAACAAGGCAAGCCTGTTTCAACTTTACCAAACTGGCGCGGCAGCCTGGCGGTGTTCCGTCTACGTAAAAAAACTCCCACATAAGACCCCCATGAGTGTGACGTCTGTCCAATTGGCCGCCCAGCCTAGGTTCTTTGATCCTGCGCTGTTCCCCATGGAGTACGCCCAGTGAGCGTCAACGAGAGCGCAGCCAAGACCCGGCCGCGGATCCGTGACGCATTCCTGCATCCGTCGTCCTGGACCATGTTCTTCTTCGGCTTCGCCTCCGGCCTGCCTTTTCTGCTGGTGGCGGGCACCCTGGCTTACTGGCTGAAGGAAAATAATATCGCGCTGAGGGAGATCACCATGATCGCCAGCGCGGGCTTGGCCTATTCATTCAAATTCCTGTGGGCGCCTCTGGTCGACCGCCTGCGGCTGCCATTGCTGGGACGGCTGGGCCAACGCCGCAGTTGGCTGTTGCTGACCCAGCTGCTGGTGATGGCCGGGTTGATGGCGATGGCTTCGGTGACGCCTTCGCAGCTGGGGCTGTTCGTCGGACTGACTCTGCTGGTGGCCATTGCCGGGGCCACCTTGGACATCGCGGTGGACGCTTATCGCATCGAGATCGCCCCCGTCGAGGCGCAGGGTGCGCTGGTTGCCACCTATTCGCTGGGTTATCGGCTGGCGCTGATCGTCACCGGTGCGCTGGCGCTGGTGCTGGCCGACCATGCTATCTGGCCCAATGTGTACCGGGCGATGGCGGCGTTCATGTTGATTCCTATTGTGGCCAATCTGATGGCGCATGAACCGGAAGTGCTGCGCATCCAGGCGCAAAACTGGGTTCAGGGCCTGCGCGAGGGCGTGGTCGAGCCGTTTGCCGACTTCTTCCGTCGTTTCGGCGGGCGGGTGGGGCTGATGATCCTGCTCTTCATTCTGCTGTTCAAGATTTCCGACCAAGCCCTGGTGGGCGGCATCATGGGACCGTTCTATCTGGATCAGGGCTTTAGCAAAACCCAAATTGCCGCCGTATCCAAGGTCTACGGTATCTGGGTGGGCATCGGCGGCGCTTTCCTCGGCGGCATTGCGGTGGTGCGCTGGGGTGTGGAGCGCGCGCTGCTGGCGGGCATCGTGCTGGGGGCGCTGAGCAACCTGTTGTACTTGTGGCTGATCGGCGCCAATGGCGACGTGGCCATGCTGACTCTGGTGATTTCCGGCGAAAACCTGGCCCAGGGCCTGCTGGGCACCACCGCTGTGGCCTACCTTTCGGCATTGGTGAACCAGCGCTACACCGCCACCCAGTACGCGCTGTTCAGTTCGCTGATCACGCTGCCGGGCAAGGCGCTGGGATTCTATTCCGGCCGCATCGTCGAGGCGGTGGGTTACGCTCCGTATTTCTGGATCACGACGTTGGCGATCGTTCCGGCCATCGGCTTGTACTTCTGGCTCTGGCCACGGGTCAAGCTGAACGGGGATGCGCGCTCAATTTGAGGAGTCGGGAATATGGCCGACATAGCGCTCACGGACATCGACGGCCTGACGGCCGAGCGCATTCGGCGTAGGCGCTCGGCTATGGATCAACACTTCTGTAGGAGAGGACAAACGATGAAACGATTGATGTCGGCGGCACTGATATCGATCGCGCTGCTAGCGGGATCTTCGTATGCAAAAGATCAGGTAAGCGCGGATGGTGTAAAAATCGACAAGATGTCGCCGTTGCGCAAGCTGGTGCCTGATGTGCAACTGGAGGCCGCGGCTGCCCAACAATATACGGGTCTGAAGACGCAGGCGCGGCAAAAAGGCATGCTGGTTGCCGAAACCGATCCGGGAGTGCAGCGCCTGCGCGCCATTGCCAAGAGGATCATTCCGCATGCCGAGCGCTGGAACGAACGCGCCGAAAAGTGGCAGTGGGAAGTCAACCTGATCGCCGCGCAAGACGTCAACGCATTCTGTATGCCGGGCGGGAAAATCGCATTTTTCAGCGGCCTGGTCGACAAACTGAAGCTAACCGATGATGAAATCGCGATCGTGATGGGCCACGAGATTGCGCATGCATTGCGCGAACACGGCCGGGCGCGCGTGGCAAAGGGAGCTCTGTTGCAGCTTGGTGCGGCGCTGGGTTCTGCGATATTGGGTCTGGGAGACACCGGGCAAGTCGTGGTCGGCCAGGGCGCGCAATTGGCATTGCTGAAATTTTCCCGCGACGATGAAACCGAAGCGGACATCGTCGGCCTGGATATCGTTGCGCGTGCCGGCTACGATCCGCGCGCGGGTATCGCGCTCTGGAAAAAAATGGGAATGCTGAACAAGGGCGCGCCGCCGCAGTGGCTATCGACGCACCCCGCCGGAAAGAATCGAATCGCACAGATGCAGAAGCATTTGCCGGACGTGATGCCCTTGTTTGCCAAAGCCAAAGGCGCCGATGTCAGGAAGCTGCCGCCATATCAAAGCAATGTACAGGGAATAGCGCCGGTTAAATGACGGGTCTGTTCAAAGGACGAAAATTTGCTCAACCTGGCCATTTCCCGCATGTGGAAGATGGAGTGAACAAGGCACGATAGAACCAGAAATCATACGTGCCGTATCAATTGCCGCCATACTCGATGATCAGCGGCGCGTGATCCGAGAAGCGCTCCTCCTTGTAGATCGACACCGCGCTTGCCTTGGCGGCGATACCCGGCGTGGCGACATGATAGTCGATGCGCCACCCCACATTCTTGGCCCACGCCTGGCCGCGATTGCTCCACCAAGTGTATTGTTCAGCGCGCGTATCGACGCGGCGGAATACATCGACCAAGGTGAGTTCATCGAATACGCGTGACAGCCAGGCACGCTCCTCCGGTAAAAAGCCGGAATTCTTTTGATTGCTCCTCCAGTTTTTCAGGTCGATTTGCTGGTGCGCGATATTCCAGTCGCCGCAGATCACGATTTCACGTCCGCTTGCCACAAGCTTCGCCAAGTGAGGCAAAAATACTTCCATGAAGCGGAACTTGGCCAATTGCCGCTCTTCGCTGGATGAACCCGATGGACAATACACCGAGATGACGGAAAGATTGTCGAAATCGCATTGCACATAGCGGCCTTCGGCATCGAACTCCTGGCAACCGAAGCCAAGTTGTACGGAATTCGGCTTCTTCTTCGCATATACACCGGCTCCGGAATAGCCTTTTTTCTCGGCGTAATGGAAGCAGCCGTTATATCCAGGGGGCGCCAAAAATTCAGGCATCATGTCGGATGCTTGTGCCTTGAGCTCCTGTACGCATACAAAATCGGCGTTCTGTTTGGACATCCAGTCGAAAAACCCTTTTTTGGCGGCGGAGCGGATGCCGTTCAGGTTGGCGGAAATGATTTTCATGATATCGATCTAAAAAGTTCGCAACAGGATAACCGATTCACGCTTTCTACAAGGATAGGTGGTGTATTCCTCGCGCAAATTTTCTGGCCAAAAGCGTTGCAATCGCAGGCACCATACTTGCATCTGACCTGATACCAGTCTGATATCCATTTAAAATAGGCCCGTTTGGTTTCAAAGCAGCAAATTTTCGTCACTTTTTTATGATACGGCTCTGGTTTGAACAATCTACGTCACCAATTTATTGAATTTGCCGTCAATGCCGGAGTGCTGCGGTTTGGCGAGTTCTTGACCAAGGCAGGTCGCAGTTCTCCCTATTTTTTTAATGCAGGTTCTTTCAGTGATGGTGCCCGGCTGGGGAGAATCGCCGATTTTTATGCGCAGACGCTGCTTGATTCCGGGGTTGAATTCGACATGCTGTTCGGCCCCGCATATAAAGGCATCACGCTGGCTTCGGCGACCGCGGTAGCGTTGGCCGGGAAAGGCCGCAACGTGCCGTTCGCATTCAATCGCAAGGAAGCCAAGGATCATGGCGAAGGCGGTACGATCGTCGGCGCCGGACTGCAGGGGCGGGTAGTCATTGTCGACGATGTGATTTCCGCCGGCACCTCGGTGCGCGAGTCGGTCGACATTATCCGGGCCGCCGGCGCAACGCCGTGCGCCGTCTTGATCGCGCTCGACCGGATGGAGCGTTCAGGCAAGGATAGTGCACTTTCCGCGCATTCCGCGGTCCAGGAAGTCAGCCAGACATATGGAATGCCGGTGATTTCGATCGGCAATCTGGATGATCTGCTGGATTACATTTCCGCCGCGGGAGCCGACGCACAACTGGTGCAATACAAGAACGCTGTCGCCGCTTACAGGCAGCGGTACGGGGTAATGCAAGTCAGCGCACAACATATCGAGTGAGGATGCCATGAAGCGTACCGCCGCCCCCCTGCTTTTCCTGTCCGCGATGATGCCTTTTGCCGTGCAGGCGCAGATCATCATGTGCAAGGATGCGGCGGGAAAAACCTATACCGCGGACCGGCCGATCATGGAATGTTCCGGCCGTGCGATCCGCGAATTTGGAAGTAACGGTGTTATCAGGCGTGATATACCGGCGCCTCTGACGGCGGAACAAAAGCGCCAGAAGCTATTGGATGAAGAAAAGCGCAAGGTAGAAGAAGCCGCCCTGGCAGAGCAAAAACAGGCCGACCGTGCAATGCTGGCGCGATATGGAAAAGAAGATGATATCGAAGTCGCGCGCAAACGCACGCTGGATATCGTCCAGGAGCATCTCAAACGGCAAACGGAAGCGCTTGCTGCCGCGAAAAAACAGCAGCAGCAAGTGCAATCCGAGCTCGCGCAAGTCAAGAACCCGAAAGACGTACCGCCTGGATTGTATCGCCGATCGGAAGAGTCCGACAAGACGCTGCGCGCCGAAACAGAGAAACTCCAGGATGTCGAGGCGGAGATCGCGCAGATCAATCTGAAATACGATACGACGCTCAAGCGCTATCGTGAATTGAGAAATCAGCAGTCGACCGCATCAAAGTGACTGGATTTCTTTCTTGGCCAAGTCATTTGAAAAAACCGAAAAGGAGTTGTGCGTAATGGCTTAGCCGGTCAATTTCTTTTTCAATAAATCAGTCAGCTGCGCGGGATTGGCTTTGCCTTTGCTTGCCTTCATTGCCTGGCCGATCAATGCATTGAATGCTTTTTCCTTGCCGGCCCGGAATTCGTCGACGGATTTGGCATTGGCGGCCAATACTTCATCGATGATTTTTTCCAGGGCGCCGCTGTCTGAAATCTGTTTCAAGCCCTTGCTTTCAATGATGTCGTCGGCCAGCGACGGCTGGTTCGACTTCGCTTCCCACATCGCGCCGAATACTTCTTTTGCAATCTTGTTGGAAATCGTGCCGTCGGTGATGCGTTGCAAAAGTAATGCAAGCTGCGCCGCATTTACCGGTGAGCGGGAGATATCGACGTCTTCCCGGTTCAGCATTGAAGCAACGTCGCCCATCAGCCAGTTGGCTGCAAGTTTGGCCTGCTCCTTGCCGGTCGCAGTGATCACCGCTTCGAAATAGAGCGCCATCGCTTTCGATTGGGTCAATACCGCGGCGTCATATTCCGACAATCCGTAGTCGCGCACCAGGCGTTCGCGCATTGCGCCGGGCAGTTCGGGCATGGCCGCCTTTATGCGCGCAATCCATTCCTGACCGATCATCAGCGGGGGCAGGTCGGGGTCGGGAAAGTAGCGGTAATCCTGCGCATCTTCCTTGCTGCGCATCGAACGGGTTTCCTTGCGGTCCGGATCGTAAAGACGGGTTTCCTGGACTACCCGGCCGCCGTCCTCGATCACTTCAATCTGGCGTCGTACTTCATAGTTGATCGCTTCTTCGAGAAATCGAAACGAATTCAGGTTCTTGACCTCGCAACGCGTGCCGTACTCGATTTGTCCGACCGGCCGCACCGATACATTGGCATCGCAACGGAACGATCCTTCCTGCATGTTGCCGTCGCAGATGCCGAGCCAGGTGACCAGCGAATGCAGTGCCTTCGCATAGGCCACCGCTTCGGCGGCGCTGCGCATGTCGGGTTCGGTGACGATTTCCAGCAGCGGCGTGCCGGCGCGGTTCAAATCGATGCCGGTCATGCCTTGATAGTCTTCGTGCAGCGATTTGCCGGCGTCTTCTTCCAGGTGGGCGCGCGTCAATTGCACGGTTTTCATTTCCGCCTTGCCGTCCTTTTCAACGATGCATGAAAGTGTTCCTCCCTGAACCACCGGAATTTCATACTGGCTGATCTGGTAGCCTTTCGGCAGATCGGGATAGAAATAATTCTTGCGCGCAAAGATGGATTGCGGTGCGATCGTTGCCCCAACGGCAAGTCCGAACTGGATCGCACGCTCGACGGCGCCCTTGTTCATCACCGGCAAAATGCCGGGCAGCGCCAAGTCGACCGGGCAGGCCTGCACATTCGGTTCGGCGCCGAACCGGGTCGATGCACCGCTGAAAATTTTCGATTGCGTCGTGAGCTGCGTGTGCGTCTCGAGGCCGATAACTACTTCCCACTGCATAATGTTCTCCATCCTGGTCTGATACGATCAAGCGAGTATTTGATCGCGTTCCATCCTCATCCTCTCGCTTCGGGAGAGGATGAGGACGTTTTAAATTCCCGCCGGCCGGCGGATATGCCAATCCGTGGCAGACTGGTATTGATGCGCGACGTTGAGCAGCTTCGCCTCGTCAAAATAATTGCCGATTATTTGCAATCCAACCGGGCGCTTGCCGTTCTTTTCGCCCTGGCCGAAGCCGCACGGAATCGACATTCCCGGCAGTCCCGCCAGGCTGGTCGACAAGGTGAAGATATCGGCCAGATAATTCGCAACCGGATCGTCGGCCTTGTCGCCGAGATCCCAAGCGACCGTCGGCGACACCGGCCCCATGATCACATCGCATTGTTTGAATGCTTCCTGGAAATCCTGCGCGATCAGGCGCCGGATTTTCTGCGCCTGCAGATAATAGGCATCGTAATAGCCGTGCGACAGAACGTAGGCACCAACCAGAATGCGGCGCTTGACCTCTTCGCCGAATCCTTCGGCACGGGTCTTCTTGTACATGTCCGACAGGTCGGAATATTCCTTGGCACGGTGGCCGTAGCGCACGCCGTCGAAGCGGCTCAGATTGGACGAGGCTTCCGCCGGCGCGATCACGTAGTAGACCGGAATCGACAGCTCTGTCTTCGGCAATGAAATATCGACCAGTGTCGCGCCGAGCTTTTCATATTCGCTCAGCGCCGCACGCACGGCTTGTTCGACATCCGGCGCCAGCCCGGCGCTGAAATATTCGCGCGGCACGCCGATCTTCAATCCCTGTAAACCGGCATTCAGATTACGCGTGAAATCTTCGGCGTCGCGCTCGACGCTGGTCGAATCGCGCGCATCGAAACCGGTCATCGCATTGAGCAGCATCGCGCAATCTTCCGCCGTCTGTGCGATCGGACCGCCCTGGTCGAGCGACGATGCAAACGCGATCATGCCGAAGCGCGAAACACGTCCGTAAGTCGGCTTGATGCCGGTAACACCGCAGTGCGCCGCCGGTTGCCGTATCGAGCCGCCGGTGTCGGTCGCAGTGGCGGCCGGCGTCAGGCGTGCTGCGATCGCCGCCGCCGATCCTCCGGAGGATCCGCCGGGAATCGCATTTTTATCCCACGGATTCCTGACCGGGCCGAAGAATGAGTTTTCATTCGACGAACCCATGGCAAATTCATCACAATTCAATTTTCCGAGCGTGACCATGCCGGCCGCATTGAACTGTTCGACCACAGTTGCATCAAAGGGGCTGCTGTAATTTTCCAACATCTTCGAGCCGGCAGTGGAGCGCCAGCCGCGCGTGACGAAAATGTCCTTGTGCGCAATCGGGATGCCGGTCAGCGGCGTCGTATCGTTTTTCGCAATGCGCTGATCCGCGATTGCAGCTTGCTGCAAGGTCAACGCTTCATCGATGTGCGTGAATGCATTCAGATCGCTTTGCCGCATGCGGTCGAGATACATGGTCGCCAGTTCAGTGGCGGAAATCTGTTTGGCGAGCAGCAGTGCCGACAGTTGTTTGATGGTTTTGGTATGCATGAGCTTGGTTTGGCGTTTGATTCCGTGACTCTGTCGCATGAAGTATCGAGTTGACTTCAGCGCGTGTTTTTCGGGATGATTATTCGATCACCTTGGGGACCAGATACAAGCCGTCCTGCGTCGCCGGTGCGGGTTTTTGATAGTCGTCGCGTCGATTCGGTTCGGTGACGATATCATCGCGCAAGCGCAGCGCAAAATCGGACTGGTAAGCGGCAATCGGTTGGCTGAGCGGTTCGACACCGGTGGTATCGATTGCCTTCATTTGCTCAACCAATGCAAAAATGCCATTCAGTTTGATCAGGGTTTGCGCAGCCTGTTCCTCGGTAAGATCGAGCTGCGCCAGGGTGGCCAAACGTTTAACGTCGGATAGGACAAGTGACATGATTTGATGACGCGGGAATCGGCGCGTTCGCAAGAGTTTTTAAAAAAGCAAAAAGTTGTCTATTAGTCGGTAAAAACTTCTCAACATGTTGTATCCGGTACGCATTTTTGAAGTTTCTCCTCGCTAATTCTGGGTAAATTATAAGGTAGAATGTCGGGCTAATGCCTTTCGGTGCCGGTTGCGGATTGCATGGGGCCGATATATCAATCTCGAATAAGCTAAAGCGCGCCATTGTTGCGCATCAGGACAATACATGTTTGGATTTTTACGTAGTTATTTTTCGAATGACCTGGCAATTGATCTGGGCACGGCGAATACGCTGATTTACGTGCGCGGCCTGGGCATCGTCCTCGATGAGCCGTCGGTCGTTGCGATTCGCCAGCAGGGCGGGCCGAACGGTAAAAAAACTATCCAGGCCGTCGGCAAGGAAGCCAAGCAGATGCTGGGCAAAGTTCCAGGCAACATCGAGGCAATTCGTCCGATGAAGGATGGCGTGATCGCCGACTTCACGGTCACCGAGCAAATGCTCAAGCAATTCATCCGGATGGTGCATGACACCAAACTGTTCAAGCCGTCGCCGCGCATCATCATTTGCGTACCGTGCGGCTCGACCCAGGTCGAGCGCCGCGCAATCCGCGAATCCGCGTTGGGCGCCGGCGCCTCGCAAGTGTACTTGATCGAAGAACCGATGGCCGCTGCCATCGGAGCCGGGCTGCCGGTGTCCGAGGCAACCGGTTCGATGGTGGTCGATATCGGCGGCGGCACCACCGAAGTCGGCATCATTTCCCTCGGCGGCATGGTCTACAAGGGGTCGGTGCGCGTCGGTGGCGACAAGTTCGACGAAGCCATCGTCAACTACATCCGCCGCAACT
The DNA here is from genome assembly GCA_001770855.1 of Burkholderiales bacterium RIFCSPLOWO2_02_FULL_57_36. Classification (GTDB taxonomy): domain Bacteria; phylum Pseudomonadota; class Gammaproteobacteria; order Burkholderiales; family Burkholderiaceae_D; genus MESE01. Next base: position 236,734 of record MESE01000001.1, read on the forward strand.
ACGGCATGTTGATCGGCGAGCAGACCGCCGAAATGATCAAAAAAGAAATCGGCTCGGCCTTCCCCGGCTCCGAAGTCAAGGAAATGGAAGTCAAGGGCCGCAATCTGTCGGAAGGCATTCCCCGTTCATTCACCATTTCGAGCAACGAAATCCTCGAAGCACTGACCGACCCGCTCAACAATATCGTTTCCGCCGTCAAGAATGCGCTCGAACAGACACCGCCGGAACTCGGCGCCGATATCGCGGAAAAAGGCATGATGCTGACCGGCGGCGGCGCGTTGCTGCGGGATCTCGATCGTCTGTTGATGGAAGAGACCGGCCTTCCCGTGATCGTCGCCGAAGATCCGTTGACCTGCGTGGTTCGCGGTTCCGGCATGGCGTTGGAGCGGATGGACAAACTGGGTTCGATTTTCTCGTACGAATAACAGGATGAACCGTTATCTGGATGGCTGCATCCGCCGCCGGCCGATCGCATGCGACGCCAGGGCTGATGCTGTGTTTTCCGAGCGGCTCGACATTGATATCAATTCGTAATACCTGCGCCATGCAGGGTGATCATCCCGCCAGCCGATAAATGGAATACAGCCCACCGCCACTGTTCAAGCAAGGCGCCTCGGCCCGAGCCAAGGTGGTTTTTTTCGCCATGATTGCGATCGCATTGCTGGTAATCGATGCGCGCATGAACACGTTGACAATGATTCGCCAGGGAGTCGGCGTCATTCTGTATCCGCTTCAAGCGGCGGCCTTGATGCCACGCGACGCCGCCTACGCCGTGGGTGACTATTTTTCCTCGCTGTCCAGCCTGCAAAAAGAGAATTCAGAGCTGAAGCGGGAACGTGTCGCCAACGCTCAGGCACTGCAGCAAGGGCAGTACCTGATGGCCGAAAATGCGCAGCTGCGAGCACTTCTCGCGGCTGCCGAGCGCCTGTCGGTCAAGTCGGTCATGAGTGAGATCCTGTATGACACCCGCGATGCATTCACGCGAAAAATCGTGGTTGATCGCGGGGCGCATCATGGCATTACCCCCGGCCAGCCGGTGATCGACGATATCGGCGTGGTGGGACAGGTCACACGTGTTTTTCCGTTCACCTCCGAAATAACCTTGTTGACCGACAAGGACTTCGCAATTCCGGTACAGGTGGTGCGTAGCGGCGTGCGCAGTATTGCGTACGGACGCGGCCAGTCGGGTGTGCTGGATTTGCGCTTCATGTCGACCAACGCCGATGTCCAGAAAGGCGACATGCTGGTGACCACAGGTATCGATGGCGTTTATCCGGCGGGCTTGTCAGTCGCGTCTGTGACGCAAGTTGAAAGCGAATCTTCAGATGCGTTTGCCCGCATCATGTGTCAACCATCGGCCGGCATTGGCCGCAACAAGCATCTATTGATCCTGATGCCTGAAGCAAAAGCGGTGCCTCGTTCTGAACTGGAAGACGCCGTCGAGAAGAAAGACAAGTCATTGCGAAAGCGCTCGCCCGAACCTGTGAAGGATCCGGCAAAGGCCACCGTTGCTCCGGAGACTAAAGCAGAACCCCGGGTTGCGCCGATCCAGGGAGCGCCCGCCAAGCTTGCCCCTGCCAACGCGCCTGCACAGATTGCGCCCAAACCAGCTGCGTCTCCCGCTCAGGCGGCTCCTGCTCCGAGCGTATCTGTTCAGGCGCCACTTAAGCCGCTCGCAACCACTCAGGGTGTGTCTGCTCAGGCAACTCCCAAGCCGCTTACACCACCAAAACAGATCCAGCCGGCCCAATGAACTATCCTCATTACATTCTGTTGCCGGTCAATTCCGCATTTATCGCGCTCAGTCTGATAGTGGCATTTCTGATGAACCTGCTGCCTTGGGGCGGCTGGATCGGCGTGCCGGATTTCCTTGCGCTGGTCCTGGTTTTTTGGAGTATTCACCAGCCTCGAAAAGTCGGCATCGGCGTTGCATTCATGATGGGATTGCTGATGGATGTGCACAACGCCTCCTTGCTTGGACAGAATGCGCTGGCGTATACGCTGCTGTCCTACTTCGCGATCATGATTCATCGGCGCGTATTGTGGTTCCCCGTCGGAACGCAGGCTTTGCATGTATTGCCGCTGCTGTGGGTGATGCAGGTTGTGCAATTGGTGATTCAAGTTATCGTCAACCAAAAATTCCCAGGCTGGTTTTATTTCATTGAAGGCTTGGTTGCCGCTGCATTATGGCCGGTGGTGTCGTCGATATTGCTGGCGCCGCAGCGGCGTGCGATCAATCGGGACGATACTCGTCCGATTTAAAATGAAAACCATTTTCGTCAATGTGCAGTCGATGCGTCGCACCAAATGCGGCATCGATCAATGCCGGATTCGTGCAAACCATTGAGCGTTTCACAATGAACGACAGTCTGAACGCTCAATCCCTCACCCCGACCCTCTCCCAGACGGAGAGGGTGAGAACAAACGTAATACGCTGTCGCGTATTACGTAAAAATTAAAAATGACCGAATTCAAGAATACCGAGCGCGAACTGTATTTTTTCCGCTTGCGCCTGTCGGTGCTGGGCGTATTCGTATTCATTTGTTTCGGGTTGTTGTTCGCGCGCCTGCTGTGGCTGCAAGGTTATAAATACAAGGATTACGCGGCGCTGGCCGAAGACAACCGGGTATCGATCGTTCCCGTGGTTCCCAATCGGGGCCTGATCGTCGACCGCAATGGCGTGGTCCTGGCGCGCAATTTTTCCGCTTACACGCTGGAGATAACACCGTCCAAGATCAAGGGCGAACTGGATGCGGCAATCGATGATTTGGCGATCTTGGTCGACATTCAGCCCAAGGATCGCAAGCGTTTCAAAAAACAGCTGGAAGAGTCGAAGAATTTCGGCAGCGTACCTATTCGCACCAGATTGACGGACGAAGAAGTTGCCCGGTTTACCGCCCAGCGCTATCGTTTCGACGGCGTGGATATTCAGGCGCGATTGTTTCGCCAGTATCCGATGGGTAGCGTCGCCGCGCATGTGATCGGCTATATCGGACGCATCAATCAAAAAGAAGCCAAGACGATCGCCGAGATGGAAGATGCCGTGAACTATAGCGGCACGGACTATATCGGCAAGGAAGGCATTGAGAAAAGTTATGAAGGCCAATTGCACGGTACGACCGGATACGAAGAAGTCGAAGTGACTGCAGGAGGCAGGGCGATACGCACGTTGGCGCGCACGCCTGCCGTTCCGGGGCACAATTTGATCCTGTCAGTCGACATTGAATTGCAAAAAATCATCGAAGAGGCATTCGGCGATCGGCGCGGTGCGCTGGTGGCGATCGAACCGGCCACCGGCGACATTCTGGCATATGTGTCGATGCCGGCATACGATCCCAACCTGTTTGTCGATGGTATCGATCAGCAAAGCTGGGATGAACTGAACAATTCACTCGACCGTCCACTATTGAATCGTCCGTTATCTGGCAGCTACCCTCCGGGATCGACTTTCAAGCCGTTCATGGCGCTGGCGGCACTGGAATTGGGCAAGCGTACTCCCTCCCAGGCGATCTCCGATCCGGGGCATTTCTGGTTCGGTAACCATATGTTTCGGGACGACAAAGTGGGCGGTCACGGCTCTGTGGATATGTACAAGTCGATCGTCCAGTCCTGCAATACTTATTACTATGTTCTGGCCAATGATCTCGGCATCGATGCGATCCATGACTTCATGAAACCGTTCGGCTTTGGACAACTGACCGGGATCGATCTGGAGCATGAAAAACGTGGCGTGCTGCCTTCGACTGCATGGAAGCGTGCCGCATACAGGACGCGGGAGCAACAGAAATGGTATGCCGGCGAGACGATTTCAGTCGGTATCGGCCAAGGCTACAATGCGTTCACGCCATTGCAAATGGCGCATGCGGTGGCCAATCTCGCCAACAATGGCGTGGTGATGAAGCCGCATCTTGTGAAGAAGGTCGAACACGGCGTTACCCGGAAACAGACCTTGACCGTGCCGACGGAAAGTTATCGGATCAATCTCAAGCAGGAAAATATCGACGTTATCAAGAAGGCGATGGTAGGCGTGGCGCGTGAAGGTACCTCGGCCAGGGCGTTCGCCAACACCGGCTACGTTTCTGCCGGCAAGACAGGTACCGCACAAGCGGTCGCGATGAAAAAAAATGAAAAGTACGACGCGAAAAAAGTCGCGGAACGCCATCGCGACCACTCCTTGTACACGGCATTTGCACCAGCGGACAATCCGCGTATCGCGATCGGAATCATTGTCGAAAATGCCGGGTTCGGTTCCGCTACGGCAGCGCCGATTGTACGCAAGGCGCTGGACTACTATCTGCTCGGAAAACGACCGGAAGACGATCCAAAAATGATGGCGGACAAGAAAGACACGCTCAATAAAAAGCCTGTCGTAGCGTTAAATGCCGCAGCGGCGGCTGCAGGCGCGCTCAATGCCGTTAGTGAGATCAAGAGGAGTCCGAACTGATGACAACGCTGCGCATGCACCAACGAGACTCACACTCTGCCGTATCGGGGATCAAGCACTATTTCACCGTATTTGACGGGCCGCTCGCGCTGATCGTGTTCTTGATTCTGTCGGTCGGAATCGTCTCGGTGTATTCGGCGGGTATTGATTTTCCGGGCCGGATCGAAAGTCACATGCGCAATATCCTGATCGCGTTCGTCGTGATGTGGATTGCCGCGATCGTGCCGCCGCAAACCTTGATGCGGTTTGCCGTACCGGTGTATGTGCTCGGAGTCGGACTGCTGGTTGCCGTCGCCGTATTCGGAATCATCAAGAAAGGGTCGCGCCGCTGGATCGATATCGGTGTTGTGATTCAGCCGTCCGAGATCATGAAAATTGCAGTGCCTTTGATGCTCGCGTGGTTTTTTCAAAAGCGCGAAGGCATGGTGCGCTGGCCGGATTTCATGGTCGCGACAGTTTTGCTGATGATTCCGGTTGGCCTGATCATAAGGCAACCTGATCTGGGAACGTCCTTGCTGGTGCTGGGATCCGGGTTTTTCGTGATTTTCCTGGCGGGATTGCCATGGAAAGTCATCATCGGCCTGGGGGCCGCTGGCGCGGCCAGCCTGCCGGTGGTCTGGACCATGATGCTGCATGACTATCAACGCAACCGCGTGCTGACATTGATCGATCCCACATCAGACCCTTTGGGCAAAGGATTTCATATCATTCAATCGACGATTGCGATCGGCTCCGGAGGCATTACAGGCAAGGGATGGCTGAACGGCACGCAATCTCACCTCGAATTCATTCCCGAGCGAACCACCGACTTCGTGTTCGCGGTGTTTTCGGAGGAATTCGGTTTGGTCGGAAACGCGGTGTTGCTGGTGTTGTATCTGCTGTTGATCGGGCGCGGTCTGCTTATCGCGGCCAACGCGCCGACTGTCTTTTCCCGATTGCTGGCAGGTGCGCTTACACTGATGTTGTTCACCTATGCCTTCGTCAACATGGGCATGGTCAGCGGTATTCTGCCTGTGGTCGGCGTGCCGCTGCCGTTCGTAAGTTATGGCGGCACTGCATTCGTCACACTCGGTCTGGGTATTGGCATATTGATGAGTATTCAACGCCACCGCAAGCTGATACAAACATGAAAAAAATAGCAATGCAATTGCGATTTCATCCGTGGCAGCGCGTTGCAGCAACGTTGATTGCAGCGGTATCGGTTCTTTCCGGCTGCGGCAGCGCGCCGCAAGCCATGCCGCCTGTTGCCGATGCATCGATTAAACGCCCGATGGCAGCGCCTTCCGATAATAGAGGATTGCCAGTGTTGCCGCCCGCAGGTTCCGGACGCGGCGGCTATTATCAGGATGACGGCCCGGGGGATGCGCCGCCGGCTGGGTTGCACGATCTCCCGGATGCCGAACCGAAGGTCGAAACGTATACGCGGAGAGGCAATCGCCCCTACGTCGTGTTCGGCAAATCGTACACGCCATTTACCGATGGCCGTCCGTTCAGGCAACGCGGCAAAGGCAGTTGGTATGGCAAGAAATTTCATGGACAGATGACATCCTCCGGCGAAATCTACGATATGTACAAGATGACGGCAGCTCATCCGACATTGCCGCTTCCGTCGTATGTACGGGTGACCCATGTCGGCAATGGCAGGCAAGTCATCGTGCGGGTCAACGACCGCGGGCCGTTCCACTCAAGCCGCATCATCGATTTGTCCTATACGGCGGCGCTGAAGCTGGGGTACATCGCCATGGGCAGCGCGGAACTGGAAGTGGAGCGTTTGTTGCCGGATGAAATCGCACGTATCACCAACGCCAGGCAGATCGCCGCGGACGGCGATCGAGCGGCGGCACCCGCTTCGTTCGTCCAAACGGCCGCGGTTATACAGCCGGTTGCGGTTGTGATCGAGCCAACGCCGATGCAAGACGCAAGTCAGCCGGCAGCGATGATTGTTTCCGCGAGCGATCTTGCGGATAAGCGCGTCGCGGAGCCGGTAATCGGTCAGGCGGTCGGCACGACAACCCCGGTCATGATCACCGGCACAGTCGCTAGCGGCGGGTTTTATCTTCAGCTCGGCGCATATGGAAATGCCGCGAATGCCGAAACCATGCGCAGCCGGCTTGCGCAAACCTGGAACAGTGGTTTGCCGGCGCTTGAGGTCGTGCAAAACGGCGCCTTGTATCGTATTTACAGCGGACCCTTTGCTAGCCGCAGTGAAGCGGATTCCGCGGCCCGGCAAGTTCAGGTTGGCGGTTTTGGCAACCCGGTCATTGTGCAGCGGTAATACGTGGCGCCGACTACCGGTCTTTCATTTGCAATGCGCGTTCATACAGCGCATTCTTTTTTTGTCCGGTGATTTGCGCCGCCAACGCAGCGGCTTGCTTGACGGAGCATTCGGACAGCAGAATCGCGAGGATACGGTCGGCTTCGGCAGTGTCCGCGTCCGCATTGGCTTGCACTCCCTCCAGCAGAATGACGAATTCCCCCTTCTGGCGATTGGCGTCTGCCGCCAGCCAGGCCGCCGCTTCCGACAATGCGCACCGGTGGATTTCTTCAAACAGCTTGGTCAGTTCGCGCGCGAACACGATTTGGCGCGTGGGTTCGAACATCGCCATCAGTGCCGCGACGGATTCCACGATGCGATGCGGCGCTTCGTAGAAGACCAGCGATGCTGCCGAGTTGCGCAGGGCCGACAGCATGAGTTCGCGCTGCCTGGCTTTTGCCGGTAGAAATCCGGCAAAATGAAACTGGTCGTTGACCAGGCCGCTGGCCGACAGCGCGGCAATGACCGCCGATGCACCCGGTATGGGAATGACGCGTAATCCGGCGGCAATGACTGCATCGACGATGCGTGCACCGGGATCGGATACGGCCGGCGTGCCGGCATCCGATACCAGCGCAATGCGCTCGCCTGCTTGCATGCGTGCAATCAGTTTTTCCGCGATTTCGCGTTCGTTGTGCTGGTGTGCCGCAATCAGGGTCTTCGACAGCCCGTAACGCGTCAACAGGTGTCCGGTGTTGCGTGTATCTTCGCAAGCGACCGCATCTGCCATCGACAACACTTGCAGCGCTCGCAATGTGATGTCGCCGGAATTTCCGATTGGCGTGGCCAGCACATATAATGCAGAGTCAGGATAAGTTTGCTGAGAAACATCATGCATCACCGGAAAAATCGCGGGTAAGCTGGAAACAGGTTGGATCATTGGGAGCAGATGATGTTGTTGAAATATGTAAGAGTGCTGTTGCTGGCAAGTGTACTTGGTGGATTGTGCTCGTGTGCGCAGGTAAATACAACCGCCAGGAGTTCTTTGCCTGCTGTTGGGCCAGTTGCTGCAGGCGGGCCGACACCTTCCACGGAAAATATACGGAAAGATATTCCCGTGCCCGCCGAACCGGCGCAAATTCCTGCGCCCACGATCTTTGCGCTTCCGTTGCCGGTTCAGCGACAGATGCCGACTCGTATTGCGCTGTTGCTGCCCTTGCGCTCGGAAGCACTGGGCCGGGCCGCAAACGTTGTGCGGGCCGGATTCATGACTGCTCATGAGCGCGAAAACGAGCAAGGCCTGAGCGTCACTATCGTCGAGACCAGCGAGACAGTGCAGGACGTGCTGTCCGGCTATAACGCTGCGACGCTCAACCACGATATCGTGGTCGGTCCGCTGTCGCGCACGGGGGTCACCGCAATCGTACAAGGAGGTGCTGTCGGCAAGCCGACCATTGCGCTCGGACAGCTGGATATGTCCGGCGACGTCGGCCTCATGCTGCCGCAGCAAATGCTGGTGATCGGCTTGTCGATAGATGACGAAGCGCGCCAGATCGCCAATTGGGCACATACCGACCATCCGGCCGGCAAGGCGTTTTCCATTTCCACCGGAACGGCGTGGCAACGCCGCGCGGCCAAGGCATTCGCGGACGAATGGCAGCGCGGCGGCGCACAGCTGGAGGCCATGGAACTGGGTACCGCGGGCGGTTTTTTAAGCGCCAGCGGTCTGCTCCAACTACGCAAACGTATCGAAACCGAAAAGCCCGCATTCCTGTTCGTCGCGCTCGATGCTGCCCAGACCAGGCAATTGCGGGAAGCGATCGGCACCGATACGGTAATGTATGGCACTTCGCAACTGAATCCCTATGCATTGCCCGATTGGGCCACAGCCGAGCGCATACCTGACATGAACGGCGTGCGGTTGGTGGACATGCCTTGGCAACTGCAGCCGGACCATCCGGCGGTGCTGCTCTATCCGCGATTGGCGGTAAATCCCGATCAACGGCGCAGTGCGGACCTGGAGCGCTTGTACGCGCTTGGCATCGACGCCTATCGGATTGCAAGAGAGATCGCATTGAAGCGCACGCAATTCGAGATTGATGGCGTGACCGGCAAGTTGAAAATCGATCTCTACAGGAATGCCGCACGTTTTGAACGCACCGAAGTGCCGGCAATTTATCAGGACGGCATCGTGGCGCCATTGCCCGGCTGGTGATAAAAGCCATGGTCAAGTCGTTGATCGGCCCGCGTACTGCCAAACAGATTCAGGGCCAAGCCGGCGAAGACGACGCGCTTGACTATCTCAGGCAGAACGGATTGGTGCTGGTCGAGCGCAATTTTCGTTGCAAAGGCGGCGAGATCGATCTCATCATGCGCCAGCAGGCCGCATTGGTCTTTGTCGAAGTCAGAAAACGTGCCGACAATCGTCATGGCGGAGCAGCCGCCAGCGTGACGGCTTCAAAGCAGGCGCGGTTGATCCTCGCTGCGCAGATTTATTTGCAACGTTACAAAAATCCCCCTGTGTGCCGTTTCGACGTGGTCGCAATCGACGGCACCGTGCTGAACTGGCTGAAAAATGCGATAGAAGCGTAAAAGCATTGTCGTGTACGATTCGTCAGTCGATTAAAATTAGATCCCTCCCAGACAGCTCCTATAATCCGCCACATCATGATTAATCAACGTATTCTCGGACACTTTCGCGAAAGTGCAGAACTCAAAATTCAAGCGGCATCCCAACTCGCGCAACCAATTTCGCAGGCTGTGGAACTTATGTTCACGGCATTGTCTAATGGAAACAAGATTCTTGCGTGTGGAAACGGCGGCTCCGCTGCAGACTGCCAGCATTTTGCCGCGGAACTGGTAGGGCGCTTCGAGCGCGAGAGGCTGCCGTTGCCGGGATTGGCGCTGACGACCGATACTTCGATCTTGACAGCGGTGGGCAACGATTACAGCTACAACGATATCTTTTCCAAGCAGGTGCAGGCGTTCGGACAGTCGGGCGATGTACTGCTTGCCTTGTCGACCTCGGGTAATTCGAACAATGTCATTGCGGCGATAGAAGCGGCGCTGGAACGCGACATGCGCATCGTTGCATTGACCGGCAAAGGCGGCGGCGCAATCGGCAAAAAATTGACGGATGCGGACGTGCATATCTGTGTGCCGCATGACCGCACCGCCCGGATTCAGGAAGTGCATTTATTAACGATTCATTGTTTGTGCGACGGTATCGACGTCGCGCTATTTGGGGGGGATGCGAATGATTAGATGGCAGGGTATGAAACGTTCGATGGCGACCGTGGCGTTATGCGGTGCGGTGGCAGTCAGCCTGCAAGGTTGCATCGAGATGGCGATCGGCACTGCCGTCATGGGTACGCTTGCCGCGACCGACCGCCGCACCTTCGGCGCTCAGGCCGAAGACAAGACGATTGCCGTCAAGGGCGAATCGCGCATACCCAACCTGGTCGGCGGCGCCGGTCATGTCAACGTGACCAGCTTCAACCGCAGGGTATTGCTCACCGGCGAGGTCCGCGATGAAGCGATGAAGGCTGCCGTGGAGCGTGAAGTGGGCGCCATCGAAGGCGTTCAATCGATCGTCAATGAATTGGCGATTGCAGGCGTCACCAGTTTCACGTCACGCTCCAACGACACGCTGATCACCGGCAAGGTCAAGGCGTCTTTCGTCGACACCAAGGACCTGTATGCGAATTCGATCAAGGTGGTGACCGAACGCGGCATCGTGTATCTGATGGGCCGCGTCACACAGCGCGAAGGCAACCTGGCGGGTGAAGTAACGCGCGGTGTCGGCGGCGTGCAAAAGGTCGTGAAAATATTTGAATATATCGATGAGGATGAATTGAAGCGGCTGACGCATGCGCCGGAGAATCAAGACAAAAAATAATGCCTGATTGATCAGCAAGTCCGTTTTTGGATGATATATTAAGCCGCCAGACTGCCTGTCTGGCGGCTTTTTTGCTTAGGGGGAAACATGATCGCAACCATCGTTCTACTTGCCATTGCATTGTTCATCGTGTTCTGGGCGGTCGGGGCCTACAATCGCCTGGTCAGCCTGCGCAACCAGATCAAGAATGCCTTCGCGCAAATCGACGTGCAGCTGAAGCGCCGCTATGACCTGATTCCAAATCTGGTCGAAACCGCCAAGGCCTACATGAAACATGAACGCGAGACGCTCGAGGCAGTGATTGCCGCGCGCAATCAGGCGGTCACCGCCAATGCCAAGGCATCGGTCGATCCCGCCAATGCAGCCGCAATGCAGCAGATGGCCGCCGCGGAAGGCGCGCTCAGCAGCACTCTGGGCAAGTTGTTTGCATTGTCCGAAGCCTATCCGGACCTGAAGGCCAATCAAAACATGATGCAATTGACCGAGGAACTGACCAGCACCGAGAACCGGATTGCATTTTCGCGCCAGGCCTACAACGACGGCGTGATGCAATACAACACGTCGATCGAACAGTTCCCGGTATCGGTGATCGCCAACATGTTCACATTCAAGCAAGCGGAATTGCTGCAGGCGACCGAGGCGCCGGAAGAGCGCAAGGCAATCAAGGTTTCCTTTTAAACTTATGCGCATGGCGCATCTACCCACTCCTTCTCCCGCAGGCGGGAGAAGGAGTGGGAGTGAAGCAGGGGTTTCGCGAGGCATCGCCTCGCGCCTGCGCAACCGTACGGATATGTCGCATGCACCCGCCTGAATCATGAACTTCTTCGCACAACAAGAGCACGCCCGCCGCCAGACCAGGACCTTGATCCTGCTGTTTGTGCTCGCGGTAATTGCGATCGTGGTTGCGGTCAACCTGGTTGCCGCCTTGCTCTGGATCTGGGCGCAAGGCGGTACGCTTTCCGGCCCCAACTATTATCCGAACGGTTTTTTTCTCGCCAACACGCTGATCACGGTGGGATTGATCGGCGGCGGCACCATGGTTGAAACATTCAATCTTCGCGACGGCGGAGAGGCGGTAGCGCAAATGGCCGGCGGACGCATGGTATCGCCGGCATCGCAAGACTTGCAGGAGCGCCGGCTGCTGAACGTGGTGGAAGAGATGGCGCTGGCGTCCGGCATCGCTTGTCCCAAGGTGTACGTGCTGGACAAGGAGGATTCAATCAATGCCTTCGCCGCCGGTTACAATCCGAATGAAGCGGTGGTCGCGGTTACGCGCGGCACGCTCAATCGATTGACGCGCGACGAGCTGCAAGGCGTGGTAGGCCATGAATTCAGCCATATCCTGAACGGCGACATGCGCCTCAACGTACGATTGATCGGTGTCCTGTTCGGCATTCAGATGATTGCCAGCTTCGGTCAGCATCTGCTCCAGTTCGCCAGGCATTTTTCTGCGCCGCGCAGCCGCAACGACAAGGGACCATCGATCCAGGCTGTCATGTTCGCGCTCGGCGTGGCACTGTTCGTCATTGGATATATCGGGATTTTCTTTGGCCGCCTGATCAAGTCTGCCGTATCGCGCCAGCGCGAATTTCTGGCCGACGCCAGTGCGATCCAGTTTACGCGCAACCCGGACGGCATCGGCAACGCGCTGCGCAAGATCGGCGGATTATCGCGTAAAAAGGAGTCGGCTTCCCGCATTCACCATCCCAACGCAGAACATCTTTCGCACCTGTTTTTAAGTGCCATCAAACCGAGTTTGCTGTCCGGCATGTTTGCGACCCATCCTCCGATCAAAGAACGCTTGCGCCGCATCTTCGGCAAGAATATCGAGTTGCTTGATGCGCCGGAACTTGCGGCGGAGATCGCCAGCGTGGAAGCGTTGCCGGATATTCCCTATGCCGCATCGGCTTTCGCGGGCGCCGCATCGTCCCCCGCAACGATAGTCCCATCGCCTGCGTTTTTCCACGGAATGGCCGAACCGGCACGTCTCACGCCGGAACTGGAAAATGCGCTGCATGATCCGCAGGCTGCGCGCGCAGTGGTGTATGCATTGCTATTGGAGCGAGATGTTGAACGCGATGCACAAATGGCCTTGTTGCAGGGAGATGCGCCGCAGCAGGCGGCATTCGTCAAATATCTGGCCGAATCAATCGATCAACTGCCCCGGAGCGCGCGCCTGCCGTTGCTGGATTTGACGATGCCTGCGTTGCGGCAGTTGCCGGCAGCGGAACGAGCCATACTGCTGACGGCAGTGGACAAGCTGATCGCGGCGGACAACAAAATCACTCTGGCGGAATTCGTATTGCAAACCGTCCTGACGCGCCGTCTCGATGTGCATGCCGGGCGCGCCATTCCGGTGAAATTCGCCAATGTCGCCGAATTGAAGAGCGAATGCGCGACGCTGCTTTCCCTGGTCGCGCATGTGGTGTCGGCGGCTCCGCGGACGCAGCAGGAAGCGCCGGCGCAGGCTTTCATGCGCGGCGCGGCGTGCTTCCCTGAACTCGGCTTGTCCGCCGATGATCTGCTGCCCGTTTCCGCAATCGGATTTGCCAACGCAAAGACCGCACTCGACCGAGCGAACCAGCTTGCGCCGCTTGCCAAGCCGGCGCTGATCAAGGCTCTGCTTGCCACCGCGAATGCAACCGACAAGCTTCCCATAGCGGCTGCGGACATCCTTCGGGCAATCTGTGCAGCACTGGATGCGCCGATACCGCCGGCAGTGGCCGCAACCTATACGGATTTTTTACGTAAAGCGTGACTGGAATAAAAGGAACAGGTATGGAAAACACATCGGGGCAGGGAAGCTTGGCTGCCGTACCTCCCGAGATCGATCGCTGGAACTGGGGCGCTTTCTTGTTGAACTGGATTTGGGGCATCGGAAACAATACCTTCATCGCGCTGTTGGTGTTTGTTCCCTTTGTCGGTTTTGTGATGCCATTCGTTCTCGGCGTGAAAGGAAGCGCATGGGCATGGCGCAATAAAAGGTGGGATAGCGTCGAGCATTTTCTGAGTGTTCAGAGAAAGTGGGCGAAATGGGCGGCCATCATTTATCTTTTGTTGATTGCCCTTTTTGCCGCATCCATGTTTTTTACATTCACGGCACTGAAGAACTCGGATGTTTACACGCTGGCGGTTTCCAGGATTGAAGCAAATCCGGAAGCGATGTCGCAATTAGGTGCGCCAATCACGACTGGAATCCCAACAGGAAATTTCCAGATTTCCGGGCCGAGCGGCCAGGCCGATTTTTCCTTTAGCGTCGAAGGACAAAAGAATCGAGGAACCGTATTTGTCGATGCGACCAGAGACATGGGAACATGGAAGATCAAGCGCATGGAGCTTGAACTGGAAGGCTCCAGGAAACGTATTAATCTGAATGATACTTCGACCGTTTGATTCCGCTGCGATGCGACGCATTGATAAATGCAATAATTGACGCCCTGTTTTTTTCGAGAATGCCGCCATGAGATTTGCTTACCCGATAAAGATTTTTTTGTGCAGCCTGTTTGCGCTTGCGATGAGCTTCAGTGCGCCAACCTTCGCCGCGGACCAGATCAAGGTGGTTTATCATCTTGCCGACGGTATCGACCAGGCAGCGCGCGCGATGGCGAATATCCGCAACCATTTGCGTGGTGAGCCGGATGCGAAAATTGTCGTGGTGGCACTCGGTGACGGCATCAAATTCATGCTTGCCGGTGCCAAGGACCGCAACGGCAAGCCATTCGATGCCCAAGTCAGCGCTCTTAAAGCGCAAGGTGTGGACTTTCGAGTTTGCAACAACACGCTGACTGCCCATGACGTTCCCGTATCGCAGTTGGTGCCGGAAGCAAAGCTGGTTCCTGCTGGCGTAGTTGAAATTGCGCGATTGCAGGCAAGAGAAGGATTCGTTTATTTGCGTCCATGACAGCCTGCTCCGGCGCGGGAGGCGAACGGCGCTTCCCTCTCGAAGTGACTATAATGCCCGGATCGAATACACAAGGTATTGGCAAGTAAACCATGCAGCCCGAAACAGCGACATCATCCGGCAAGTGTACATGGGTCAAATTATTTTCCCTGCTCGTCGTTCTGGTGATTGTTGCCGTCGGCTATTTTTCTTTTTCTGCAACGGAAGCCGCACCCGAAGTCACTTTCACCAATCTGAAGGGTGAAAAAATCACATCGCAAAGTTTGCGCGGCAAGGTCGTGATGGTGAATTTCTGGGCAACGTCGTGCGATACCTGCATTAAGGAAATGCCGCAGATGGTGGAAACCTACAACAAGTACAAGGACAAGGGCTTTGAATTCGTTGCTGTCGCCATGAGTTACGATCCACCCAATTATGTATTGAATTATGCTCAGACACGCAGCCTGCCATTCGACGTTGTGCTCGATACGCAGGGGAAATTGGCGAAATCATTTGGCGATGTAAAACTGACGCCAACCACTTTCGTGATCGATAAAAAAGGCGATATCATCAGGCGCTATATTGGCGAGCCGGAGTTTGGAGCGCTGCATCAGTTGCTGGAAAAAGAATTGGCCGTGTGACCATTGAATGACCGAATACAAAGGGCCTTCGGGCCCTTTTTGGTTTTGTACAATGAGTCCCACAGCAGCAACTCCGGCGCAAACGCCAGCTTTTCTGCAATGCAAGTCACACGGTGCAGAACCTGCACGCATATCCATAATCCAATTGATTGTTGACCTGACAAGCCGTGTCGGCGGATCAGTTCGCTTGCGCTCCGGCATATAAGCCAGAGATTTTTCGACATAAGGCCAATATGGACAACTGGCAATGGAATAATGTCCGCTCGGCAAAGGCGATGTTCGAACAAATGGACCGTATTCGCCGCCAGCGAGGCAAGGTGCTCGAATCCGCAGGATTCGGCCCGTTGGAAACGCCCTATCTGGTTCTGCATTCCGAGGCCGGAGTCAAGCTGCGCAGATATGGCGACACATCGAATAAGGGACCAGCTATGCTGATTGTTCCGGCGCCGATCAAACGGGCATACATCTGGGACCTCGCGCCGGAGGTCAGCGTTGTGCGCCATTGCCTCAATAAAGGGTTGCGGGTCTACCTTGCGGAATGGACGCAAGTTGGCGCAGCCGAACAGGATTTTGGCTTGGCAGACTATGGGGAGCGCCTGCTAAAGGCTTGCGTTGACGCGATCGAATCGGACTGCGGCCAGGCACAAATCATTCTTGCCGGTCACTCCCTGGGTGGTGCTCTGGCGGCTATTTTTGCGTGCATCCATCCGCGCCATATGCGTGCATTGGTGCTGCTGGAAACGCCATTGCACTTCGGTGCCGATGCGGGCGATTTTTCGTCGCTGGTTGCGGCTACACCGGACGCGCAGTCGATCGAAGCGGCATTCGGCAATGTGCCGGGCTCTTTTCTCAATGCCGTCAGCATCGCGGCGGCGCCGCATGCATTCCAATGGGAGCGTTATCTCGACTGGTCGTTATCGATGAGAAGTCCTGAGGCGATGGCTACCCACATGCGGGTCGAGCGCTGGATGCATGATGAATTTTCCCTGCCGGGAAAGCTGTTTACTGAAATCGTCGAACTGCTATATCGCAACGATCAACTGATGAACGGCAGCCTATGCATAGATGGTCAGCGAATCGGACCGCCGGATTTGAAGGCGCCGCTGCTCAATGTAGTCGATCCGCGCAGCACGGTTATCCCGCCGCAATCGATTCTGCCGTTTCATGAAGCCGCCGCCAGTAGAGCAAAGAAAATATTGCAGTATGAAGGCGATGTCGGCATCGCCATTCAGCATGTCGGGGTACTGGTCGGCACCAGCGCTCATGCCGTTATCTGGCCGGCGATATTCGACTGGTTTGGCGAGATGGATGCCATTTGCTGAGGCGTTCTCGATTTATTTGTGACTTGCAAAAATCATGACTTGATTCGGCCGGATGGGTACGGCGCGGGTATCCCGTGCTTTCAGGCCTATCTCGCGGCGAGAATTTGCTCCGTCGCCTCTATCCAGACGCTTTCGCCGTTCTTGCGCTTAGTGGAGAAGATGGCGTTACGTGCCAGACCGCTGATTTTGCGCGTAACGACGTCCATGACCCAGCCGTGGGTAATGACCAGCACCCGGCGACCGCGGTGACGCGCGCCGATTTCGACGAACGCACCGAGCACGCGATCGGCGAATTCGTCCATCGACTCTCCGCCCACGAAGTTGGTAGCGGGGTTGCGGCGCAGGATCTGCTCGAACAATGCCGGATTCAGTTCGGCCAGTTCATCCTTCGGGATGCCCTGGATCGCGCCAAAGTGTCTCTCCTTGAGGCTCTCGTGACAAGATGGCGGCGGCAGTCTCAGCGCGGCGGCGACGATTTCGGCTGTTTCACGCGCGCGCAACAACGGACTCGTCCATACGGCACTGAAACCCGTATCGGCGAAAGCTGCCGCCAACCCGCTTGCCTGACGGCGTCCTACCTGGTTGATCGGTATGTCGAGCCAGCCTTGAAGAATGCCATTCCTGTTCCAATCGGTTTCACCATGGCGGGCGATGCAGATATGAGCGGCTTTCATGCGGCTTAAAATGCCTAATTTTTATACGGACGGAATCGTCCGGTATGCGCTTGATTAAAGTGTCCGGCCGTCCACGGCAATCCCCGCGTCATGCGCCTGCTGATCCGCATGGTAGGAACTGCGTACCATCGCACCGACTGCGGCGTGCGCGAAGCCCATTTTGTACGCTTCCGCTTCAAACATCTTGAACGTATCAGGATGCACATAGCGCCGTACCGGCAGATGGTCACCGCTTGGCATCAGGTATTGGCCGATGGTCAGCATATCGACATCGTGCGCGCGCAGGTCGCGCATGACTTGCAGGATTTCTTCATCGGTTTCGCCCAGACCGACCATGATGCCGGACTTGGTGGGCGTATCAGGATGCAGCGCCTTGAAGCTCTTGAGCAGATTGAGCGAATACGCATAATCGGAACCTGGACGCGCTTCCTTGTATAGGCGCGGCACGGTTTCCAGGTTGTGGTTCATTACGTCGGGCGGGGTCGCCTTCAGTATTTCCAGCGCACGGTCTGCGCGGCCGCGAAAATCCGGCGTCAGGATTTCGATGCGCGTCGCCGGCGACAGTTCGCGCACGCGCTTGATGCAGGCGGCAAAATGTCCGGCGCCGCCGTCGCGCAAGTCGTCGCGGTCGACCGAGGTGATCACGACATAATTGAGCTTCAGTGCGGCGATGGTCTTGGCCAGGTTTTCCGGTTCGTTCGCGTCCAGCGGATCGGGGCGGCCGTGACCGACATCGCAGAACGGGCAGCGCCGCGTGCATTTGTCGCCCATGATCATGAAGGTTGCGGTGCCCTTGCCGAAGCATTCGCCGATGTTGGGACACGATGCTTCTTCGCATACCGTCACCAGTTTATTGGCGCGCAGGATGTCCTTGATCTCGTAAAAGCGGGTGGAAGGCGAGCCGGCCTTGACCCGGATCCAGTCCGGTTTCGGCAGCTTCTCCGCGCGTACGATCTTGATCGGGATGCGGGAAGTCTTGCCAGCGCCTTTTTGCTTTTCGCCGGGGTTGTAAGTGGAAGATTCAGGCGATTTTTTTTCGATGGTCATGCCGCAGATTGCTTTCTGTCAGATCGATCCGCTCGTGCGCATACGCGTCGGATCAGGGGGCCGGCACCGCAACAGGCGGTTTCATTGTGCCAATAGGGCCGAGAGTTTGTGAGCAAGTACTGACTGCGCGTCTTGCAAAGTGACATCAACGCCCAGGGTTTTCATATCGATCGTGGTCAAGCCTTCGTAGCCGCATGGATTGATCCACGAAAACGGGGTCAAATCCATTGCCACATTCAATGCCACGCCATGATAGGTGCAGCCGTTGCCGCGTATTTTCAATCCAAGCGCGGCAATTTTTGCACCTTGCCAAGGATTGTTTGCCATATAAATTCCTGGGGCGTCCGGCTTGCGCCGACCCTCAAGATTATACGCCGCCAAGACATCGATCACCGCCTGCTCTATCCGATGCACGAATTCGCGCGCAAACAATCGGCCGCCCGCTTTGTTGCGCCGCAGATCTATCATGAGATAAATAATCGCCTGCCCGGGGCCGTGATAAGTCACTTCACCGCCGCGGTCGCTCTGGATAATCGGGATAGCATGCGCATCAAGCACATGTGAAGGATTCGCGGCCAGCCCCAGCGTGAAGACCGGCGGATGTTCGACGATCCAGCATTCGTCGCGGGTATCCGCGGTGCGGGCATCGGTAAATGCTCGCATCGCGGCGAACGTCGCTTCGTATGGTTCCAGCCCGCGATGGACAATGATTGGCGATGACATAGCCGCCAGTGTACCGAAACCGCGTCAGCCGTGGGATTGGGACAGTGGCGCAATGGTTGCGAGATCGGGTAAGGCGGAATCGGCAAACGGACTGGAAAATGAAAATGCGCATGCGGTTTCGCCATGAAGCTGCAGATGCTGCAAACGTGCTTTCGCTTCATCGATCGATGGAATATGTCCTGCTTCTATCCACCACAGCGCGTAATATGCGTCGCCGAAGCGTTCGAACCATGATTTTCGCTGACGCATCACATCCGCATGCGCGCTGCGGAAGACGAACTGCTTGAGTTGCGCAGGCGTCTCCCATACCGACAGGTTGAAAAGAACCCGGTCGTCGTCGTAGGGCCGCAGCGAAATCGCATTTCCTTCGTCGGTCTTCAAGCGCCAGACAAAGCCGGCGCTTGATTCGGCAAGCGCATTGATGTCATCCAGCCTGGCGACAAAACCGGCCATCACCTGATCATCCATGGGAGCGAGCGCACGCGCGATGTTGACTTGGGCAAGGTGAAACTGTCGGGACATTAATATTCCTTTTTCTGTTTTTTGGGGGGCAATTAATTTGGAACTGTCATTCCAGGGAGCATGGCGACGGTTCGAGCCGACGTCCCTTGCCGATCCGGGCGCGTGGGTTGTTCCGCGCTCGCCGCATTGCCGTCGGACGAATATCGACTAGGCTGATGCATTTTTCGGCTTCAATCACAACCAGCCGGTCGGGCGGGATGAGCAGCATGTCGCCGCCGCAGAGCCAATGGTCCTCCGGCAACCCTTCAATCGTAATCCACACCAGGCCGCTTGCAACATGCAGCGTTTTTGCATGCCGAGCGATACCGGACAACACTTGGCCATGCTCGACTGTATGTGAATTTTGTGTGAATAATGTGCTCATAATTTGTTGCTCCTGATGCAACTAAAAATTCAAGTCTGTAAAGCAGAACTGCCCACTTTCCTTGAGAACTGGTAAAAGTTTAGTACTTGCATGTCAAATAACTAAACGATATATTTTCAATCTTCTTGCTAATTTATCTCACATGTAACCATGACTGACCTGAGGCGGCTTCCCAATCTGGCGGCACTGCGCGCATTCGAAGCCGCAGCCCGGCACCAGAACTTTTCTCGCGCCGCGGAGGAAATACATGTCACGCACGGCGCGATCAGCCATCAGGTGCGTTCTCTGGAAGAGGACTTGGGATTTGCATTGTTCACGCGGCATGGCAAACGCATCGCGGTCACGGTCGAAGGCGAGCGTTTTGCGGCGACGATCCGCAAGTCGCTGATGGAAATCGCCGCCGCCGCCGAAGCGATAAAGAACCACGCCAGCCACAAGCGGCTGACGATTTCGACTTTGCCTTCATTTGCATCGCGCTGGCTTGCGCCGCGGCTGGGGAAGTTCATTGACCTGCATCCCGATACCGAAGTGGTGCTGCAGTCGAGTAACCATTTGACCGACCTGTTTCGCGAGCAAGTCGATGTCGGGATTCGTTTCGGCTCAGGCCGCTATCCCGGTTTGGCGGTTGAAAAACTGATGGGGGATTATTATTATCCGGTCGTGAGTCCACATTACAACGGCGGGCGGTTGCCTGCCTCGCCCAAAGAACTCGGGCAGTACACGCTGTTGCGTTCTTCCGACGATGAGCATTGGATGCCATGGTTCCATGCAGCCAGCGTGAATCTGGCGGAGCCGAGCGGCGGCGTGCAGTTTCAGGATTTGTCGATGCTGGTGCGGCTGGCATCGAGCGGCGGCGGTATCGCGCTGGTGCGGCACGTCGTCGCAATGCAGGAAATCATGGCGGGAGAATTGGTGCAGTTATTCGATGTGACGGTGCGTTGCGTGCATTCGTATTATTTCGCCTGCACGCCACAGGCGTCGCAAAAGCCGCAAGTGCAGGCATTCCGTGCGTGGCTGCTCGATGAAATCGCGCAGTTCAAGGCCCAGAGCAACTGGATCGAGCACGAATGATTACAACACCATCTTGACCATCGGGTGCGAGGTCAACGCACGGTACAGGGTGTCGAGTTGGGTGCGGCTGGTGGCGTGCACGATGACGGTCAGGCCGAGGTAGTTTCCTTTGGCTGACGGCCGCATTTCCATTTTTCCCGCATGAAAACTCGGATCGTGCTGTTTGACCAGTTCAACCATCGTTTCTGCAAACGTATCCTGCATAACGCCCATGATCTTGATCGGGAAATCGCTCGGATATTCAATCAGGCTGTCGGTGGTGCTGGGCATGGGCTAGCTCTTTACTTTCGGTTGGCGTATTTGCAGCGCAAGCTAGCGCGCCTTTGCTGCCTGGTATGCGTCGTACAATTTCTGATAAATGGCGCCCGGTTTGCCGCTGCCGATCGTCTTGCCATCGATGCTCACCACGGGCAGCACTTCTTTGGTCGCCGACGACAACAACACTTCATCGGCGGCAAAGACTTCATCGTGCGAAATCCGGCGCGCTTCCATTGGAATAGCTTCCGCGGCACACAGTTCCTCGATCAGGCCATAACGGATTCCTTCGAGAATCAGGTTATCTTTAGGCGGACCCATCAGCGTGCCATTCTTGACGATCCATACATTGGACGCCGATGCCTCGCTCAGGAACCCATCGCGGAACTGGATCGATTCAACGGCGTCGTTCTCCGCCGCATATTCGGCCGCCAGCACATTGCCAAGCAAGGAGATCGATTTGATCTCGCAACGTAGCCAGCGCTTGTCTTCCATCGACACGCAGGCCACGCCTCTGGCGCGTACTTCCGGCGTGGGAAGCGAGAGCGGACCGGTCATGATGAACACGGTCGGAGTCACGTCCTTCGGGAAGGCATGCCCGCGTTTGGCCACGCCGCGCGTCACTTGCAAATAAACCATTTGATCGTCGGCCGGATGCGCCTCGACCACCTGGTTGATCAGGTCCATCCATTGTTCCCTGGTATGCGGATTCGCGATGGCGATCGAGGCCAGGCTGCGGAACAGGCGCGCCATGTGCTGCTCCTCCCGGAACATCCTGCGCGCGTAAATCGGAATCACTTCGTACACGCCGTCGCCGAAGATGAAGCCGCGATCCAGCACCGGAATCATGGCTTCGGAAAGCGGCGTCATCGCGCCGTTGAGGTAGACGATGGGATCGTTCATGCGGGTGTCCTGTATGGGTGCCAATCCGAGTAGACAATTTTCACACAATTACGCAATGCCGGCATCGCGGCTTCCTCTCAGGGATCGGACTTGGCGATTCATGGTCAAGTTGCCGGATGCCTTTATGCTCACGGTGCGATTATTTCAGCCACAAGCGCACCGAATCCCAGGCGCGGCCGAAAATACTGGCCTGATTGATTTGTTCCAGCGCGAATATAGGCAACTCCGTAACAACCTTGCCGTCCGCAGCCATCATCTTGAGCAATCCGACCTTGCTGTTCAGTGCGATTGGCGCGACCAGCGGGTCCTTGCGCTCCAACACCGCTTTCATCTTGTCGGCCATGCCCTTGGGCACGGTAATGAAAATGTCCTTGTTAAATCCGAGTTTGACCTGGTTCTGCGAACCTTTCCAGACTTCCGGCGTTGCCACGGCCTGGCCTTTTCCATACAGCTTCACCGTATCGAAATTAAGGAAGCCCCAGTTCAGCAGTTTCTGGCTTTCCTGCGCGCGCATCTGGTCCGACGTGGTGCCAAGCACAACCGATATCAAACGCCGGTCGCCGCTGCCGTTGGGGCGCTTGGCGGACGAGATCAGGCAATAACCGGCGGCCTGCGTATGGCCGGTTTTCATGCCGTCGACGGTCGGGTCGAGCCAAAGCAGCCGGTTACGGTTGGCCTGCGTGATCTTGTTGTAAGTGAAACCCTTGGTGGAATAGATTTTGTACAGTTCCGGATGATCGTTGACCATCCGTGAGGCCAGAATGGACAGATCCTGCGCGGTCGAATAATTTTCCGGATGCGGCAATCCGTGCGAATTGGCATACCGCGTCGACTTCATTCCCATGCGTTCGGCTTCGCGATTCATTTGTGCCGTGAACGCCTCTTCGGTGCCGGCTACCGCTTCCGCCAGCGCCACTGATGCATCATTGCCCGACTGGACAATCAGGCCATACAGCAGATCGCTGATCTTGACCGGTGTGGCCGGATCGATAAACATCTTGGAGCTGTCCTTGTCGACTTTCCATGCACGTACCGAAACGTTGACCATCTGGTCCAGGTTAAGGCGCTTCTCGCTGATTGCAGAAAACGCAAGATAGGCGGTCATGATCTTCACCAGCGAAGCGGGTTCGATGCGCATGTCGGGGTTTTCCGATGCGATCACCTGGCCGCTGGTTGCGTCCAGCAGCAGCCATGACTTGGCCGCGATGGTCGGAGAAGGGAGATTCTGGGCGAACGCTGCAGAAAACGATAGAAGAGTGACGGCGAGAGCCGCGAGAATTTTTTTCATGGGATTATCGATTGTGGAGTTCCAAACGCTTCGCATGCAGAACTCGAGTGGAAAACAAAAGGAGTGAAGAATTATAGCGCCGCCAACCGTTTAGCGATGCCACAATTCGACCACCAGATTCTTGATATGTTGCAGCTTGCGATGAAAAAAATGATCTGCGCCGGGAATAACGATGACCGGCAAGTCTTGCGGCCGCGCCCAATCCAGAACATCCGTTAGCGGAATGGTATCGTCCCGCTCGCCATGTATCAAAATGGTATTGGCGGGCACGGGCGGCATCGGCCACTTGCCTGCGGCGCAGCCGACCAGCACCAATCGTTCCGCGGGCGATTGTTGCGCGATCAGGCGCTGCTGCAACTGCGCCTGCACGAAAGTGCCGAACGAGAATCCGGCGAGCGCGACTGCAGCGTGCGGATATTGTTGCAGCATATGCGCCAGCAATGCTGCCATGTCGTCCGTCTCGCCTCGCCCTTCATCATGCGTTCCTGCGGATTGGCCTACGCCGCGAAAATTCATCCGTGCCGCGGCATAGCCGAGAGCGACAAAAGCGCGCGCCAGGGTTTGCGCGACCTTGTTGTCCATGGTGCCGCCGTATAGCGGATGAGGGTGTGCAATCAATGCAATCCCGCGCGGTGCGGAAAACTGACCCGGTTCCGGCAAATCCAGCGCGCATTCGAGCGGGCCGGCGGCCCCTGCAATGAAAAATTGTTGCGTGCGGACGTTCATGGCTTAAATCTTGAGTCGTTCGACGACTTTTCCGCCGATCAGGTGAGCATCGATGATTTCATCGATATCGTGATTGTCGACATAGGTATACCAGGTGCCTTCCGGATAGACCACCATGACCGGGCCTTCTTCGCAACGGTCCAGGCAGCCCGCCTTGTTGATGCGGATTTTGCCTTTACCGTTCAGGTCCAATTGCTTGACGCGATGCTTGGCGTGTTCCTGCGCCGCCTGTGCGCCGCGTGTCGCGCAGCAGGGGCGGCCTTCCTCGCGCTGGTTCAGGCAAAAAAATACATGGTGCTGGTAATACGGCTGGTCGGACATGTGTTCTCGGCTGGCTTTGGCTGCATCAAAGACGAAATGATACACCTTGAATCAATCTCGCTTTGTACGATGCACCGGATGTAGCAAGAACCACAACGTGATGAACGGCCATAGCAAAGACAGGAACTGTGCGGCGCCATTGAAGTTCAGGAATTTGCCTTGCACCCAGGTTTGCATGGTCGCAATGAAATACGGATTGGCAGGCGCCGCATTGACTACGGCCAGGCTCGTGACCAATGCCAGCACCGCAACCCGGCGTTGCGCCACCGATGGCGCAAACGCCAGACCGGCCAGCATGATCGCGCCGATCAGGACTCCGCCCTTGGCCCCCGGCGTCAACCATACGAATGCGTTTTCCGGCGAAAAAAGCAATGCACTGGACAACGCCTTGATCATGACGGCGAAAGCGATCATGAGCGCGACCAGCGCTCCCTTGGGAGCCCTGTGCCTAAACAGGCATAGCAGAGTCAGCACCGCGCCGGTCAATCCGCATGCGGTGATGATGGTTTCGGACAGCCAGTATTGCTCGACCGTCAAGTCGGTTTCGCTGCGCAGATAAACACCGAGATCGATCGGCATCGATAGCCAGTCGGATAGCCAGTTCGACAGGATCGGCGTGAGCTGCCCGTGACCGAACAGATAAGCTTGCGGATAAATTTGCGCCAGCGGCCACAACGCAAGAACGATCAAGCCGCGGCTGGCCTCGAACGAAAACCAGCGTCGTCGCAACAAGCGCAGTCGGCTTCGTTCCATGAACTTGCGCGTCAACAGTGCACCAGCTACCGCGCCGATGCATACGCCGGCTACGTTGGTCAAAAAATCGAGATTGGACGCCACGCGGCTGGGGAGGAAGGTCTGGCCCGCTTCCATCGATACCGACAGCAATGCACCGGATGTGACGGCAATCAATAACGCCCACACGTGGCGGATCCGCGGATAGAGTGCAAATACCAGCAATACGCCAAACGGTATGTATGCGATGACATTGGTCACCAGATCGAACATCGTTTTGTAGTGAGGTAGCGGCAAGTGCAGAAATGCAAGCGGCGCTATTCCGATGTCGCTCCAACCGGCGAACGGATACCAACTGGCATAGACGATCAGCAGCGCATAGACCAGCAAGCCTGCTCGTGCAAACGACGACGCAACGGGAAGCTGTTCCGAGGTCGATGCAGATGTCATTTCTTTAGCGGAAGTCCGGCGAGCCAGTTCATCATGTCGGTGATGATGGCATCGGTCGCCTCGGCCAGCGCACTGGCGCCGCCGGCCGCATCCGGGGTCGGCGCCGCCACTTCGCGCATAAAATTCCTGTGTGCCGCCAGAGTGCGGAGGTTCAGCACCGATGCGCGCACATTGACGCGCACGACGCTTTGCCCGGGGCTGGTGAAGATCTGCATGAATTCGTCCGCTTCGACACGCAGCACCGGCACATTGGCCACGCCGTCCGAGGCGGATAATACCGCGCCGCCGGCTTGGGCCAGGCGCGCTTTCAGGCGCTGCCCGAACAATTGTGCGGGAGGCATGCTCCAGCGGCTGTTCGCATAGGGGTGCGGCTGCTGATCGTTGGCATAGGCCAGCCGGAAGAACATCATCCGGCTGTTCAGCCACTGCGGCGCATTGACTTCCGCGATGCTGAGCGGCGGCAGCGCAGGCGCAACGTTTTGCGTCGCAGGCAGACTGCCGAGATCATATAGCGTCCGCGGATCTTTCTCTTGCTGCGTGGCGCAACCGCCTGACAATCCCGCGAAAGAGAGTGTCAGCGCGGTGATAAAAAGCTGGATTGTTTTATTCATTTTCCACCCTGGGAGTCATTTTATTTTACAGGTGCAGTAAAACCGGGTTCGCCCGGTCCCGGCACAGCGTCGCGCGAACCGAACAGGAGGCTTTGCGGGCGTTCGTTGATGCGCTCCAGGGTCCGATCGAAGGTCCGCAACGATGACTTCACATCGTTTGCCAGCGGCGCCATTTCCAATTCGATCCTGTCTGCAGCGTAACCGACCCGATCGGCTGCATCCGACATTTTTTCGATCGGCCCGTTCGATGCCTGCAGTTGCGTTGTCAATGCATTCACATCCTTCGACAGCTTGGTGATCGACTGCAAGGTCAATTGCGCTTCCGCGGTCACTTTCGGCAGCCGATCGAGAGTCGGTTTCAATTGTTTCGGAATTGATTCCAGTTCGGTGGCCGCCTTGCTGACATTATCGAATGCGTCCAGCATGGCTTTCTGATTCGCCGGATCGAGCAGCGTATTGAATCGCTTGGTCAGCTCTTCTGTCTGCGTCAGGATGGCCAGGCCCTTGCTTTCCAGGTTATCCAGCAGGCTCGGGCGCATTTCGATGCGGGCAACCTGATCTTCCGAACTGGATAATTTCACCGGATTGCTGCCATCGTCATCCAGTTGCACATAAGCGATGCCGGTAACGCCTTGATAGCCGAGCGTGCCGTAAGTCGACTTGGTAACGGGCGTCTCGCGATCGACGCTGATATGAATCAGAATCTGTCCGGGCACTTTCGGATCGAACGTAATTTCGTCGACACGTCCCACATCGAGGCCGCGGTAACGTACCGCCGCTTGCGGATTGAGTCCCGGTACCGATAGCTTGGTCGCCAACTGATACGGTACGCGTTCAACGCGGTCGCGATTGAACCACAGGCCGACCAGTATGACCGCCGTCAGCAGCGCCAGCGTAAAGAATCCGGCGATCAATGCGTGCGCTTTATTTTCCATGATTTCTTCCTACGTTATCCGGTTTCGGGAGCGGCATGCATACCTTCCAGCGCACGTCGACCGCGAGCACCGAGAAAAAATTGTTCAATAAACGGATGCTGCACGGCGACGACATCGTCCGGCTTGCCATAAGCGATCACCTGCTTGTCGGCCAATACCGCAATTCTTGTCGACAGCGCCAGCAGCGTGTCCAGATCGTGCGTGACCATGACGACGGTCAGGCGCATTTTCTGATGCAGCGAGCGAATCAACTCGACGAAATTTTCAGACAGATTCGGGTCCAGTCCTGCTGTCGGCTCGTCCAGGAACAGCAACTCCGGTTCCAGCGCCAAGGCACGTGCCAGCGCGACCCGCTTGATCATGCCGCCGGACAGATCGGCCGGCATTTTCAGTGCCTGTTCCGGATCGATACCGACCATATGCAGCTTCAGCAGCACTGCATCGCGGATCAATTCTTCCGGCATGGCGCGCAATTCGCGCATCGGCAGGGCCACGTTGTCGAATGCCGTCAATGCCGAAAACAGCGCGCCATGCTGGAACAGCATACCCCAGCGGTTGCGCAGCGACTGAAGTTCGTCGGTGTCGGCCTGATTGATGTCGACGCCAAACACCTTTACGCTGCCGCGCGTCGGCTTTTGCAATCCCAGCATCTGGCGCAGCAATGTCGTCTTGCCGGATCCGGAACCGCCGACCACGGATACGATTTCGCCCGGCATGATTTTCAGATTCACTTCCTGGTGCACAATGAATCGTCCGAATTGCGTCCATAAATTCCTTATGTCGATGATCGGACGCTTGCTTTCATTCTGCATCAGAAGCCCACCCCTTTGAATACGATCGCAAATATCGCATCAGCCACAATCACGATGGTAATCGCCGTGACCACCGATGTCGTCGTGCCGCGTCCCAGGCTTTCGGTATTGGGCTCGATCCGCAAGCCAAAATGACAGGCCACCAGCGCGATCAGACTTCCGAAGACCACGCCTTTGCCCAGTCCTATCCAGTAATTGGCGATCGGCACCGCGTCCGGCAATTCCCGAATGAAATACGTCGGTGACAAGCCGAGCTCGAAATAAGCTGCCGCCATGCCACCCATCAAGGCCATTGCATCGGTCCATACCACCAGCAATGGCATCGATATCGCCAGCGCCAATACTTTGGGCATGATCAGTCGGAAGCCGTGCGGCAATCCCATGACCAGCATCGCATCCAGTTCTTCGTTGACGCGCATGACACCCAATTGGGCGGTGATCGATGAACCTGAGCGGCCTGCAACCAGAATTGCCGCCAATAGCGGTCCCAATTCGCGAATGATGCTCATCCCCAGGATATTGACCAGGTAAATGTCGGCACCGAAGGTATGCAATTGCTGTGCCGAAAGGTATGACAGTACCACCCCGATTAAAAATCCCACCAGAGCGGTAATGCCGAGCGCCTGATAACCTGTATGGAAAATGTTGGCTGATACTTCCTTCCATGGCCCGCGCTGCGGTTGCAATGCCAATTGGCCAAGGTCGGTGACGAATTGCCCGATCAACGCAATAAAGCCGAACAAATGATCAACGCCGGTTTGCAATACGGAGCCCAGTCGGGCGAACGACAATCCGTTGCGTGGCGGCTGCGGCAACGCAAGCGGCCCTGCCTGTTCAAGCCGGCTGAAGAATTCCGCATGCTGCTCCGCCAGCACAAGTTGCCTGGGTTTCTTTTTGCCCCAGGCATTCCATAACAATTGCGCGCCGATGTGATCGAGTGCGGTAACATCCGACAAATCCCAAGCCAGCGCCGCTTGATCCGGGAGCCCCGCCAGCAAATCTTTGATTTTCCCCAATGTTCCCGGGTGAGCCAATACCTGGATTTGCCAGGCGCCGCCGGCAGTTACGGTTGGAGGGTCGTTTTGATCAAGGCTTAGTTTGGGAATGTCTGGGTTGGGCATGAGGGCAGTTTAAGGGAGAATTCTCTAAGCGTCACGCAACAACATGTCATTTGGCAAAGTGCATTAAGCATAACGGTTTCATGCCGACAAGCATCCCGTTACAATGCGCACCATGACTCTTCCTCTTTCAGCACAGCGTATCGCCGGCTTGCGCCGGACCGGCGCGCAACAATTGACAATCGAAGTGGTCGCCGAAACCGGATCGACCAATGCCGATTTGCTGGCCCGCCTGGACAGCCTGGCGTCGCCCGTTCTGCTGGCTGCTGAAATGCAGACCGCCGGACGCGGGCGGGCCGGCAGAAGCTGGCATACTACACCCGGCGCGGCTCTGACGTTTTCATTGGCATGGAAGTTCGACCGTCCATTGCAGGCGCTGGCCGGATTGCCGCTCGCCGTCGGCGTGGCGATTGCCGAAACGCTGGCCAGGTTCGACATCGATGTGCGATTGAAATGGCCGAACGACGTGCTCAGGGACGGCAACAAGCTGGCCGGCATTTTGATCGAAACCGCGTCCGCAAAAAAAGCGCACGACGGCGGCGTGTGGGCGGTGATCGGCATCGGCATCAATATTGCGATTCCGGACAGTCTCGCCGCGACGATCGGACGTCCGGTTGCCGATCTTTCGGGGGTTGGCATGGATCGCGATTTGCTGCTGGCGGCTTTGCTGGACGACTTGTCGGAGGCGCTGGCACAGTTCGGCCGTGCGGGATTCAGTGCCTTTGCCGATCGATGGAACCGCTTGCATGCGCATGCGGGACAGCAGGTAGCGATCTTCGATCACGGCAGGATATCGCATGAAGGCAAGGCGATCGGCGTCGATGGCGTCGGCCGCCTTTTATTGGAAACCGCCGCCGGCGAGGTGGCAATCACCGCCGGCGATGTTTCGCTCAAAACAGTGGAAGGATGATGCGATGCTGCTTCTGATTGATGCCGGCAACACGCGCATCAAATGGGCGCTGGCCGAGAGTGAGTCGTGCACGTCGGCCGCATCGGGCGCTTGGATCGACTCCGGTGCCGTGGGACATGCCGAGATCGAGCAATTGACCGACGCCTGGCATGGGCGCAAACCCGACCGGATATTGCTGTCGAACGTGGCCGGTCAGGTTGTCCGGGAAAATCTGGAGCGGATACTGGCGCAGACGTCAAGCGCGGCATCGATCGAATTATTCCGGTCCTTGCCCGAGGCAGGCGGCGTGCGTAACGGTTATCGCGATCCCGGACAGCTGGGTTGCGACCGTTTCGCCGCCGTGATCGGAGCGCATGCGCTGTATCCCGAGCAACACTTGATTGTCGCGACCTGCGGTACTGCCACTACCATCGACGCAGTTTCCGCGGAAGGTGATTTTATCGGCGGCATGATATTGCCCGGACTCGGGTTGATGGCAGCGTCGCTGGCCAGAAACACTGCGCAACTGCCGCAGGTTGCGCATCGCAGCGACGCCGTCTCGCTGTTCGCCGACACTACCGATGATGCGATTATCAGCGGCTGCATTTCCGCGCAGGCCGGGGCGATCGAACGCGCCGCGGCGGCATTGGTGCTGCGCTACGGATCGGCGCAATGTATTATCTCGGGCGGCGCCGCACCGATGGTGGCGCCGCATGTTTCGATACCTTGTAATCAAGTGGACAATCTCGTTCTGATCGGCTTGCAAACCGTTGCCATGAATCAAAAAACATCATGTTGAAATTCTTCTTTTTGCTTCTGTTGGCTGCGAATGGAGTGCTGTTTGCATACCATCAAGGACATCTGGAAAAGTTGTTTCCAAGCGGCCGTGAGCCGGCGCGCATTGGTAAACAGATCAATGCGGACAAATTCAAACTGGTGCCTGCGCCGGCGATGAATGTGTCGGCGGTCGCAGCAGAGCCTGAGCAGGCTGGTGCCATTGTCGGGCAAAAGCAGGGCCTGCTCGCCTGTACCGAGATCGGCAACTTCACTGCCGCGGATGCCAAGCGATTCGAGGCGCGGCTGGCGGAAGGGTCGGTATCCGGAAAACTGTCGCGCCGCGCGGTGCAGGAAACCAGCAGCCATATGATTATGATCCCGCCGCAAGAGGGTAAGGAGGGGGCGGATAAAAAGGCCGGTGAATTGCGCAAATTGGGCATTACCGATTTTTACGTGATTCAGGACAATAACGATCAGCGTTGGGGGATTTCACTGGGAATTTTCAAAACCGAAGAAGCTGCTCGCGTACGACTGGTCACATTGAATCAGCAAGGCGTCCGAAGCGCGCGCCTGATTGAATATACTTTCCCGTTGACCCGGGTCGCCTTCCAGTTGCGCGATCTGGACGATGAGGCGCAGGGCGTTATCACCAAAATCAAATCCGAATTCCCCCGTCAGGAAATACGTGCTTGCGAATAATCGATTGACAGCGATTGACAGCGATTGACAGCGATTGCCCGAATGCGGTGCTAGGCTATTTTGTGTCGAATTGAATCAATTTCCGATCGGAGGCAGGTCGGACAAAGGCAGCGCTTGGGAGCGGACGCGTCGGCGGACGGGGTCAACGCACGGGCGGGCAACGCAGGCAAGCTTGCGCACCAGCATGGTTCGATTGCATCGCCGTCGACCATGCCGCAGGAGAATATGGTGCCGCAGCGTGAACAGGCGCTCATTGGGAGTTGCGTTCCGTAACAGGTTCATCGGGCTTAGCCATCCGATGCATCGCGCGCCGAATCAATAGCATTTGTCCATCGAAATTCCGGCAAGCCGTGCAATACAATAAATGTGTCTGCAAACGAATCCGCTCACCATAGGACAATCGACGATCGAGTTTTTCCGATGCCAGTCGATGTATTTCCTTGCAGGTAGGTATAAACCCCATTGAATCGACTCCTTTATTTCACAGACAGGCATTGTTTTGCCGTGCATTCCCGGTGTGCAAATTCTATGACGGTTGATTGCCGAACCAATTCAGATCAAGGCATTCGCGCAACCGAACCCGGGCGCGATACAACATCACCCACGCATTAGACGTGGAAATGTTCAATTCCTTACAAATTTCGTCGGTTTCCAGTTCCAGCCATTCGCGCATCATGAAAATACGCGCGATCTTTGCCGGCAGTTTTTCAAGACAGATTTCCAGGACGCGAAAAAAATCCTTTTGCTCAAGCGTGGTATCCGGATCACCCCAGTAGCGGGGCCGTTCGTGTGTGTGGCCGTTGGCCTTGAATAATTCATCAATTACATCATCGTCCGACCGATCTTCCCGGGTATCGATCTGGCGTTCGCGGCCTGCTGCACGCAGTGCATCGATAATCTTGTGCTTCATGATGCCGGTCACATAAGTTCGCAATGTCGATTGGCCGGCGAAGCGGTCCGGTTTTTCGAGGACTGCGATCAAGGCATCCTGCACCACATCCTCGGCCAGCGTTTCATTGCGCAATTGAAGAATCGCAAAGCGCAACAGCGCCGGACGCAATGCTTCCAGTTGCTGGTGTAATGAAGCGGTCATTGGGCGGTCCTTGTCATTTGGGCAAAAGACTAGCGGATCACGCTCCGAAACACAAGAAAATGGTCGGGAAACCGCTGCATTTTCCCTGTAAAATCGCCGGCATTGACTATCCAGGACCTGCCATGCCCGATTTGACCGATCTCACGCTGGTTTCCCCGCAAATCAAGGCGGAAATTCTAGCCGAAGCATTACCCTATATTCGTAAATTCCATGGCAAGACCATCGTCGTCAAGTACGGCGGCAATGCAATGACCGAGGAGCGCCTGAAACACGGCTTCGCGCGGGACGTGATTTTATTGAAGCTGGTCGGCATGAATCCGGTTGTGGTGCACGGCGGCGGTCCGCAAATCGATGCTGCATTGAAAAAGCTCGGCAAGCAAGGCACTTTCGTCCAGGGCATGCGCATTACCGATGAAGAAACCATGGAAGTGGTGGAATGGGTGCTCGGCGGCGAAGTGCAGCAGGACATCGTGATGCTGATCAATCATTACGGCGGTCAGGCGGTGGGATTGACCGGCAAGGACGGCGGCTTGATCCGTGCCCGCAAATTGCACATGCCCGACAAGGAAAAACCGGGGGAATTCCTCGATATCGGCTTCGTCGGCGAGATCGATGCGATCAATCCTGCGGTGGTCAAGGCGTTGCAGGACGATGCTTTTATCCCGATCATTTCGCCGATCGGTTTCGGTGAAGACGGCCAGGCATACAACATCAATGCCGACCTGGTGGCCGGTAAAATCGCGGAAATCCTGCGGGCGGAAAAATTGATCATGATGACCAACATCGCCGGCGTCCAGGATAAGCAGGGCAATCTGCTGACCGACTTGTCGGCACGCGAAATCGATGAAATGTTCGCCGACGGCACCATCTCCGGCGGCATGCTGCCGAAGATTTCTTCCGCGCTCGATGCCGCGAAATCCGGCGTCAACACGGTCCATATCATCGATGGCCGGATCGAGCACTCGCTGTTGCTGGAAGTGCTGACAGAGCAGGCATTCGGGACGATGATCCGCTCGCATTGATTTCCAATGCCGAAACTGACCTGGCTGTTCGATCTCGACAATACGCTGCATAACGCTTCGCACGCGATTTTCCCTGCGATCAACGTCAACATGAACGCTTTCATCGCGGCTGTGCTGGAAAAATCCGGCGCGCTGTCCGATGCGGCGGCCGTGAATGCGGCTCGGGTCGCGTATTTGCAGCGTTATGGCGCGACCTTGCTCGGGATGGTCAAGCATCATCAGGTCAGGCAAGAAGATTTTCTGCATGCGGCGCATCTGTTCGACGATCTGATACCGATGATCCGCGCCGAGCGCGGCCTCGCGCGCTTACTGAAGCGCCTGCCGGGACGCAAGATACTGCTGACCAATGCGCCGCGCCGGTATTCGCATGATGTTGTTCGCCATCTTGGCTTGCACCGGCATTTTGCAAAGCACGTTCCGATCGAATCGATGCGGGTGCATGGACAGTTGCGGCCCAAACCGTCCAGGCTGATGCTGCGGAAATTGCTCGCGAAAGAACGCATTTCCGCCCACCGCTGCATCCTGGTCGAGGACACGGTCGGCCACTTGAAAGCCGCCAAATCGCTAGGGTTGCGCACTGCCTGGATCACGCAATATCTGAGGTCAAATCCCGATTTACAACAGCATGGAGGGCTGTTGGTGCAGCCAAAGTTGTCAAAGCGCCCCGTTTACGTCGATGTCAAAGTAAAATCCGTACGGCAACTAACCGATTATCTGCATCGGTTGCGTTGATTCAGGGACGTCTAAACCAACTTATAAAACCATGGCAACCACCAAACCGGGCGAACGAAAGCTGCAAATCCTTCAAACGCTGGCAACCATGCTGGAGCAACCGAAGGGGGAAAAAATCACCACGGCTGCATTGGCCGCCAGGCTGGATGTCTCCGAGGCGGCGCTGTACCGGCACTTCGCCAGCAAGGCGCAAATGTTCGAAGGCCTGATCGAGTTCATTGAATCGACCGTCTTCGGTTTGATCAACCAGATCACCGAAAAGCAGGAAAACGGGTTGGCCCAGGCGCAGGCCATCAGCGGCATGCTGCTCAATTTTGCCGAGCGCAATCCCGGCATGACGCGCGTGATCATCGGCGATGCCCTGGTCAACGAAGACGAACGCTTGCAGGCGAGGATGAATCAGTTCATCGAGCGCATTGAGCTGGCATTGAAGCAGGCGCTGCGCGTGGCGGCGACGCAGGGGCAGGCCAACGAGGCCGAGGTCGCCACACGTGCAAACATGATTGCCAATCTGGTGGTGGGGCGCTGGCATCGGTTTGCGAAAAGCGGCTTCAAGCAAAATCCGTCGGAGGGCGCGCAGGCGCAGATCGGTTTCATGCTGGTTTGATTTGACGGCACGTCGGGTTTTGGCCGATGCTGTGCGTGGCATCCAATCCGCCATACTCCTGACTGCCATTTCGAGCAAAGCGAGAAATCTCAACCCTTGCGCGGCATTTGCCGGCCCCTTTGCGCCATGCGGCAGGACCGGTAATCAATCCGACATGACATCCCATAAAAATTTTCCGGCTTTTGCCTTCGTTGCGCTGCTATGCGGCGGCATCGCCATTGGCTTTGCCGGAATCCTGATGCGCCTCTCCGACGTCAGCCCGGTCGCATCCGCATTCTGGCGCATGGCATTGGCGGCGCCGGTATTGTGGGCATGGGCATGGATGGTGCGAAAGCAGGATCTGGCGGCAGGCAAGCGCATCGACTTTTCCAGGGCGCTATGGCTGGCCGGGATTTATTTTGCGGGGGACATGGGTATCTGGCACCTGTCGCTGCATTACACAACCGTATCCAATGCTACTTTGTTGTCCAACTTTGCGCCGATCTTCATTGCGCTTTGGCTGTGGGCCGTGCATCACGTTCGATTCACGAATGTCTTCATTGTCGGCATGATGGTGGCGTTGGGCGGTGCGGTCATGCTGATCGGGCCGAATGCGATGCTCGGCGGCGACCGGCTTCTTGGCGATGGGCTGGGTCTGATTACCGCGGTGTTTTATGCCGCCTATCAGTTGGTGATCAAGGGTGCCCGCAACCAGTATTCCACCGCGCGCCTGATGGCATGGAGTACGACCATCACGGCGCTGGCATTGCTGCCGTTTGCCCTGGCATCGTCAGGGCTATTCTGGCCTGCGCAAGCGGCGGGGTGGCTTCCGTTGCTGGGCCTGGCGCTGGTCGCGCAAGTCGGCGGGCAAACCGTGATTGCGTATGCGTTTGCGCATTTGCCTGCATCTCTGTCGTCGGTCAGTCTGCTGATTCAGCCGCTGACCGCGACGATTGCAGCATGGATATTATTTTCCGAGGCGATCGGGCCGATTCAGATGGCGGGCGGTGCGCTGCTCGTGTACGGCATCTATTTGTCGAAGCGCGGCAGTTGACGCGTTGAGTGTGAAGGCTGTCATCCGGCAGGTACCGCTCAAAGTTATATCTTGGCCGGCGTTTCATCCAAGGGTTCCGCCCGGGATGACGACAATACCAATCCCATCGCTGCCAGCACGACCGCGCCGCCCGCCAGCGTAGATGTCTTGACCGTTTCATTCAGGAAGATGAAGCCCCATAGCATGCTGAACAGCGGGATCAGGAACGTGACCGACATTGCGCGGGTCGGGCCGATCTTCACGATCAGCGGAATGAATATTGCCTGCGCGAGTCCCGAAGACAGAACCGACAAGCCGGCAATGCAAATGAGCGCAAGCATTGACGGCATCGCCGAAGGGATTGAAAACGGAACGAGCGGCACCATGATCAATGCGCCGAATACCAGCGAACCGGCCGCAATCGCGATCGGATGAAGGCCCGCGTGCTGGTCGCTGCGGCGCACGATTCTTTTCACGATAATGCTCGATATCGCATAGGACGCAGCCGCAACCAGGCATGCCGCTGCCGCAAGCAAGGTGGCGGGGGTCAGTGCAAATGAACCGGCGCCGACCAGGATAGCCACGCCGATGACGCCGATGATCAGTCCGGCCAGCTTGCTGATGGTCAGCCGATCGTCAAGCCAGATGACGGAAAATACAGCGCCGAACAGCGGAGCGGTCGAATTCAGTATCGCCAGGTATGCCGCAGGCAAGTACAAGGCCGCAAATGAGAAACAGGTAAAGGGAACCGCTGCGGCAAACAAGCCGACCAGCGCATACGGCTTCAGGTTGCGCCGCCACTGCATCTCGACGCCGGTAGCCGCCGCAAAGCCGATCAGCACGACGGCTGCCAGCGTGACGCGGAGGATCGACGTCATCAAGGGGCCGAATTCAGGAACCGCCACCCGCAGGAAAATGAATGCGCCACCCCAGATAGATGCAAGAAATACCAGTTTTGCGAGGTCGCTGAAGGACATGGAGAGGCGATGACGGGACAGGAAGCGAGTCGCGATTGTAGCATTGGCGATAGTCTGCCATGGTTGTATTCAGTCCTGCGGCCGCGGCTGATTTTGCCGCTCATGCGCCGGATGTATTTTCCGGATCACATCCGGGCAATGTGGCTTGCCGCCCATGAATTCCACATCGCTCAATGACTTCCGCATACCCCGCATTCTCGGTTGCGTGGAATCCCTATGCTGGTCCATTCCATGCTGCGCGCATCCAGCATAAGTAATCGTCCGGCCAGCGACTGGCCCACTGCCGCAACCAGTTTCAGCGCTTCCGCTGCCTGCATGGTGCCGATGATGCCGACCAGGGGCGCAAACACCCCCATGGTTGCGCATTGCACCTCTTCGAATTGCTGATCTGGCGGAAACAGGCAGGCGTAGCACGGCGCATCCGGATTACGTGAATCGAATACCGAAATCTGCCCGTCAAACCGGATTGCAGCGCCTGATACCAGCGGAACGCGGTTTGCGACACAGGCGCGATTGACGGCATGGCGCGTGGTGAAGTTGTCGCTGCAATCAAGCACGACGCTTGCCTGTCGCACCAGTTCATCGAGGCGCTCGCCTTCGGCACGTTCGCTTAGCGCGACGATAGTGATTTCGGGATTGATCTCGGTCAGCGCCGCTTTGCCGGAGTGCGCTTTCGACTGCCCGACACGCCCGGTGGTGTGCAGAATCTGGCGTTGCAGGTTGGTCAGATCGACGTTGTCGTTATCGACCAATGTGATCGTGCCGATACCGGCCGACGCCAGATAGAACGCCACCGGAGAACCCAGCCCTCCGGCGCCGATCACCAGCGCGCGTGCCGCCAATAGTTTTTGCTGGCCTTCGATGCCGATCTCGTCCAGGAGTATATGACGTGAGTAGCGGAGCAGTTGTTGATCGTTCATTGGATGCCGGTGCACTGTTTGAAATTAATCGTCTTAAACCAGAATAAAAAAAGGCCGCATTGCTGCGGCCTAGTTTATCGCCTATCGTGAATCCCGGTTATTTTTTATCGCCGTTCTTCTTGTCGTCCTTGGTCTTGTCGTCGTTGATGCTCGGTTCCTGCTTGCTTTCGACTTTTGCCTTGGATAATTGCACCGGCAAGCCTTTCAGGTGATTGAGCGCCTGTGCAAGCTGGAAGTCGTCCTTGCTGCCGAATTCAAGCGGTTTGCGCTTTTTTTCGAGGGCGGCAAGACGTTTTTCTTCTTCCAGTTCGTCGATGATCTTCTTCGTCTCTTCGGCTTTATCCCGGTCATTGGACAGATGCTTGGTCAAATCGGATTCGCGCAACCGGAAGCCGTTCAAGCCATCGTCATCCGCAGTTTCATCGACCATCAGGTCCGGAACGATGCCCTTGGCCTGGATTGCCCGTCCATTGGGTGTGTAATAGCGCGCGGTGGTCAGCTTGACTGCCGTGTCCGTCGACAACTGGCGAATCGTCTGCACCGATCCCTTGCCGAAGGTCTGCGTACCCATGACAGTGGCGCGTTTGTAGTCTTGCAGCGCACCGGCCACGATTTCGGAGGCGGACGCGGACCCGGTGTTGACCAGGACCACCATCTTCACGTTCTTGACCGCTTCGGGCAGTTTTGCCAGCGGGTCGCCGATCATGCGCGATGCATAGTATTCGCGGCGCGCGTAGAACGTCTGCTTGGAGTCGGGCAGTTGTCCGTTGGTTGAAACGATCACGACATCTTTCGGCAGGAATGCGGCCGATACGCCGATGGCGCCCGGCAGCACGCCGCCCGGATCGTTGCGCAAGTCGAGTACCAGGCCTTTCAGATTCGGCTCTTGGGCATAGATGGCATTGATTTTCTTGGCCATGTCATCGACCGTCGGTTCCTGGAATTGCGCCACGCGCAGCCATGCATAACCGGGTTCGACGATTTTTGATTTCACGCTTTGCACACGGATTTCCTGGCGGATGATCGTGAAGAGCAGTGGCTTGTCTTCTTCCTTGCGCGCGACGGTCAGCGTGATCTTTGTGTTGGGTTCGCCGCGCATGCGTTTGACCGCCTCATCCAGCGTCATCCCCTTGACCGGCGTGCTGTCGAGGCGGGTGATCAAATCGCCGGCCTTAAGCCCGGCTTTATAGGCGGGCGAATCCTCGATCGGCGAAATGACCTTGACGTAACCGTCTTCCATGCCGACTTCGATGCCGAGCCCGACAAATTTGCCCTGCGTGCCTTCACGCAGTTCCTTGAACGCTTTTTTATCCAGGTACGCCGAGTGCGGATCGAGCGATGCAACCATGCCGGAAATCGCTTCGGTCAGCAGTTTCTTGTCTTCGACCGATTCGACGTAATCGGATTTGATCAATCCGAACACATCGGCCAATTGCCGCAACTCCTCGATGGGCAGCGGCGACCCCGCGCTTTTCTGCGCCAATGCGTCGAACTGCATGGAGCCGGCGATACCTGCCAGCACACCCAAACCGATAAGACTGAAATTCTTGATCTTGCTACCCATGTTTCACCTAATAGTTACCTGAGCCCGACCATCCAGGCCAAAGGGTCAAACGCACGGCCCTGATGCCGCATTTCAAAGTATAAACCCGATTGTTCATTGCCGCCGCTATTGCCTGCACTGGCAATCACTTCGCCTGTCCTGACGGAATCGCCGGCGCGCTTCAGTACGGCTTGATTGTTGCCGTAAATTGTCATGTACTGGCCGCCATGGTCGACAATGATCAAATTGCCAAAACCGCGCAGCCAGTCGGCGAAAACAACTTGCCCATCAGCCACGGCCTTGACTTCGGCACCTTCCTCAGCCCGGATGAACAGGCCTTTCCAGCTTGGCCCTTCGCTACGCTTGGCGCCGTATTTTGCCAACAATTCTCCTTTTACCGGCAGCCGCAATTGCCCGCGCAACGTACTGAATGAACGCTTGATACCGCCGTTTTGGACATCCGGTTCCGGAGTGAGTTCATTCCGGGCAAGTGATTTCGACGGGTTTTCGTCGTCGTCGATCGCATTCGGGTTTCCGGATGCGGACGGCGATGTGCCTTTCACACTATTTCCCGATCGAGCGATACGCTGCTTTTCTCGTTGCGCCTTGGCTTGCGCTGCCTGGCGCCGGCGGCGTTCCGCCTCGGCCGCCTCGGTCTTGCGTTGCCGTTCTATCAGCTTGGCCAATTCGCTTACCAAGCCTGCAAGCCGCTGTTCATCGCGCTCGAACGTCCCGGCCTGCTTGCGTTGGGTTGCAAGTTTATTCGATAGCTGGATCAGCAATGTGGCGCGCTTGGCCTTTTGTTGTTCCAGCAATGCTTTCTGGGCACGCTCTTCCTGGGCGATTTCATCCAGTTCATTGCGGCTATTTTCCACTTCGGACTTGTTTTTTTCGACTGCCTGCAGATTGATGCGCAGCGACTCGACCAGCTTCGCCTGGGCTTGCGATATGTAGGCCATGTATTGCAAATCGCGACTGATACGGTTCGGATTATCTCCGGACAGCAAAAGTTTGGCGCGATCTTCGTTGCCGGTGACGTATTGCTCTTTCAACAGCTTTCCCAGTTGCTTTTGCTGGGCATCGACTGCGTCGGCAAGCGCGTTCTCTTCTTTGGTTAAGAGCTTGAGTTTAGCCGCGGTTTCCCGCTGCTCTTGCGCCAGTTCGTGCAGCGAGCGATTGGCTTCCGAGATTGCCGCTTCGGATTGCGCCAATTCGTCGGCCGCATGGCCTTTGGCGGCCTCGGTCCGGTTGATGTCGCGTTTAAGATCCACCAATTTTTTGCGTAACGCGGCGCGCTCCGATTCGGCGATTTGTTTCTGTTTGCTGCGCTCG
The DNA here is from genome assembly GCA_001770855.1 of Burkholderiales bacterium RIFCSPLOWO2_02_FULL_57_36. GTDB lineage: Bacteria > Pseudomonadota > Gammaproteobacteria > Burkholderiales > Burkholderiaceae_D > MESE01. The sequence continues at coordinate 277,328 of MESE01000001.1, forward strand.
GTAATTTTGGCCGCCTGGGCGGGCGCTAGTCCGCCCAGTAACAGCGCTATCAACCCAAGCGCCGCAAGTGCTTTCCAGCGCCTGAAGCGAATCAAGCATCTGCCGGCCGGAAGTTTTTTGCGGTGTTCTGCAAGGACAGCGGATGGAATAGGCAAAATGTTATTTCGCCTTGCCTTGCGTGGCGACGGCTTTCATCGCCGCTTCGATCGTTGCCGGATCGCCCAGGTAATAACTCTTGATCGGTTTCAGGTCGGCATCCAGTTCATACACCAGCGGCTGACCGTTTGGAATATTCAGGCTGACGATATCCTTGTCGCTGATCCCGTCGAGCGACTTGATCAACGCGCGCAGGCTGTTGCCGTGGGCCGAGATGATGATGCGTTTGCCGGCGCGGATGGCGGGTACGATCGACTCATCCCAGATCGGCATCACGCGCACTACCGTGTCTTTCAGGCATTCGGTCAAAGGGATTTCTTCGCGCTTGAGCTTTGCGTACCGCGGATCGTCGTAGGATGCGCGCGGGTCGTCGGCGTCGAGCGGATTCGGTGGGGTATCGTAACTGCGCCGCCATATCAGCACTTGTTCGTCGCCATATAATGCGGCGGTCTCCGCCTTGTTCAAGCCTTGCAGCGCGCCGTAATGGCGCTCGTTCAAGCGCCAGCTGTGCACTACCGGCAGCCACATCAAGTCCATTTCGTCGAGCGTTACCCAGAGCGTACGGATCGCGCGTTTCAATACCGACGTGTATGCGACGTCGAACGTGAAGCCGGCTTCCTGCAGCAGTTTTCCGGCATGCCGTGCTTCGGCCACGCCTTTTTCAGTCAGGTCGACGTCGGTCCAGCCGGTAAAGCGGTTGTCGAGATTCCAGGTGGACTCTCCGTGGCGCATCAATACGATTTTGTACATGGTGAACTAGAAAATGAAGAATAATTATTCGGTTTGAAATCAAGGTTTGGAATGCATTTGCCCTTCTATTTTATAATGCGCGTATTACATAACACCATTGGAAACTTGTGGAATTCATCATTGACAACATTTGGCTGCTCGGATTGGCGCTCATTTCGGGTGGCGCATTGCTATGGCCGGTACTGCGACAGAGGGGCAGCAAAGTATCGGTTTTACAGGCAACGCAGATGATCAATCAGGGCAAAACCGTGATTCTGGATGTGCGCGAACCTGCCGAATTTGCGGCGGGCCATATCCGGGAAGCGAAAAATATCCCGATCAAGGAGTTGTCGAAAAGAGTCGGCGAGCTTGATAAGTTCAAATCGAAATCGGTGATCGTCGTTTGCGCATCGGGTATGCAATCGTCGAAGGCCGCAAGCCAGCTCAAGCACGCCGGCTTCAATGACGTGTTCAGCTTGACCGGCGGCCTGGCTGCTTGGCGGGCGCAGGGCCTGCCGACGGCAAAATAATGGACAAGGGACAGACATCATGATTGCGCGCGTCGTAATGTATAGCACCGGGATCTGCCCTTATTGCGTGATGGCGGAACGGCTGTTGAAGGCGAAAGGCGTCGATGCCATCGACAAGGTCCGAATTGACCTGGATCCGCAACAGCGCGTCGAAATGATGCAGAGAACCGGCCGCCGCACCGTTCCGCAGATCTATATCGGCGATACCTACGTCGGCGGCTTCGATGATTTAAGCATACTCGATCGGTCAGGCAAACTCGATTCGCTGCTGCAGGGCGCGTAACGAACACAGTTCGTTGCTGCAGCAGACGCGGCGGAAGGTACAATTGCCGATTGTTTTAATCCATCTTGATAATGAAGGTACTTCATGGCAGACGAAAACCAACAACCCGTTTTTCAAATTCAGCGCGTATACCTGAAGGACATGTCGCTTGAGCAGCCGAATTCCCCATCGATCTTTCTTGAGCAGGAAGCGCCCAACATGGAAGTGGCGGTTGATGTAGGCGCGGAGCCGTTGGCCGAAGGCATTTTCGAGTCGACCGTAACGATCACGGTAACGGCGAAGATCAATGACAAGATTGCGTTTTTGGTCGAAGGCAAGCAGGCAGGAATTTTTGAAGTGCGCAATATCCCGGCCGACCAGCTCGACCCGCTGCTCGGCATCGGCTGCCCGAATATCATTTATCCGTATTTGCGGGCCAATATTGCCGATCTCATTACTCGTGCCGGATTTCCGCCAGTCCACTTATCCGAAATCAATTTTGAAGTGTTTTACCAGCAGCGCCTTCAGGCCATCGCGGAGCAGCAGAAAAACGACGCGGGCCTGGTCATGCCGGACGGCACTGCGGCAAAGCATTAAAGCTTCGGCTATGTTTTTCATTCGCGGAGCGAATGAAAAACATATTTTATACACTTCATTTCCGGAGATGCCGTGAGATTGATTCAACTGCTCGCAGTTACCGCCCTGTATTTGACTGCGGCGGCAGGCGCCGCGCATGCAGTTGAATTCAAATCGGTAGGCGCGGCTCCCGCCATCCTCTACGATGCGCCCTCGCAAAAAGGGCGAAAGGTTTTCGTCGCGCCTCGAGAAATGCCGGTCGAAGTGGTGCTGACCTATGGCGAATGGAGCAAGGTGCGAGATGCTACCGGAGAACTGTCATGGGCCGAGTCGAAAGCATTGAGTCCGGCGCGGACGGTTGTCGTAACGTTATCGGGCGCCAAAGCACGCGCAGCGGCGGACGAAAAAAGCGCATTAATCTTTACTGCGGATAAAGGCGTGCTGCTTGAACTGGTCGAACCGCTTGCATCGGGCTGGGTCAAGGTCAAGCATCGCGATGGCCAAAGCGGTTACATCAGGGCCGCCGAAGTCTGGGGTGAATAAGGCAAGCATGCCTCAAGAGTCAAATTTCTGCGTCAAATCATGAACATTACGATACTTGGCGCCGGCGCATGGGGTACTGCGCTGGCGATCGCTTTGGCCGAGCGGCACCGGATTGTGTTGTGGGGCCGCTCTGCGGTTGCAATGCAGGAAGCCTCTGTACGGCGCGAGAATGTCGATTATTTCCCCGGCTTTGCCTTGCCCGACCAGTTGACCGTTACATCTGATTTTGACATGGCTCTCGCCCATGTGGCTGCGAACGGCGACGCGGACGACGGGCTGCTGATCCTTGCATCTTCGGTTGCCGGGTTGCGTCCTTTGCTGCAACGTTTGCAATCCCGCCCGCTTTCGAACGTAGTCTGGCTCTGCAAGGGTTTTGAAGAGAGTAGCCGCTTGTTGCCGCATCAGGTGGTGCACGATATTCTGGGCAGCGCGATTGCGGCTGGCGTATTGTCGGGCCCATCATTTGCGCAAGAGGTCGCGCAAGGATTGCCTTGTGCGCTTACAGTTGCTTCCACCAATGCCGAGTTATGCGAGCGCGTGGTTCATGCCTTGCATGGCCGCAATATCCGTGTTTATTCGACCGACGATGTCGTCGGCGTTGAAGTGGGTGCCGCGGTCAAGAATATCCTGGCGATTGCCACCGGCGTCACGGACGGCATGGGTCTTGGCTTGAATGCGCGCGCCGCATTGATTACACGTGGCTTGGCGGAAATCACCAGGCTGGGCGTGGCGCTGGGCGGCCGCCCCGAAACTTTCACCGGACTGACTGGTGTCGGAGATTTGATCCTGACCTGTACCGGCGACTTGTCGCGCAATCGCAAAGTCGGCCTTGCTCTGGCGCAGGGCAAATCGCTGGATACGATCGTGGCTGAACTCGGTCATGTCGCAGAAGGTGTGCACTGCGCACGGGCGGTTCGATCGTTGGCGATCGAACTCAACATCGAGATGCCGATTACCACAGCAGTGGCGGCGGTACTGTTCGACGGCGAATCACCGCAGGCCACGGTTGCCCAGCTGCTGTCGCGCGATCCGCGGCAAGAAGCTGCTTAGGACTTTATCCCGGCCGACGCAGACTCGCCGTTCCTCTTTAACGCAACTGTCATCAATACCGACGCATCATCCAGAGCCAATATCGAGTACGGCTCGTTGCCGGCCAGGTAAACCATTTCTCCCTGGCGCAGCGCCTGTGTCCGGCCATGCGCCCGCAATTCAATCGCGCCTTCCAGGCAATGGATGGTTATTTCACCCGTCACCCTGTGTTCGGATATTTCCTTGCCGGCCTCAAGGATCAAACGCATTACTTCCAGTTCGGACGCTTTGAACAGTGCGGTCGAAACCGATTCCTTGAGCTTGCCGCTTAACGGGCGAATGTTGATCACTTGGCCAGAGGCAGCATGAGGTAAGGACATCGTCATCTCCTGGATTGGTAAGTTGAACGGATGGTTGAAAATTAAACCGATTGGAACCGTTCTGGAATTCACAAATATTACTCTATCGCGATACGCGCGGATCGGATTTGTCATCGCACAGCAGCCTTGAATGCCCGACAACTCGAATGTGCTTGTTCGGCTAAAAGCGTGGCTGAAAAGTGGGAGTGCAGACCAATGTTTCATGTGTGCAATGCAGCGAATAATTTTCACCGGATAGCGGCACTTTTCACGAAATTCGGCATCGCAGGGTAGGTCTTTAAAAAATCATTTCCGTATATTAAAATTTTAATCAAATGGCGAAAGGTGCCTGAAAGCCGCCTTGGCTTTATACTCGGGCTTCGTTCGCCACTTTTCAGAAATAGTTCCTATGAGAAACTCTTCTTTTTCATTGATTCGAATGCCGGCTCGAATCGCAGCGCGCGGCTTTACCCTGATCGAGATCATGGTCGTGGTGGTCATCATGGGTATTCTTGCTGCATTGGTTGTGCCGAAGCTGATGGGGCGCACCGATGATGCCCGCATCATCGCCGCCCGGCAAGACATCGCCACCGTGATGCAGGCACTCAAATTGTACAAGCTCGATAATCAGCGTTATCCGACCAGCGAACAGGGTTTGCAGGCATTGATCACCAAACCGAATGCCGGGCCTCCGGCCAATGGCTGGAAAGCCGGCGGTTATCTTGATCGCTTGCCGCTGGACCCATGGAAGAATCAGTATCAATATTTATCACCCGGCATCAGAGGTGAAATCGATGTGTTCTCGCTCGGCGCCGATGGACAGCCGGGCGGCGAAGGCAATGATGCCGATATCGGTTCCTGGGATCTGTAATCACACCGAATATGGTTGGCTGGAATAGCGCTGGTTCGCAGGCAAGGCATCGGCCGCAGCAGCGGGGATTTACGCTGCTTGAGCTGCTGGTGGTGCTGGTGATTGCCGGCATCATGCTCGGTATGGTCTCGTTCAATGCCATGCCGAGCGAACGGCAGGTGCTGCAAAACGACGCACAGCGAATTGCGCTGCTTCTGCAACTGGCGCGCGACGAGGCGATTTTGCGCAATCGTCCGATTGCGTTCGAGGCCGATTCGGAGCGTTATCATTTCCTGCTGCGTGAAGAGAACGTATGGCAAATACTCGAGCAGGACGACTTGCTGCGCGAGCGGGAATTCAAGCGCTCTCCGGTCTCGATGTCGATCAATCCTGCGCCGGCGGGAGAGTCGACCGCATTGCGTATTGTGTTTGGACGGGAACCGGTCGACAAACCGTTTACATTGACCTTGTCGATCGGCGAATCCAGTGTCGCGATTCGCGCCGATGGCATTGGCCGCTTTGTGGTGGAGTGACATGAACGCCGATCGGTTCCATAGTATTTACCAGGCGCGCCGGCACGCAGCCGGTTTCACTTTGCTCGAAGTGCTGGTTGCGTTGGTGATTGTCGGCACCGCATTGGGAGCCAGTCTGCGCGCGATCGGCAGTTTGACGCAAAACAGCAGCGACTTGCGCGCATCGATGATGGCGACCTGGTCCGCTGAAAACCGGCTTTCGCAAATTCGCCTGTCCAAGGAATGGCCGCCTACCGGTCAACGCAAGTTCGAGTGTGCGCAAGGCGATCTGCGGTTCATATGCGAAGAAAATGTCTTTGCGACGCCGAATCCGTTTTTTCGCAGGGTTGAGGTAATCGTACTCGATCCAAGCGATCCGCAGCGCCAAATCATCAAGCTGACGCAAGTGGTGCCGAATGATCAGTAGCAAAATATATGATGATATCGGCGCCGCATCGATCCGGCCGCACCGCAGGCAAAACGGCCTGACGCTGGTCGAGTTGCTGGTGGCCATCAGCGTGCTGGCGTTTGTTGCGGTGCTCGGCTGGCGCGGCCTCGATAGCATTGTTCGCGCACGCGTTGCGCTGACCGACGATCTTGAACAGACGCGCGGCATGCAATTGGCGTTCGCACAAATGCAGAACGATTTTGCACAAATAGTCACGGGACCGAGCTTGCCGGACCGTGTGCCGCTGGCGATCGACCAGGATCGCGTGCTCCTGATCCGCAAGGAGTATGCGGAAAATCAGCCATCGCGTTTGCAGGTCGTCACATACCAAGTGAAAAACGGCGTGCTGACGCGCCGCGAATCGGAGGCGACCCGCGATCTGGTTGAGCTTGACGAGCTCTGGACGGCGGCAGAGAACGGCGTCGACACGGGACAGGATGTGGCGCTGCAGTCGGGCGTCGCCGCGATGACAATGCGGCTTTGGGATGCCAACGGATGGGGCGCGCCGAATACCAATCCAGCAGCTCCGGCAACACCCAAAGGAGGATTGGCTGGATCAAGGCTGCCTCCAGGCGCCAATCCCGCTTCCGGAAACCCTGCTCAGCCAACGAATCAAGCCGTATTGACCGGCCTGCAGGTAGCGTTGCAGTTGAAGGAGCGCGAGACGGCCATGCTCAAGGTATTCATGCTGGGGGCGGTATGATTGCGCATTTTGTACGGCCTGCGAGGCAGCGTGGCGTCGCGGTGATTACCGCGTTATTGCTGACTACGCTGGCCATTACGATTGTCGCCAGTCTTTTCTGGCAGCAGCAGGTGCAGGTGCGTTCGATCGAAAACCAGCGCTTGCAATTGCAAAAGCAGTGGGTCTTGCGCGGTGCACTGGATTGGGCGCGGCTGATTTTGCGCGCGGACTATACATCCAACCCAAATATCGATAATCTGGATGAGCCGTGGGCGGTGCCGTTGGCTGAAACGAGGCTGGATCAATATGTCGAAAACGGACGCGCCGATACCGACGCTTCCGATGCGGCATTATCTGGCAGCATTGTCGATGCGCAGTCGCGCTACAATCTGGCGAATCTGTGCTGGGACAAAAATGCCAATCTGTGCGAAAAAGGCGAATTCAATCGTGCCGAACTCGCCACTTTTGTGCGGCTGCTTTCTTTCGTTCGGCTGGACCCTGCGCTCGGGGGGGCGGTCGCGGATGTGATGATATCGAGCCGGATTCGTGTGGAAGGCGATGCGCCCGGCACCACCAAATCCAAGCCGATCGGTCTGGAACAGATTGACGACTTGCTGGCGGTACCGGGATTTTCTGCAGAAACGATCGAAAAGCTGAAAGAGTTCATCATATTTTTGCCGGCGAATGGAGCGACGCCGGTGAATGTAAATACAGCGCCGGCGGAAGTGCTGGCCGCAAGAATTGATACACTCTCGCTTGCCGACGCAAATGTCATGGTGGTGAGCCGGAAAACTGCGCACTTCCGTGACAAAGCTAATTTCGAAGCGCAGTTGCCGGGCAAGTCGCTTGGCGATGCAGCGGACAAGATAGATGTCAAGACCAGTTTTTTCCTGGTCAATGGCAAAGTACGAATGAATCGTGCTGGACTGGAAGTGCAAGCGTTGATCAAACGCGAGGGGCCCCGGACCTCGCTGATCTGGATTCGAGAAAACTAGAAAGAATAAGAGACATCTTGAGCATACTGTATATCCGCTTACCCTCCAAAGCCGCCGCAGACGGCGCATCCTCATGGACTGCGCTGCCTTGTCCATTCGCCCTGGTATCGCAAGGCGGCGCCATAGAGCGCCAAGGAATTGCGCCCTTGTCGGATTTGTCCGCATTGATGGCGAAGACGCAGCGCGTGGTACTGCTGCTTGCCGCCAGCGACGTGAGTTTGTTGCGCATCAAGGTGCCGCCGATGTCGGCAGCTAGACTCAAGGCCGCGTTGCCCAATTTGGTGGAGGAAAAGATCATTACCGATCCTGCTGAATGCGTGATGGTCGCAGGTGCCTCGTCCGACGGGCTGCGCACTATCGCAGTGATGCAGCGCGCATGGCTGGAAAACATCGCCAAGGCATTCATCGGTTTCGGCGCGCGCAACATCACCGCATTGCCAAGCCAATTGTGTCTGCCGTATCAGGAAGGCGGTGTATCGGCCGCCATTAATGAACAGCAAGCCGACATCGATGTGACGTTGCGCTTGTCGGAGTATGAGGGAATCGGCTTGCCGATCATGCCGGAACAGCCGGCGTCCGCCCCGCATGAAGTAGTGGAGGCGTTGAGCGCCGTGGTGCCGCAAGGACCGATTGCGCTGTACGTTCCGCAAGCGGACGTACGCAATTTTCAGGACGCGGCCGACAACATCGACGCGGCGGAACAGCGGATCAGCGTGTTCGCCGACAGCTGGCCGCACTGGATCGCGGGCGCAGGCGCCATGCCGCTGGATTTGATGCCCGGGCTGGGGGCCGCAGCGGGCGCCAATCTGAACTGGCGTCCGTGGCGGGCGCCGTTGGCGCTGGTGGCTGCGGTCCTGCTCATCAATATTATCGGCTTGAATTTCGACTGGTGGCGATTGAAGAGCGAAGCCAACGCTTCACGCACAGCCATGACTAAAATTTACAAGTCGGCCTTTCCGAATGAGACGGTCGCGGCTTTTCCGATTGAGCGGATGCGCCAGAAAATCGCGGCCGCAAAGCGCGATTCCGGACAAGCCGCTCCGGACGATTTCACGGCATTGGCCGCAGCCTTCGGGGAAGCCTGGGCCGAGACGCAGGGGCGCAAACCGGGCGAGTCCGATATCGCAGGGCTTGAATACCGCGAACGCAGCCTGTTCGTGCGGCTCAAGACCGGTGCCGAGGCGCCAACCGAACAAGTAAGAAAGGCGCTCGCCGAGCGCGGATTGACACTGGCCGCGGCACCGTCGCAAGCAGGCGCAGTCGTGTGGCAAATACGGAGCGGCAAATGAATCTGACCAGCAGACTGAACGAGATGACGCAGCCACTGTCGGCATTCTGGAGCGTTCGAAATGCGCGCGAGCGCGCGCTGCTTGCAGCGGCAATGATCGTGATTGTGCTGGGATTAATTTATTTATTGCTGATCGATCCAGCCATCACGGGGCGGGAACGGTTGAACAAGAGCTTGCCGGTGCTGCGTCAACAGGTCGCGGAACTGCAGGCAATGTCCAAGGAAGCAAGCAGTCTGTCAGCCAGAACGGCTCCAACGGTTGCTCCGCTTTCCAGGGAGAGTCTTGAAACTGCCTTGGTACGCAAAGGCTTGAAACCGCAAAACCTGGCATTGACCGGCGACGGCATCGCGCGAGTGCAATTGACCTCAGTGTCGTTTGCCGGCGTGATCGACTGGCTCGATGATATGCAAAAGACCGCTCTGCTATCGGTGATTGAGGCCAATATCACTGCGTTGCCGGAAGCAGGCCAGGTGAATGCAAATCTAACGTTGCAGCAGCGAAAGAGTGAGTAAATATTTTTTTGAGGTAACGCGGTTGCCGGTTCGCAGTTATAGCTCGCGTGTGCAACACTGTTATCGATTGGCTGGGAAGTCGATCGAAAAAGGCGGCGAGTGAAGCGTGTCGTGATATGGTTGCTGAGCGGCATAGTCACTGTCGCGGTCACGGCTTTGGTGTTTTTGCCTGCGGCCTGGATGGCAAGCCTGCTGGAACGGCAGACGATGGGCCGCTTGACGCTTGGTGACGCGCAGGGCACATTGTGGCATGGGTCGGCTTTCGTCGGCGGTGCGCCAAGCGGCCAGGCTCCGGTCACTCCCTTGTTACCGGGTCGCTTTTCATGGCGCCTGTCGCCGATGGTGTTGCTGGGACAGGTCGATGCGGAACTGGAAAATCCTGCGGCGCTGTCGCAACCGGTTGCCATTTCCGGCAGTTGGCGCCAATGGCAGGTCAGTCCGGCGTCGATATTGTTGCCGGCGGAAAGGCTGGCCGCGCTAGGTGCGCCGCTGAATACCGTACAGCCATCCGGCCAGATGCGCTTGTCGTGGGAACAATTGCTATTGACGCGTCATGGCGGCGGTGTAGAGATTGCAGGAAAAATGAATCTGGAAATGACCGACATTGCATCGCGTCTATCTCCGGTCAAGCCGTTGGGCGCTTATAATCTGGCGTTCGACTGGCGCGGCAGGGAGGCCTTGTTGAAATTAACCACGGTCAGGGGGCCGATGTTGTTGAAAGGTTCCGGCACCCTGAGGGATGGACGTTTGCAGTTTTCCGGAACGGCGGAAGCCGAAGCAGGGCAGGAAGAGAGGCTGGCAAATTTACTCAATTTGCTGGGACAGCGCCGCAGAGAAGGCGGTAAAGACGTGATTGCACTAGAGTTCAAATGAAAACAGATAATCTACTGGCAGCAACGTTTCCCCGTAAACAAACCGCTTGGCGGCGCATCGGCGCAGCCGTGGCGTTGCTGTGCGCAATCAGCACAGTGCAGCCGCTGCGTGCGCAAGATCCAACTTCCAATCAGGCGACGCTGAATTTTGTCGGCGCCGAAATTGAGTCGGTGGTCAAAGCGATCGGCCACTATACCAATACGACCTTCATTATCGATCCGCGCGTCAAAGGCACGATCAATCTGGTATCCGAGAAACCTGTCAGCAAAGCGCAGGCATTCCAGTTGCTGACCTCGGCGCTGCGCTTGCAGGGATACGCGGTGGTGGCCGGTGATGGCTTTACCAAGGTCGTGCCGGAAGCCGATGCAAAATTGCAGGCCGGACCGATTCAGGCCGGCGCAATCAGGGGTGATCAGATTGCGACGCAGATTTTCCGCCTGAACTATGAGTCGGCCGGTAACCTGGTGCCGGTATTGCGGCCGCTGATTTCTCCGAACAACACGATCAACGCCAACCCAGGCAACAATACGCTGGTCATCACCGATTACGCTGACAACTTGCGTCGTCTCGGCCGCATCATTGCAGCGCTGGACGGCCCTGCGACCAGCGATCTGGATGTGGTGCCGATCCGCCATGCGGTCGCGTCCGATATTGCAACGATGGTCAATCGCTTGCTGGATGGAGGCGGTGCGCCCGGCGCTCCCGGCGCCGGAAGCACCAGCTTGCTGGCGGACTCCCGCACCAACGCGGTCATTATCCGCGCGCCTTCCGCCGCGCGCGCCAACCTTGCCAAGTCGCTGATTGCGCGGCTGGATCAACCGACCGCGCAACCGGGCAATGTGCATGTGATTTATCTGAAAAATGCGGAAGCCACCAAGCTGGCGCAAATACTGCGCGCAGTGGTGGCGTCTGACGTATCTGCGACCGGGTCGTCGGCACAAGCATCGCAGCAAACGCCGCAGCAACCGCAACAGCAACAAGTATCAGGAGGCGGCCTTGGATCGCAGATACCACCCTCTTCGCCGGCGCCGGCGCAAGGCCCCTTGCCAACGGGTGGGCCTGGCGGGTTCATTCAAGCCGACCCGAGCACCAACACGCTGATCATTACCGCCAGCGAAGCGGTTTATCGCAATTTGCGCGTTGTCGTTGATCAACTCGATGCGCGGCGCGCCCAAGTGTATATCGAGTCGTTGATTGTGGAAGTCACCTCGGATAAAGCGGCCGAGTTTGGTGTCCAATGGGCGAGCCTTTCCGGTGATGCCAACAGCAGATATCGGGTGGGCACTGTGACTGGCTTCACGCCGCAGGGCAGTGGAAATAATTTAATTTCGCAGACTATCGCGGCGTTGGGGCCGACTGGCATTACCACGCCTCCGGGCAATGGCCTGAACCTGGGTATTTTTCGCCAGGTTGGCGGGCAACTCACTTTAGGCGCGATAGCTCGTGCGCTCGAAACGGATGACAAGGCCAATATCCTGTCGATGCCCAATCTGGTTACGCTCGATAATGAAGAAGCGAGAATCATTGTGGGGCAGAACGTGCCATTCGTGACCGGTCAATTCACGACGCCGGCATCCGGCGGTGCGGCCGGCGTGAATCCCTTCCAGACAATTGAGCGCAAGGATATCGGCTTGTCGCTGCGCGTACGCCCCCAGATTTCTGAAGGCGGCACGGTCAAAATGGCGATTTACCAGGAAACGTCGAATATTCAGGAAAATACCGCTTCCGGGCTAATCACCACCAAGCGCTCGATCGATACCAATGTGCTGGTAGACGACGGTCAGATCATCGTATTGGGCGGCTTGATTGAAGACAATTGGCAGAATGGCGAAGAGAAAGTGCCTGGCCTGGGCGATATTCCAGTCGTCGGCAATTTGTTCAAGTATCAACAGCGCAGTCGCGTCAAGACCAATCTGATGGTGTTTTTGCGGCCAATAGTGATTCGCAACAATGATCAAGGCGTGAATTTGACTGCGGACCGCTATGGCTTCATTCGCGGCAAGCAATTAGAGGCGCAACCCGATCCGACGATCATCCTGTCGAATACTGGTGCACCTGTCCTGCCGCCACTGCAAGACGGCCGTGTTGTCGGAGGTACTTTGTACAGGGGCGGACAGGAGGTCCAGGGCAATACGCCGCAACCAGTGCCGCCGCAGGTACCTCCGCAACAGCAGCCTTTGCAACAACCCGGAACCAGCAATTAAAGATCAGCAATGAGCACTTTTATGGAAGCCCGACTCTTACCCTATGCATTCGCGCGCGATTTCGCCGTATTGGCGCATCGCAACGGTGCGATCGATGGCGGACCGGTGGAAGTCTGGGTGTCCGATGCAACCTCTCCGACCGCAATAGCGGAAGTGAGCCGGCGCTTCGGCCGCGTCAAACTTAAACCGATGTCGCGTGAAGCACTGGAGTCCGCGATTGCCCAGGCGTATGCCGGTTCCGGCGGCGATGCGGCGCAAGTCATCGATGAGTATGAATCCGATCTCGACTTGGCAAAACTGATGCGCGACATGCCGGCGATTGAGGATTTGCTGGAATCGGCTGATGACGCACCGGTGATCCGGATGATCAACGCGCTATTGACCCAGGCGTTGCGCGAAGGCGCTTCCGATATCCATATCGAACCTTTCGAACAAATATCGGTGGTGCGATTCCGCATCGACGGCACTTTGCGCGATATCGTGCGTCCAAAGAAGGCGATCCACGCGTCGCTGATTTCACGCATCAAGATTATGTCGCAACTCGATATTGCCGAAAAACGCTTGCCGCAGGATGGGCGTATCACATTGCGCGTCGGCGGCAAACCGGTCGACGTGCGGGTATCGACGTTGCCGACCGGTCATGGTGAGCGCGCGGTGCTGCGTCTGCTCGATAAAGAGGCAGGCCGGCTTGATTTGCAGCATCTCGGCATGAGTGAAGACACCATGCTGCAATTCGATAAACTGATAGGACAGCCGCACGGCATCGTACTGGTTACCGGTCCGACCGGGTCCGGCAAAACCACGACACTGTATGCGGCGCTGTCGCGCCTGAATGCCAGCACCACCAATATCCTGACCGTCGAAGACCCGATCGAATACGAGCTAGCCGGCGTCGGTCAGACCCAGGTCAATCCGCGCATCGAGATGACGTTTGCCAAGGCGCTGCGGGCAATCCTGCGTCAGGACCCGGATGTCATCATGATCGGCGAGATCCGCGATCTGGAGACGGCGCAAATCGCGGTACAGGCCTCGTTGACCGGCCACCTGGTACTGGCGACGCTGCATACCAACGATTCGGCAGCGGCGGTTACGCGTCTGCTCGACATGGGCATCGAGCCGTTTTTGCTGTCATCGTCATTGCTTGGCGTGGTGGCGCAGCGGCTGGTACGTAAACTCTGCCCGGACTGCAAACACCATGACGGTCAGCTGTGGCACGCGGTTGGATGCGACAAATGCGGGCACACCGGTTATCAAGGACGGGTTGGTGTTTATGAGCTCTTGCTGACCACGGACCAGATTCGTGCGCAAATCCACAACCAGGCGTCCGAGGCGGAAATTCGCACCACGGCGCAACACGACGGAATGCGCACGATGCGCGAGGATGGCGATCGTTGGCTGGCGAACGGCACGACGACTCAAGCTGAATTGCTGCGCGTCACGAAGGATTAAAACGTTTTTCGACAAATCCGCATACATTGTTATGCAGCAGATATGTTCCATATCTGAATAAATTTCGAGGTTACGTCTTGCCAGCATTCCGTTATGAAGCCGTCGATGCAGGCGGTTCCGCCAGAAAGGGCGTAGTCAACGCCGACAGCGCTCGCGCTGCGCGTTCTGATTTGCGCAATCAAGGCTTGGTGCCGATCGCCGTCGATGCGATTGCGGCGCAGCTCGATGAAACCGGACAAACCAAACGCCGCGCATTCGGGGATCGCCTGTCGACTTCCGAGTTGTCTTTGTTCACCCGGCAATTGGCAAGTTTGCTTGAGGCAAGCCTGCCGCTTGAGCAGGCGTTTTCCGCATTGCTGGAGCAAGCCGAGCGAACTTATGTACGCGATTTGATTGCCTCGATTCGATCCGACATCATGGGCGGCGCATCGCTGTCGGACGCCTTGGCGCAGCATCCGCGCGATTTTGCCGATATCTACCGAGCGCTGGTCGCCTCGGGTGAACACATCGGCCAATTGTCGCGAGTGCTGTCGCGCCTGGCCGACTATATCGAGCGGCGCAATGCACTGGTGCAAAAGGTCAAGCTGGCGTTTACCTATCCAGCCATCGTGACGGTCGTCGCATTTTCGATCGTAATCTTTTTGCTCACTTACGTGGTGCCGCAGATTGTTTCGGTGTTTGCCAATACCAAGCAAAAGCTGCCGCTGCTCACGGTACTCATGCTGGGTATTTCCGATTTCGTGCGCAATTACGGCTGGATTGTTTTGCTGATTGTGATCGCCTTGATTTTTGCCTGGCGCAGGGCGCTTAAGGATCCGGCGATCAAGATGCGCTGGCACATGTGGCTGCTGAGTGCGCCGCTGTATGGCAAGTTCGAACGTAGTCTGAATACCGCGCGCTTTGCCAGCACGCTGGCGATTACCACCGGGTCCGGCGTACCGATTTTGCGTGCGCTGCAAACCAGCCGGGATACCTTGTCCAATGTCGCAATGCGTGCGCAAGTCGAAGATGCGACCACCAGCGTTCGTGAAGGCGTGGGATTGGCGCGCGCGTTATCGGCGCACAAGCATTTTCCGCCGATGCTGATTCACATGATCCGTGCCGGCGAAGTGACCGGAGAATTGCCGGCGATGCTGGAGCGCGCTTCGAATGCGCAGGAGCAGGATCTGGAGCGGCGCGCATTGACGATAGCCGGGTTGCTGGAACCGGTATTGATCCTGGTGATGGGTGTGGTTGTGTTGCTGATTGTGCTGGCGGTGTTAATGCCGATTATCGAAATCAACCAGTTGGTGCGCTGAAACAGATTTTAATGCGGCATGGTTAATTATGAAGCCGCACCCCCTCACCCCAACCCTCTCCCCATGGGAGAGGGAGAGAAAATGGCATGATTGAAGCAAAACTCAATCAAGCCAGACCAAGAAGGAATGCAATGAAACAGTGGCCCCTTGTCGCAAGTTTTGTATTGTTTATCGCCTTGTGCGCATCTATTGCCTATTGGGCGATGCAAGTGTTTACCCCACCGGTTCGGCCAGCTACCGCGCCGCCTCCGGCCGCCCGGCCCGCTCCCAGTCTGGATGCTGCCGCAGGTCTGTTTGGCGGTCGTTCGAATGTGGCGGTTGCCAGCAATTTCCAATTGAAAGGCGTTGTCGTTTCCGGCAATCCAGTCGATAGCGTGGCGATTCTGGCGACCGACGGCAAGCCGCCGCAGGCAATCAGGGCCAACGCGGAAGTGATGCCGGGAGTAACCGTCAAGGAAGTCCATAGACAGTATGTGCTGCTATCGGACGGTGGGGTAATCAAAAGGGTGGAACTGCCGGAAGAAGCGAAATCGGATAGCAATGTCACAATGTCCAGCCGGGCCCCAGCACCTGTTGTGCGGACCGCGCCTGCCGCACCACCGAGAGTGGTGGTAAATGCATCCCCGCAGGCGCAGCCGAATACCGGTGTGCCAAACACCCTGCAGCCTGCCGCACCGCCGCCGCAGCAGCAGGCACAAAATCCTGCCGGTCAAGTAGCAGCACCGGCGAACGCCGGCGTCACACCGAACATGGATATGGGCGGCCCTTCCATCGGATACAATCCTGCGGGTGCCCAGGCAGACTCTTCGCCGCAAAGGCCTTCGGCACCGGCGCCAGTGCAAGGAGCGGTACCTGGCCAGCCGGCGCCTGCAACACAATTTTCCCCTCAAACCCAGCCGGTGCCCAGCACATCTGTCGCTCCCGCACAGCAACGCTAGTCTTCCTCGCATGCTTTTACAGCGTGCCTACCGCTGATACACACTGTGCCGGCAGCTGAATCGCCGGACAGTGTAAGTCTACGGCAGCAAATAGTCGGCGAAAGAAAGCGGCACGCAGGAAAATTGTCCTGCGCGGTAATTGCTACTTACTTGAATTCGGATCGGCCAGATTTTTTTTAAATGTGCGCTGCTGAATCAGATCTACTGCCGAGCCGGACTTTTTGTGCGGCCCTGCAGCACGCTGTTTTGCGCGAATCGCCACAGGATCTTTCGATCTCATGCTCCGTTGCGAGGGTTCGATTCGGAAACTCAGTTTTTGCCGCTTGGAGATAGCCTTGTTTGCCATACGGCGAGTCCGGATTTATCCGGATTGCAATTACAAAACGTAGCGCGACAGATCTTCGTTGACAGCCAAGGCGCCAAGCTTATCATCAACGTAGGCCGCATCGATTCCGATCAAGCGATCCGGCGTATCGGTTGCGGAAAACGAGATCTCTTCCAGCAGTTTTTCCATTACCGTGTATAAACGGCGAGCACCGATGTTCTCGGTTTTTTCATTGACCGAAAAAGCGATTTCCGCCAGGCGCTGAATGCCGTCCTGTGAAAACTCTATCTTCACGTTTTCTGTCGCCAGCAACGCTTCATACTGTTTGGTAAGGCAGGCGTCGGTACCGGTCAGGATGCGTTCGAAATCGGCGATCGACAGGGAGTCGAGTTCAACCCGGATCGGGAAGCGGCCCTGAAGTTCGGGGATCAGGTCCGACGGTTTTGCGAAATGGAATGCGCCCGATGCAATGAACAGGATATGATCGGTTTTGATCATTCCGTACTTGGTATTGACCGTGGTGCCCTCTACCAATGGCAGCAAATCACGTTGCACACCCGCACGCGACACATCGGCGCCGCCGGTTTCCGAGCGCGACGCGATCTTGTCTATTTCATCCAGAAAAACAATTCCGTTTTGTTCAACGTTGGTAATCGCCTTTTGCTTTAGATCGTCTTCATTGAGAAGCTTGGCCGCTTCTTCATCGATCAATAGCTTCAACGCTTCACGGATCTTTATTTTCCGCGATTTTTTTCGGCTGCCGCCCATGCCTGAAAACATCGACTTGATCTGTTCAGTCATTTCTTCCATGCCCGGCGGCGCCATGATTTCCATTTGCGGTCCGGTCTCGGCCAATTCGATTTCAATTTCGCGGTCATCGAGCGCGCCTTCGCGCAAGCGCTTGCGGAATGTCTGGCGCGCGGTATTGCCCGCATGCGCATCGCCTTCAGCCGGGGAGCTCGGGCTGGAGCTGAATCCGAAATCGCGCGCCGGCGGCACCAAGATATCGATAATGCGATCTTCCGCGGCATCTTCGGCACGGGTGCGCACTTTGCGCATTTCCACTTCACGCGTTTGCTTGATGCCGATATCGATCAAGTCACGAATGATGGTGTCGACATCGCGGCCGACATAGCCGACTTCGGTAAATTTCGTGGCTTCAATCTTGATGAACGGAGCGTCGGCCAGTTTCGCCAGACGCCGCGCAATTTCGGTCTTGCCGACGCCGGTCGGGCCGATCATCAAGATGTTCTTAGGCGTGATTTCATGGCGCAATGGTTCAGCCACCTGCTGACGGCGCCACCGATTGCGCAATGCAATCGCAACGGCGCGCTTGGCGCGGCCCTGGCCAACCACATGCTTATCGAGCTCGGAGACAATTTCCTGCGGAGTCATGTTCATGATGTATTTTTTCGGAACGATACGTTGAGGGTTTGCGCGCTATTCCAATGTTTCAATCGTGTGCGACAGATTGGTGTAGATACACAACTCGCCCGCGATCGTCAGGGATTTTTTGACAATCTCGATCGGCGACAATTCGGTATTTTCAAACAGCGCTTTTGCTGCTGACTGTGCAAATGCGCCACCGGAACCGATCGCGCCGATACCGTCGGTCGGTTCCAGCACATCGCCATTGCCGGTGATGACCAGCGTGGCGTCGCGATCCGCCACCAGCAGCATTGCTTCCAGGCGGCGCAGCATGCGGTCGGTACGCCAATCCTTGGCGAGTTCCACCGAAGCACGCATCAAATGCCCCTGATGCTTTTCAAGCTTGCTTTCGAATCTTTCCAGCAACGTGAAAGCATCCGCGGTGCCGCCGGCAAAGCCGGCCAATACCTTGCCCTGATACAGTTTGCGTACCTTGCGCGCGGTACCCTTCATGACGATATTGCCGAGCGTGACTTGACCATCGCCGCCGAGCGCGACGATATTTCCGCGCCGCACCGACAGGATGGTCGTGCCGTGAAATTGTTCCATGCTTGCCCCTGGATTGAAGTGGCTGAAAATTGATGCAGCCCGGAATTACTACTTTGGGTGCAAATTCAAAGAATGGGGGCGGGGAGTCCGATTACAAGACGCGATTTGCGAGCAGTGTGCCGTCAGACTTTACGCGGCTGGATACGTACGAACTCTTTCAGTCCCATTACGTTGAACAAGGCAATAACCAGATGATTGACGTTATGCAATTCGATTGTCCGACCTTGTGCGCAAAGCGGCGCCAGGCTGCTTGTCAGTTCGCCTGCGGCCGTAAAGTCAACCCGCTTCAGACGCGAACAATCGAGAACGACAGGATTATGGCCGACCGAGAACGTCGATATTGCGCTCACCAACGGCTCTATTTTTCCTTCGATGACGGTCGGCATCACGAAGCAATCGGAAACGGTATTGATCGAGCCGCTGTCTTCCGCCGTTGCAGTTGTCACTTTGTTTTTTGGCGCAACAAAGGCAGGTGGCGATACTTCGAACGTGATGCAATAATCGATACTTGCTTCTTCAAAGTCCTTTTCCCGATTCAGCAAACGAAGAATTTCAAGTAATAACAGCCATGGCGCTT
Organism: Burkholderiales bacterium RIFCSPLOWO2_02_FULL_57_36; assembly: GCA_001770855.1. GTDB lineage: Bacteria > Pseudomonadota > Gammaproteobacteria > Burkholderiales > Burkholderiaceae_D > MESE01. Next base: position 296,441 of record MESE01000001.1, read on the forward strand.
CGGTTTCATCGCGCCTGCCTACTTGCAGAATCGCCCGAATCTTGTCTGCCAGTTCAGGCGCTCCGACCAGGATCAGATCGTGTGCCGAATTTTGCAGCTTGTGGAGTATTCGCAGCAGCAGGCCGCATCCGATCGGGTTGACCTCGGTTACACGGGTGAACTCCAGCCGCAGGTCCTTCGTGGTTTCGCCAAGTTTTTGTGCGCGTTCAAGCAGCTTGACAATATTCCCGTCAAGTTTTCCGGAAAACGGTACCGTGGGTGTCGTTCCTTTAGGCGCGGCAGCTGTCTGCAGCTGATCATTATTGACATTCTCCACCCAGGCTGGCGGAGAGGTCTCGAATTTGTTTGCATATTCGATCGACAGGCTTTCGAATTGCTTGTGCTTGCCCGTGATCTGATACAGGTCGAACAGCATCAGCCATGCTGTTTTGGAGACATTGTTGCTGCCCGGCTCGTGAATCGCGCCTTGCAGCATTTGTTCAACCACTTCATTTTGTTCATTTGCAAACAGGATTGCCGCTTCTTCAACGATTTGCCCATCCTCTGAGCCGGTTGCTTCCACTGCAACCGACTTTCCTTCTTCTCCCAGCAGGAATTCGGTGGTCATGCCCATGACCGGCAGCGTGGCTTCAAATGACTTTTGAAGCTGTTGCTGTCCCTTGCCGGGTTTTGTTTTGTCGGATTGCGAAACGGGTTGTGGTATGGTCGATGGGCCGGCCAGCGTGCTGTTTGCGGCGTGTGTCGGGATAAACTCGGATGACATCTCGGATTCGATGGCATCGATTTTCTTGGCAGTCGCGGTAGCTCGCGCGACATTACGTTGCGCTTGCTTGGTACGCTCGTTCAGGTCATTGGTACTGTTTGTACGGGAAGAGCCGTCATCGCGTTTCGGGCGAGCAGAATTTTTGTCGGCAGATGTTGCTGACTGATTGTCTTTTTTGCCAAAGAGCCCGAAAATTGCCACGTTTTTCCCGTTGTCAATACAGTAATTGCTACCCTCGCTAAAGCAGCGTTCAATTATAACGCCATATTAGTGCTATCAGGCAGTGCTCCACATCACAGCCATCGTGCCTTGTACCGTCGAACAGTATGCCGCATCTTGCGCGAAAAATTAAAATTAAAAGCGAGTTCGCACACCCACAATCAGACTGCGGCCAGGCAGCGGCGCCACATCCTTGAGCACCGAGGTCGATAAGCGGATGTCCTGGTTGAGTAGATTTTTCGCCAGTACAAAACCGGTCAATTGCGTCGTCCCGACTCGCTGCGTGTAAGACAAGTGCGCATCAAGCTGAGTATAGCCGGACGTTCTTGTAGTCTCAAAGGCGGCAAGGCGGTCCTGGTTTTTGGCGCGCAGCAATCCGATACCGGTGCGCCAGGGTCCTTGTTTAAAATCGGCGTCGATGCCGACGCGGCTCGCCGGTTGCAACGGTAAAGATCCCGCGCCGTCAAGCGTGCCACGCGATGTATCGGTAAAGCCGCGTAGCGACAAACCCTCGCCGCGCAAGTTGTAACTTACCTCCATCTCGGCGCCACGGATTGTGGCATTAGCCTGCGACCAGAACCGTTGCCGGAATTCGCCGGCCGGATCGGGGGCGCCATCGTCATCGACCAGCGTCCCGTCAGTACGGCCATAGACGAAATTCTTAATCTTGTTTTCGAAAAGATTTGCCTTCCAGCGCACCAGGCCCTCGGTCTTTTGCAATGTCAGTTCGATGTTGCGCGACGTTTCCTTGTGAAGTCCGGCGTCGCCGATATCGAAGGTTCTGGTGGCTTCATGGGGACCGTTCGAATAGAGTTCCTCGATGGCGGGTGCGCGCTGCGCAATCGATAATGTCGGGCCGAAGCTATAGCCCGGGACAAAGGCCCAGAGTCCGCCAATCGAATACGATCCCAGCTTGAAATCGCGATCAGGCAATCCGGCGGATGTATCCGGGCGCCGCTTGACGGATTCCAGCCGCGCGCCGGCGCTTGCACGAATGGGGCCGAAATCCCTTTCTTCAACCAGAAATCCGGCCACTGATGACGACTTGGTGATCGGGACGGTTTCAGGACCGCTGCCGTCCGCAGCCAGCGCCGAATATTTACTGTTCTCGGTCTGCATTCCCAGCGTGCCGCGCCAGCCTGCCAGCGGTTTGTGCGCCAGTTCCCAGCGTGTTTCGATCGCACGGTTTTTGAAGTTGGTTGCCGGTGTGCCGTCCTGCAAATTCTCGGTATGTTTGTAATCGGTGTGTCCTAGCTTGAACTTGAACGATTCAAACCCGGCCAACGGTTGACGGATCAGGCTATCCATGTCAAAACGCGTTTGCGATAGCGTAATGAACGATTGCTCGGCGGTTGGAATGCCATAGCGATCGTTCTTGGCGCCAACCGAGGCACCAATATGGCCCCAGTCGGCAATATGCGACGCGCCCAGTCCGAGACTGTTGGCTCGGGAGAATGACGACGGCAATCTACCTTGCGCGGATGCGGGATCGTTCAATACGGAAAAACCGGGAATTTTATAGTCGTCGGCGTCGCGCAGATTGGCGTCAAGATGAAGTCCGACCGGACCGGAAGAGCCATCGGCAGAAAACAACAGGTTTTTTTCACGATTTGCCGATCCGAAACGAACTTCCGCTTCTCCGGTCGGTTTAGCCATTAGCTCGGTTGGGATTCGGTCGTTGACCACGTTGACCAGGCCGCCGATTGCACCGGAGCCATACAGCAGCGCAGCTGGTCCGCGCAATATTTCGATCTGGCGCGCGGTCGATGTTTCCACACCAACCGCATGATCGTTGGAGAGGCTGGAAACATCGAGTACCGACATGCCGTTTTGCAAAATCTTGACTCTAGGACCTTCGAGCCCGCGTATGATCGGGCGCGACGCTCCCGCGCCGAATGCGGATGACGAGACGCCCAGCTCACGCGATAGCGTATTGCCGAGCGAAGGTTCGAGCTTATTGCGCAATTCGTCGCCGGACAGCACGGTGGCAGGAGTCAGAATCTGCGCATTCTCGGGAGCATTGAACGGGGTTGCGGTGACTATCACAGGCGGTAGCGATTTCTCTGCGATTTGTGCGAATACGGGGGTATATAAAGATACGAATGCGGCTGATATTGCCGCTGCCGACAAAATGCGAGGGACATGCATGACGATTCCTTGACTATAAATGCCTGAATGGATATCTATCCGATGGCATTGAGCGATCTGATCGGATAAAGGTCGAGAGCTATTGCAGGAAAGTCAAGGAAGCGGCGGGGCGCGAGAGGAAAAGTAATACGAGAACGGAGCATCCCATGACGCGAATGCCGTCCACAGAGCCAGTACTCGTGCGCTGGTGAAAAACGGAGCGAGATATGCCCCTGGAGAAATGCTGTCGGCAAGTGCTGCGGCATCGAATGCGATGCACGAGTGATGGGCATCACCGGAATCAGAATCGGTTTGCGTTACTGATACAGTCGAATGTTGCAATCCAGCGTGAACGATACCGTGACGTAATCCGATCCATTGCGCAAACAATACCACCATCATCAGGATGACGACGGGCGCAAAGTAAGTTAATCGGGCGGAACGAAGGGATCGCATCAATGGCAGACTGATTATTTCGTGGAAGTCACTTTTTTATCTTTGGGAAATAGTTGAATCCGCAAAAAAGCGGCGAGATACGATTCGCGGATCTACCCCTCGTCCATTCCAAGTATCCTGAACAAGAATGAGGTAACAATCGGCAATGCATATAATTGCAACACGGTTGCATTTTACGAAATAAACGACGGTGTGGCAAGGTGCGGAACAACCTTGACCGCGACTCGAGACGCTGATCTCTAAAAGGAAAGCGACTTTCCTCTACCGCTTTCCGTAGGAAACAGACGCGCAAGGTCCGTTTTTCATTTCAACTATGAAAGAAGTACGGACCTGCCTAATACAAGGAATAAATTCAGTCGCCGTACAGTTTTTGCTTGAGTTCGCGGCGCTGTTGCGCTTCCAGTGAAAGGGTCGCGGTTGGACGCGCCAGCAAACGAGGAATGCCGATCGGCTCGCCTGTCTCTTCACACCATCCATATTCGCCGGACTCAATACTGGCCAGCGACTGCTGGACTTTTTTCAACAGTTTCCGTTCGCGATCGCGGGTACGTAATTCAAGCGCATGCTCTTCTTCAATTGTTGCGCGATCGGCGGGATCGGGCACCAGCACGGTTTCGCGCAAGTGCTCGGTGGTTTCGCCGGCGTTCTTGAGCAAATCTTTTTCAAGTTGCTGCAAGCGCGCTTTGAAAAAAGCCAATTGCGCGGCGTTCATGTAATCCTTTTCGCTCATCTTGAGGACTTGCGCTTCGGACAGCAGGGTGCCATCGGTGATGATGGCTGGAGTCGATTTCATTTGTTTGGTTGCCACTTCGCTTACCTTCGAAACTTCGGGTTTCTCAATTTTATCTGTCGTTCGAGTGCCGGCTTTGTTGCTGCTCATACCTGCGCTCGATTTGTGTATTTCTGGTGCGCTTATCGCCGGGCGCTTTACGGCGGGCCCGGCGGTTCTTGTTCCCGCCGATTTCACGGCCGGGCTTTTTACCGATGCAGTTTTAACCGCAACACGGGCCGGTTTTTTAACTGCGCCGCTTAAAATTCCTTTCTTCCCAATTGCCGGTTTGGCCGGGGCCTTCATTGCAAGCTTTGTTCCGCTCTTGGAGGCTGGTTTGACGCCGATTTTCACGACCGTCTTCATGGGTTTGACTGCCGGTTTCAGTGCGCTCGTTGTCTTTTTTGCCAATTTGGCGGCTACTCTTTTCAGAGTCGACGCGCCGGTTTTTCCAGTGCTTTTTGTCTTGGCAATCTTAGTCGGCTTGGCTGACGTCTTGCCTGGATTTCGTGCGGCAACGGTTTTTTTGGCAGATTTTGTAACAGTTGCGTTCATGTCTTCTATCCTCAATGAACTGTCCAACGCACTGACTTCATCAGGTGCCGCACGCGATTTAGCTGTTCTCGCTGCCGATAAAGCACCCGCCCCCTTGCTTGAAACCACGGTAGTTTATACCAAACATTGTTCCAGTCCGCGAATAAAAGTTTCTTTGGGTAGATTCTTGCCGATGAAAACCATTTTGCTGCCGCGCACTTCCGAATCTCCCCATTTTCCGCCTACATCCGTTCCCATCATCTGATGTACGCCTTGAAATACTACCTTGCGATCGGCGTCCTTCATAAACAGTACCCCTTTATAGCGCAACATGCGCGGACCATAAACCTGAACCAGCGTTCCCAGAAATTCATCCAGAGCGGCGCTATCGAATGGCCTGGCACTTTTGAATACGAATGCCGCGATGTCATCAGAGTGGCTATGGCCTCCTGCATGCTGATGGTCGCAGTGGTCATCGCAATCGTGATGCTCATGATCACGCTCTTCTTCCGCCATGAGGAAATCGGGGTCGATCTCCAGTTTTTCATTCAGGTTGAAGCCCCGGATATCGAGAACTTCTTCGATCGGTGTGCTGCCAAAATCCACCCTGCCGATCGGAGCGCGCGGATTGATGCGCTTCAATCGCGCACATAGTACTTCGATTGCATCGCTGTCGGTCAAATCGGTTTTGGACAAAAGTATTCTGTCTGCGAATCCCGCTTGACGCTGCGCTTCTTCATGTTCATCCAGCTGTTGCATCGCATGTCGGGCATCGACCACGGTAATGATCGAGTCGAGCAGGTAATGCATCGCCACCTCTTCATCCATAAAGAAGGTTTGCGCGACCGGACCCGGGTTGGCCAGTCCGGTAGTTTCGATAATGACGTGATCGAAATGCAATTCGCCTGCGTTGCGTTTTTGCGACAAAGCGGACAGTGCGGTAATCAAATCGCCACGTACTGTACAGCAAATACAGCCGTTGTTCATTTCGACGATATGTTCGTTGCTGTCTTGCACCAGAATTTCATTGTCGATATTTTCCTGGCCGAATTCATTCTCGATCACGGCGATTTTAAGGCCGTGCCGTTCCCGCAAGACGCGATTGAGCAGCGTGGTTTTACCCGCGCCGAGGAAGCCGGTAAGAATGGTAGTGGGAATCAGGGCCATGGCTAATACCAGTTAGTGTACGCAGTCGGCACACCATCCCTTGATGGTGAGTTCGATATCGTGGCTTTGAAAGCCGTCTCCAAGTGTCAATTGGAGTTCGCCTTGCAACTGCCGGCGCAGCGCCAATTGCCGCTCGGCGGCCCCGGACAAAGTGCCCGGCGTCGACTCCGTGCCGCTTCGTTCAAGGCAGAAAACCTTGGCGCAACGGGTACATTTGAAATGCCCGTGCTGATGTTGTGCGGGCTGAAATTCGGCATGCGATGCATTTTCATGCGCCGCTTGGTCGGTTCCGGCACTGTAACGGAATATACGGTCGTCGCCGGCAATCTTGTGTGCCAGCCGGGCTTCGATCAGGCAGTCGAGCGCCCGATACAGGGTTACCCGATCCATATCGGCAAAGGTGTCTTGCACTTCATGGTGTGAAAAGGCCCGGTTTGCGCCCAGCAACGCAGCCAACACCTTTACCCGCGCCTTCGTAATACGTACTGACGCGCGGCGCAACTGGATTTCCGCCAGGGCTCGTGTGGCGGGAGCGCCTTCTGATTGATTATTGCGCGACTTGGCCGCAATTGATTTGGCTTTCATTTTCGTGCAATGGGAAATTCGAATTTGGGGGATTATGCAGTATTTGCAATAGAGTTGCAAAATTCATCTTCGAGAAAACCAGTGTATCCGGTTAGATGCGCCGCATTTGAACGATATGCCGGCAAATCCTGCCTTATTCGCAACGCTTTTTCGCGCGCGGATGCGCGGCATCGTATACCTGCGCCAATCTCTGAAAATCGAGCGAGGTGTATACCTGTGTTGCCGCGATTGATGCGTGTCCAAGCATTTCCTGCACGGCGCGCAAGTCGCCGGACGATTGCAATACATGCGAAGCGAATGAGTGCCGCAACACATGCGGATGCACGTCCGCGGGAATGCCGAGCGCCTGCGCATGCGCTTTCAGGCGCGTTTGCACCACGCGTGGCGACATGCGCTTGCCTCGGTCGGTAAGGAACAACGCGAACCGATCATTGTCGGAACTGCGCTCCAGGAGCGTCGACCGGATGGCAAGCCAATCCTTCACGGCACGCAGTGCCGGCTGTCCAACCGGTATGCTGCGCATCTTGCTGCCTTTGCCGGTGACCGTTACTTCAGATGCATCAAAGTCGATCCATCCCGCTGACACATGATCAGCTTCCCGGCTATAACGAGCATCCAGTCCGACCAGTTCGGACACGCGCAGACCGCTGGAATAAAGCAGCTCGAACATTGCGCGATTGCATTGCTGGGATGCGGAGTCCGGGTTTTTGCCGGGATGTGTTTTCGACACAAGCCGCACTGCGTCATCTGCGGCGAGTGCTTTCGGGAGAGGCTTACTGCGCTTCGGCGCCTTGATGCCATCGACCGGGTTTGATGCAAGTGCGGTTTGTCCTGACAGCCAATTGAAGAATCCGCGCCACGACGATAGCTTGCGCGCGATTGAGCGAGGATTTAATCCTTTCGCATGCAACTGCGAAGCAAGGCGGCGAATATGAAAATGGGTAATCGACGGGAGCGCAAAATTGCCGCCCAGCGTATCGGCAAATACCAACAGTTCGGCCAGATCACGTCCGTAACCTGAGAGAGTATGCGGCGACAGCTTGCGTTGCGTCTTCAGGCTATCGAGATAGCCGCCAATATAAGCATGATTCTCTTCAATGCTCACCGGCCAAGGCTAGTCAAGCAGGCAGGTCAGCGCTGCACTGGTGGTATCGCCGATCTTGATCAGGAAATCGGTTGCCATGTCCGCCGAAAAACGTTCAGGGTCGGGCGAGCCCAGGACCAGCAGTCCGAATGCGTTGATTTCTGGGTCTGTTCGCAGCGGCAGGATCGCGACCGATTGCATCGACGCGCCATCTTCAAGCCAGGACGCTGCCTCAAAATCATTGTTCGGGCCGCAGAACGGCATGTTCAAGCCATTTGAAAAAAGTCGCGCATCCTCTGAAACTTCGGCGGCGAACCATGTGTGCGAAAACTCTTCTGCAGCTCCCCAGATGCGCAATGTCGCCTGCGGCACCGAAAATATTGTCTGCAATCCGTCAATCAGCACGTACGGTAAATCGACGTCATTACGCGCCAATAATAATGTGCGGGTCCAGGCTTGGAATTTTTCGGTAATCGCATCGTTTCCCTGAGCCACGCGTATCAGTTCTGCAAACCGCAAGTCCAACCCCTTGATCTTCTCACGCAATACTTCCATTTGCCTTTCTTGCAGGGAGATGGTTCGCCCCCCGATCGGACTGGTCAACTTAAGCTTTGAGATAAGCTCAGCGTGTTCTTCAAAGAAGTGAGGATTGTCTGCCAGGAAGCGAGCGACCGCGTTTGAATCAAGTTGAACAGTCATATTTTATGTATGCAAAAATCGATAGTAATAAAGCGCGGCCGAGCGGCGAAAATGATTGCCGGAACCTATGTGATTCTAACCGACAAAAGCATTCGGATATACGGGATCTTGAATCCGTTGCCGCGTGATTAGGAAAGTAGGATTAAGTATTTAACGGGTTGAAAAATGGGGATAACGATTTGCTATCGACCAGAACCTGCACGGTCAGCACAAAAGCAATTCAGATTTCGATTTGACCCTCAAACACGCTGACTGCCGGACCGGTAAGCATGACCGATGAACTGCCCTCCGCCCATGCGATTGACAACTGGCCGCCGCGCGTGTCGACCTTGACCGGTGAATCGAGCAAGCCGCGGCGAATACCCACCGCAACGGCCGCGCAGGCTCCTGTACCGCAAGCCAGCGTTTCGCCTGCGCCGCGTTCAAACACCCGCAGCTTGATGTGGTGGCGTCCGACAATTTGCATGAAGCCGGCGTTGACACGTTTTGGAAAACGGCGATGGGTTTCAATCAGCGGCCCCAATGTCGCGACTGGCGCCGCCGCACAATCGTCAACCAATTGCACTGCATGCGGATTGCCCATCGATACCACAGAGATGGGTACGATCGTGCCATCGACATCGAGTGGCCAGACGGCGCCGCTGCCGCTAGACTCACATTGCAAGCCGTTGGTGTCGAATGGAATGCGTTCCGGCTCCCATATCGGCGCTCCCATATCGACAGTCACCATGCCGTCCGCTTCAAGTGTCAATTCGATGATTCCGGCAAGGGTCTCGACCTTGATTGCACGCTTGTCCGTCAAACCCTTTTCCGTAACAAATTTCACGAATGCGCGCGCGCCGTTGCCGCATTGCTCTACTTCTCCGCCATCGGCGTTGTAAATGCGGTAACGAAAGTCAACGGTGGAAGATTGCGGCTTTTCGACCACCAATATCTGGTCCGCGCCGACGCCGAAGCGCCGGTCGGCAAGCAACTTCCATTGCGCTGGCGTGAAATCGATGTGTTGATTGATTGCATCAATCACAACGAAGTCGTTGCCTGCGCCATGCATTTTAGTGAATTGGACTTTCATGCTCGATATTATAGTCTGCAGCTCTCACCAGGCGCTCAGGTTCGCCAACCAGCAGCGAAATGATGGACAAATCGGCAAGAATAATCTTCAGATTGAGGGCGATGGTGCTCTGCGATACAACGCACTTCGCCTTGACACTTTCCTTGCGGCAATATTTAATCAAATCTAGTAGTTCGTCACGCTTCGATTTGCGGAAATTTAGACCGTTCCGGTCCGGATATTACGAAAGAGCGTGATGACTGTCGAAAACAGTGGGATAGATAAAATGATTCAACCAAAATCGGCCGCTGATCTTCAGTCCGTGCCGTATATGCATGGCAAGTATCAAATCATTGAAGAAATCAATAACAGCACTAATGCAAGGATCTATCGCGCGCTTCGCGTCTCAGACGGCAGATCCGTCATCTTGAAAATTCATCAGGAAAACTTTGCCGGACGAGAAAATTTCAATCGCAACAGGAACGAACTGGAAATAGTTCAGGCCATCAACGGCTCAAGAGTGATCCGCTGTTTCGGATCAGAGCAATTCTCCGATTCGACGATGCTGGTAATGGAAGATATCGGCGGCCGCTCGCTTTGCGACTTGATGAAGGATGGTCTGCTCTCCATGGCGCAAACACTTCTTTACGGCAGCTGGATCGCTGAAGGACTAGACCAGATTCATTCTTCTAGCATCATTCACAAGGACATTAGTCCCCACAATATTATCGTGAATGAAAAGACCCGTGAACTCAAAATCATCGATTTCGACCATTCGATGATTCTGTCGCGCGAACAGCAGTTGCTGGTCAATCCGAGTATTCTCGCCGGCACACTTGCTTATATGTCGCCGGAGCAAACGGGCCGAATGAATCGCACCATCGACTATCGAAGCGACTATTATTCTTTCGGTGCGACGCTGTACCAGATGTTGACCGGAACGCCGCCATTCGTCGCCGAAGATCCTCTGGACCTGGTTCACATGCATATTGCCAGGCAGGTGCTGCCGCCTTGTGAAGTCGACGCAGGCATACCGCAGGCGGTGTCCGATATTGTGATGAAACTTTTGTCGAAAAATGCAGAAGATCGGTATCAGAGCGGCTGGGGCATCATGGCCGATCTGGAGGAATGCCTTGTCCAATGGAATGCCAACAAGACGATCAAACAGTTTGCGCTGGCACAACATGACAGACCGCACAAATTCCAGATTCCGCAAAAATTGTATGGGCGGGAAATCGAAGTCCAAGCCTTGCTCGAAAAATTCGATAAAGTCGCGCAAGGCAGTCGTGAAATAATTTGCGTGGCCGGCTATTCCGGAATCGGAAAAACTTCTCTGGTACGAGAAGTTTACAAATCGATTACCGCAAGCCACGGCTATTTCATTGCAGGCGAGTTCAATCAATTTCAGCGAGCCACTCCTTTCAGTGCACTACTCGATTCGCTACGCGATTTGATCAAGCAGGTGTTGACTGAAAATGAAGAGCAACTGGATTATTGGCGAGTGCGGTTGCAGAAGGCACTCGGATCCAACGGACAGCTCATCATCAACGCATTGCCGGATCTTGAGATCATTCTCGGTCCGCAGCCGGCGATACCGAAGTTGGAGCCGGCCGAGACGCAAAACAGGATCAATCTGGTTTTCCGCGATTTCATATTGGTATTTTGTCAACCCAATCATCCACTGGTGATATTTCTGGATGATCTGCAATGGATCGATTCTGCATCCTTGAAATTTCTGGGTTACTTGCTCGCGGATGAGTCGATGTGCCATTTGATGGTCATTGGCACTTATCGCGATAACGAAGTGGATCAGACGCATCCATTGATGAGCACGCTGAACAAACTCAAAAAATCAGGTATTGCAATTGATACCTTGATGCTCAAGCCGCTTACATTCGAGCATGTCAGTCAGCTTGTCTTCGATACACTGCACTGTTCGGCAATCGAAGGCGAGGCGCTGGCAACTCTGCTAGTCGAGAAGACTGATGGAAATCCGTTCTTCATTGAGGAATTCCTGAAGTCGCTGGATTCGGAAAATCTGCTTTCCTTCAACTCAAACCGGCGACGCTGGGAATGGGACATGGAGCGGATTCGTGCGTGCGGAATCACCGACAATGTCGTCGATCTGATGACGGCCAAGCTGGAACGATTGAACCCTGATACCCGGCGTATCGTGTTGCTTGCAGCATGCCTTGGAAATAGATTCGATATCTTGACCCTGGCGACGATCTATCGGCAAACGGTGAAAAATTCCATGGCGGCGATAATGCAAGCGCTGCACTGGGGACTGCTCAATCCGGCCGGGCCTTCTTCCGACTGGCTGCCTGGCAGGGAGATTGATGAACGTGATGCGTCCGGAATCGAATGCCGGTTTTCGCATGATCGCGTGCAGCAGGCTGCCTATGGTTTAATTCCCGACGATGAAAAACCGGCGCTTCACAAGTTGATCGGCGAACTGCTGGTGGCGAATACGCCGCGAAAGGATTTCGACAAAAAGATTTTCGATACTGTCACGCACCTGAGCTATGGTGCGCCGCTGATCAGCGATGAGCATGAGAAAAAATCACTGGTGAAGCTTGCGCTGAGGGCGGCAAAGATAGCCAAGTATTCCGGTGCATACGATGCCGCGTTCGGCTTCTTGAAAGTCGGGCTCAAGGTGATGCCAGACGACGAATGGCAACGCGATTATTCGCTGGCATTCGAGTTGTACGCGGCAGCCGTGGATGCGGCGCATCTCAGCGGAAATTTCACTGAAATGGAGCCCGTGATCGAAGTCGCACTTGCACATGCCGCAAATCCGATCGACAAAATAAGAATCTACGAAATCAGAATTGCCGTGGAGACCAGCCAGGGGCGACTTGCTGCAGCAATTGCGCTCGGGCTGGAAGCTCTTCGCTTGGCCGGAATATATCTGCCATCAAGGCCGTCACGGATACATGTGATTTGGTATGCGGTCAGGGTCAAACTGGCGATGATCGGCAAAGACGACGAGGTGCTGCTCAATGCCGCAGACATGCCGGACCCTCTGACGATTGCCCGTCGGCGCTTGCTCGGCGGAATCGGACATGCCGCATTCGCGGCGAATCCGAAGCTGTTCGCCATCGGAATCTTTGAATCTCTCAGATTAACCTTGAAACAGCCCAATACGCGCACAAGCGCATCGATCTATGCCGCGTACGGCGCTCTTTTATGCGGAATATTGAACGACATTGAGGTTGGCAACCGCTTCGGCGCACTGGCACTCCGCCTCGCCGACAAACTTGGGCAGGAAAAAGACACCTTGCAGACGCGCTACTTGGTGAATGCCCATGTCCGGCATTGGAAAGAGCCGGTGCGCGACCTGCTTTCCTGCTATACAGGCGATTATCAGCACAGCCTGGAGATGGGCGATCTGGGAAGTGCTGCCCATAATGCAGTGATTTATTGCTATATGTCTTTCCATTGCGGCCGAGAGCTTGATGCTCTCGATGATGATTTCTTAAAGTACAACGCCGCTCTTAAAACCCTGCTGCACCAGCCGCGGTGGCATGTTGTCAACGCGCTATTTCACCAGGCTGCTTCAAATATGCGGGGTATCGGCGGCGACCCCTGCAGTCTTTCAGGCGACAAGGAAGAAGTGCTGAAAAAATGGATGACGACCAAACAGGGAACAGCACTGCATACCTTTTATTTTTTAAAACAGTATCTGTGTTATCACTTCGGCCGCCATGACGAATCGATCCGGTTTTCCGACAAGGCAAAGCCATTTGCGTTCGCTATATTGGGTTCAGTGACCAATCCGATCGCCGTGTTTTATGACTCCTTGGCGCGGATTGCCATTTGGCGAACAGCGGATCCGGTACGGCCGCGCGCGCTTTTGCGCGCGGTTGGACGCAATCAAAAGAAAATGAAAAAATGGGCGCATCATGGAGCGGCAAACCACCTGCATAAATATCTGCTGGTTGCTGCCGAGTTCGAAGGCATCAGGGGCAATGAACTCAATGCGATCAATCTCTATGAAAAAGCGATTCATCATGCGAGGAAAAGCGGCTACCTGCAGGAAGAGGCATTAGCCAACGAACTCGCGGCAAAGTTTCATTTTGCACTCGACAGAAGCGGTGTGGCCACTACGTATCTGCGCCAGGCGTGGCACTGCTATAAGCAGTGGGGCGCCGCCGCAAAGCTGGAAGAGCTGGAGCGCATCTATCCGCAACTGGCCGGCCAAAAGGAGCCGAGCTCGCTCAACACCTCATTGACAACAGGCATATCGTCGCTGACCTTCGATCTCCAGGCATTGATGAAGGCGCTCAAGAATATCGCGCAAGAAAAAACGCATAGCCAATTGGTTGAGAAAACCATCATGGCTGCAATGGAGTGTGCGGGGGCGGATTGCGGTTTGTTGATCCTTCGCAAGACCACGGATAGCCTTTTTGTCGAGGCCGAGGTTTCTGCGGATCATACAAAACCGAAGATTCTGCAATCGATCCCTCTTGCCGAAGCCGGGAACGTTTCCCAGTCCGTGGTTAATTATGTGAAGAGAACGCAGAGAAGCGTCGTGATCAACGATGCTCTCGGTTCCCAGGATACGGTGCCCGGCCTGCGTCAAGATCCATATATCAAGATCAAGCGGGTCAAGTCCGTGCTTTGTATTCCGTTGATGACCGGTACTGCGAATGAAGGCGGCGAATTGACCGGCTTGCTTTATCTTGAAAACAATAAGGCGAACAATGCCTTCGACGAGCAGCGATTAGGGGCATTGGAGATTATTTGCCTGGCGGCCGCAGGCCGGCTCGAATTATCGCGTAAAGCCATGACTGATGGCCTGACCAACCTTTTCAATCACGACGCGTTCCAAAGCATGTTGAAAAAGGAGTTCTCAGTATCTGCACGCACGCGGCGCAAAGTTTCGGTCGTCCTGATCGATATCGATCACTTCAAGAAATTCAATGATACTTGGGGTCATCAAGTCGGAGACATGGTGCTGCGAATGGTTGCCGACCGATTCAAGGAATCATGCCGGCAATCAGACATCGTCGCCCGCTACGGTGGAGAGGAAATGGTGGCGATTCTGCCGGATACCGATCAGCCGCTTGCCGCGATTGTGGCCGAGCGAATCAGAGCCAATATCGAAGCGGCGGAGATACAGTATCAGGGTACGATGCTGAAAGTGACAGTGAGCCTTGGCGTGTCCACCATCACGTCCGATATCAAAGACCCCGCGATGCTCATCAAGGCCGCGGATGCGGCACTTTATCGATCGAAGGAACAAGGGCGAAACCAGGTTTGCATTGGATGATCTCAACGTAGCGTGGTATCGGGCCCTCCTTGCTCATAGATACCGGGAATCCCCTCAGGCCGGGTCTTGAATCGCTTGTGCGTCCAGAAGTATTCTGCAGGCGCTTCCAGCACCCGGGCTTCGATAAATTCATTCATGCGCCGCGTCGCCGCCACGATGTCATCGCCAGGGAAATTGTCCCATGCAGGATAAAAGGTTACTTTCCATCCGCGATAATTCGGCAGGAAAGTACCTATTACCGGAATGACCTTCGCATTTACCGCGGCAGCAATGCGCGCCGGCGCGGTCAGCGTTGCTGCCGGGGTTCCGAAAAACGGCACGAACGCAGCATCCTTGGCGCCAAAATCCATGTCCGGCAACATGAAGAACGGCAAACCTTCCCGCATTGCGCGGATAATCGGCTTGACGCCTTCCGCTCGAGAAAGCAGCTTTACCGGATGAAAGCGGGTACGGCCGTCACGCAAGGCTTTATCGAATATCAAATTGCGCTGGCTGGTATAGATCGAACACGCCGGCGATTCCAGCACCAGCGCCACACCGGCGACGTCGAGGCAGACGAAATGAGGGCACAGCAGGATGGTCGGTCCAGACATGATTGCATCGACCGGGACGCGCGGCTCGACCACGATCAGTTTTCTCAATCGCGCTTCCGGCGCCCACCACAAGATGCTGCGTTCCAGAACGCTGCGCGCATATGCTTGAAAGTGCTCCCTGGCTAATGCAAGACGCTGCGATTCGGACAGATCGGGAAGGCACAAGCGCAAATTGGTCAGCGTAATGTGCCGCCGTGAGCGGAGCACCATGAACAACAAGCTGCCAACCAGCTTCCCCAGCCGCCCGAGTATGGGCAGCGGCAGCCAGTGCAGTAGCCACATTGTACCGAGCAGCAGTCTCATGTAGCGGCTCCGGAGCGTGAAGGAGCGAGCTTAACACCGGCCGGTGTCTTGTATCGGGCATAACTCCAGAAATATTGCGCCGGGCAGCGCGCAATCAATTTTTCCATTGCCATATTGATGGCGCGGGCTTGCTGTTCGGCTGTATCTGCCCATGTTTCTTCGAACCGAGCGAACCGGATTACGTAGCCGCGTCCGTGCGACAGGCGTTCCGCGTAGGCGAGGATGATCGGCGCCCCGGACATTTGCTGGAGTTTTGCGGGAAGCGTCATGGTATAGGCCGGTTTGCCGAAAAATTCAGCCCACACCCCTTCCCCGTTGCCGGGCACCTGGTCCGGCAACAAACCGACCACTTCCCCTCTCCGAAGCGCTTTCAGCAACATGCGCACTCCGGTCAGTGTCGCAGGGGCAAGCGCCAGGTTGTGGCGGGTGCGAGCCTGTTCCATCAGGGGTTTCAGAGCTGCCTTGCGCGGCGGGCGGTACAGCGCGGTCACGGGATACTTTACCGCGACGGTCTGCGCGATTATTTCAAAACAGCCGAGATGCGGGGTCAGGAAGATCACGCCTTTCCCGGCGTCCAGCGCGGCTTGCGCCGGTTCCCAGTCTTCGACTATCGCCGTGGGAAGCACGCGCGCCGGCGGCGCACACCAGACAAAGGGCAGTTCAAGGATATTCTTGCCCGACTCGGAGATCGCGGCATTGCGGTAGCCAGTGTATCCAGCCCGGTTGATGTTTTCCTTCAAGCGATTCCGGTAAGACGGGGATGCAAAATACACCAGCCAACCGAGCGGAATGCCCAATCCATGCAGGACAGGCAACGGAAATCTGGAAAGAAGACGAAATAATTTGACAAGCATCAGAGATAGGGTCTGGAATTTTTTGCTGATTTTCTGCAAGACGCGTAAAATACCACAGGTGCATTATCCGCCGAGTTAACAGACAACTTGCGAGGCGGCCTACAAATTTCGCTAAAGCGTCGCAGGCTCATTAGATTGACCGCGACATGGTTTATCTTTTACTTCATAGGAGCCTGCATGGCACACGAACACCTCTTTACCTCGGAATCCGTCTCCGAAGGTCATCCCGACAAAGTTTCCGATCAGATTTCCGATGCGATCCTGGATGCCATTTTTGCGCAGGATCCAAAAGCACGCGTTGCCGCCGAAACCCTTTGCAATACCGGCCTGGTATTGCTGGCCGGCGAAATCACCACGCATGCCAATGTCGATTACATCGCCGTTGCCCGCGATACGCTCAAGCGTATCGGCTATGACAATGCCGATTACGGCATCGATTACAAAAGCTGCGCAGTCATGGTGTGCTACGACAAGCAATCACCAGACATCGCGCAAGGCGTCGACGAAGGCAAGGGCATTGATCTGGATCAAGGCGCCGGCGATCAGGGCTTGATGTTCGGCTACGCTTGCGACGAAACACCGGAATTGATGCCGGCGGCAATCCATTATGCGCACCGCATCGTCGAACGCCAATCGCAACTGCGCAAGGATGGCCGTTTGCCGTGGCTGCGCCCGGATGCAAAATCACAAGTCACGCTGAAATACATCGATGGCCGCCCGGTTGCGATCGATACCATCGTATTGTCGACCCAGCATGCGCCTGAAATGGAGCATAAGGCAATCGAAGAAGCAGTGATTGAACTGATCATCAATCCGGTGGTGCCGAAGGAATGGCTGAAGAACACGCGTTATCTGGTCAATCCGACCGGACGTTTTGTCGTCGGTGGTCCGCAAGGCGATTGCGGCCTGACCGGCCGCAAGATCATCGTTGATACCTACGGCGGCGCGGCGCCGCATGGCGGCGGAGCGTTCTCCGGCAAGGATCCATCCAAGGTCGATCGCTCGGCCGCGTATGCCGGCCGCTATGTCGCCAAAAACATCGTTGCCGCCGGTTTGGCCACACGCTGCCAGATCCAGATTTCTTATGCGATCGGCGTCGCAAAACCGACATCCGTAATGGTGACTACTTTTGGCACAGGTAAAATCAGCGATGAAAAAATCGCCGAACTGGTGCGTGAGCATTTCGATTTGCGTCCGAAGGGGATTGTGCAAATGCTGGACTTGCTGCGTCCGATTTATCAAAAAACCGCGGCTTATGGTCATTTCGGCCGCGAAGAGCCCGAATTTACTTGGGAGCGCACCGACAAGGCTGCGGCCTTGCGCGCCAGCGCAGGGCTATAAACGGACGCCCGGCACGCAAAGGGAGTCGTAACCATGTTCGTTCACGCGGTATCCGGTGTGCGCGGTTCATGGACCAGCGCACCGCATTCCTGGCATGCCGCGGCAGTCTGCGTCCTTATCGCATGTGTGACGGTTCCCGCTGCCGCCGATCCCCATCCTCAACTGGTGCAATGGTGCGAAAGGCTGTCAGCCCGTTTGCCCGGTATATCGGCGGAAAACTGTCGAAACAGCCAGTTGACGTTGACAGGAGCCGCATCGCTCAAAGGATTTCCTATTCTTGCGCGGCAAATCCCGGCAACCAACAGGGCTGATGTCGCCGATCGTCCGGTGCGTATTCTATTGATTGGGGGCATACACGGCGATGAGTTGACGTCGTCGTCGATCGTATTCAAGTGGTTGCAATTCATGCAAATGGCTGAGGCCCGTGAATTCCACTGGAACGTGGTGCCGATTCTGAATCCGGATGGTTTGCTCGCGCGCAAGCCAAGCCGCCTCAATGCCAATGGCATTGATTTGAACCGCAATTTTCCGACGCCCGGCTGGCAGCAGGATGCGCCTCGTTATTGGGTCAAGAGAACCGGCAGCGACCCGCGCCGCTTTCCCGGCAAGGCGCCGCTTTCCGAGCCCGAAAGCCGTTGGCTGAACGACGAAATGGAGCGATTCCGGCCGCAAGTGATCATTTCGGTCCATGCGCCGTTCGGGGTGTTGGATTTTGACGGCCCGGTCGAGCCGCCGCGTCGTTTTGGGCGGTTGCGCCTTAACCAAGTAGGCGTGTATCCAGGGTCACTGGGCAACTATAGCGGCCTGCATAAAAAAGTTCCGGTGATTACGATAGAACTTCCCAACGCGCGCGCAATGCCGTCGGATGCGGAGACGCGCCGCATCTGGAAGGATATGTTGAGTTGGATAAAAGGCAATGTGCCGAAACAACAAGAAACAACCGGAACTCAACTGGTATCTTTGCCGGCGCCGCCGGATTCCAAAAAATCCGGCCCATCCAAAAACCAGACCTACCAACCGCAAGATGGAAAATTGGATGTCTGGAGCCGGATGTCGGCTTGGATGCGCCGCACTTTCTTTTAAACCATCATCAATTCATGTCTATCGACGATGGTCGAATCCACGGGATAGTTTTCGCATTTTCCGACAGCCAGGCGCCTTGCTTCAACAAACTGTATGCAATCTTGATATCTCGACCTGATGCTTTTGTTGGTATCTGATCCTGGCATGTTGTAAAAATTCTTCAAGTGCATCGAATTGAGAACCGCTCTGATTGAGTGATGGTATTCTTTCGCCAAAGGAACTTTACTTAGGCGAAAGCTCATATGAGCCGTTTCACTTCAATTCTAATATCCGTGATTCTTCAAGCCGGATTCGTTGCCGGATTGGCCGCTTGTCGGTCCTCGGCGGCAGTCGATGATGGAGTACGTAATCCATCCTCTTTCGCCACCGCCGATGTAACGGCGCACCAGCAATTGATTGTCAAATTCAAACCCGCCACTTTTCGTTGCGCCGCGGGGGATATCGCGCGTCTTGCTGCACAAATTAATGTGCAGCTGGAACTGGTTCGACCTCTATCCGGGGATGCGTGCGTAATCAGGCAGTTGCGAGGCGGCTCGGGCGACTTTGCGCAAGGGCGGAAATTACTGCAGCAGCATCCGTCAATTGAGTGGGTCGAGTTGGATGCAGTAATGAAAACGATGTGACGAAACCGATATTTTCAGGTTCGCCGCGGTAATGCCGATACGAATAATCAGAGGCGCAAATAATGAAAAGAAAAATTCGAGCGCGGCACGCGTTGCTGGGTATTGTTTCAGCGGCAGCGCTGATATCTGCAATCGCAAACAGTAGCCCGGTAGCTCAATCGGTATTTTTAAAAAAAGTGGAGGGAGGGGCGTTATCAGCGAATCCAGCCGCAGCCGATGAAGAAATGGTGTCACGCCTGATCGTCAAGCATCGTGCCGGCCGCAGCGATAAATTGGATACCGCGCTCAAGACCACCGACACCAGGGGGCTGGCAATATCATCGGTGCGGCAGATGACAATCCTGCGCCCGATGTCGGGCAATGCGCATGTGATCAAGCTGGATCAGCCCGTCACGTTGACACAGGCGCGTGCAATTGCGGAGCGCTTGAGACGCGACAGCGATATTGAACTGGCCGAGCCGGATCAAGTCATGCGGGTGACGACGACCGCCACTCCTACCGATCCTGCTTTTGCGAACCGGCAATGGCATTATCAGGCGCCTATTGCCGGAAATCTGGGCGGTGCGAATTTGCCCGATGCATGGTGGCTGACGGTTGGCGCCGGTTCGATTCGCGTGGCAGTGCTGGACAGTGGTTATCGCCAGCATGAGGATTTTGGCGTGGCGCCCGGCACGATCCTGCCGGGATACGATTTCATTTCCGACAATACAAGATCAAATGATGGTGAAAACGGCCGCGACGCCGATGCAACCGACCCCGGCGATTTATGCAGCACCGATGATTCGCCAGGATCCAGTTGGCATGGCACGCATGTGACCGGCACGATCGGTGCATTGATGAACAACGTAATTGCGGGAAGTCTTCATGGCACAGGCATCGCACCCCAGACCTCGATATTGCCGGTGCGTGTTCTTGGAAAATGCGGCGGCCTGACATCCGATATCGTTGATGGAATGCGCTGGGCTGCCGGCATTAGCGTTTCGGGTGCACCGGCGAATCCAAATCCGGCACAGGTATTGAACATGAGTTTCGGCAATAGCGGTGCCTGCAGTGCAAGCTTCCAAAGTGCGGTCAATGATGTAATCAATGCCGGAAAAGTAATCGTGGCGGCGGCCGGGAACGAAGCCGCGATTCCCATTAGTCAGCCTGCGAACTGCGCCGGTGTCATTGCCGTGGTCGCGCATGTTTCCAGTGGCGACAACGCAAACTATTCCAATATAGGCAGTCAGGCCGTGCTTAGCGCGCCAGGCGGCGGCTGCGGTTTCACGTCTACCGGATGCGTCGCGGGTTCGGCAAACGGTCCTGGCGTCTATTCGCTTTCAAACACGGGCACAAACGGCCCCGTGGCGGATAGTTATACTGCCCGGCAGGGCACCAGTATGGCGGCGCCTCACGTCTCCGGCGTGATTGCGCTGATGCTGGCACGCAAGCCGATGCTGACGCCGGTGCAAATACGATCGTACCTGCAGTCGTCGGTACGTCCCCATCCTGCGGGGACCACGTGCACGCAAACCCGGTACACCGGCCTGTGCGGCGAAGGCTTGCTGGATGCGCTCGGCGCGATTACCAAAGCCGACGATCACGCCCCGATTGTCAGCCTGGCAAATACCTACCAAGTGGTCGCGCCGAATGCCGTGGTATCACTGTCGAGTAACGATACGGTATCGCCATGGGTAGCGCCGGCCCGCACGATTGCCGCGTCTATCTGGTCGCAACAATCAGGCGCAAGCGTCGGTGTGATCAATGCCGGCAATACGTCAAATGCCACCTTTACCGCGCCTGTGACGGGGATCTATACGTTCATCCATACCGTCACGGATAGCGCAGGGAAAACCGGTGCCGCTACCGCGACAGTGCGAGTCAACTCCGCGCCGGTTCTGAATCCCGTCCCGGATCAGAACGTATTGGCAGGAAGCACGGTCAATTTCACCGTGTCGGCTACCGATCCCGACAACGATACGGTGATTTTCTCCGCGGAGTCACTCCCTCATGAGAGCGCTACGTTGAATTCTACGACAGGTGCCTTTAGCTGGCCGAACGCGGTGGCCGGAGATTATTCACTGGCTTATCGCGCGAGCGATCGGGACGGCGCCTTTTCGTCCGGAACGGTAAAAATCACCGTGGCGGCTCCTGCGTCATCCGGCGGCGGCGGCAGCATCGATAGCGGATCACTGGTCGGATTGGCATTTTTGGCTGGTTTGCTCCGGTTGCGCCGCGCGTATAAAACAAGCCGTCAACCGGTCAAACCATGAGAAGCCGGAATGCAGTTGCCTGAAGCTCGGCACAGCAAATGGTTGCTCTGTCTCGGCGTTTCTTTTTGTGCGCTTGTTTTGATGGTTTGGCCGAATGCATTAATCGACTTTCGCTACGATCGGACAGGATTGGAGTCGGGCCAGTGGTGGCGCATCGCCACAGGCCATGTGGTCCATCTGAATGTCGCGCATCTTTTGCTGAATCTGTTCGGCTTATTCCTGGTTTGCGAGGTGTTGTGGCGTGGCCTGCCGTGGCCGCACGGTTGTGCCTTGTTGTTTTTTTCCGCAACCGGAACCAGCGCACTGCTTTGGTGGTTGCATCCTGAACTGGCATGGTATGCCGGTTTGTCGAGCGTGGTACACGGCTTGTGGGCAGGATGTGCATTGGCGGGTTGGTGGTCCATGCAAACGCGCGATGCGGCTTCCGCAGCAACGGATGGCATGATTCAAATGCGCTGGGCGTCCTCACGCTATTTCTTCATGGGCGCATTGACGCTGCTGGCATTGAAGCTGGGCCTGGAGGCTGTCTATGGCCCGTCGCCACATACCGAGCGGATAATAGAAGGACAAGTGATTTCGATGAGCCATCTCTACGGTGCGTTGACCGGACTTGTCTATGTTTCGATCTGGCGCGGCGTCGCCGGGTTGCCTTCCCGAAAATAGCTTGTCGCGTCAAATTGATTTAAAATAGCAGCGTATCAAGGAGCGTTGCGACAGAGTCCCATTCTGCCAGGCTTGATACAGTCAACAATGCAACCGCGCTCACGTTACTTTTTTTCTAACGAAAGGAGGGCGTGATGAACGCCGTAGCATTGAAATCCTCAAATTCCCCTGATCAAGATTATTTCGTAGCCGACCTCGGCTTGGCCGACTGGGGCCGCAAAGAAATCAGAATCGCAGAAACGGAAATGCCCGGTCTGATGGCGATTCGTGACGAATTTGCCGCCGCGCAGCCGCTCAAGGGCGCACGCATCACCGGATCGTTGCACATGACGATTCAGACCGCCGTGCTGATCCAAACGCTGGAAGCACTCGGCGCGAAGGTGCGTTGGGCGTCGTGCAATATTTATTCAACCCAGGATCATGCCGCCGCCGCCATTGCGGCCAATAGCACACCGGTATTTGCATTCAAGGGCGAGTCGCTCGATGAGTATTGGGACTTTACGCACCGCATCTTCGAATGGCCCAGCGGCGAATATTCAAACATGATTCTCGATGACGGCGGCGATGCGACGCTGCTGCTGCATCTCGGCAGTCGAGCGGAAAAGGATTTGAGCGTACTGAGCAATCCGGACTCCGAAGAGTCGGTATGCATGTTCAATTCGATCAAGAAAAAACTTGCCGAGTCGCCCAACTGGTACTCGACTCGCCTGACGCAAATCAAGGGCGTGACGGAAGAAACCACGACCGGTGTGCATCGGCTGTACCAGATGCACAAGGAAGGCAAGTTGGCTTTCCCTGCGATCAATGTCAACGATTCCGTTACCAAATCCAAGTTCGACAATCTGTATGGTTGCCGTGAGTCGCTGGTCGACGGCATCAAGCGAGCGACCGATGTCATGATCGCAGGCAAAGTTGCAATTGTGGCCGGCTACGGCGATGTGGGTAAAGGATCGGCGCAGGCATTGCGCGCCTTGTCCGCGCAAGTATGGGTGACGGAAGTCGACCCGATTTGCGCATTGCAGGCTGCCATGGAAGGCTACCGTGTCGTGACCATGGATTACGCAGCGGAACATGGCGATATCTTCGTGACCGCAACCGGCAACTATCATGTGATCACGCATGCGCACATGAAGAAAATGAAAGACCAGGCGATCGTTTGCAACATCGGTCACTTCGACAATGAAATCGAAGTTGCCGCATTGAAGCAATACACTTGGGAAAACATCAAGCCGCAGGTCGATCACATCATTTTCCCGGACGGCAAGCGGATTATTCTGCTGGCTGAAGGGCGTTTGGTCAATCTGGGTTGCGGCACCGGACATCCATCGTATGTGATGAGTTCGTCATTCGCCAACCAGACGATCGCGCAGATTGAATTATATGTAAACACAGCTTCTTATCCGATCGGTGTTTACACATTGCCGAAGCATCTTGATGAAAAAGTCGCCCGGCTTCAGCTGAAAAAACTCAATGCGCAACTGACCGAGTTGACTAAAGAGCAGGCGAAATATATCGGCGTTCAATTGTCCGGCCCGTACAAGTCGGATCACTATCGCTACTGATACGGTTTGGACGCAGAGAGAACTACCCTGATGCGGAAAGGTTTCGCTGCATCAGGGTAGTAATCAATTTCAGGAACTGCAGGGGGAATCATGCGTTTGCTCATCACCTGGCTGATCAATACGGCTGCCTTGTTTGGCGTCACGTTCGTGATGCAATCGGTGCAGGTCGATACTTTTGGCACTGCGCTGATTGCGGCGCTGATTCTCGGTTTGGTCAATACCCTGATCCGCCCCGTGCTGGTGCTGCTGACGTTGCCTGTGACATTGCTGACACTAGGCCTTTTCATCTTTGTGATCAACGGCCTGCTGTTCTGGGCGGTCGCCAGCCTGATAGGCGGCTTCCAAGTCGCAGGATTCTGGTCGGCGGTCGGCGGTGCACTGGTGTACAGCATCATTTCGTGGGCTTTGTCTGCGCTCATTTTAAAAAAATAACATGTCTGACAAAATATTCAGTATCGAATTTTTTCCGCCCAAAACACCGGAAGGTGTGGAAAAGCTGCGGGTCGCGCGCGCAAAACTTGCGGAGCTTCATCCGAGCTATTTTTCGGTGACCTTCGGCGCCGGCGGTTCTACTCAACAAGGTACGCGCGATACCGTGCTGGAAATCAAGCGTGAAGGCCATGAGGCGGCACCGCATCTGTCGTGCATGGGAACGTCGCGCGATAATCTGCGCTCGCTGTTGCAGGATTACAAATCCCACGGTATCAAGCGCTTGGTTGCGCTGCGCGGCGATTTGCCAAGCGGCTACGGCACCATCGGTTTTTCATCGGGTGAATTCCGTTATGCCAGTGAATTGGTTGAATTCGTTCGCGCCGAAACCGGCGACTGGTTTCATATTGAAGTGGCTGCATATCCGGAAGTGCATCCGCAAGCCAAGTCGCCCCAGGATGACCTGCAGAACTTTGCCCGCAAGGTGAAGGCCGGCGCCAACACTGCCATCACGCAGTACTTTTATAATCCAGATGCATATTTTCGCTTTGTTGAAGATGCGCAAAAAATTGGAGTAAACGTACCTATCATCGCCGGCATTATGCCGATTACAAATTATTCGCAATTGATGCGCTTTTCCGATATGTGCGGGGCGGAAATTCCACGCTGGATTCGTTTGAAACTGGCGAGCTTCGGTGACGATTCCGAATCCATTCGTGCCTTCGGGTTGGATGTGGTAACTAGGTTATGCGAACGTCTGCTCGCCGGAGATGTTCCAGGTTTGCATTTCTATTCCCTCAATCAGGCTAATGCAACGTTAGCGATTTGCCACAACCTGGGTACTCCGTCCGTCTAGCGACAAGCCTGCGAATGTGGCGCATAACGCCACATTCGCAGCGCATCCATGTAAGTTTTTGGCCATCCATGCCGTTATCGCGGATATCATATAAATATTTCCGTGTAGTAATGGCGTCGTTCGGCGGCGCCTTCAAATTCGCACCGCTGAATGCATTTGGGTGCCAAGCGCGATATCGAATTTCCGAAAAAATAATACAGAGACCGCAACGCACCTATGATGAGTGTGCGGATTGTGATCAGATGTTTATGGCAACATTTACCATCGCCGACATCTGGAAATATACCGAGTAGGAAGTAAATATGAGCCTGACAAACATTCGACTCCGCAGTTGCCTGCTTTTCGGTTTCGGGAGCATTTTGCTGTTATTGACCGTGGTTACATTCATCGCGGGGATCAGCACGCAAGGCACATCGCGTGCGGTCGTTGTTGTCTGCGGCTTGATCGGCATCGTGACGGGTACGCTTGTCGCGGGATGGGTAATGCGTCGTATCACGGCACCGATGAATGAAGCACTCGCCACTGCGAAACGCATCACGTCCGGTGATCTTGCCGGCTCCATCAAGGTGACG
Source organism: Burkholderiales bacterium RIFCSPLOWO2_02_FULL_57_36 (assembly GCA_001770855.1). GTDB lineage: Bacteria > Pseudomonadota > Gammaproteobacteria > Burkholderiales > Burkholderiaceae_D > MESE01. The sequence goes on from MESE01000001.1 coordinate 322,301, forward strand.
ACCGGCGGCGAGATTGGTGAATTGATGCAGGCATTACAGGAAATGCATACGCGCATATTCGGTATCGTCAGCGATGTGCGCACCGGCACCACGACAGTTGCATCCACTTCATCGCAAATCAGCCGTGACAATGCGGCGCTGTCGCAGCGCACTGAAACGCAGGCCGGCTCCCTGGAAGAAACCGCGTCGTCGATGGAGGAATTGACATCTGCCGTCAGGCAGAATGCGGATAATGCGCGACAGGCCAACACGCTGGTGCTATCGGCTTCGGATCATGCCGTCAAGGGCGGTGCCGTGGTGACAGAGGTGGTTCAGATGATGGGATCGATCAGGGACAGTTCACGCAAGATCGTGGACATCATCAGCGTCATAGACGGCATTGCATTTCAGACCAATATCCTGGCCTTGAATGCGGCAGTGGAAGCCGCGCGTGCCGGCGAACAGGGACGCGGCTTTGCCGTGGTGGCAAGCGAAGTACGTACGCTTGCGCAGCGATCCGCAAGCGCCGCGAAGGAAATCAAGGAGTTGATCGGCGATTCGGTCGAAAAAGTGGACGCTGGAGGCAAGCTGGTTGACGCCGCAGGCAAGACGATGGATGAAATCGTGGCCTCGGTCAAACAGGTGGCCGAGATCATGAGAGACATCAATATCGCAAGTCAGGAACAGAGTGTCGGCATCGAATCGATAAACCGGGCGGTCACGCAGATCGACGGTATGACGCAGCAGAACGCCGTGCTGGTTGAGGACGCAACCAAAACCGCCACGACCTTGAACGAACAGGCGGTATCGCTCATGAAAACCGTCGCCGGATTCAAATTGGGTGACCGGGAACACGGCAATGCGGAAGAAGCGGTCGCGATGGTGAAGGACGGCTGCGAATTCTACAAGGGTCATGGCAGGAATGGATTGATTGCGGAAATCAATAAACTCGGCAAGGGCCAGTTTATTGATCGCGATCTTTACCTGATGGCAATCGGCGCGGACGATGCTGTTTTTCTTGCTCACGGAAACAACCCCAGGGTACTTGGCCTTGGTCCGCAAAGCAAAGATGTCGATGGCAAACTCTTTGTCAGGGAAATGGCGAATGCGGCAAAGGCCAAAGGCGAAGGCTGGATCGATTACAAATGGGCGCACCCGGTCACAAATGAAATCAGGACGAAAGCCTCCTATTTTCAAAGGGCTGGCGACCTTGTCATTGCTTGCGGAATTTATAAGACTTGAATGCCGCGCAGCGAAGCAATCTATAAGCGCAAATGCAATTCAGTCCGTAATGACGAGGTCTAATGCCACGTCGTGCGGGCCGGCGTTGAATGCGGCGCGTGCCGACGAATAAGCAATGCCGATCGCAATCGGTCGAGGTTTTTCCGCAAGCGTTCGATCGTAGTACCCGCCGCCATATCCAAGTCGGATATTGTCCGCATTGAAACCGACACAGGGGATCAACAGTCCTTCCGGACGAATCAAATTGCGTTCGACAGGCGTCGGCACGCCGCAAGCGTCACGCGCCAATGTATCCCCCGGTGTCCAGGCCGCGAATGCAAGCGGAGCATCCTGTCCTGTTACTACCGGCAATGCCAGCTTTATTCCTTTCCGCGACAGATCATCGTACAGCGCGCGTAAATCCGGTTCTGATTTTATGGGCCAATAAACACCCAGGCTCTGGACCGGATTTTCCTTCAGCCACATACATATCCGTTCTGCAATTGCCATATCGCAACGTTCACGCAGGTCAGTTGCAATTACGCCTCGGGCCGCCAGCAGCGAGCGTCGCAAATCAGTCTTGTTCAACATATATTGAATGCACAATTACCTGCGTTTTTCGAGATGAGCGGAGAAGAATCACGTGCTATTCTAGATGATCCTGTGACTCGATACAGATAGGGCCGTAAATTGATGTTTTCAAAGAAATGGGTTGTCGGCATTGCGCTTGCCAGCGCGTCGGCTGTTCCCTTATTGCCCGTTTCATATGCGCAAAGCAGGCTTGCAACTTCAATTGCCGGCGATGATGTTTTCCTGTCGCTGCGTGACGCCGTCCGTCGCGAGGATGCGACCAGTGCCGGTGAATTGGCAGCGCAATTAAGTGATTATTCGATTCCCTCCTACGTAGACTACTATCGGCTCAAGCCGCGCATGAAGAATGCGCCGGTCGCCGAAATTCGGGACTACCTGGCGCGTTATGACGGCAGCGCAATTGCCGACCGGTTGCGCAATGATTGGTTGCTCGAGCTGGGCAGGATGCGTGATTGGAATACTTTCGATGAACAATATCCGCTCTTCGTATTGGACGACGATACGCAGCTGAAATGCTATGCGCTGATGTCCAGGGCGAGCAAGGGACAAAATGTCGCCCAGGAGGCGCGCGTTTTGCTGGTGTCGCCCAAGCACTACGGTGAAGCATGCCAGGCATTGATTGCCGCACTGGCGGAACGCGGGCAATTCAGCATTGGCGATCTGTGGTCGCAGATACGGCTCGCGGCCGAGTACAACGTGCCGGAGATTGTGCGCAGCACTGCCCGATTGACTGACGCTCCGGAAAACCTGGTGATGCAGGCATTGGACACGCCCGCATTGGTGCTTGCGCGGGGTCCCGGCAGCGGACGCGCGGCGCATGAAGCATTCCTAATTGCACTGGGCCGCCTGGCCAGGAGCAATCCTGCCCAGGCGATCAGTACACTGGAACGAGCGGCGAGGCAATTGTCGCGCCAGGAAGAGACGCTTGGCTGGGCGCAAATCGCACTGCAAAGCACCCTCAAGCTTGCACCGGATGCGATCGATCTTTGGCACAAGGCAAACGATGCGCCATTGACGCTGGAAGGACATCAGTGGAAAGTCCGGGCGGGATTGCGGGCCGGCGACTGGAAGTTGGTTAAAACTGCCATTGATGCGATGCCGCCCGCACTGCGTTCCGATTCAACATGGATCTACTGGTTGGGGCGCGCCTTGCGGGAGCTCGGCAAGCAGGAAGAGGCGCAGCACTTGTTTCAATCGATTGCGAGTCACAACGGTTTTTACGGACAGCTGTCACTGGAAGAATTAGGACATAAAATCTCGATTCCACAACAGAGCGTGCCGCCGGCACCGGAAGAAATCGCGGCAGCGGCGGCAAATCAGGGGCTTCGCAGGGCATTAAAATTTTTCGAACTGAACCTGCGCTTCGAGGGAACGCGCGAATGGAATTGGCAACTGCGCCGCATGGGGGATCGCCAGCTTCTGGCCGCCGCTGAATTCGCCAGGCAAAATAATGTGCTTGACCGGATGGTCCAGACGTCGGATCGTACCAAGGCTGAATTCGATTTTACCCAGCGTTTTCCGACCCCGTTTGGCGAAATCATGCATGCGCACACGCAGACATTGGGATTGGATAAAGCCTGGGTATATGGCTTGATACGGCAGGAATCGCGATTCATTCAGGACGCTCGTTCGCATGTCGGCGCTTCGGGCTTGATGCAACTGATGCCGGCCACCGCCCGATACGTCGCACGTAAAATCGGCATGAACGATTTTCGTCCCGGCCACGTCAACAATATCAATGTGAATATCGCTTTGGGATCGAATTACCTGAACATGGTGTTGAATGATCTGGATGGTTCGCAGGCCATGGCCTCCGCGGCATACAATGCGGGCCCCGGCCGTCCGCGTGCCTGGCGTTCCACATTGACGCGTCCGGTCGAAGGGGCAATTTTTGCGGAATCGATTCCATTTTCCGAAACCCGCGGTTATGTAAAAAATGTATTATCGAATGCGACTTATTATGCGGCACTGTTCGAGAACAAGCCGCAGTCGTTGAAGGCTCGCCTGGGAACTATTTCGCCGAAAGGATTCGTTCCATCGGAACTGCCCTGAGCTGGCATCGCATGAAGCCTTGGCGTCATACCATTGCGCCAAGGACCTTTCCAAAAAACAATAAGAGATAAATAGTATGCAAGCCACAGAACTCGATCCGGCACTTTCGCAAACGTTGGACAAAGCGGAAAAAACCGGACTAAAGCTCGTCATTGCGAACAAGAATTACTCGTCATGGTCAATGAGGCCCTGGATTGCCATGAAGGCTTTCGGCATTCCATTCGAGGAAATTCGCATCCTGCTGGATCAACCGGAAACATCTTCCAGAATCGCACACTATTCACCGGCAGGCCGGGTGCCAGTATTGATTGCCGGAAACGTGACGATAGGGGATTCCCTGGCAATCTGCGAATACCTGGCTGAACAGTTCCCGGAAAATAATCTGTGGCCGCAAGCGACCGATGCGCGCGCGATCGCACGCTCCATCTGTGCTGAAATGCATTCCGGATTTTCCGGATTGCGTTCCGCGATGAGCATGAATATTCGCGCCAGTTTCCCCGGTCGTGGCCGTACCTCCGAAGCTCAGGCCGACATCGGCCGTGTATGCGAGATATGGGAAACCTGTCTGTCCGAGTTCGGTCATCATCAATTCCTGTTTGGCGATTTCTCGATTGCCGATGCGTTTTTTGCGCCGGTCGCAATGCGCTTTCGGACCTATGGGGTTTCGCTTGCGCCCGCATTGCGTGCGTATGTCGAACGTGTTTCGTCGCATCCCGCCGTTGCGCAATGGATCAGCGAAGCCATCGCGGAAACAGAGATTATCGCCAAATACGAATTGCCTCCGGATTGATGGATTGCTCTTTTTATGAACCGGGATGAACATCCGGACTAGTCCGATTTTGCGCAGTCGTTGTTTGCTTCAGTTAAACATCGAGAGGCAATGAATATATATATCGTCGGCGGTGCGGTACGCGATCGGCTGCTCGGTTTGCCGGTGCAAGACCGCGATTACGTGGTGGTCGGTGCAACACCCGACGAGATGATTGCGCGCGGCTTCACGCCGGTTGGGAAGGATTTTCCGGTATTTCTGCATCCGTTGACGCATGAAGAATATGCATTGGCGCGTACCGAACGGAAGACCGCGCCGGGTTATCAGGGCTTCATGTTTCATACGGCGACCGATGTCACGCTTGAGCAGGATTTGGCGCGTCGAGATTTGACGATCAATGCGATTGCGCAATCCGAAGACGGGGTTCTGGTCGACCCTTTCAGCGGGCAAAAGGATCTGCAATCGAAAATATTCCGGCATGTGTCATCCGCGTTTGCGGAAGACCCGGTGCGAATTTTACGGGTCGCGCGATTCGCGGCGCGTTTCAGTGATTTCGCCGTGGTGCCGGAAACCAATGCGCTGATGCGGCAAATGGTCGAGGCCGGCGAGGTCGATGCGCTGGTGCCGGAACGGGTGTGGCAGGAATTGTCGCGGGGATTGATGGAATCGAAACCGTCGCGCATGTTCGAGGTCCTGCGAGATTGCAATGCTCTGGCACGTATTCTGCCGGAGCTCGACGCATTATGGGGTGTGCCGCAACCCGCACAGCACCATCCGGAAATTGATACCGGCGTGCATGTGATGATGGTGATCGATGTCGCTGCGCAGAAAAAACATTCGTTGCCGATCCGCTTCGCCGCATTGATGCACGACCTGGGAAAAGGAGTCACTCCTCCGGCGGAATGGCCGCGTCATCATGGGCACGAGGCGCGCGGCGTGGAACTGGTCGATGCGGTATGTGACCGATTGAAAATTCCAAACGACTGTCGCGGCCTGGCGTTGATGACGGCGCGCGAACACGGCAATGTCAGCCGTGCGCCGGAATTGCGTGCCAACACGATTGTCGCCTTGCTTGAGCGGTGCGATGCGTTTCGCCGGCCGCAACGATTCATCGACATGCTGCGTGCATCGGAATGCGACCATCTTGGACGTACCGGTTTTTCCGGCCGGCCGTTTCCGCAGGCAGCCTACCTGGAAGCGGCATTGAAGGTGGCGCAATCGGTCGATGCCGGCGAAATTGCGCAGCGCCATATCGAGCAACCGCAACGGATTCCCGAAGCGATCCGCATTGCCCGGATTGAGGCCGTCAAAAGCGCGACCGCAGCGGGTTCCGCCGAAAAGAATCAACGGGATTCGGCGGTTTAGCGTATGAACCGTCCATCTTTGCCGATCATCGTCAACTCGACGAATTCGCTGCCGCTATGATCGTTTTCGCCATACGTGATCAGAATGCCACCCAAATCAACGTGCTGCATCGATTCCAATGCGCGAATGAAACCTTCGCGTGTCAAATTGCGCCCGGCGCGCTGCAAGCCTTCAATCAATACTTTTGCGTTCACATAGCCTTCAATCGCCGGATATGAGATTGTCGTGCCCGAGGCTTTCGCTGCGATAAGAAATTCCTGCCCGAGCTTGGTCGACATCAGATGCGGTGCGACCGTGACTTGCGACATGATCACGCCTATTCCCGCAGGCCCCATTTCTTCCACGAATGCACGTGAAGAATTGTTCGATAAGGTCATGATCTGCATCTGGCTGCCTTGAGCACGAATCGCCTTGATTACTTCAATTGTATTTTTCGAAGAGCTGATGATCACCAGGGCGCTCGGATTGGCCTTGATGACGGTAGCAGCAGTTGCCGCGACATCCGGTTTGACTCGCGCGAATTTCGTGATGTTGGTGGGCGTCAGCTTTTGTGCTGCCATTGCCTTATTGAATCCTTCCAACCCATCCTGACCGAAAGCATCGTCGACATGCAGGATGCCGATTTTCTTGACGCCGACGGTTGCGAAATGTTCGACGCCCTTTTCCACTTCAGTCTTGTATTTGGCACGGATGTTGAATATCCAGCGGATGGTCGGCTCATGGAATACCGATGAGCCCGTGCTGGGTGCGAGCAACGGCACCTTGTTCTCGGTGAGGAGCGGTATGATCGCTTTCGTGTGCGGGGTGCCGCGCCCGCCAAACAGTGCGAATACGCGTTCTTTCTTGATCAGAGTTTCAGCATTGGCAACGGTCAATGCCGGATCGAATTTGTCGTCCAAGGTAAGCAATTCGATCTTGCGTCCATGCACGCCGCCATTTTTATTCACGATGGCGAGGTAGGCATTTGCGCCCTCGTTCATCTCTTTGACCGGTGCAGCCACGGTGCCCGTCAGCCCGACGGTTTGACCGATAAGAATCGTTGAATTGGTGACCCCATCTTCTGCGGCTGCAGTGAGCGTTGTCCATGTAAAGCTCAAGGCCAGGAAAGTTGCTAGCCAATTGTTGGCGTTCATAGTTTTTTCCTTTTTTTACGTGTAAATGGAACGGTCCTCATTCTTGATGGCAATCCGGAGGCTTGCAAGTGTGGTTATTACTTAACAAATTGCGTAACTTCTTCAACTATTATTGAGATATATCAATAATATGTAAGCAGAAAAATCAGCACTGGAAGAGATAGGAAAGATGGCATACAATGAATTTGTGCAATGCAGCATATGAGTTTATTTGGAAAGGATTGCCATGAACCAGATTGATCAATTTGCGGGTGGATCCGATCGTTATGGTCTTGAACATTGCGATTCCCGCTCGGAGCAGGACAAATTCGTTGTACGTGTCAAAGAGCTTTCCGAGCGAGATCGTCGGCGATTGCTGATGCATTTTTTGGCGTTGAATGACAATGACCGGTATCTGCGTTTCGGCTCCATGTTGTCGGATGAGTTAATCACCAAGTATGTACAAATGATTAATTTTTCCCGCGATGCGGTATTCGGCGTTTATGACAACGATTTCAAGCTGGTTGGCGTCGGCCATCTTGCGTTTGCGCCGCGCGATGTGCTTCCCATCGTAAGCGACGCGACTACCAAGGAACGGGTCGCCGAATTCGGCGTATCGGTATCGGCGTCGGCTCGCGGCATCGGCGTTGGTTCGAAATTGTTCGAGCGGGCGGCGATTCATTGCCGCAATGCGGATGTGGATACGCTGTACATACATTGCCTGGCATCCAACCAGACAATGATCCATATTGCAAAAAAAGCCGGAATGGAAATTTTCCGCCTGCACGGAGAGGCCGATGCGTACCTGAAGCTGCGGCCGGCAAATCCTGCGAGCGTGATGCAAGAAGCGGTTGAAGAGCAGGTCGCCAGCTTTGACTACGCGCTCAAGGCCAATGCGCGCGCTGCCACCAAATGGCTGGAAATCATGTCGTCGCAGCCCAAGAAAGACGATGATTGAGACGCTTCAAAGGCAGCATCGGTGATCTATACAAGGGGTAGCGCAGTCGTATCCTTGATGCGCTGTAGAGCAAAGCTCGATTTCACATCCGATACGGCCGGATGCCGTAATAGCGTCTCCATCATGAAATGAGAAAAATGCTCCATGTCTTCGACATGGACGCGTAACAGGAAGTCCATTTCGCCGGTCATTGCATAGCAGGCGACGACTTCCGGCCAGTCCGCGACAGAAGCAGCAAAGCTTGTCCTTGGTGAACGCATGCCGCCCGCTGCTTGCGAATCGCCATGCTTTTCCAGCCGGACGTTCACATACGCCAACAGTCCCAGTCCGAGCTTGTCCGGGTCAAGCAATGCGACATATTGCCGGATCACGCCGGCTTGTTCCAGCCGCTTAATGCGCCGCAAACAAGGCGATGGCGACAAACTGACCTTCTCCGCAACTTCCTGATTGCTCAGGCGCCCCTCCGCCTGCAAAATTGCAAGAATCTTCCGATCCATTTTGTCTAAATTAATTGCAGCCATAGTTCACCTTTTTTGTGGTCATCGACGCTATATTATTGCGTAAAAAAAGAAATACACAGATATATTTGGCATATTCTGCTGCTTATCCGCGTCTATACTGCTTGGATACAAATAATGGAGACTGACATGGATTTTCAGCCATGGGACAACCCGATGGGTACCGACGGTTTCGAGTTCATCGAATATGCCGCGCCCGATCCAAGGGCATTGGGCGCGCTTTTCGAACAAATGGGTTTTACCGCGATTGCGCGCCATCGGCACAAGGATGTCACCCTGTATCGGCAGGGCGACATCAATTTCATCATCAACGCGGAAAAAGATTCGTTCGCACAGCGCTTCGCGCGCCAGCACGGTCCGTCGGTGTGCGCGATCGCGATTCGAGTCAAGGATGCCGCATACGCTTACAAGCGAGCGCTGGAGTTGGGCGCATGGGGATTCGATAATCGGACCGGCCCGATGGAATTGAATATTCCGGCGATCAAGGGCGTCGGCGATTCGCTGGTTTACTTCGTCGATCGTTGGCGCGGCAAGGATGGCGCGCACGACGCGGGTACGATCGGCGATATCAGCATCTACGATGTCGACTTTGCGGCGCTTCCCGGCGCCGTTGCGAATCCGAAAGGGCATGGCCTGACTTACATCGATCACCTGACCCATAATGTGCATCGCGGACGCATGAAGGAATGGGCGGAATTTTATGAAAACCTGTTCAATTTCCGGGAAGTTCGCTATTTCGATATCGAGGGAAAACTGACCGGCCTGAAATCGAAGGCAATGACTTCGCCCTGCGGCAAGATTCGCATTCCGATCAATGAGTCTTCCGACGACAAGTCGCAAATCGCCGAGTATCTCGATCAGTATCACGGGGAAGGCATTCAGCATATCGCGCTCGGCACCGACGATATCTATTCCACGGTCGAGGCGATGAAGGCGCATCATGTGCTGTTTCAGGACACGATCGACACTTATTACGATCTGGTGGACCGGCGCCTGCCCGACCATGGCGAAAGAGTTGACGAGCTCAAGCGCTTGCGCATTCTGATCGATGGCAACAGCAATGCGAGCCAGCCAGAACTGTTGCTGCAGATTTTTACGCAAACCGTGATCGGACCAATTTTCTTTGAGATCATTCAACGCAAAGGCGACCAAGGTTTTGGCGAAGGCAATTTCCGCGCATTGTTCGAATCGATCGAACTCGACCAGATCAAGCGCGGCGCCCTGAAGGACGAGAAGAGATCCGCTTGATATGGATACCGTCAACATGGCAATCGACCAGGCCGATTTTCTCAGGACGCTTGCAGAAAAGTCCGGGAGCGGGCAACTGCGCGGCGATTATGCGTCGGCGGACAGACACTATGTGGTGGCGCAAAACTGGGCCGATTACACGCCGGCCCAACATGCACTATGGCGAAAACTTTATCAACGCCAGGCAAAGCTGCTGCCGGGCCGCGCATGCGATGTTTTCATCGAAAGCTTGCGCGAACTTGATGCGGCAGACGGCATCCCGCGGTTCGAGCGCACGTCGGAGTTATTGTATAAGGCCACGCGCTGGCGCCTGATGGCGGTACCGGGCCTGGTACCGGACCAGACTTTTTTCGAGCATTTGGCAAACCGGCGTTTTCCGGTCACGGTATGGTTGCGCGAGCCGCATGAATTCGACTACATCGTCGAGCCGGACGTGTTCCATGATTTTTTCGGCCACGTGCCGCTGCTGTTCAATCCGGTTTTTGCCGACCACCTGCAGGAGTACGGAAAAGGCGGCTTGAAGGCCTTGCCGCTGGATGGCCTGCAATATCTGGCGCGCCTGTATTGGTATACCGTTGAGTTCGGACTGATTCAAAGCCCGCAAGGCTTGCGCGTATATGGCGCCGGCATCCTGTCGTCGGGAGGCGAGATCGAATACTGTTTGACCAGCCCGAAGCCTAACCGGATTGCCTTGGACATAGAGCGTGTGATGCGCACCCGCTACAAGATAGATGCCTATCAGGAAACGTATTTCGTGATTCGCGATTTCCAGCAATTGTTCAATGACACCGCACCGGATTTCGCGCCGATATATGCAAAGCTCAAAACATTGAGTACGTTATCGGCCGACTGTTTGTTGCCTGGTGAGCGGAATCTGGGGCCTGATTGAGTGCGTTTTGCAAAAAAAAACGGATTCCGAATGTGCTGCCATTGGAATCCGCAACTGGAGCCGGTAAAAATCAAAACCGCGACGAGATCCTGATGAGTAGCCAGCGCATGGTCGTCATGCAATTGCCGCTGCTTTTACATGAGAACCATCAAAAATTCTTGCGAGCCTCGGCACTTTCGTCATTGGCATTCGCTTTGGTAAGTGCGCCATCGCCGTTATCTTCAGCCTTTTTCTTTCGTACTGATTTTGCCGTGCGCTGCTTGCCGTGCGTCCCCAGCCGATATGCCTGCATTTCTTCGCGGCTCAGCTTTCCGTCACTATCGGAATCGATTACGTCAAAATGCTTGATCAAGGCCGGATAATGCGCAGCCTCATCGCGCGCGATAAATCCATCTCCATTTTTATCGGTGTAGGCGAAATGCCGGTCCATCTTTACAAGCCGGTCTCGCGCTGCACTGGATTGTGCAAACGCAACGCTTGCGATAAGAAAACCGGCAATGGCAGTCAATGCCAATTTCGCATGCATGTGAAAATCTCCGTGGACAACGACGAGTCAAGTGTAACTACAATGTAACCAAGACCACTCTGCCTCGCCATTTTATTTACGGGTTGTTACACCTTTTGCGACGAGGACCGCATAGCGGATCTGCTTGAATGTTTTTCGAATAAAACGTGCGCCGCCGCTAACGTGTAAAATAAATACACAGGCGGCTCACCCACGAAGTGAATCGATCAAAGAGCGAAATCAATGCAACCAAAGACACGATTTTTGGGCCAGGAGATACCATGAATGCGCCGTTACCACCAAATCAGCAACTGCTGACGAACGATATTTCCCTGAATGACAAATACACGCTGGAGCGCGGCCGCGCATTTCTGACCGGTACCCAAGCGATCATTCGCTTGCCGATGCTGCAGCGTCAGCGCGATGTTCTTGCGGGCCTGAATACGGCAGGTTTCATCACCGGCTATCGCGGTTCGCCGTTGGGAAGCGTCGATCAGACTGCCGTCAAGGCAAAAAAGCATCTTGATGCGCACCACATCAAATTTCATCCCGGCGTCAACGAGGATCTGGCAGCGACCAGCATCTGGGGTACGCAACAAGTCAATCTATTTCCAAATGCGCAATACGATGGCGTTTTCTCGATGTGGTACGGTAAAGGACCGGGGGTTGATCGTTGCGGCGACGTATTCAAGCACGCGAACATGGCGGGCAGCGCCAGAAACGGCGGTGTGCTGGTATTGGCTGGGGACGATCATGCGGCCAAGTCGTCGACCACCGCGCATCAAAGCGAACATATACTGAAAGCATGCGGTATCCCCGTCCTGTACCCATCGTCGGTACAGGAATATCTTGATTACGGATTGCACGGCTGGGCCATGAGCCGTTATACCGGATTGTGGGTCGCGATGAAATGCGTGACCGATGTCGTCGAATCCGGCGCTTCGGTCGATCTTGATCCGGATCGCGTGCATATTGCTTTGCCGACCGATTTCGAATTGCCGTCGGGAGGATTGAACATACGCTGGCCTGATGCCGTGCTCGATCAGGAAGCGCGGATGAATAATTACAAATGGTATGCCGCGCTGGCCTACGCGCGCGCCAACAAGCTGAACCGGATCATCTGGGACAGCCCGCATGCCCGGATCGGCATCATCACCGCCGGCAAATCGTATCTCGATACGCGTCAGGCACTGGCCGACCTGGGTATCGACGAATCCATCGCGCGCGATATAGGTATTCGTCTGTACAAGGTCGGCATGACCTGGCCGCTGGAAGCGGAAGGTGTACGCCAGTTTGCGCAGGGACTTGAGGAAATCCTGGTGGTCGAAGAGAAGCGCCAGATTCTCGAATATCAAGTCAAGGAAGAACTGTACAACTGGCGCGACGATGTGCGTCCGCGCGTGGTCGGCAAGTTCGACGATACCGGCGAGTGGAGCAATCCGCATCATGAAGGCCACGGCCATTGGCTGCTGCCGGCAACCTATGAGCTAAATCCAGCGCAAATCGCGCGTGCGATCGCGACCCGTATTTCAAAATATTTTGCAGGTCATCCGATCGAGCAACGCATCAAGGAACGAGTCGCCTATCTGGAAGCCAAGGAAGCGGTGCTGAAAGTCAGCGCCAAGCCTGATCCCGAGAAGGACCGGATTCCGCATTTCTGCTCCGGCTGTCCGCACAATACCTCGACCAAGGTACCTGAAGGAAGCCGCGCATTGGCCGGTATCGGCTGCCACTACATGGCATTGTGGATGGATCGTGAAACCGCCACGTTTACGCATATGGGCGCGGAAGGCACGACCTGGATCGGCCATGCGCCATTTACCAGCGAACAGCATGTGTTCGCCAATCTCGGTGATGGCACTTATTTTCACTCGGGCCTGCTGGCAATCCGTGCGTCAGTGGCGGCGAAGGTCAACCTTACCTACAAGATCCTGTACAACGATGCGGTTGCGATGACCGGGGGGCAGACGGTTGACGGCCCGCTTGATCCGGCGATGATTTCGCGCCAGATCGCAGCCGAAGGCGTGAGTCCGATCATCGTCGTCACCGACGAACCGGACAAGTATCCGTCCGGCACCAATTGGGCGCCGGGGGTAACGATCAGGCATCGCAGCGAACTCGATGCAGTGCAACGCGAGTTGCGTGAGATCAAGGGCGTCTCCGCGATGATCTACGATCAAACCTGTGCATCGGAAAAGCGGCGTCGCCGCAAGCGCAATGAATATCCGGATCCGGCCAAGCGCGTGGTGATCAACGAAGCGGTGTGCGAAGGCTGCGGAGATTGCAGCGTGCAATCGAACTGCCTGTCGGTCGAGCCGCTGGAAACCGAATTCGGACGCAAACGGCAGATCAACCAATCGTCATGCAACAAGGACTTCTCTTGCGTGAATGGTTTTTGTCCAAGCTTCGTTACTGTGGAAGGCGGACAGATGAAGAAGCCGAAAAAGGCAACGATTGCTCCCATGCCCTCGCATGGGAGCGGCATGGGCGGCAACAGCGCCATCGATGACCTTCCCGTTCCCTCGATACCCGATACGACCCAACCCTACGGAATCCTGGTCACCGGCATCGGCGGCACCGGCGTTGTCACCGTCGGGCAAATTCTCGCAATGGCAGCCCATGTCGAAGGAAAAGGTTGTTCGGTACTCGACATGAGCGGGCTTGCGCAAAAGGGCGGGCCGGTGATGTCGCATGTACGCCTGGCAGATCATCCGGACGATATCTATTCGACGCGGGTGGGCACCGGCGCCGCCGATCTTGTTATCGGTTGCGATGTCGTGGTCACCGCCAGCCGCGACGCATTGTCGCGCATGGGCGAAGGCCGTACACATGCAGCGGTCAATGCAACCGGTACGCCGACAGCGGCGTTCGTCAGGAATCCGGACTGGCAATATCCGGGTGCCGCGGCCGAGGCCAACATCCGCACCGCGTGCGGCAGCGATCGCGTGGATTTCATCGATGCCGGCAGGATCGCTACCGCATTGATGGGCGACACCATCGCGACCAATATGTTCATGCTTGGCTATGCGTGGCAAAAGGGCTGGGTGCCGCTGTCGAATGCCGCGATCGTCAAGGCTATCGAATTGAATGGCGTATCGGTCGATTTCAACAAGCAGGCGTTTGACTGGGGCCGTACCGCCGCACATGATCCGGCTTCGGTTGAGAAATTGGCTCAGGTTACCGCGCCAACCCAGGTAATCGAATTCAAACGTGCGCCAAGTCTGGACGACATTGTCGTCAAGCGCGTCGCGTTTCTGACCGATTATCAGAATGCCGCGTATGCACGGCAGTATCGCGATTTCGTCGAACTGGTGCGCGCTGCGGAAACCCGGCTCGGCGACGCGGCAAAATCCTTGCGCCTGACCGAAACGGTAGCGCGCTATTTGTTCAAGCTGATGGCGTACAAGGATGAATACGAAGTGGCGCGGCTGCATGCCAATCCCGCATTTTCCGAAAAAATCGCAGGCATGTTCGAAGGCGATTACAAAATCAAGTTTCATCTTGCGCCGCCGCTGCTGGCCAAGCGCGATGCCAAAGGCCATTTGATCAAACAGGAATTCGGCCCGTGGATGATGCAGGCATTCAAGATCATGGCGAATTTGAAATCCCTGCGAGGCACCCCGCTGGACATTTTCGGTTACACACAAGAGCGCAAGACCGAGCGCATGTTGATTGCTCAGTACCGGAAAACAATCGCTGCGCTATTACCCCAACTGACGCTGGAAAATCTGCCGAAAGCGGTTGCAATAGCGGCCATTCCGGAAGATATCCGCGGCTTTGGCCATGTCAAGGAGCGTCATCTGAAAGCAGCCAAGGAAAAAGAAGCCGTGCTTATGGCCGCATTCAAGTCGCCGGTTTCGCTTGATGACACGTCGATCGGGAACCGGCACGCGGCTTGAATGCGGATCGATATTTTGCGATGAGATGACAGTTCCTCCTTGATGGTGAGGGGGCTGTCTGACCGACCGGCGCGTGCAAAAGCAATTCAGGCGCAATAATTCCGGAACTGCCGATAACCTCGCGCCCGTAATTCGCATGCCGGGCATTTACCGCAGCCGTAGCCCCATTCGTGCAATGTTCCGCGTTCACCGAGATAGCAGGTGTGCGTATCTTCGCGGATCAGATCGACCAGCGCGTCGCCCCCTAGATCGCGCGCCATTTTCCAGGTTGCCGCTTTATCGATCCACATCAGCGGCGTTTCGATCTTGAACTCGCTTGCCATTCCAAGATTGAGAGCATTCTCCAGCGCTTGCATCGTGTCGTTCCTGCAATCCGGGTATCCGGAAAAATCGGTTTCGCACATTCCGCCGACAAGCAGCTTCATTCCGCGCCGATAGGCGACTGTCGCTGCGACTGTCATGAACAGCAAATTCCTTCCCGGCACGAATGTATTTGGCAAGCCGTTTTCCTGCATGGCGATTTCAACATTTTGCGTCAATGCCGTGTCCGAAATTTTTGAGATCAGCGATAGATCGATCAGGTGATCTTCACCCAAGGATCGAGCCCATCGCGGCGAAAGTTTTCTCAGCTTTTGCAGCAGGGGCGGGCGGACGGTCAGTTCCACTGCGTGCCGCTGGCCGTAGTCGAAGCCGATCGTTTCGACGTTTTCGTAGCGTGACAATGCCCATGCGACGCAGGTCGTGGAATCCTGGCCGCCGCTAAACAGCACCAATGCGCCCGGAGTAGAGGTCATGATCTTGATATCGGAGTTTTATGAAATCTGTTTATTGAAGCTCGCTGCATCAAAGTACTCCGCGCGAGACTATTTCTTGGATACTTTTTGCAGCACCTGCTCGATGGAATCATTATCGGGCTCGGTAAAACGCAGCCGCACCGGATACCATTCCAGCGATGGCGCCAGCCAGATGTCGAGTTGCTGGCCTTTGGAGTCGGGAGCGGGCATTCTGACGATATGCAAAGCGTTCATATTGCCTAGCGGTGTCTTGACCTGTTCTTTCTTGATCACCTTGAATGACCATGGTTCCGCATCGCTTTGCCCGGCCACGAAAAAAGTCCAGATTGAACCAGGCTTGAACTTTGCCGGTGCACCGCGCGCAATGGCGGCCAACTGCCATATCGCACTGCTGCGATCCTGCTCGCCGCCTTTGATCGGATAGGTTTGATCGGATTTGGTGAAAGTAATCGCTTTGGTCTGGTGATCGAACGTTGTCGTGGTCTGCGGTTTGCGAAAACGTTTTTGGGTAAACACTATCGGCGCCAAACCGTACTCGCCGATCATGCCTTCGCTTTTCGCTTCGAGAATTTTTCCAAGCAGTGCCGCCCGTGTTTCGGTGACGATCGAAAACCTGTTGTTTGCAATGTGCCACTGGATCAGTGTATTCCCATCGAGTGACAGGCCGCTTTGCTTTGCCTTGATCGAATACGCAAGGTCGGCGGATGGCGGCAGATTGATTTTGTGCTTTATCGCGGTTCGTTCGGACGCAGCGGCAGGCAAGGCAAGGATGCCCCATGCCAACACAGAGAACAACGCGGAACGTAAAAAAAGGAAGGGAGACATCGGCTGCCGTAAGTAGGGAGTGGAGAAAAGAGTCAATTGGCTGCAAGAATCGTCAAATTGGACAACAGCATATCCAGATATTCGCCGTTTGTTTCGGTAAAACGCAATTTCACGGGATACCACTCATGTTGCGGTGCGAGCCAGATATCCAGCTTCTGATCGTACGATCCCGGCTTGGGCACACGCACCACATGCCATGCCGCAACTTTCCCGCTACCGATTTCGATCTGTTCTTCGCCGATCACCCGGACACGCCACGGTGCGGCATCGCGCACACCTGCGACAAAAAAGTCGATTTCCGCACCAGGTTTGAACTTCTCGCCATCGCCGCGGCCGATTCCTGTCAACTGCCATACGATACTGGCGCGATCCTGCTCTCCGCCCTTGCGAGGATATGTGACGGTGGATGCCGAAAAACTGATGGTATTGCGCTCCCGATGAAAATGCGTGTTGGTTGCCGATCTGCGAAAGCGCTTTTCAGAATAGATTACGGGTGCGACCCCAGAACCATCGATCACGCCGGTGCTTTTGAAATTCAGCAGCGTAAAAAAAAGAATGCTCGCTTCGCCGTCGACAGTGTAATTCCCGCCATCTGATTGCCAGCTGATTTTTCCGCTGCCGTAGACCATCTGGCCGTCGCGCAGTGCCTGCACGTCATATTTTAGTTCGGCGGACGGCGGAATGCTTACCTTGTAGTGCTGCAAATCCGGCTCGGAGGAGGCGATATTTTGAATCTCGCTTGCCGGAAGTACGTTTTCCAAAGTTTCATTTTCCAATGCGGCAAGCGCTTGGGTCGCTTGGGCCAGATCGATTCCGGGAGTCTCCATGTGTTGCGCCGATCCTGCTTCACTTTGAGATCCAGCAACAGGCTCATGCGGTGCAGCTTTCGCCTGATTGGGAGGCTTTGGCCGGGCGGCCGGCTTTTGCCGCGCCGCCTTGGGCTTGGCTGGAACCGGAGGGGTGGGCGACGGCACGCTATATAGTTGAGCAGTCATTGTGGGCGGCGTCTGATCCAGCGGTGGCGACATGTTCAAGTTGCCGCCGATCCAGTCAAGAAGAATGAAATGCAGCAGTAACGATCCAATGAGCAAGGCAACCCAGCGCCTGGAAGCTGGCGCATGGTCATAGCGGTGCTGGACTGGAGCGATCGGCATGCCGACAGTGTAAACGCATCGACGCTTGCGTGTGGCGCTACGATAGCGTTGCGATGACTTTGGTGAAGATTGCCGCAAAATGCCCTGCGGTTTTTCATTGCAACCACGTAAAATGAAGCATTCTTTAGCTAGGAACAATCATGTGGCCTGCAGTGCGAAAACGCCTTTTAGCACCGTTGATGCTGATGATGGCCGGTAGCGCATTCGGCGCCAGCGAGCATGCCGCGCCAATCAGGATCGGCATGATCGAAAGCATGTCCGTTCCGTTCACGTATACAGGAGTGTCCGCCGCTCGAAACCTGGAATTCGCATTAGCGTTAGTCAACGCTCGCGGCGGAGTAAAGTTGCCGGACGGCATGCATAAGTTGGCATTATCGATATTCGACGATAAACAAAATGTGAGTGAGTCATTGGCACAATTCAAGCAGCTGACGAACCAGCGCATTCCATTTATGGTGCAAGGCAATAGTTCCGCAGTCGCACTTGCGTTGGTGAATGCCGTCAACCGGCACAATGAGTACGTGCCCGAAAACCGGGTGTTGTTTTTGAATTATTCGGCAATCGATCCTGCACTGACCAACGAAAAATGCAACTACTGGTATTTCCGCTTCGATGCGCATGCCGACATGCGCATGCACGCGTTGACTGAAGTTATCCGAGACGATATACAGGTCAAACGCATTTATCTGATCAGCCAGGATCACAGCTTGGGGCGTCAGGTCGCCAAGGCGGCGCGTAAACAGCTTGCCGTCAAGCGAAAGGGCATCGACATCGTTGGCGATGAATTCTACCCATCCGGCAAAATCACGAATTTTGCCCCTTATATTGAAAAAATCAGGGCCAGTGGCGCAGATGCGGTCATTACCGGGAGTTCAGGGAGCGACTTGGCGTTACTGGTCAAGGGTGCCGAAAATGCAGGCCTTAACCTGAAGTTTTATACGTTTTTCGCAAACGGACTTGGCGTGCCCGCCGCCCTCGGCACTGCGGGCATCGGCCGGGTACGAACGGTTGCGGAATGGCATCCGAATGTCGGCGGAAGCATAGCAAATCGGAGCAGTGATTTATTTTATGCGGCTTTCCGCAAGCGCTACCCTGAACCGGGCGAAGACTATATTCATTTGCGCATGCATGTGATGATAGAAATGTTGGTGGCCGCCATCGAAAAGGCCGGGACTGTGGAGGCAGCGGCGGTCGCCAAAGCATTGGAAAACGCAAATTTTCAGAATGGATTTCATCATGCCACTATGCGTGCGGCGGACCATCAATTGATTCAGCCGCTCTACGTGTCGGTAATGCAAAGGTCGGGTACGGACGGCGTGCGCTTCGGGAATGAAGGAAGTGACTTCGGTTTCAAGACCGAGCGCTATATTGCAGAATCCGCGACAGCGTTGCCAAGCACCTGCAGGATGGCAAGGCCGGCAAAGTAATACGAGTTTCACGCATGATATTTGTCTAGGTAAAGAGAGTTGCCGGTTTTTTCGATCGATTTTATCTGCTAGGCTAGAAATATTCACTAATGGAGGTTTGTCATGTCAAATTCCGGTATTCCCAGTGGTGCTCCAGGCGTCGGCGCCATGACGGACACGCTTGAGTTCGTTAAAAACATGTGGGGCGGCATGAAAATACCCGGCATGGCGATGCCGTCAATGTCAGTCGATGATATCAACAAGCAAATCGCGGATTTGAAGGCAGTGGAGTCCTGGCTGACGCTGAACATGAACATGTTGCGCGGCACGATCCAGGCGCTGGAAGTGCAGAGCGCAACGATTGCAACCTTGCAGGCGATGAGCGCAAACATGAGTTCCATGATGCAAGGTAACCAGACGGAGACGAAGGATAAGCCCGATTTCGTATCGCCGTTTTCATCTGCGGCATCCGGTACCGAAAAACCCTCCGCTTCGGGCGCCGCACCGCAATCCCAGCCAGCCAGCGACGCGTCTACCGGAGCAGCTCCGCCATTCGCCAATCCGGCGATCTGGTGGAATCTGCTGCAGGATCAGTTCAAGCAGGCGGTCAATTCCGCGATAGTGCCTGAGCCGCCGGAGCCCCCCGCCGCCGCCAAGCCGGCACCGTCACCGAAGCGAAAACCGTCGCCCAAACCATAGGCGGCTCCGACCTTGGCGATTCAATCAGGCCCGCCGGCCGGAACGCGATCCGGCTCGGTGGCGGCCTTTAGCCGCTGCATCATCCAAATCGCTGCAAACCCGCTCGCCACTGCAAGATAGCCGACGATATTGTAATGCTCCATCTGGCCGGTCGCCGAACGCGTAATGATCAGACCCGCAACCAGCGATGCCAATCCGGACGCCAGCATTTGCACCGAAGACACCAGGCTCATGAACGTTCCGCGTACCTGTTGCGTAGCGGCGGCGCTTATCATGGCCATTGCCGGAATCATGCGGCCGGACACCAGGACAAAAAATGCCGTCGCATTGAGCAACGCTACCCACCATGGCACCGGCGGGAGGTGAGTCGCAATCAGAACCGGGATAAACGACGCCAGTGCGACCCATTTGAACATGCGGGACTTGCCGTGTTTGTCGGCCATCCTGCCGATGAGGCGTGCACTGAAAAAAGTCGCTGCGCCGCCGCACAGATAAATAACGGTGATGAAAGACTCCGGCAGACCGACGTTGGACGTCATGTACAGAGCGAGGTAAGGAATCACTGAAAAGCCAGCCATCATCTGCAGCGCTATGAAGCCAAAAGCTTTCAGATGATTGGGCTCTTTTGCAACCAGGTAAATTTGCTGAAAGATGCTTCCTTTCCTTGGACGTGTCATATGCGCTGTCATGCGAGGCAATATCTTGTAGCAGATGACCAAAAATGCGCCGGCTACCAGTACGATGAAAAAGAACGGAGCACGCCAGCCGAGCGAGGGTATCTGATTGGCGAGCAGCAGCCCGAGCGGCACGCCGGCCACTGTCGATAGTGAAAATGCGGCCATCACGGTGCCCATTGCCTGCCCCCGGCGTTCGAACGGAATCGCGTCCGCAACCACTGTCTGGACCATGGCCCCAAGGACTCCGCCGAATGCTCCGGCCAGCGCGCGGGCAATCAGCAATGCCGAATAGTTCGGTGCAAGGCCGCAGAACAAGGTTGCAATGATGAACAAGATGTACAGAACCAGCATCAATTTGCGCCGATCGAAACGGTCGACATAGGTCGCCGCCAGCAACCCCGACCCCGCTGCTGCAAATGTGTATGACGACAGCAGCAGCGCAAACTCAGGTGTCGTAATGTGCAGCAATCGGATCAACTGCGGCCCCAGCGGCATCATGATCATGAAGTCGAGGATATGGGTGAACTGGATGCCGGCAAGCGTGAGCAACAGGACGCGTTCGTTTTTTCGCGAACCTTGAGCAGGATTGGAATTCAAAAAAAAGAGACGGTAAGATGGATAAGACCAACAGCTTAACAGTGTTGGTCAGATTTCCGAAGGCGAGCCGAATGAAATCAGTTGAACTGACGATGCGCCGCGGCGTGATACCTTTTCCCGATATGGCATATCAGCGGTTAGGTGAAGGCTTCGTGCCGGATATTGGCGGGAACGTCTGAAGTCGACGTGCAACTGCAGCGGTTTTTCGATACTGTTGGTGCATTGATTCCATTCCCCGTGCCGACATGAGAAGCGGCCGGCACGGGTTGGCATCGAGTCACAGGCGGAGGTGGGCCGACCATGGCTGGTACGGTTCGATCAAACAGTTGCCGCCGCTTTCCGAACCTGGGTATTGGTTCGCCTCGTTGCGATGATGGACTCTTGTTTTGCGCGAGTGCGTGACGGCGGAAGGCGGCGCAGCGTTCTCAGCGCATTGATGTCTTTGACGCCGATCGCACGCTGATCGACCGTAATCAGCCCGATTTCGTTGAATGCGGAGAAAGTGCGACTGACCGTCTCAAGCGTCAGGCCGAGGTAACTGCCTATTTCGTGCCGTGTCATGCGCAAATTGAATTCCTTGCCGGAATATCCCATCGCGGAAAATCGTTCCGACAGAGACACGAGAAAGCGGGCGACGCGTGCCTCCGCACTTAATGAACCCAGCATGCTGACCATTGCCTGTTCGCGAATCAGCTCGCGGCTCATCACGCTGTATATCGATGTCTCCAGTTCGACATGCGTTCTGCCCATTGCCATGAATTTCTTGAACGGAACCAGAATAATGTCGCAACTGGACAGTGCGACCGCTTCCGATACGTATTGCTTGTGATGGATGCCATCGATACCGAACAGGTCGCCTTTCATCGGGAAGCTGAGCACTTGCTCGTTTCCGGATTCGTCGATCATGACGGTTTTCAAAAAACCGGAGTTGACGATATACAGCATATCGAAAGGCTGCCCGACGGTATGAATGCGCTGTCCTGCTTTAAATTGCACGTGCTGAAAAAGAAAATCGTCGTCAGCCAACGAGGCGGCGGTGGAAATGCGCAGCAAATCGCATATGTCTTTCAGATTCGACCAGAGTTTACCCGCACGCTGCCATCCGCTTTCGATAGAAGGCCGGGTTACGCTTAACGGCGGGGCAGAAAGCACATCAGATAGATGGGTAGCAGACAAGGTTATCTCCAGATTGTGGAAAAGCGATTGAAATCACGGCGAATGAGGCGTTACTTCCAACAACATTTCTTTAAATCACCTCAGTCAGTGGATTTGAGTATGTCAAATTGAAATGGGAATTGATATCAGGAACGTCTGAATCGCACCGTAGGAAAAACATGGCATTTGTAGGAGCTTTCCGAGCCTGCGTCGGAGAAGGCGAAATTGTGCAGGACCTCGCGACTGGATCTATTCCGCATATTAAATGGCAAGGGATGAGGCAGATTCGCCTCCGCATCCTGCTGCGATATCACACGGGATATCGCACATCGCAGATAAAACACTCGCTTGCCGATGCAACGGCACGGTCCTTGCTCGTCTGGTTTTTGCGTCAATTATCAATAGAAGTTTACGCAATCCTTTGCAAATTTTTTCCGGCAATGTAATCTTTACTTGCATAGATAAAACCAACCAAGGTTTATCCGAGAGGGGAGTGTTTCATGGCCATCACCATTGCCCGTACACGCCGGGTTTACGATATCGACAAGGTTCAAGGCGCCTTGGGGCGTGTCAAGGAGCGTTCGCCTGATCTGAGGGCGTTTTACGAGCAGATGCTGGAAACCGGCGCAGAACGCTTTGTCACGAAGCCTTCTTCCACCGAAGCGCTGGATCCGCTATACGACGAGTGTCCGAACTTTTCTGATGTGCTCGACGATTTACGCCGTTATCTGGGGCTGGCGCTTGCGGGCGATGGCGGATTCAACATGATGCCGGTGCTGATCCTTGGAGATCCCGGTATCGGGAAAACCCATTTCGGCAAGCGGCTGTCACGCGCGATCGAGACCGAGTTCGAGTTCATCAGCATGAATGCGTTATCCGCGGGCTTTGTGATTACCGGGAGTTCGGCGACATGGAAAGGCGCGAAATGCGGAAAGGTCGCCGAGCGGCTGGTACATGGCCAATATGCCAATCCGGTGATCCTGCTCGATGAAATCGAAAAAGCTTCAGGCTCCACGCAATCGGATCCGATGGCGGCGCTTTACCAGTTGCTTGAGCCGGAAACCTCATGTCATTTTCATGACGAATTCATCGATCTGGACATCGATGCCAGTCAGATATTCTGGATTCTGACCGCCAACAGCTTGGACGGCATCCCGGAGCCTTTGCTCAACCGGATGGCGGTGTATGAAGTGCCGAAGCCTACGCCGGAGCAGGCAGCAGGCATTGCCGAGCGAATGTACGCCGGATTATTGCAAGAACTCAAGCTGAAAGCGTTTTCCAATACGCTTAGTGAAAGCGTGCTGGAAAAGATGGCGGACGTTTCGCCGCGGGACATGAGAAAGACGCTGCTTGACGGGCTGGGATTTGCGGTCGCCGCCCGTCGCGAAAAAGTGCTTGCCGAAGATATCCATATCCGTCAGGCCAACGGTAAAAGGAAAATCGGGTTTTAAACTGTGGTTCGATCTGACAGTTAAAACCGATTGGACGGCTGCGGCAAACAATGTCGTGGTCAGGTACAGATCGGATTCCGCCGCTTGGAATAGGGCCAGCATAGGTCCGACGATGGACGCGCCGCACTTCCACATCCGCCTTAACCGCCTATTGTCTGAATGTGCGTAACTTCCAGCTCAAATAAACGCCAAATCCCATGACGACGCAGCTTGCCGCGAATGCCGCCCTGAATCCTCCGGCCTGTTCGATCATCAGGCCCGCTGCAGCGGGTCCTATGAATTGACCAATTGCATAGAACAACGTCACATAACTCATCGCAAGCGGGGCCTGAGCGGGTTTGACATGTTCGGCGGACGCCGCAAGCACCGATGTAAACATGCCTGATATCGTGCAGCCGACAATAATAAAGTGCGCCGCGAAGCTGGGCAGCGTCGGCCAGACTACCGGAATCAGGGTACCTACCAGCGTCAGCGCTACCGAGGCTACCAGGCTTGAGCCGCGGCCGAACCGGTCGGACAACCATCCCCAGGCCGGGCTGGAAAAAATCGAAAGGATGCCCATGAGTGCGGCCAGCCGGCCCGCGGTCAGGGCCGGGACTCCGGAGTCGAGCGCAAAGCTGTACATGAAAATCGCCTGGGCGATATAGGTGATTCCTATGATGCCGTACAGCAGACCCACGGTAATGACGTGGCGGTTGCGATAGACCGATGTTTTATCGATGGGCGTTGGGGTCTCATTGCCGGGATTGACCAGATTGGGCGGATTGCGCAAGAAAAGAAAAGCCGCAGCGAGCGCAAGCGCGCTGATCGCAACGAATACGGCCCAGGTAATTCGCCATCCGTCGGCGCCATAGGAAGCGCTCAAGTAAGGAACCAGCGTGCCGGTTCCGAGTATGCCGACGCCGACGCCGCTGTTCGCCATCCCGATCACGGCGCCACGGCGTTCCGGAAACCAGCTGGCAAGCAGCGAGATCACCGGCGTATATCCGAAAGCGGTGCCGAATCCCAGCAATGCCATGAACACGATCAGCCACCAATAGTGCGACGCGAAACTCAAACCGATGAATCCGGCGGTAGTCAATGCCAGTCCCAACAGCACTGCGGCACGACCGCCCCGACGTGCCGCATATGCGCCCGCCAGCATTACCAGGCACAGATATCCAAGCGCACTGGCGGTTCCCAGATTACCTGCCTGCTGGTAACTGAGCCCCAGGTTTTCACGCATGAACGGCAGGATCAGTCCGTACGCCAGACGGGCAAGCACGACCACCACCAGCGTGACCAGCATCCCCGTCACAATCATGATCCATGCAGGTGGGCGCTTGAACATTTCCATGAAATTTCCTTGATTTTATTTTTGCGTCAGACCGGCAACAATACCATTTTGGCGAAAAGAGACTTGTGCGGCAGGAGAGCGCCGATTATCCAAGTGGAAATCGCCGTCGTCATGGCGGATAATGTTTTTATATAATGGATTTTCATGTAAATCACATGAATATTTCCAGACAAGTTCCGGTCAAAACCCAAGACAAGGACGATGCGTACATTGAAATACGGGATGCAGTCTGGCGCCTGATTTTTGATTCCTCTGCGAAACAGGCGGTTTTGTTGGTAAAATCAAGGACTTATCTAAATTTTTAGGGCTTGTATGCTGTACCCAGAATTATTTAAATCGCTTGAGCAAGTTCGATGGGACATGGAAAAAGATATTCCGTGGGACCAGTTCGATGCTTCCAAGCTTACCGATGAGCAGGCAAGAACCATCAAGATGAACGCGATTACCGAGTGGTCCGCGTTGCCCGCAACAGAGATGTTCTTGCGCGACAACCGTGGCGATAGCGACTTTTGCGCGTTCATGTCGGTCTGGTTTTTTGAAGAGCAGAAACATTCGCTGGTCTTGATGGAGTATTTGCGCCGCTTCCGTCCCGAGTTCGTGCCGACTGAGGAAGAGCTGCATAACGTACGCTTTGAATTCGATCCGGCGCCCGCGCTGGAAACGCTGATGATGCATTTTTGCGGAGAAATCCGCTTGAATCACTGGTACCGTTGCGCATCCGATTGGCATACCGAACCGGTGATCAAGCATATTTATAAAATCATCAGCCAGGACGAGGCGCGTCATGGCGGTGCATATTTGCGCTACATGAAGAAGGCATTGGTCGAAGTTGGCGATTCCGCACGTGCTGCATTTGCCAAGATCGGGGTGTTGATGGCATCGGCCCGCCGTACGGAAAAGCCGCTGCATCCGACCAATCTGCATGTCAACCAGTCATTGTTTCCGAACGATACCGTGCAGAGCCGTTTGCCGGATCCGGAATGGCTGGAGGCATGGCTCGACAACCAGATCAAGTTCGATAGCGACTGGGAAAAGAAAGTTGTTGAACGTATTCTGCACAATACATCGCTGCTGTTCGAACGGACATTCAACACCGTGCAGGAATTGAATCGGTATCGCAAGGAAATCGTTAACAGGATGACGCCGCCGGCTGCGCGACCTGCATAAAATTGCTCTGGTAATTGCTGTGCTCCGATCGACTCGTGTAAGCTGAAGCCGCAAGCGTTTTCTTGCGGCTTTTTATTTTGCCATGCCTAATTTCGAGAAAAAAATCTGCCCGCGCAACGAACTCGCCGTCCGCGTTGCGCAGTTGCCTAAACCCGTTGTGTTGACCAATGGCGTATTCGACATCCTGCATCGCGGCCATGTTACCTATCTTGCGCAGGCCCGTGCGTTGGGCGCATCGCTGGTGGTTGCAGTCAACACCGATGCATCGGTCAAAAAGCTGGGCAAGGGTGATGATCGCCCGCTCAATAGTTGCGAAGACCGCATGGCACTTTTGGCGGCGCTGGAATCGGTCAGTCTGGTAGTGCCCTTCGAAGAAGATACTGCGCTTGAAGTGGTGCAACAGGCGAGGCCGGAGATATATGCAAAAGGCGGCGATTACGACTTGACTGCCATTCCCGAGGGTAGCGCGGTCGCAGCCTATGGCGGCAAGGCCGTGGCGATCGATTTCGAGCATGATCGCTCGACGACCAAGTTGTTGTCGAAAGTCAGGAAAAGCTGATTCCATTCGTGATCGATTATTGTCGATGCGCCGTGGGTCGTACGGCGCATGAAATTTACCTATGGCTCATGTACCGTTAGTTGAAGTCACGCGTGGCAATGACGTCGAATCGATCCACCTCGGTTCGGTCGCGGTCGTCAATACCCGCGGTGATCTGCTATATCAGGCGGGAGACCCGAATTTCCCGACCTTCACGCGATCCACCATCAAGCCGTTCCAAGCTGCGCCGTTTTTACGCGCGGACGGCCCAGCCAAACTCGGTTTCACGACTCGGGAAGTAGCGTTGTTGTGCGCCAGCCATTCCGGCGAGACGATGCACATCGAAGCAGTGCAATCGATGCTGCGCAAGGCAGGCTGCGACGAACATCGTCTGCGTTGCGGCTGTCACGAGCCGTTGGTTTATGCCGCGACCGGTACGCGGCCGCCTTTCGGCGAAACATACAATCAGTTGCACCACAATTGCAGCGGCAAGCATGCCGGCTTTCTCGCCTGTTGCGAGCTACATGGATATCCGCTGGCCAGTTATCTGGATCCGGCGCATCAGGTGCAACAGGCTGTAAGATCCAGTGTCGCGCATTTCGCGGGAATATCCGAGTCCGGCTTGCGCATGGGTATCGATGGCTGCTCGGCGCCGAATTATGCAATGCCGTTGTCGCGTCTGGCGCTGGCCTATGCCCGTCTCGCGCATGGCGATAGCGATGGTCTCTATGGCAATGCATTGAAGGATTTGTATCAGGCAATGACGAGGCATCCGGAAATGGTATCCGGTACGGGCCGCAGCGATCTGGCTTTCATGCAGGCAGCACCCAATGATTGGGTGGCCAAGGTCGGTGCCGAGGGCGTTCAGGTTATCGGCATTCGTTCCGCAGGACTCGGTATCGCGATCAAGGTGGCGGACGGCAATTCGCGTGCGCTTTATACGGCGGCAATATCGGTATTGCGGCAGCTTGAATTGATAGAATCGCCGGAGATGTCGCCGCTGGCACAATGGGTCAGGCCGCAGTTGACGAATTTCGCAGGATTGCGAACCGGTGAAGTTCGCGCCGTCGTGACGCTGGAAAAAACACATTAGCAGGATTGTGAGGAGTGTATGGCGACGGTTGAGCAACGATCCATGTGGCGCACAGCTTCGCGCCGAAAATTCAAGGAGAAGGAAATGAAGATACGGTATGGCTTGCAGGCGCTGATGCTGTCCTCGCTGCTTTTTGCGAATGCGGCCCTCGCCGCGCTACCGACGATCGACGTCTACAAAAGCGCTTTCTGCGGCTGTTGCGAATTGTGGGTCGAGCATTTGAAAGAAAACGGATTTACGGTAAAGGCGCACGATGTGCCCAATCCTTCGGATTATCGGACCAAGGCGGGCATTCCGGAACAACTGGGTTCATGCCATACCGCGATGGTGAACGGTTATGCCATTGAAGGCCATGTGCCGGCAACGGAGATCAAGCGCTTGCTGGCGGAGCGGCCCAAGGCCAGAGGATTGGCGGTGCCTTCCATGCCTATGGGTTCGCCGGGAATGGAAGGGCCGCACAGCGATCCCTATGACGTTTTTCTGGTGCAGGCCGATGGCAGTCAAAAGGTATATCGGCATTATGTGGCAAGCGGTTCGAAGCAGGCCTCGGTTCCTGCCAATAATGCAAAAACCAATATGCCAATGACCGCTGGAGAAATTAGAAAAGTCGACAAGAAAGCGGGCAAGGTCACCATCAAGCACGGTCCGATTGCAAACCTTGACATGCCGGCGATGACGATGGCATTCCGGGTCAAGGAGGTCACCATCCTGGATCAAGTCAAGCCTGGCGACAAGATCAAGTTCGCGGTGGACAAAGTCGGCGGCGCATACACGGTATTGCGAATTGAGCCCGTCAGGTAAAAGCACCTGACGAAATGCGGCGGCGCTCAAGATGCCGCCGCATTCGATATTGGTCAGTGATGTTGATGAACAGCCTTTTCCTTGACCGCCTTCTGATCTTTTTCCTCGACCCATGCCGAAACCTCGGCCTTGCCCGATTTTTCAAAGCTCAGCGTTAGCGGAATCTTGTCGCCGATCTTCAGCGGTTGTTGTATCCCGACCAGCATGATGTGATATCCGTCGCCAGGCTTCATCGTCACTTTGGCGCCCGGCTTGATTTCGATGCTCGACACTTCCCGCATTTTCATTATGTTGCCGTCCATTGACATTGTGTGAATCTCAACTGACTTGGCAGCCGGAGAGCTGATTGAAATCAGTTTGTCGGTAACCTTGCCTTTGTTCTCGATCGTCAGGTATGCGCCTCCTGAAGTTTGACCCGGCATCGTCGCACGCGCATAGGGGTGACCGATACGAATTTCGCCCGCCAGATATTCGTGGGCACTGGACGAGGCGCTGATCAGGAGCATGGAGGCGGAAATTATTAGCGAGCGAAATTGCATGGAAAGCCTGAAGATAGGGATTCAAAAAAGGTGAACAAACCGAGGTTTGGCAAGGCGTATTCTTCGGGTGTGTTGTCTGCAAGATAAATAATAACGAGTCAAATTGCAGGCATGCGAAAACACGGTAATCATAAGGGATGAAACGCGATGATTATATCAACAGCGCTTTTGGTGCGCCTCCTGATAAAAGAAGATAAACGGGCGGACAAATCCGAACCTGCCGCTATTTGCCGCCGGCAAAGCCGTTCTGGCGCCATGCTTCATATACGACCACGGCTACTGTGTTAGACAGGTTCAAGCTGCGGTTGTCCGGCCGCATTGGAAGCCGGATGCGTTGGGAGGATGCAAAAGATTCGCGCAGCGTCGGATCCAGTCCCTTGGTTTCCGAGCCGAACACGAATACGTCCCCCGGTTGGAAATCAATCGCTGCAAACGGCGTCGAACCATGCGTGGTCAATGCAAACATCCGCTTCGGATCAGGCGCTTCGTGTGCCAGAAAATCAGTCCAGCAACGATGTACTTTCATCGTCGCGTAATCATGATAATCCAGCCCGGCGCGCCGCATCTTTGCGTCGTCCAATGGAAAGCCCAGCGGTTCGATCAAGTGCAATTGCGCACCGGTATTCGCACACAAGCGAATGATATTGCCGGTGTTAGGCGGAATTTCCGGTTCAACCAGGACTACGTGAAACAAGTGCCTTCTCCTCGTATCGCATGAGTATTCTATTTTTGCAAAGTGCGGGCGAACACGAAATTCGTGACGCGCTCTGCGCCGAAACGCTTCAACGTCGCAGCCAATTCGTTTAACGTTTCGCCGGTCGTGATCACGTCATCGACCACCCCGATGTGCATGCCATGAATGCGGGCGACCGCGCCGTCAGGCACAACGAACGCATGCCGAATGTTTTGGTGGCGTTCGTCAGGATGGAGCAGCGTTTGCGCTTGCGTGTCGCGCAGCCGTGCCACCAAATGCGGATCAAGCGCAATGCCCAGTGCGCGCGATAAGGGCCTGCCGATTTCCAGCGCCTGGTTGAATCCGCGCTCGGCCAGACGCCGTGTTCCCAGCGGGACCGCGGTCAATAGCATCGGCAGCGGCAATTGTCGCTCATCCAGCAATGCGTCCCGCAATATGCGTGCAAACAATGGAGCCAATGCCAACTGATTGCCAAACTTGAGCGCCAGGACCAGCCGATCGATTGGCGGCGCATAATCCGACGCGACGATCGTTGCGTCGAATGAGGGCGGCCGGCTTAGACACTCTCCACATTTCGCCGCGGTCCCGGCCGGCTTATTGGGCAGCGGAATCGCGCATTGCCGGCAGCGATGCTTGGGCTGGCTGAAAAATTGTGTTCGGCAGCGGCTGCAAATCGCACTATTATCGTGAATTCCGCATATCGCGCAAGACGAAGGGATCGCCGACGGCAGGCGTGCGATCAATCGTCGAGACCAGTGGCGCAGGGAAAAAAGCATGGGGCAATAAAGCCTTCAAGCGTGTAAACTGAAGCCGATTATCGCATTTCATTCCATAAATTTCCCGTGTCCCAGCCAACTCTTCCTTCCGCTGCGCAATCGAGTGCGCCGATAGACCTGCGCCGTGTTCGCACATTGTTCGCGTCGCCTGAGCGCGTCTCCGGCTCGGAATTCTTGCGCCGTGAAGTTGCAGCCCGCATGCACGAACGTCTTGGATTGGTGAAAATTGCGCCGCAGCGCATATTGGATGCCGGTTGCGGAGAAGGAATGGATTTGCCCACCCTGCAGATGCAGTTCGCAAATGCGCATCTGCTTGGTGTTGATGCCTCGCCGGCCATGCTGATCGCCGCGCGAGATCGGCAAGTCGCAGCGCTTTCTTCAATCAATCGTGTTCTGAAAAAATGGCTGCCCGGAAAATCGGGGGCGGCTGCCGGAGCCGGTTTGCTATGCGGCGACTTCGCTCGCTTGCCATTGCCGCGCGAATGCGTGGATCTGGTCTGGTCCAATCTTGCATTGCATTGGCATCCGCAGCCTGATTATGTTTTTTCAGAATGGCGGCGCGTACTGAAAGTGGATGGCCTGTTGATGTTCTCGTGTTTCGGGCCGGATACCTTCAAGGAATTGCGCGCGGCGTTTTCCGCAGTCGACCGCAGTCCTCATGCACTGCCTTTTGTCGATATGCACGATTTTGGCGACATGCTGATCAATGTCGGTTTTTCCACTCCGGTCATGGATATGGAAACAATTACCGTCACTTACGAATCAGTCGACAAATTGATGGCGGATGTTCGGGCGTGGGGCGGCAATCCTCTCGTAAACAAGCGGCGCGGCCTGCTGGGAGCAGATGCATGGGCGAAAGTCGTGGGCCTGCTGGAACAAAACAGGCTTTCCGACGGCAGGATTCCGCTGACCTTTGAAATCGTCTATGGACATGCATTCCGGCCCATTGCGAGAAAAACCGCGAGTGGCGAAGCTATTATTCGATTGGACTTGCCGAAAAAGTAACGCGGGTTGCGGTACGCCCGTTCGATTAGTGCCGGCAGTCGGCCCGACTTGAAATGTCGATCGTCAGAGTGCCGGCAGACACGAAAAAAATCGCGCAAATCCGGCCGGTTGCCTGCATACAGGCGCATGCAGGCATAGTTATACTGCTTGATAACAAGTGCGTTGTCGACATATAATTGGCGGTTTTACACAGCGCACGTGCTCCCTATTTCCCCCATTTTTTCGTTGAGACGGGCGGCGATGGTCAAGCAAGAATCGGCCTTGAAGCGTATAGTTCGGGCCTCGAAGCGTATGGGTCGATTTTTCCAAGATAACTTGATAATCGATTTGCAATATGTGCCTGATCTGGTTGCTTGTGGCAGCTTTTTCAAGAGGTGAGTTGCATGTGCGCGCTGGGCACGGATTGATGTGGCCGGTATTAATGAGGTGGCAAGGCCGCAGGTTTGCGCACGAACTCATGCCAGAGTTGCGGCGCGCGCCGGCGCGGCAGGCAGGATTCTAATTTTGGGCTTTTGAGGAAATCATGAAATATGCGAAGCGCCTTCAATCGTTGATGCTCGGTGCATTGCTTCTGGCGGCCGGTATGCCGTCATGGGCAGTTGTCGATAGCCAGGGTGGCCCGGCCGTGCGTCAGTTCAATCTTCAGCAGCCTGCAACGCAGCTTGCGGCTGATATATATCAATTGCACACGTGGATGCTTGGAATTTGCATAGTCATTTTCATGGCGGTTTTCGGCGTGATGTTCTACTCTATCCTCAAACATCGCAAGTCATTGGGCCATAAAGCCGCCAGCTTCCATGAAAGCACCGCGGTGGAAATCGGTTGGACCATCGTGCCGTTCGTGATCATTATCCTGATGGCGCTGCCCGCCACCAAAACCGTCGTTGCCATGAAAGACACGTCCAACGCCGACATCACCATCAAAGCCACCGGCATGCAATGGAAATGGGGTTACGATTACCTCAAGGGCGATGGAGAAGGCATTTCCTTCCTGTCCAACCTTGCCACGCCGCAGGAGCAGATCGTCGATTCGTCCGTGGTCAAGAGCGACAACTACCTGATCGAGGTCGATAATCCAGTCGTCGTTCCGGTCAACAAGAAGATTCGTATCGTTACCACCGCCAACGACGTTATTCACGCATGGGGCGTGCCTGCATTGGGCGTGAAGCAGGACGCGATTCCCGGGTTTGTGCGGGATGCCTGGTTCAGGGCCAATAAAATCGGAACCTATCGCGGTCAATGCTATGAGTTGTGCGGCAAGGATCACGCTTTCATGCCGATCGTCGTCAATGTTGTCAGCGATGCCGATTACAAAACCTGGGTTGACGGCAAGAAAAAGGAAATGGCTGCCAACGCGGACGATCCGTCCAAGACATGGACGATTGATGAATTGAAGCAGCGCGGTGAAAAAGTCTATGCCGCGAATTGCGTCGCCTGCCATCAGGCAAACGGAAAAGGCATTCCGAATGCATTTCCTTCACTCGACGGATCGACTGTCGTCAATGGGCCGAAAGCGGAACAGATCAATGTCGTTTTGAAGGGCAGAAAAACCACTTATCCATCGGCCATGCCGCCAATGGCGACGTTGTCCGATACTGAAATCGCCGCGGTCATTACGTATACACGCAACAACTGGTCCAACAAGGCCCAGGAAAATATCGTTCAACCGGCCGAAGTCGCGGCTGCGCGCAAGTAATCGAATTAGGAGATTGAGATGAGCACTACCGTAGTCGATCACGCACACGATCACTCTCACGACGCGCATGGCCACGATCACGGGCATCCGCACGGCTGGCGCCGCTGGCTTTACGCGACCAATCACAAGGACATCGGCACCCTGTACCTGTGGTTCTCGTTCGTCATGCTGTTGTCGGGCGGCTTGCTGGCACTGGGCATTCGCGCCGAACTGTTCCAGCCTGGACTGCAACTGTTCGCGCCGGAATTCTTCAATCAGCTCACCACCATGCACGGCCTCATCATGGTATTCGGCGCCATCATGCCGGCCTTCGTCGGCTTCGCCAACTGGATGGTCCCGCTGCAGATCGGCGCAGCCGACATGGCCTTTGCGCGCATGAACAATTTCTCGTTCTGGCTGCTGCCGCCGGCCGCACTGCTGCTGGTCGGCTCGTTCCTGGTGCCAGGCGGCGCCACCGCGGCGGGCTGGACCCTGTATGCGCCGCTGTCGACCCAGATGGGCATCGGCATGGACATGGCCATTTTTGCCATGCACATCATGGGCGCCTCGTCCATCATGGGCTCGATCAACATCATCACCACCATCCTCAACATGCGCGCGCCGGGCATGACGCTGATGAAAATGCCGATGTTCTGCTGGACCTGGCTCATCACCGCCTACCTGCTGATCGCCGTCATGCCGGTCCTGGCCGGGGCCATCACGATGACCCTGACCGATCGCCATTTCGGCACTTCTTTCTTTAACGCCGCCGGCGGCGGCGATCCAGTGATGTATCAGCACATCTTCTGGTTCTTCGGTCATCCCGAGGTCTACATCATGATCTTGCCGGCGTTCGGCATCGTGTCGCAGATCATCCCGGCCTTCGCCCGCAAACCGCTGTTCGGCTACGCGTCGATGGTGTATGCCACCGCTTCGATCGCGATCCTGTCGTTCATCGTCTGGGCGCACCACATGTTTACCACCGGCATGCCGGTGACCGGACAATTGTTCTTCATGTACGCCACCATGTTGATTGCGGTACCGACCGGCGTGAAAATTTTCAACTGGCTGGCCACCATGTGGCGCGGATCGATGACCTTCGAGACGCCGATGCTGTTTTCGGTCGGCTTCATCTTCGTGTTCACCATGGGCGGCTTCACCGGCCTGATTCTGGCCGTTGCGCCAATCGATATCCAGGTGCAGGACACCTATTACGTGGTGGCGCATTTCCACTATGTGCTGGTGGCCGGCTCCTTGTTTGCGTTGTTTGCCGGGTTCTATTACTGGGCGCCGAAGTGGACGGGATTCATGTACAACGAAACCCGCGGCAAGATCCATTTCTGGAATTCGCTGATCTGGTTCAACGTCACGTTTTTCCCGATGCACTTTTTGGGACTGGCCGGCATGCCGCGCCGCTATGCGGACTATCCGGCGCAGTTCACCGACTTTAACGTGATCGCATCGATAGGCGCGTTGGGATTCGGCTTGAGCCAGGTATATTTCCTGTTCGCCGTGATTCTGCCGTCGATCCGCGGCGGCGAAAAAGCGGCGGACAAGCCATGGGAAGGCGCCGAAGGCCTGGAGTGGACCGTGCCGAGCCCGGCGCCGTTCCATACGTTTGAAGTGCCGCCGACTGTGAAATGATGCAGGGCTGGCGTATGCCGGCCCGCTTACTTGTTATGGCTGATCAAAAGAAACCGGATAACCGCAAGACCGCCTGGATTTTGGCATTCCTCGCACTAACCTTCTTCGTCGGTGTTTTTGTCAAGCGAGCCTGGTTCAGTTGACATGGAAGCACAAGATAAAAGCGGTGGCGGACAAGCGCACAGACTGAATGCGCAGATGCTCGGAAAGCTGGTAATCGTCGCCGTACTGATGTTTGGGTTCGGTTATGCGCTGGTGCCGCTTTATCAAAAGATTTGTGAAATTACCGGGATCAATATTCTGACGCCCAAAGATGCGATGGTGGACGGCATCGGCAATACCCAAGTCGACAAGAGCCGTACCATTACCGTTGAATTCGATGCAAATTCGCAGGGCCCCTGGCGATTCCGCCCGACGGTCAGCAGCGTGCAGGTGCATCCCGGCGAAATGACGCAAGTGGTCTATGAAGTCGTGAATACCCAGGGCCGCAGCATCGACGGACAGGCGATTCCGAGTTATGCGCCGCAGCAGGTAGCGGCGCATTTCAAGAAAGTCGAATGCTTCTGTTTCCGCCAGCAGACGCTTGGGCCGAATGAAGCGAGGCAGATGCCTGTGGTGTTTTTTATCGATCCAGCCTTGCCGAAAGATGTAAAAACGATCACGCTGTCATATACTTTTTTTGAAATTGGCGGACCGGGAAAAAAGGCAATTTGACGAATCATGCCGGCACAAGATCCTGAGCAAAAAGCGCCGCGCAAGGCTTCGTTTGGCGCGACGGTGAAAGCAGTGTTGTGGGCATTCTTCGGCGTTCGGAAAAAGCGTGATTATGAAAAAGATGCCGCGCATCTGAACCCGGTGCATGTGATCGTCGCCGGCATCATCGGCGCTGCAATTTTCATCGGGACGCTTGTAATAATTGTAAAAATTGTCGTCGCGCAGCAATAGTTTGAAATTGACTGAATTATTGAACGTTACTTCATGAACGCAGCCTGAATGCTCGATCCCTCATCCCGGCCCTATGCCAATGGCCGAAGGTGACAGCAGGCACGGTTTGTTCGCAGATTATGTAAAACTCGAAATGTTTGAACCTTGGAGAAGACGGAGATGAGCTCTCAACAACACGCTAACGCACCTTATTATTTCGTGCCGGGTCCATCGAAGTGGCCGGTGTTGGCAGGCGCATCTTTGCTCCTGACGATGGCAGGCGCTTCCGCATGGGTAAACGGCTTTGCGTGGGGACCCTATGCGAATATGGCCGGCATCCTGGCTTTGATCGTGGTGCTGTACAACTGGTTCGGCGATGCGATCGCCGAGTCCGAAAGCGGCCTGTACAACGCCCGGATCGATACTTCATTCCGCTGGAGCATGAGCTGGTTCATCTTCTCCGAAGTGATGTTCTTTGCCGCGTTCTTCGGCGCCCTGTTTTATGCGCGTTCGATCACCTTGCCGTGGCTGGCCGACCTGGACCACAAGATACTGTGGCCTGACTTTGCCGGGCAGTGGGCCAGTGTAGGCCCGGCCGGCACCGTGGAGCCGTTCACCACCATGGGCCCGTTCTGGATTCCGACGATCAACACGGCGTTGCTGCTGACCTCGGGCGTGACCCTGACGATCTCGCATCACGCACTGCGCGCCGGCCACCGCACCCA
Source organism: Burkholderiales bacterium RIFCSPLOWO2_02_FULL_57_36 (assembly GCA_001770855.1). Lineage (GTDB taxonomy): Bacteria > Pseudomonadota > Gammaproteobacteria > Burkholderiales > Burkholderiaceae_D > MESE01. The sequence goes on from MESE01000001.1 coordinate 359,082, forward strand.
GACTGCGATCTGGCTGTTCGCCACCATCTTGCTCGGCGCCATCTTCATGGGCTTCCAGGCTTATGAATACATGCATGCCTACAGCGACCTGAATCTCAAGCTGACGTCCGGCATTTACGGCTCGACGTTTTATATGCTGACCGGATTCCACGGATTCCACGTGACGATGGGCGCGATCATGCTATCGGTGGTGCTGTATCGTGTCTTGAAAGGCCACTTCACGCCGGATCACCACTTTGCCTTTGAAGGCGCCGCATGGTACTGGCACTTCGTCGACGTGGTTTGGCTGGGATTGTATGTGGTTGTGTACTGGCTGTAATTCGCGCCGGCATTGATTACCGAAACATGAAAAGCCGCACCTCGGTGCGGCTTTTTTATGGGAAAAATTTACTGCCTGGCGATGCCGGCTTTTACCGAATTCCGGTCGGCTCGATCCACCCCAATTGATGCGCGACCAGTATTAACGCAAACAAGGCGATCGAAAAGCCAACCCGGAATGCCAGCGCTTTTACGGTACGATTGCTTTTTCCCTTGTCGCGCATTAAAAAAATGAGTGCGGAACCAAGACTGGCAAAAATCAGAATAAAGGCGATGGCGACGAAAATTTTCATGGTTTGCGCGTCGGCCGATTCATTGCATGAATCCGGCCACGCCAAGATGGTATTGAGTGAAATGACATTGTAATGCGAATCACATTCCGCTTCAGATGGATCCCGTTCATCGCCGCGCTCATTGCCGTGGCAATCGGCGTGTCCTTGGGTAATTGGCAAATGCGGCGCGCCGACCAGAAAGAAACGATTGAGAAAAGCTTGTTTTCGCGCGAAGCGGCGCCACCCGTTGTGTTAAATTCCGCGCTCGCATCCATTGATGACATCGAATATCGGCGCGTGATTGCTGATGGGGAATTTGTCCGCGACTGGCCGGTCTATCTTGAGAATCGCCCGCATGACGGCAAGCCTGGTTTTCATTTGTTGATGCCGTTGAAGATCAGCGGATCGGATCGATATGTGCTTGTTGCGCGTGGCTGGCTGCCGCGTGACCCTGCCGATCGAACCAAATTACCCGCGATCGAGACGCCGCAGGGCGCAGTCCGGATCAAGGGTGTGGCAAGGCGCAACCCAGGCCAGCTTTTGCAACTGGGCGAGGCGTCGGATTTGCGGCCTGGCGCGATTGTGCAGAACATCTCGGTGGACGAGGTAGCGAAAGCGAGCGGTTTTGCGATGCAGCCTTTCGTTATCGAACAGCATGGCGAGGCCGCCGATGGCCTGGTTCGCGATTGGCCGCGGCCTTCTTCCGGGATCGACAAGCATTTGGGATATGCATTCCAGTGGTATGCACTGGCTGCAACAGCATTCATTTTTTTCGTTGTGACGGGGTTTCGACGTGGAGCAAGATAAAAAGCAGCAAAGCAAGGGGCGATGGAAACTGTTTGCGGTGATCGCCGTATGCGCGGCACCGATGATCGCATCCTATCTCACCTATTACGCAATCAAACCGCAAGGGCGCACCAATTATGGTGCAATCCTGGATCCGCGCATCCATCCCATCCCCGCGCTGGGCTCCACGACGCTGGACGGCCAGCCGATTTCGCTGGACGCCTATAAAGGTAAATGGATCATGTTGATGGTGAATGATGCCGAATGCGAAGATGCATGCAAGAAGAAACTGTACGATATGCGCCAGTTGCGCGTGGCTCAAGGCAAGAACCGGGACCGGGTTGAAAGGGTCTGGCTCATCACCGACGATAAACCGCTGGAGACGCTTCTTATTCGTGAATACGACGGCACGCGGATGATCCGCGTGAAGCCGGACTTGCTCCGGACATGGCTGCCGGTTGAGCCCGACGCCACCGCCGCCGATCATATCTACATGATCGATCCGCTGGGTAACCTGATGATGCGTTTTCCAAAAAATGCCGACCCTAACAAAATCAAGAAAGATCTCTCGAAGCTGCTGAGGGCATCCAGTATCGGATAAGGACAGGCCAACCATGCTGATTCAACTCGCCATTACCGGATTGCTCGCGGCATTGTTGCCATTGGCCGTGGTATGGGTATCGCGCGACGCCGACAAGTACCGCAAGCTGGTATGGGTCACGGTATTTCTCACCTTCGACCTGATCATGTTCGGTGCATTTACGCGGTTGACCGATTCCGGACTGGGCTGTCCGGACTGGCCGGGGTGCTACGGACACGCCAATCCATTTCAGGCGCATGCCGACATCAGCGCAGCTGAAGCGGCGATGCCGTTCGGTCCGGTTACGGTGATGAAAGCCTGGATCGAAATGATTCATCGTTATCTGGCGATGGCGGTCGGGGTGCTGATCACGGCAATCATGGTCATCGCATGGCGCCGCTGGTGGTTATCCGGACGTGGCGAGGCGAAATTTTCGCCAGTACTGCCGACCGTGCTGCTTGCCTTCGTATGCCTGGTCGGTGCCTTTGGCGCTTGGACGGTGACGATGAAGCTGCAACCGGTCATCGTCACGATCCACCTTATGTTGGGAACGGCATTGCTGGCGCTCCTGACCTGGCTCGGCGCGCGCCAGAGCACGCATTTGCCGGTTGCGCGATCAGCCGACGCGCTACGCACACCGGCTGCGGTCGCAATGGTCATTCTGACGATTCAGATCGCTTTAGGCGGTTGGGTAAGCACCAACTATGCGGTACTGGCTTGCACCGATTTCCCGCTATGCGGCGGCGCTCTGATTCCACAAATGGATTTCGCCAACGGCTTTACCTTATGGCGTGATTTGGGCAAGACCGCCACGGGCGATTTTCTTCCGTTTCAGGCGCTGACCGCGATTCACTGGACCCATCGCAATTTCGCCTTTGTGGTGGTTCTCTTTGTTGCATGGGTGGCGCATCGGGCACTCAAAACGAGCGGTTTACATAACATTGGACGGTGGTTGCTGATCGTCATATTCGCGCAATTTGCAACCGGCGTATCGACGATATTCCTGAATTGGCCTTTGGCACTGGCCGTCGTTCACAATGGCGGAGCCGCCCTCCTTGTGCTTTTGCTGACCATGTTAAACTACAAGGCTCGAATCTCTAAAGAAATCGCGTTGAAGCCAGTTACAACGCGGTTATCGTCAGCATGACTTTCCATACATGAATACCTTGACCGTCCGAACCAATCGCATTGCCCAGTACTGGGCATTGACTAAGCCGCGCGTGACGCAGCTGGCAGTGTTTTGCGCAGTGATCGGCATGTTCCTCGCAACTCCGGATTTGCCGAACTGGGAGATTGTGGTTGCCGCGACCATCGGAATTTGGCTGTTGGCCGGCGCTGCATTTGCAGTCAATTGCCTGGTCGAACGCGAGATCGATTCCCGCATGGCCCGTACTGCGCGCCGGCCGATGGCACTTGGAGAAATTTCCGTTGCACAAACGCTGGTGTTTTCCGGCGTGATCGGCGGCATCGGCATGTGGGTCCTGTATAACTTCGTCAATCCGCTGACGATGTGGCTGACCTTTGCCACCTTTGTCGGCTATGCGGTCATTTATACAATGCTCCTGAAACCCGCGACACCGCAGAATATCGTGATCGGCGGATTGTCGGGCGCCATGCCGCCGGCCCTGGGCTGGGCGGCGATTGCCAACGATGTGCCGATGCAGGCATGGATACTGGTACTGATCATATTCACCTGGACACCGCCGCATTTCTGGGCGCTCGCACTGTACCGACGCGACGACTATGCGAAATCCGGCTTGCCGATGCTGCCCGTGACGCATGGGCTGAAATTCACCCAGTTTCATATCCTCCTGTACACCATTGTCATGGTTGCAACCACGATGCTGCCCTTCGCGGTACAGATGAGCGGCCTCATTTACCTCGTCAGCGCTGCCGTATTGGGAGCAGTTTTTTTATGGCATGCATGGCGGATTTACCGGCATTACACCGATCAGATCGCACGCAAGACATTTACCTACTCGATCGTCTATCTTTCGCTGCTGTTTGCAGCATTGCTGGTTGATCATTATCTGAAATTCTAAGCCATGCGTTCATTGCCAATTGCCGTGCTTTTGACTGCGCTGTTTTCAATGGCCGCTTGCAGTGACCGGCAAAGTGCCGACAGCAATCAGTTGACATTGGCCCCCGCCAACGCTTCGTTCAAGAACACGGATGTCACCGGCCTCGGATATGCAAACGATTTTGCCTTGATCGACCATCACGGCAAGCCGCGCACGCTGGCCGATTTCAAGGGCAAGGCAGTGGTCGTTTTTTTCGGGTTCATGAATTGCCCGGATGTCTGTCCAACCACAATGGCCGAAATGGCAAGCGTAATGCAACAGCTCGGTCCACAGGCAGATCGGGTACAAGTGCTGTTCATCACCGTTGATCCGGAGCGGGACACGCCCGAATTGCTCGCCAAGTATGTGCCTGCTTTCGATCCGCGCTTTCTGGGTCTGACCGGTGACAAGGCTGCGATAGAAAAAGTGGCAAAGGAATTCAGGGTGTTCTACCAGAAAATACCCGGCAAGGAACCCGGCAGCTATTCGATGGATCATACTGCCGGCAGTTATGTGTTTGATCCGCAAGGGCGCATTCGCCTCTTTGTGCGGCATGGTCAGGGTGGCGAACCGATTGCCCAGGATCTCAAGGTTCTATTGTCGGGCTCTTGAGCCGCAGCGCTGGTCGATATAAAAAAAGCGCCCGATCAGGGGCGCTTTTTTATTGCCGTAAATCAGCCTGATATGGCTGAAATCGGAATGGGACTCAGGTGAAATTCGCCAGCGAGCCTTTCATTTTTTTCAGCGCAACCGATTCGATTTGCCGAATCCGCTCAGCCGACACGCCAAACTCGTCCGCCAAATCATGCAGGGTCGCACCGGAACCATCGTCGTTAGCCAGCCAGCGTGCTTCAACGATACGGCGCGAACGCGGGTCCAGCTTTCCAAGCGCGGTTTCCAATCCTTCCGATTGCAGGCGGTCATACTGCTTGGCTTCCAGCACCTTGGTCGGCTCATTCATATCGGATGAAAGATAAGCGATCGGCGCAAACTTGTCGTCGTCGTCGGTAGGCGCTTCCAGTGCCACGTCGCGGCCGGACAAACGCATTTCCATCTCGATGACTTCTTCGCGTTTGACATTGAGCGTCTTGGCCAGCGCATCGACTTGCGACGGCGTCATCGAATCCAAACCCTCCTTATGGCTGCGCAGGTTAAAGAACAGCTTGCGCTGTGCCTTGGTTGTGGCGACCTTCACCAAACGCCAGTTTTTCAGGATGTATTCGTGCATTTCCGCCTTGATCCAATGCATTGCATAGGACACCAGCCGCACGCCTTGGTCCGGATCGAAGCGTTTGACTGCCTTCATCAAGCCGATATTGCCTTCCTGAATCAAATCGGCATGCGGCAAACCATAGCCGAGATAGCCGCGCGCGATTGAAACCACCAGCCGCAGATGCGACAGGATAAGCGATTGGGCGGCAGTCAAGTCATTGTTGTCGCGCAGGCGCTGGGCAAGCGACATTTCCTCTTCATGCGACAGCATCGGAATCCGGTTCACTGCTGAAATATAGGCGTCGATATTGCCTAAGTTGCCGGAAAAGCCAAGCGCCAATGCATTCTGACTTGCGGGAATCAATGCAGCAGATGCGGATGATGCTTTCATGTTTTCTCCTTGCGTCCCAAATTAAGAACTGACCTGCAAAATGGATCAAGCCTTTACGAATAATATATTAGCACTCTGGGCGTTAGAGTGCTAATAAGCATTCATAAACGCGGGGATAGCAAAGGGCTATTGTTCGAATAAATGTTATTGCCTTTTTGCTCCAAACTTTAGAGTAAGCGCTGCGCAAAAAGTTGCGTTTCCTCAAATCATCGCTAATTGCCGGCTTTTCTTGGGAACGCCGGATAAAAGCGGCCATATTCTCACGCGTGTAGAGCATACCAATGTCTCGAACCGAAGGCGTTGTGCCATGTAATCGAAGAGCGTGGCTGAATCCAATCCTTTATCAACCGTAAAAAAAATTTTCCGAAACAGATATTCCGTACCGTGCGCATGAATTACGAAGCGTTGTCAACGAAGAAATTTTACTACAAGTCATCATTAGAGTAGCGATCCACCAAGCTAATCGATACAATCCCGCAAATATTAAAAAAGCAACAATGTCCCGAGTGCGACATTTTCGGCCGCCTATTGCATGACTGGCGATCGCCGCCGGGATGCGATAAAGAGCGTGGATAGCACATTTTGCACCGGAAGACCGCATCGCGAACCTGGGGTAAATCCATTTCATGAAAAATCAAAGGAAGCGCAGTGCGTATCGAGAATCAACCGCCGAAGCTGAATGATATTGCATTGCATAAATTATCTGCCAACGCAGTACATGGGGCCAGATATTGACATGCAAGTTTTTAACGTTATGCCAGTGAGCAAAACAATTCAATTAAACGGCGAAAGGCGAAGCGATATGTCAAGACTTGCATCCTTTTGTCGGTCGTTGGTATTGGCGTCAATCCAGATTTACAAACCGCTCATCCTGCACCGAGAGCAAGTGCCTATTTTTACGGCCACTCAGACATGAAAAAAACATTTATCACACTAAGCATTCTCTTATCAGTTGGAAGCGCCTTCGGGGCAGAAGCGCCGGACTGCAGGCAACAAAAGGTTGAACAATCGATGGTCGAGATATGCCTGCTCCCCGGTCCGCCCTTTCAACACGATGTGTATACGCTCAAGCTCGACAAGAAACTGATATTTGCGCTGGTCGATGATTTTGTGGAAAACGTCTCTCTTGAACACACCATACCGGAGGGACCGGCCATTGAATTTCCGCTATCCAGGCAAGGAAGCAATTCAGTGAAAATAACCGGCGGGTGCCTGCCGGAAAGCAAGGACGACGCCGAAGTGGCGCGGGTATGCAATTTTTATTGGGGACGCTTCCAGGTAGTCAAAGACATACGCTTCGAGTTCAAGTAAATTATTTGCGCATGCCATTTGCATCCTGCTGCCATGCTGCGATGTATCATCGATGCGGAAAATCAATGGCGTCCGCTCGCAGACTTTCAATCGGCGGACGGCAAGCGAGATTCTTTGGTTCATCTATTGGCCAAGAGAATTCCGGCCGACTGCAATTGCTGTTTGTTGAATGGGAAATTGCAGTGCGTGAGCGCGTTCGCAGAGCTCGATCAGGGATGTCCGATCAAAATCATATAACCAGCATCGAAAGACAAATGATGATCAAAATTGCAGCGATCCCCATTCTTGCTTTTCCACTTTTATGCTCGCTGGGTTTTGCACAAGAAAGTGCAAAACCCAGCGCTGCGTCAACTGCCGACAACACTCAAACCAGCCGCTTACGGATGTTCGGGCAAAACGGCGCTTCGGCCGTATTGGCCAGGGCCAGCTCGTGCGCCAAGAACATCTGGAGCGAGGATGTTGAAAAGGTCTCGGGCGGAATGGGGAGTGCATTCAGCTCATTCATCGGCACGGTCTCGAACACCAGCCTTGGCATCGCGGAGACGGACACGACAAGGAACCTGTCCAAGAAAGACGGGATGCTTTCCAAGGCCTATTTCCGCGAATACGTCATCCCGGCTGACAAGCCATCCACCATGAGTATGGGATTCCAGGATGTGTCTTCGTTCTATGTTGCGAGCGGCGTACGCTACGATTGGGTCAAGCCAAGCTGCCGTGGCGCCATCACCTTTACGCCGCGTGCCGGAGAAGATTATGAAGCGGCCTTTGTCTGGGAAGGGAAGGTCTGCCGCCTGTCGGTGAACCAGGTGGTAACCAAAGACGGCACGACTGAACTGATACCGATGCCGGTCACCCGTGCGCCGGATTGCTGACCTCCTCGGAATGACAGTGCGATTATCGATATCAAAGGAAGCCGATGGGAAAGCTGCTGGCAATTGATGGTCTGAATATCGTGCGCCGCGTCTATGAAGCGAATGACGAGCCGGATAGTGCGGAGAAGGCGGAGCGGGCGTTGCGCAATTCCCAGTCGTCCTTTAAAAGACTGCTTGATACGCACCAGCCGACTCATGTACTGGCCGCGTTCGATTTCGGCGGCGTCACATGGCGTCATGCGCTGTATGAGAAATACCGTGCGGACCGCAAGGAAATTCCTGCGGTTCTCAAGGAACGTCTGCCGGATTTTTTCGGCAAGCTGGCAGATATCGGGCTGGTGGTGTTGTCGATTCCGGAGGTTGAGGCCGACGACGTCATTGCGACAGGTGTTACGCGATGGTTGAGCGAAGGCAGGGGTGAAGCGATTGTCGCATCCACCGATAAGGACTTGCATGGTTTGATCGCTTACGGCGCAATAGTCTGGGACCATTTCAAAGGCGAATGGCACGATCGGGCGTGGGTCGAAAAAAAATTCGGCGTGCCGCCCGAGAAGATGACCGATTTGCTGGCATTGATGGGCGATGCATCGGATGGCATTCCCGGCGTCTCGAACGTCGGTATCAAAACAGCGGCAAAACTGCTGCATTCGTATGGCAATCTCGACGGCATCATGGCCGGTGCGGGAATTCTACTGAATCCACTGGGCGTCAAATTGCGCAAGGACCGTGACCTGGCAATGCTGTCGCGAAAGCTGGCTGAACTTAAAACAGATGTGAGCTTAGGCGTGACCTGGAAAATGCTGCAGTATCACGGCTGATCATCCCGCGCGCAACTGCGCTGCCATTCACATCCCCGCCCGAATCGAACGAGTTTAAGCCTTGCTGCATGTGCATGAGATACGGCCATGCAAAAAATTCGCCCGTCGGATGAAAATATTTCATCTGTCTGCGGACGTGAATAATTTTCCATCGCGTGACAAATTCTTTTGAATTGTGGCTGTGTACGGCCGCCTCTACACTCCGTTGCACCGTGAACTCGGCTTGTGCGAACTACGTCATCGACGTGGGTGCGCATAGTCGCATCAGGGGTGCCGCGCAATGCGGCAGAGGGACCATCGACCAATACAAAGGAGACTGAATCGTGAAAGCAATACTTCGTTACTCGACCATCGCGCTGGCCATCGCCGCCGCGTCCGCACCTGTGATGGCACAGGAAACCGTACGTTGGGGCGTCCCGATGGCGTTCGGCTCCAACCTGGTCGCGCTTGGCGACACGATGCCCTGGGTATCGGAGCAACTGAAAAAGATCTCCGGCGGTTCGATCAATCTGCAGGTGTTCGAACCGGGCAAGCTGGTGCCGGCGCTGGCGATCTTCGACAGCGTTTCGGCCGGCAAGGTCGAAGCAGGATACAGCTTCATGGGCTATGAACTGGGCAAGGTGCCGGTTTCGGCATTGTTCGGCGCGGTGCCGTTCGGCATGGAAACCCCGCAATTCGCCGCATGGATTTATTTCGGCGGCGGCGACGCGCTGTTGAAAGAAGCATACAAACCGCACAACGTTTATCCGATCTTCTGCGGCTCCATCAGCCCGGAAGCGGCCGGCTGGTTCCGCAAGGAGATCAACAGCCCGGATGACCTCAAGGGCCTGAAGTTCCGTGCCGCCGCGCTGGGCGGAAAAATCTATCAGAAGCTGGGCGCATCGGTCACGATGCTGCCGGGCGGCGAATTGTTCCAGGCGCTGGAAAAGGGCGTGCTCGACGGCACTGAATTCTCGCTGCCGACGGTGGACGATCAGCTCGGATTCTCCAAGGTTGCGAAGAACTACTACATGCCCGGCTGGCACCAGCCGTCGACCAACCAGTACCTGTACGTGAATATCGATGCCTGGAACAAGCTCAAGCCACAAACCCAGGCCCAGATCGAAACCGCCTGCACCGCCGGTGTGACGATGGCATTGGCCAAGGCGGAAGCGCTGCAGGGACAAACGCTGGCGAAGTTCGAGAAGGAAGGCGTGAAGGCGCGTCAGTTCAACAAGAAGACGCTGGATGCATTCGCCAAGGCTTCGAAGGAAGTCATGATTGAAGAGTCGGCCAAGGACGCAACGTTCAAGAAGGTCTTCGACAGCATGACCGCGTTCCAGGAACTGAATCGCAAATGGCATAACTACGGTTACCTGCCGCGCGACTACAAGTAATGCCGCGTATGACCACTTGCGCTGTGTATAGGAGAAAGCAATGACCGCTCACATGCGCAGCGAGGACGGCCTTGAGACGGGGCCGTCCGGTATTGCGCTGCCGACCACGGGATTTTCGCGTGCGGCCGACCGCCTGATCGGATGGGCCGGAGAAGCGGCGTCCGCGCTCTGGACGGTATTGGTTCTGGTGATCGTGTTCCAGGTCGCGCTGCGTTACGGCTTCGGCCTCGGGTCGATCATGCTCGAAGAGATGCAATGGCATTTGTATGCGGTGGGTTTCCTGCTCGGGCTCGCGTTCACGGAAGTTCGTGAACGCAATGTTCGCATCGATGTGCTGGCGGAAAAATTTTCGCACAGGACACGGCTGTGGATCGAGTTGTTCGGTACCGTCGTCTTCCTGCTGACGTTCTCGGTCGTGGTGATCTGGTATTCGCTGCCGTTCGTCGCCACCTCGTGGCAGCTCGGCGAAGTATCGGCGGCGCCGGGCGGATTGCCGTACAGGTGGCTGCTCAAATCGTTCATAACGACGGCCTTCGTGCTGCTCGCGCTGGCCGGGATCGGGCGTCTCACCCGGGTCTGGGTGGCGTTGTTCAGCGGGCGGTAATCTGGCGCAGTGGAGGCCGGTTTCGGCCCCGCTCCATTTTTTTCTCGTCATTGCCGGGCGTAGGCGGGAATCCGAAAGCGCTTTGCACTTGCATCGGCACAGGAACGGCCGGGAAGGCGCGGCCGCCCCTGCGGCAATGGTTCGGCAGGCGCAGTGGAATCAATCCATCCGTGCCGCATCAGTAACCGAAATACATTCATCGAAAGCAGCCCATGCCTTTTTACGAGATTCTCGCTATCGCCTTGATGGCCACGTTCATCCTGGCGCTCTTCCTCGGCTATCCCGTGGCGTGGCTGCTGGCCGGCATTTCGCTGCTGTTTTCCGCTGCCGCCATCGTGCTGACCACGCAATTCGGTTTCGATACTTTCCTGATGACAGGCTGGGTCAAGTTCTCGGGCATCATCGACCGCTTTGACGCGATCATGTCCAACTGGGTGCTGGTGTCGCTGCCGATGTTCGTCTACATGGGCCTGATGCTGGACCGCTCGGGTGTGGCCGATATCATGATGCGCAACTTCGTCAAGGTGTTCGGCGGCATACGCGGCGGTCTCGGCCTGACCGTGATCGTGATCGGCATCCTGCTGGCCGCATCGACCGGCATCGTCGGCGCATCGGTGGTCTTGCTCGCAATGCTGTCGATGCCGATCATGCTGCAGAACCAGTACTCGAAAAGCCTGGCATCCGGCATCGTCGCGGCATCCGGCACGCTCGGCATCCTGATCCCGCCTTCCATCATGCTGGTGCTGATGGCGGATCAGGTCTCGGTGCCGGTGGGCGACTTGTTCATGGGTGCGCTGCTGCCTGGCGTATTGCTGGGTACGCTGTACATGGTCTTCGTGATCTGCGTCGGCATATTCCGCCCCGACCTGGTGCCGCCGCGCGCGGCCGACGCCGAGAAGCTGACGGTACGCCAGGTCTGCATCGCATTCCTGTCGACCATTCCGACCTTCGGCCTGATTCTGGTGGTGCTGGGCTCGATCTTCTTCGGCATTGCGACGCCGACCGAAGCCTCCGGCCTGGGCGCATTCGGTGCGATGTTTTTGGCGGCGGCCAATGGCCAGCTGAACTGGAAGGTGATCCGCCAGGTCGGTATCGATACCACCATCACCACCTGTTTCATCTTCGCGATCTTCATCGGCGCCACGGTGTTCGCCTATGTGCTGCGCCTGATCGGCGGCGACGAGTTGATCACGGAGTTTTTCAAGAGCACCGGCCTCGGCCCGACCGGGCTGGTGCTGGTGGTGCTGCTGGTGGTGTTCGTCGCAGGCTTCTTCCTCGACTGGTTTGAAATCGTGCTGATCATCCTGCCGCTGCTGGCCCCCGTGATCAAGCTAGCCGGGATCGACATGACCTGGTTTCTGATCCTGATCGCGCTGATGCTGCAGACTTCGTTCCTGACGCCGCCAGTCGGATTTTCGCTGTTCTACCTGAAAGGCGTGGTGCCGAAGGGCGTCACCATCAGTCACATTTACCGCGGCGTGATTCCGTTCGTGCTGCTGCAATTGCTGATGGTGGCCGCCTGCTTCTACTGGCCGCAAATAATCCTGTGGCTCCCGGAGCAGATGTATGGAATTGGCAAGTAGCCGCGTTTGACCGGGAGCGCAAACGGCAAAGCCGTATGCGCGCTACGGTGGAAACGAACTGGATTCAAGCAAGAGAATGTAAAACGCCACGGCTCTGCGTGGCGTTTTTTTTACGAGGCATGATTCCCGGCTGTCATTACTGAAAATAGGCTTCAGCCGCCGCCGGAAATAGTCCCATGGATTGCGAAGGGTCTTTCTATTGCGAGCGCGCCAGATGCCGCCGCACCGACAATATCGCACCGCTCAATCCCAATGCGGCACTGATCAACAGCAGCACCGCCGATTCCGCAACGCCCAAGGGCGTGAGCCGGAATTCCGATGCGTACAGGCGCGCAAAGTCGGCGATGGCCGTATTGAGAGGCTGCAGTGCCAGCACAACCGCGCCCAGCGCAATTACGCCGGCACATAGTCCCAGCAGCGCGCCGCTGTAGTAGAAGGGCCGGTAAATGAAGCGATCCGTTGCACCCACCAGTCGGGAGATTTCGATTTCCTCGCGCTGGGTCATCACTTGCAGGCGGATCGTATTGAACACGACCGCAATCACCACCATGCCGAGCGTCGCCGCGAGCAGCATCAACGCCATCCGCAGCACATGCATCAAGGCAGCCAGCCGCTTGACCCAGGCCGAATCGACCTGCACGTATTCGACGCCGGGCAACGCCTTCAACTGGACGGCAATCACATCGACGCGTGCCGCATCGACGGCATTTTGAAAGCTGGCGAGCTTCAATACATAGCCGTCCGGAAGAGGATTGGTGCCCAATGTCGTCAGCGCATCGGACAGTCCTGTCTTGTCTTTGAGCGCGCTGAGTGCATTTTCTCGCGGAATGAATTCCAGCCTGCCGCTGCTGTTGTTGTCCTGCAAAATGCGGCGAATGCTCGGCGCCAGCGCGGTGGCGCGTTCGCGCGGGGTATCGACCGACACGAAGATGCTGATCTCCGGCTCAATCGCTAACTGCGCGGATACCGGCCGTATGCTGTCGAGCATGGTCAATCCGGCGAAGGGCAGCGCCAACGCGATTGCGATCACCAGCACATTGAACAGGAAGCTGCCGGGATGCTTGATCACGCGGTCAAATGCATCGGTGACGGCGAACCGGTGTTGTCGCAGCCAGGCTTTCATGCGGCGCCTTCCATTTCCGCCCTGCGCCAGGTATCGACGATTCTTCCGTGGTCTAGACACACGACGCGGTCGGCGCGATCCAGGAAGTATTCATCATGCGTGGAAATCACGCAGGTAACGCCGACACCGTGAAATGCCTTGAGCGTGTTGATCACCTTGGTGGCGCTGTCACGATCGAGATTGGCGGTCGGTTCGTCGGCCAGGATGATTTGCGGACGATGCACGATGGCGCGCGCAATCGCCACGCGCTGCTGTTCGCCGCCGGATAAGGTCAACGGCGCCGAATGCGCCTTGTCGAGCAGTCCGACCTTATCGAGGGCGGCGCGGGCTCGTTTCTGCGCTTCGTCTTTCGCCGCGCCCGTCACCACCAGCGGCAACGCTACATTGGATAACACATCGCGATCGAGCAGCAGGCGCTGCTGCTGGAATATCAGCCCGAGCTTGCGCCGCAAATACGGCAGGCCGGAGGGTTTCAGCTTGCCGATATCCTCGCCATTGACCTTGATCACGCCGCCGGTCGGGCGTTCGATCGCGGCAATTATTTTCAGCAGCGTCGATTTTCCGGCGCCGGACGGGCCGGCCAGGAAAATCAGTTCGCCTTTGGCAATCGACAAGGTGACGTCCGTCAATGCGGGCGTATTGCCGGCATAGCGTTTCGAGACATGCTGCAATTCGATCATTGCCATGGACGATTCATCAGGTTAGCAACGCGTCGACGAATTCTTCGGCGTTGAACGGCTGCAGATCTTCGATCTTTTCGCCGACGCCAATGAAATACACCGGAACCGGCCGGCTCTTGACGATGGCCGCAAGAACGCCGCCTTTGGCGGTGCCGTCCAGCTTGGTGATCACCAGTCCGGTCAGTCCCAGCGCATCGTCGAAAGCCTTGACCTGGGCCAATGCATTTTGCCCTGTATTGCCGTCAATCACCAAAAGAATCTCATGCGGAGCGGATGCCATGCTTTTGCCGATCGCGCGCTTGATTCGCTTTAATTCATCCATCAAATGCAACTGCGTCGGCAGGCGTCCTGCCGTGTCGACCATCACCACATTGATCTTGCGCGCCTGCGCCGAGTGGACTGCATCGAACGCTACCGCGGCGGGATCGCCCGATTCCTGCGAAATCACGGTGACGTTGTTACGCTCGCCCCAGATCGTCAGTTGCTCGCGTGCGGCGGCACGGAAGGTATCGCCCGCCGCCAGCAATACCGATTGATCATGCGCTTGCAGATGTTTGGCCAGTTTGCCGATGGTGGTGGTTTTTCCGGCGCCGTTGACACCGGCGATCATCATTACCAATGGCTGGTGGCGGCCCAGCACCAGCGGTTTTTGCAAAGGAGCAAGCAATTCGAGCAGCAACGCGCGCAACGCGGTTTTCACTTGCGCGGCTTCGGTCAGCTTTTTCTCCCTGACCCGCTTTTTCAAGCCATCGAGCAGGAATTGGGTCGCTTCCACGCCCGCATCCGACATCAGCAATGCCGACTCCAGTTCTTCGTACAAGTCGTCATCGATCTTGGCGCCGACGAACAGGGTGGTCAGATTGGACGAGGTCTTCGACAAGCCGGTCTTCAACCGGGTCATCCAGGATTGCTTTTGTTCCAATGGAGTGGCAGCCGGGACGATCTGTTCTTCAAGCTCAGGCCTTGGCGCAGGCGATGCTTCCGGCTCCGGCTGAATTGCCGGGGCGGTTGACTGCGGCGCGGCAGGAGGAATATCTTTAGGTTTTTTTTTGAAGAAACTAAACATCAGGGACAAGGTCAGCAGTAAGGTCGGTGTTGCTTGCAGCAATGCCGCACACAAGAAGAAGATACAATCAGCCACATTCTATCAGAGCGACGACTATGAAATTTCGGATTGGACTATTTGTAGCAACATGGCTGGTAATGAGCGCGCCTTTGGCGGCGCAAACCGAACTTGCCAAGGAATTCATGTTGAAAAACGGCATGAAAGTTATCGTCAAGGAAGATCATCGGGCACCGACCGTTGCGCATATGGTTTGGTACAAACTCGGGTCAATGGATGAAATCAACGGCACCACCGGCGTTGCCCATGTATTGGAACACATGATGTTCAAAGGCACCAAGACGCTCAAGCCCGGCGAATTCAGTTCTCGGGTTGCAGCTCTGGGCGGCCGTGAAAACGCGTTCACCAGCAAGGATTACACGGGCTATTATCAGCAGATCGAGAAGTCCCGGCTGGGAAAGGTAATGACCCTGGAAGCCGACCGCATGGCCAATCTTGTGTTCAGCAAGGATGAATTCGCCAAGGAAATCCGGGTGGTGATGGAAGAGCGTCGTTGGCGCACCGACGATCAGCCGATCCAGCAAGTTTATGAAGCGCTGAATGCCACTGCATTCTGGGCGCATCCTTATCGGAACCCGATCATCGGCTGGATGGACGACCTGCAAAATATGACTGTTGCGGATACCAAAGCCTGGCACGATCGCTGGTATGCGCCTAATAATGCGACCATGGTGGTGACCGGCGACGTCGACGCGCAGCAGGTGCGTGCACTTGCGGAAAAACATTTCGGCAAGATCGCCCGCAAACCGGCGCCGATCACCAAACCGCAGAATGAACCGCCGCAACGCGGCATCAGGCGCGTGACGGTCAAGGCGCCCGCCGAAAATCCATACGTGACGTTGGCATTCAAGGCGCCGACCTTGCGCGACGTGGAAAAAGACGACGAAGTATATGCGCTCAGCGTATTGGCCGCGGTACTCGACGGCTATGACAATGCGCGCTTGAATGCAAAACTGGTGCGTACCGACAAAGTTGCCAATTCGGTCGGCGCCGGATATTCATATGTCTCCCGCGGCCCGGTATTGTTTTTCCTGGACGGGACGCCCGCGGCGGGAACCACCACCGAACAGCTGGAGAAATTGCTGCGCGCGGAAGTCGAACGTGTTGCCAAGGAAGGCGTGTCCGAACACGAATTGAAACGCGTGAAGACCCAGTTGATCGCGGGAGAAGTTTACAAGCGCGACTCGATTTTCGGTCAGGCCCTGGAAATCGGCACGATGGAAATGTCGGGGCTGTCGCACAAGCAAATCGACCGCATCATCGAGAAATTGGGATTGGTCACGGCGCAGCAGGTGCAAGCGGTGGCGCAAAAATATTTTGGCGACGATACACTGACGATTGCCACACTGGTGCCGCTGCCATTGTCCGAAAAGAAGGCGGCTCCGCCTCCGGCGGGTATTCGCCATTAGTCTAATCGCCATTCCGAGCGAAGCGAGGAATGACGATTAGCGCTGATTGATGCGGCGCCCAAAGCTTCCGGGCGCCGCTTTTCCTGCAACACCAGACAATCAACAAGGTAGAACGATGTTCGCATTCAAACAAATTTTTATATTGCTGCTGGTACTGGCATGCGGCTCGGCGCATGCAGCGCTGAAGATCCAGACTTGGGCGCTTGCCAATGGCGCGCGCGTGTTTTTTGTCGAGAACCATTCAATCCCCTTGTTTGATGTCAGCATTGAATTCGACGCGGGATCGCGTCGCGATCCGCAAGGTAAGGCCGGCACCGCGTCGTTGACCAATGCGATGCTGGCGCGCGGCTTGAGCGAAGGCAGAGCACCGGATAACTCGGTCGAACCGGCATTGAACGAAGCTCAGATCTCGGACGCCTTCGCCGATACGGCGGCACAACGCGGCGGCGGCGCCGGCAACGACCGTGCGGGGGCGTCGCTGCGGAGTTTGTCTAGTCCCTCGGAACGCGATGCATCGATTCGGCTGTTGGCGCGCATTCTCGCGCAACCGGATTTTCCAGCCAATTTTTTCGAGCGCGACAAGGCGCGCACCATTTCGGCGATAAAGGAAGATTTGACCAAGCCGGCTTCCATTGCCGGCAAGGCATTCTGGCGCGTGGCATATGGCACGCATCCTTATGCGATGGAAACCACCGTCGCGTCGGTCGAAGCAATCAAGCGCGAAGATTTGATTGAATTTCATCGGCAACACTATGTTGCCAATCGTGCGGTGATTGCAATGATCGGCGACATCACTCGCGCCGAAGCCGATGCGATCGCACGGCAAATGACCATGCGCTTGCCGCAGGGCGCGGCTTTGCCAGCGCTGCCTGCCGTGCCGAACGGGCAAGGGCAGGAAGAGCGAATCGCCCATCCGGCATCGCAATCGCATATCCTGATCGGCGGCCCTGCGCTTGTGCGGGGCGATCCCGACTTTTTCGCGCTCACGGTCGGCAACTATGTGCTGGGCGGCGGCGGATTCGTGTCGCGCCTGATGCGTGAGGTGCGTGAAAAACGCGGTCTGGCGTATAGCGTGTACAGCTACTTCAGTCCGATGGCGCAATCGGGCCCGTTTCAAATCGGCTTGCAAACCCAGAAGGAACAAACCGACAATGCTCTCAAGGTAGTGCACGACGTGTTGTCGGCATATTTGCGCGACGGACCGACCGAGATGGAGTTAAAGGCGGCGAAAGACAATCTGATCGGCGGTTTCCCGCTGCGTATCGATAATAATCGCAAGATCCTGGATAACATCGCTGTCATTGGATATTACAACCTGCCTCTGGATTATCTCGACACCTGGACTGCCAACGTGGCCAAAGTCAGCGCGGCCGATATCAAGGCGGCATTCAACCGAAAGGTCGTCATCGACCGATTGACGACCATCGTGGTCGGGGCGCAGAAATAGACTCCGATACGGGATAATGCAAAAAATCCGAAATAAAAAAACAGGCATCCCGCGGGTCGTGCCTGCAGCTGCAACCCATCAGGTTCGCATCATCGGCGGCCAGTGGAAGCGCACGCCGCTCGCCGTGCTCGATGCGCAAGGCCTGCGCCCGACACCGGACCGGGTGCGGGAGACGGTTTTCAACTGGCTGAACCACTTGCTCGATGGGGAATGGAATAGTGCCAGGTGCCTGGATTTGTTTGCCGGCACCGGCGCGCTCGGTTTCGAGGCGGCGAGCCGCGGTGCCGGTCAGGTAACAATGGTCGAGTCCAATGCATCGGCGGTCAGGCAACTGGAAGCCACCAAGGGAAAATTGCGTGCGGAGCAGGTAAGCATACTGCGCGGCGACGCTTTGTCGATTGCCAGCAGGATGGCCGCAAGCGCGGATGCGGAAAACAATCGCTTCAATCTGATTTTTCTCGATCCGCCATATCATCAGGGCTGGCTTGAGAAAATATTGCCGATCTGTACCGGTCTTTTACGCGACGGCGGATTGGTATATGCTGAATCGGAGCAGGTGCTGGACTGTGAAACGCCGCTCGATTGGCTTGCCGGTTGGGATAATGTGAGGGCGGACCGCGCAGGCGTGATTTTCTATCACTTGTTGCGACGCAATATTCCAGCCGAAAATTAAGGCATAATGCGCGTTCTATATTGGTGACGTAAGGGAGCCACGATGGTCACAGCTATTTATCCGGGAACGTTCGATCCGCTGACACGCGGGCATGAAGATTTGGTTCGTCGTGCTTCCGGTCTGTTCGATACGCTGGTTGTCGGCGTCGCCGACAGTAAAAACAAGAAACCTTTCTTTTCACTGGAAGAGCGCTTGACGATTGCCAATGAAGTTCTGGGCCATTATCCAAACGTGAAGGTTGAAAGTTTTTCCGGATTGCTGAAGGATTTTGTGCGTCGGCATGATGCGCGCGTGATCGTGCGCGGTTTGCGCGCGGTATCGGATTTCGAATATGAATTCCAGATGGCCGGCATGAACCGATATTTGCTGCCGGATGTCGAAACCCTGTTCCTGACGCCATCCGATCAGTATCAATTCATTTCCGGCACGATTGTTCGCGAAATTGCGGTGCTCGGCGGCGACGTGTCGAAGTTCGTATTTCCGTCGGTCGAGAAGTGGCTGCAAACGAAGATCGATGCGCTTGAAGGATAAGCAGGCAGGTTTGTCATGGCCTTAATAATCACGGACGATTGCATCAACTGCGACGTGTGCGAGCCCGAGTGCCCGAACGATGCGATTTACATGGGCACGGAGATCTACGAGATCGATCCAAATAAATGCACCGAGTGCGTCGGACATTTCAATGAGCCGCAATGCCAGCAAGTGTGTCCGGTGAACTGTATTCCGTTCAATCCGGATTGGCGCGAGACCAAGGAACAATTGCAGGAGAAATTCGAGCGCTTGCAGGCTGAATCGAAAATCATTAAAAGCGACTGACGACCTGCGGGTTTACCGGATGGATCAAGCAGTGACTGCATAACAAAAAAAGGACAGAGCACTCTGTCCTTTTTTATACCTGACGCTGATCGAAAATCACCACCTTGTTGCGTCCGCCCGATTTTGCCCGATACAGCGCTTGATCAGCGCTCACGATCAGCTTTTGCGCAATCGCTTCGGCCGTATTGCCGCGATCCGATTCTTCGAGTGTCGCTATGCCAATCGACACGGTCGCGAAAAGTGTTTGGCCGGAACTGAGTGTCAACGGCTGTTCGGCGATACTGGCGCGTATCCGCTCCGCCACATTGGACGAGTCGACCGGCTCCGCATCGATCAGCAGTGCGACGAATTCTTCTCCGCCGAACCGGCCAAGGGCATCGCTCAATCTTAGCTCTGCCTTGATGCGCCCCGCGACTTCGCGCAACACTTCATCGCCGCCCTGATGTCCGATCGTATCGTTGATTTGCTTGAAATGATCGATATCGATATACATGCACGACAAGGCGTAACCGTGCCGTTTGGACCGGCCGATTTCTTCAAGCAGCCGATGTTCTATGTAGCGCCGGTTATTGACGCGGGTCAGCGCATCGGTCCAGCCTATGTGTTTGAGCAATTCCTTGTTAATGACGTTCTCTATGCAGATCGCAACGATCGACGCCTGATGTTCGAGAAAATCAGTCGCGATATTTCCGTCGAATCGTCCGTCCTGACCGCTGCCGAGGGCAAGGCAGCCGATCAAGGTGTGATTGCGTATCAATGGAACCACCGCAACGCTGGCCGGCGTGGGCAACGGTTCGGGAAACACGGATCCAAAAAGCTGCTCGCTGTAACGCCCCAGCACCGGCTTGTGCAAACGGATCTGCAGATCGCCCAATTCGGATTCATTCTGTAGAAAAATCAGGTTGGGAAACTCATGCAAATGAATATGCAGGTCGGCCAGAATGCGCCGGATGCTGTAATCGGGATCAAGCAGCACGAGGACCACGGTATCCAGTTCGGAGGTTTCGGAAAAGGCATGGAAAACGCTGCCTATCAATTCCGTGAAGCTGTTTGCGCCAATGAATTTCAGATCGAGCATCTGGTGCCGGCGCATGATTTGCTGATTGCGATGCGCTTGCTCCAGCAGGTTTTTCAACTGGTCACGCAGCGATACATTCTCGGCAAGCAGGTCTTTCGACATTGGCGGGCAAGTCAGCAGGGTGCAAAAGGCAATTTGACAGGTAGCGCATCATAAAACGTAAACATGGAAAATGATACGCCGTATCCGATAGGAAACGGCAGCTTGCGGCCCGGAGATTTCATTCAGAATGCGATCTCGATATTTACATCCTGTCCGACGCGTACCGTTTGTCCTTCGCCGGCCAGCAAAATTGCATTCATGCCGAAGGTGATGGCGCCGTCCAGCCTGGGGTCGGCTCGATAGGATTGCAGAATGTCCAATGGGTCCGGCCCTATTTGTCCTGTCGCCTGATCGACCGATGGAATCGGGCAGCGCGTGCAAGGCTTCACCGGCTTGAGAATCGCATCGCCGATCCTGATCGATTCGGCATAGTCCTCATCGAACGCGCCGCTGTCACCAATAACGATATTGGGTCGGAAGCGGTTCATCGGCAGCGCTTCCCGGCCCTGTGCTGTCAATTTTTCATTCAGGTCGGCGAGCGACGCCTCGGAAATAACCAGCATCGGATAGCCGTCTGCAAACAGCATCGGTGTCTCGACGCCGGTGGCCCACTTTGGATTCGCGACGCGTTTTGCATCGGGATGAAAACGCACCAGCCTGCACGATATGCCAAGTGCGTTCGAGAACCAGCGCGCAGTGATTTCATCGCAGTCATAGGCGGTGACGGTATCGTCCCAAACATGCACGTCCAGAGTCGGCGCGGTATCGGGATCGGGCAGGTCAAGCGGGATTTGCAAGCGCAGCATGCCTGGCGCGCGAAGCTCCAGCGTATCGGCATTGATGCACGGCTTGATCAACGCCATTTTGATGTGCTCGCGCTGCGTGATAAATCGTCCGGTGCTATCGACCACCATCCATTCGCGATCGTAGATGTGTTGGCTCATCAAGCCGGCCGCGGTCATGGTCGCCTCGCGCAACGCAATGCCGCCGCAGGATTTGATCGGGTACAGGTTGAGTTCGGTCAGAATTGGCATGCGTTTCTCAAATGACGGGGCAGGATTGGATCACGACCATAGATTATCCATCCTCGTGGCCGGTCTCGGAATTATAGGCAGTTAGCGGAATCAGATGTAGACAGAAGCGACTGAATTCGTGGAAGAAGAATTGATGCGCAGGTATTTCGCAGGCATCGACGATATTCCAATCGAAGACGAGGAACGGGACTTTGCATACTGTAAAAAAAAGCCTGCCATGAAAATCGCGGTAAGCTTTTTATCTTTGCCGATCAGCGAATCATGTAAGTTCGAAGCCGATGATCGTGCGCGCGTCCAGGCTTTGCATTTTCAAGGAGCGCTTCCATCGTAAATACAATATTGCCATCACCAGCAGGCTTGCAACGAATCCGGATAAGGTCGGACCATCGGGAGAAAACAGGCCGCCAAGCAGTGCGAGTGCGCCGGCGATCGAGTAGGCAAGTGTGACGCGAATCCCTACGCGCATGCTGCGCAATATCCGGCAAATGATCAGCCACCCGATTGAAAGCGATAGCGTCACAACGAATTGGGCAGCAAACGCCCACAGCTGACTACCTTCCATTTCATCTCCCCTTGTCAGCAAGCGTCTCACTGCGCGGTTCTAAGGTCCCGCATCTAAAACATTCTGTAAGCGCTTGAATCGGTTGACAATAAACCATTCCGGGCCATGTTTCTAGTACTTTATGGCAAAAGTCGTGGAATTTGATGAAAAATAGGGCTTTTGCAAGGGTTTTGGCTTGTTTTTGCCGGTAAAAGGCAATTTGGCGCGATGTCGGTGCAGGATTCGAGCGGATATGGATCGCGTTGCATGATCGACGGCGGTCGTCTGCGCCATTTCGGCATTGATCTCATTGCGTCGTTCCCGCAAATGCCCTACGCCGCCACGTAAAATATAATGGGCGTTTGTTGCGAACCATGCGGCAATCTTGCTCATCACATTTTCTGCTTTGTACGACAATGCCAAAATCACAGTTAGCCCCGGTCCGGATCGCCACGGTCGATAACGTACTGTCCAAAGGACAAAAAACCTTCAATCGTCAGATACAGCAAATCGAAAAGCTGCGCAGCCGGCTTGCGGCATGGGATACCGCAACGATTTCATACCAGAAAAAATATACGCAGGAACTGCTGCCTCTGCTTGAGGCCGCGACCGGGCTGCAGGTAAAGCTGGTGCACAGCCTCGACCGCGCCGCGACGCAAAAAGGAATGACGCGCACCGAACGGCGCGCACTGGGTGAACTGATCGTCGATCTGGCCGGGCACCTGCTGGACGAGCGCGACGACGCCGAACTGAAAGTGATTTACAACAAGCACAGCCGCTGCGATTACGACAGCGAGATAGCGGCCGAGGCGCAGAGCATGAAGGACATCATTGAAGATGTGTTCGGCTTTGACTTGGGAGACGATGCCAACGTCGAGTCTCCAGATGATCTCATGCAGCGGGCGCAGGCGCAGTTCGAAAAACAGCAGGCGCATTTCGAGGCCGAAGAGCAGGCGCGGGAAGAGCGGCGCGCCAACCGCAAGAAATCGCCCAAGCAACTGGAAAAAGAAGCGCGTGCCGAAGCCGATGCCAAACAGGTCAACCAATCGATCCGCGAGATCTATCGCAAGCTGGCCAGCGCCCTGCATCCGGACCGCGAACTCGATCCGCAAGAACGCATACGAAAAACCGCGTTGATGCAGCGCATCAACCAGGCGTACGACAAGCAGAATCTGCTGCAGCTACTGGAGCTGCAACTCGAACTGGAACATATCGATCGCAACGCTATCGGCCGCCTCGATGAAGGGCGTTTGCGTCACTACAATGTAATCCTCAAAAAACAGATCGCCGAACTTGAGCATGAGGCGATGCGCGTCGAAGCCATGTTTTGCAGCCAGTTCGGCATCGCGCCGTTTGCCGTCGTGAAACCGGAAACCGTCATGCGCGACTTGGCCGGCGAGATCGCACACATGCGCGATGCTAATCGCGAGATGGAGCAGGATTTGCGTGCGCTGGAGGATGCCAAGGGCGTCAAGGCGTGGCTGAAGAAGCTGCGGCACCGTCAGCCATACGATGATTTCGATGACTGTCCGTTCTGAGGCTTGTACCTTCATGTATAGGCGACCATTGCCAATCTTCATCACCGCGGTGCGCTTCCCAGACGGGAAATAAAGCAGGGAGAATCATGCCTCGTACCTATTCAACTGCCGTTTCCAGAACGGTGAGCCGGAAAACCGGCCGGCGTGCCTGATCCCTATTTCTGCCACAGACCGGCATTCACCAATCGGCGCACCAGCGCGCTACGTTTGCCATGGCGCTCCATGAAACGTTGCAGGGCCGCATCGAATGCGCGCCGGTCCGCTGCGAGCACATAGGCATCGGCAAGGTCGACGATTGCGCGATTTGCTTCATCATAGCCAGACGCAGTACCGCGTTCCGCATACTGATCGATCGAATTCCAGCAGCGATCGAAATCGGAGGCCAGAGTCAGAAGATAGGCTTCACGTCGCTTGCGCTGCCTGGTGTCCTGTTGTGCCCGCTGTTTGGCTTCGCGTTGCAGGCGAAGTTTTTCCGCATCCTTTGCAAGGGCGCGTAATTCGGTCACCGTGCGCCGCGCCGCAGGTGTTGCCTTACATGGCATGCTTTCCTTTTTCCAGGCTAGAAACGCTGATTTGGCATGGCGTTCGGCCTGTTGCGATGCCCCTTGCAATAGCAGAGTAAGAATGATCCCCATCTCATTCCTGGATAGACTTGCCAGCCATACAGCGATGCTGTCGTCATTGTTCAGTGCTGCGTTCACTTGGCTTCCTGCCGCTGCAGCGGCCACCAAGTCGGGATCGACCTCCAGAAACTCGACTAATGCCTGCTGCGCGGCGGACAACTGCGATAAGCCGGGCGGCACTTCCGGTTCCACGGTTTCATCCTCGTCATCGATTTCACCGGCGCTGACAGCGGCCAGCCAGCCGAGATAGAGCGGGCGCAAATCGCCGCGCAGCAATTCATCGCGCAGCGGCTGCAGGCGCCCCATCCACCCTTGACCGGTTTCCGTTTCGAAGCGCTCGTCGTCCTGGCCCTCATTGAGTACCCAGTTGATGATCCAGCGCGTCCCAGCGTTATCGACTGTCAGCGCAAATTCCGTCTCAAACTGCTTCAACTCGGCCTTGCGAAATGCTGTATGCGGCAGCCTCAGTGCCAAATGGCAGGTGCGCCAGTTGGCGGTATAGACGAAGGCGTCGAAATAGCGCCGCATCCAGTCGGCCGGCTTGGCCTTCAAATCGCCCCACTGGTAGTCGTTGACGAAGCCCGTCGCCGTGATGGTCGCGCGCGACGAACGGGCGCGCAGTTCGGCCATTTCCTTATGGGTCAGCGGCCGGTCAATGGCGACGAATTCGTAATACTGGTATTCGCTCATGCGGTTTTTGATTTCTGCGCACTTTGTTTGACGGCTCGAAATGCGGAGTCGTCACCCAGGTGAATATAGATACGGCCACGTAATTCGTTTTCCACAATTTCGGCAAAGCCGCGACCGCTCACTTCGTCGCATTCATCCATGCCGTCCCAGCTGAATTCGACACGCTTGCCATCGATGCGGTAATCCATTTGTCCCTGCACCAGGCCGAACTGGAAATCGCCGATCCCGTTTTTCCCGAAAGTAAAATGGCCAGGTACTTCCATGTCCACGTAGTCCTGCCCCCAGACGTCCATCCAGACGATGCGCCATTGGCCGGAAAATGGATTGCGCTTGCTTGTAGTCATGTCTGATCCTGTCTGCGATCACGCCGCTTCAAATAGGCCTTGATGCGCGCCTCGGTTTCCTTCGTATTGCGATAGATGCCGCGCTGCCCGGTACGCAGCAGCACGCCCGATTCGAGCCAGCTTTGCACCATGTGGCGCGGGATGCCGCGCGCGGCCAGCTCGCCGGCTGTCACGGATGTCGCCGGCTTCGGGCGCGGCGCCGCTTTCTTTCGGGCAGCCGGTGCATCAGGAGATTTTGATGCGGCAGCCTTGGATTTACCTGCCTGCCGACCAGTGGCCGGGCGACCCGAATTCGACGCGGCAGGCAAAGAGGGCGCGGCAACCGGCGCTTCATCCAGGTCAATGCCGAACAGCGCGGAAAGATCCGTGCTTTCCAGGCGCCGATGTACGCCTGTCGCAGCGCTTTCCACCGGCAAACTGGCTGCCTGCCGAATCAATTCCTGCGGGTCCACCTGGCGCAGCAGGAACAGCAGTTCCGGCTGACGATCGAAACGCGCGCCTATGCCGTACAGCACCGCGGCAATATGTTTGCACATCGATGCCGAGTCCGGGCAGCTGCAACTGAAGCTGATCTGCTTCGGCACCGGGAACAGGCCGCTACCGCTGCACGTCACGACTTCCATCACGGCATCCGACAATCGACCTTGCAGCAGTTCCACCAGCGACGCGACCTTGCCGGCGCATTCCTTGAGGATGGCTTGCCAGATTTTTTTCTCCAGCGCTTTCACCCCAATCTCGACCCCATACACATCCGATCCTGCGACCAGTGCGCTGATCTTGCCTTCGGATATTTGCAGATCGATTACCGAGCCATTGCGCACATAAGTGCGCCCGCGCGGCAGCCGGTTGGCATAATCGCTGTAGGCTTCCAGGTTGTCGCACCAGTTCTTGCCCCAGAAGGTGCGTGCAATGGCGCGGCCTTCGATGACGACCGGTTGACAGGCGTGGCCCTTTTTCTTGAGCGCGGCGAGCTTGCGCTCAGCCGCGCGCCGTCGTTCCGCGACCGGTACGTAAGGCGCCCATCCGCCATAGTAAAAGCTGCCTGCCATGCTCACTCTCCAAAATATGAGTTAAGTGCCCGATCATTTTTCATTCATCGCGCTGTTGAGGTCAAGCGATACCAGCTTCAGTAATTCGTCATTACTCAACTCGGTAAGTAGCGTTTCGCCGCCACCCTCCAGAATTTCGTTGGACAATCCCAGCTTGGCTTCGATCATGGCATCGATTTTTTCTTCCACGGTGCCGCGGCAGATGAACTTGTGCACCAAGACATTTTTTTTCTGCCCGATGCGGTAAGCGCGGTCGGTGGCCTGATTTTCGACTGCCGGGTTCCACCAGCGATCGAAGTGGATCACGTGCGAAGCCGCCGTCAGGTTGAGCCCGGTACCGCCAGCCTTGATCGACAGCACGAAGAACGGCGGCCCCTCTTCTCGCTGAAAATCATCCACCAACGCCTTGCGCGCTTTCACCGGCGTGCCGCCGTGCAGCACCAGCCCCGGCCGTCCATACACGCCCTGCAAAAAATCGGCCAGCGGCGCCGTCATTTCCTGGAACTGGGTAAACACCAGCGCCTTTTCCTGGCGCGCCGCTATCGCTTCGGTGAGTTCGCGCAAGCGGGCAAATTTCCCGCTGTCATCGGCGGCATAGGCGCCGTCGCCCAGCCATTGCGACGGATGATTGCAGATTTGCTTCAAGCGCATCAGGAAGGCCAGCACCGCACCGCGCCGCCGGATGCCGTCCAGCTCGGCAATCTGTTTTGCCAGCAAATCCACCGAGTCCTGATACAGGCCCGCCTGCAGCCGGCTCAGCGAACAATAAGCTTTTACTTCAGTCTTGTCGGGCAGGTCGGCAATCACACGCTTGTCGCTTTTCAGGCGGCGCAGTATGTAAGGCTGCACCAGCTTGCGCAACGGCGCATAGCCGGTGTGCTCATCCTGCTCCAGCCGACGCGCGAAGCGGCCGAATTCCTTGTCGGAACCCAAGAGGCCCGGGCAAATGAAATCGAACAGCGACCACAAATCGCCGAGCCGGTTTTCCACTGGCGTACCGGTCAATGCAAAACGCACCCGGCTGTTCAACGCCTTGACCGCCCGGGTTTGCCGCGCCCCCGGATTCTTGATTGCCTGCGCTTCATCCAGTACCGCCAGCGACCAGCGCGTCTCCAGTATCCACGGCGCGCGCAGCAAGGTGCCGTAACTGGTGATGACGACATCGGCCTGCGCCACGCGCGCGGCGGGCAAGGCTGCCAGGGATTTGCCGGGAATGGCCGAAGGATGCGCGACCAAGAGGCGCAAACTTGGCGCGAAGCGCGCCATTTCCGCTTGCCAGTTGGCGATCAGCGAGGCCGGCACCACCAGCAAATGCGGTCCCGGATCGGCGGCGCGCTTGGCCATCAACAGCAGCGCCAGCACTTGCACGGTCTTGCCCAGTCCCATGTCGTCGGCCAGGCAGCCGCCCAGCCCGAGCCGGTTGAGCCACCATAACCAGTGCACGCCGTCCTGTTGATAGGGACGCAGTTGCGCCTTGAGTTCCGGCCCCGGCAGATTGTCGCCATACGGCTGGCGCAGCCCCTCCAGCACCTCGTTCAGCCAATCGCCGGCCACCACGCTGGACCATTCGGCTGTCGTAGCAGACAGGACATCCTTGCCGGCGCCTTCGACCGCCGCGCCGGCCAACAGCCGCATGCCGTCGAGAAATGAAATCCCGCCATCGGCGCCGCTCTTTTGTACTTTTTTCCAATGCGCCAGCACCGCGTCGAGTTGTGCGCGGTCGATCTCGACCCATTGCCCTTTCAGTCGCACCAGGCCATCGCCGGCTGCCAACAGTTGCGCCCATTCCGCTTCGGAAAGTTCTTCGCCGCCGAGCGAAACCGAAACATTGAAATCCATCATCGCATCCAGCCCCAGGCCGCTCGCACGGTTGCCGATGTTGACCTTGACTTGCGGACGCGGCGGCTGGCGCGGCTTCCACCAATCCGGAATGCGCACCACGATGCCGCTGGCTTCCAACAGCGGAAGGCTCTGCAAGAACCGATGCGCGTCATGCGGCGTCCATGCCATCGGATGAAAAATCGCGCCCGAGTCGACCATGGATTTCAGCCAAGGGCATTGTTCGGATGCGCGGTGCACCGGCATCAGCAATCCCAGCAATGCATCGCGATTGGCTGCGCCGGAATATTCCTGCAGTGCGCGTCCCAACGGCAAATGCTGCACCCGGGCCTGTTGCGACACGCGCACGCCGTAAGTGGCAAGAAAGGCGAACGGCGTTTCTTCGCTGGCCTTGTTTTCTGCCAGATGAAAGCAGACCCGGCCCACCATGTTCCAGCTCGGATGCTTGCGCGCAAGCCATTGCGGCACATCGCCATGGGCGGCGGCGATTTCCGTGCGCGCGGCGGTTTGCATCTCGGCCCACAGCGCCTCCAGCCGTTCGCGATCCAGATATTCCGCGCCGCTCATCGGCGGCATGCGCGCCGCAAGCTGATCGAGTTCCGCGTGCGGCACCGGTACCTGCGCGCTCGCCCATTGCTCCGCCAGATCCGGCAGCGCACACAGGCGCGCCATGAACAGGTGGCCGAGTTCGCGGCCGAATGCAAGCGAGGGCGGCAGCGCGCTGGTCAGCTCACTCGCGCCCAAATGCAACAACCCGCTGCCGCCGCCGGCTTCGAACGCCTTGCAAATGCGCGCGGCCACGGCCGGCGCGGGCTGCCCGGATTCGTGCGCAAGCATGTCCAAGTGCACTCGTCCGGTGGGAGAGATGCCGAGTTCGAGCGCCATGACTGGCATTCCTGGTTGAAAGGGCGGGGCGTTCAACGCTGGCTGGTTCATGGAAGGGGAGTCGCTATTTGGCAATAGTGAGGTGGTCGAAGTTGCCGTAAGTAAGCCGGTTTGGTCTGGAGGAAATGCCATGGAATATGCGGATGGGCGGCCATCAGTCGTTCTTTTTTCGCCTTGATTTTGACAGCGTCTGCATAGCCGGTTCCCGCGTTTTTATGTTGTCCTTATTCATGTTCGCCTACCAGCACTTGCCATTGGCCACCCTTGGCAGCACCGACGCGCTGAAGTTGACCTTTGCTTTGCAGCGCCTTGATATTTTTCTCGATGGCGCGGGTAGAAATGCCAAGTTGGATGGCCAGCTCGGGAATGGTCATGTGCGGATTGTCGCGCAGGAGTTGCAGAATTTTCCCCGAACTTTTCCCCGAACTTTTCCCCGAACTTTTCCCCGAACTTTTCGGGTCGACTTGCGGGGTTACTTCAACGATTGGTTCGACGTACGGCAAGATCACGCGCAAAAAACTTTTACGAATTTCAAAAGCCTCCCTGCCGTAGGCTTTGACGATTCGTAAAATACCAGAACCCAAATGCTCGACTATCTCCAGATCACGGAAAACCCGCATGATTTCCTTATTGCGGGGCACCGAACCGCCGCTGAATAAATCCTCTTCTTCGACGCCGTAGGGCAGGCCGCCCATCGAGGTAACTTCCACGCGGTCGGAAAAAAATTCGATTTTCGGCGTAGCGCCGTAGGAGTAGTCGTTGTGCACAATGGCGTTAATGACGGCTTCGCGCATGGCGATGGCATCGATCATCGGGCGTTCCTGACGCAGCGGATAGCCGATCTTGGTGAAGATGGTGTTTTCCACATCCACCCGATCCAGCACGGCTTTTAACGCCTTCACCAGAGAGCAGCGGCCATAGTCACGGTTTTCAATCAGGTGAACGCGTGTCGTGTCGGCATATTTAGCGACCTGGACCGAGACGCCGTTTTCATCCGCCAGCAGATAGGCAGCGTAATTCGGTTTGTCTTCCGGGGTGAGCAGTTCCAGATTCTTCATGAAAGCATCATTCAAATGCAAGCCGCGGGCTTCGTAATAGATGCGCAGTTGCTCAAAGCCGAGGTCTTTGCGGGGCGATTCCATCCTGCCTATGGTGTTGCGCACGCGCTTGCCATACAGTGATTCGATCATGTCCGTCGGCATCGGCTCGCATGCACTGCCAACCCGGAGAAAACAACCTTTTTCGGTCATGCCGAATTTCTTCAGGTGATAAGGCTTTTCCAGTCCGCCGGCCACCGTGATGCGGATGATGTCCTGGCCTTCGCGCTGTTCGTGAATGATCTCGAACAGGCCCATGATGGACGGCTGGATGTTGTTCTTTAAACGATCCTTGATGGCCAGTTGCGCGGCGTCGCAGTCGGACAGGCCGTGCATCTGACCGTCGTTGTCGATGCCAATATAAATAACGCCGCCTTCTTTTGCATTGAGAAAAGCGATCACTTCCTTTTCCAGCGCATCGGTCAGCTCGCGCTTGTATTCAATGCGATTGGATTCGCTCACTGAATGCCTCCGGGTGCTTGCATGAGATCAGACTTCAGTGCGTTTTGCGCGGCTGCCATCGGTTTCGTAAAGAAGAGTTTCTCCTGGCGGTTTAGTCATAGCTAAGCAGCAATCTTCTGCTGGGATGTTAACGCTTCTAGTCTCTTCAAGGCAGCATCGACTGTTCGTCCATGTGCAGCGATCGAAGCCAAAATCTCACTCGGCGTTCGAGTATCGCGTTCCACTCGGGCGCGAGGATTCACGGCCTTCAGATCGAACGTGATGGCATCAATTGCATCTGCTTTAGCTTGTGCATCGCGTCCAGCCTTGTCGATTATGAGCACTTGTTCGCGGCATTTCGCCAACGCCTTATCAGACGCTTTTGTTTTTTTCAGTACGGTTAATTTGTCCTTGAGCGCTACAGCTTCGTTTTTAAGGCGCTCAACTTCTGCCAAATATGGCGCCATGTCTTCGCGCGCTTTGGCGCGGCGGGCGGTGAAATCTACCGTCCATGAAAAATCGCTGTCCGCTTTAGCGGTTGCCTTTTTATTGAGCAAACGGGCGAAGGTTGGAAACTGTTTTTCAGCGTTACCTTCCTGTTCACGCCAATCGCCGACCAGCGTAGCGGGCAATGCCGTATCTTCCAGTACTTCCAAATTTGGCCCCCAGCCAAAATGCGCAAGAGTCATGGGCGATTTTTTGCCCATCTTTATATGCGACAGATCGTAGTACCAAATCCGTTCAGTTTTTTTGCCCTTGGTGAAAAACAGCAGATTGGTTTTGACGCCAGCGCCAGCGGTTGAAAATACGCCGCCCGGCAAGCTGACAATGCACCACAGATCGCACTCGTCGAGCAGCTTGCGTTTGGTTTCAACGAAAGCACTTTCGTTGGTCCGAAACAGCAAACCTTCGTCGAGCACCACCGCACAGCGCCCGCCCGGCTTGCCATCCAGTGCCGGTTTCAGATCCGACATGATGTGCTGCAGGAACAAGACCTGCGTCGAACTGGTTTCAAAACTGTAGTTCTTCTGCGAGTCCTTACCTTCTTTACCGCCGAAAGGCGGGTTGGTGAGGATGACGTCGAAGGTCGCCGGGGCGTGCTCGAACAGCGCATCGTAGGCGGGGTCGCCGGAAAGCGTGTTGCCGTGCCATAGATTGGGCTGGTCTATGCCGTGCAAAACCAGATTAGCCAAGGCGATGGGGAAAACCAGGTTTTCTTTTTCACGACCGAAGAACGTGTCATGTTTTAGACGTTCCAGATCGGTAGACGATGGGGAGTCCCCGAGTTTTTTCGCCAGTAATTCATAAGCCTGTGCCAGAAAACCACCTGTGCCGCAGCAGGGGTCGTATATCGTTTCGCCCGCTTGCGGATTGATCGTAGCTACCATCGCTCGAACTACTTCACGCGGAGTAAAAAACTGGCCGCCATCCGAATTCTTTTCGCCCATCTTCAGCAGCAAGTCTTCATACACTTGTGACAGCGTGAAAAAATGCTGATCGTCGATATGGTTGATGCTGATCTGATGGACCAGGTCGAGAATGGTGGCGAAATCGGTTTCTGAATCTACGCGCACTCGCTCCACGGCAGTCATGATGCGGCCAATCACCCGCTGCTTCGGGCTGGCATTCGGATTTGGCCGACCATCCGGCAACACATCCAGACTATGCAGATGCGGCAAAAGATCCTTGTTGATGAAGGCAAACAAATTGCCAATCCTGGATTTCAATTCATTGCGCTGCCAACCCACGCGCTTGCCTTCCGGCGTCAGTGCGTCGGATTTTTCATCATAGGGCGCTGCCCAATCCTGCCAGCGGTAGGGCGCACGTAGTGCTGGCGAAAAAGGCTTGCCCACTGCTTCGGACGCTTCGCGGGCGCGTTCTTCCTGTGCATCCAGAATGCGCAGGAACAGAATCCATGTGAGCTCCGGCACATACTGCAACGCGCTGGCGCAGTTGGAGCGGCGCATGATGTCGCAAATCGATTTGACAAAACTGGACAGCGACTGAGTGGATGCCAGTGTCCGTGGCGCTTTGACAGCTTTCGTTGCCTTTAGCGCCTTGGTTTTGGGTGTGTTGGCCATCGTCAGTTTTTCTTTTTATCCAGTTTCTTTTGCGCGTTTTCAATTTGCTTGATGCCTGCATCGGGTGTCGGCAAAGCTTCGGGCATGGTGCCGCCCAATTCCTGAATGGTCTGGCGCACTTTTTGGCCCACTTCAAAGTGGGTACTGTTGGCATTTTTTTTGCCGTGTACCTCGTCGCGCCGGAGCTTTTCTTCAGTTTGCGTGGCGCGGAACAAATTGGCCGCCAGTTCGGTGCTGCCCATATGGTCCAGAATTTTCTGGCTGGACTTGAGTCCCTTGCGGGCATGAATGCCTTTTGCCGACAGGCCGCCGTACAGGCCGCGATAGCCGTGGTCCTGAAAAATGGCGTAGTCCAGCGGCGTCTCCACGCCGGCGTCCTTGGCCGCAGCAGCAAGATATTTATTATGGGCTGCCAGCTCGTTGCGAATCGCCAGCCGCTTTTCATCTTCACTTAATTGCGTGAATTTGGCATCGTCGGCCAGCTCTTGGCGCCGCGTCTGCATGGCGAAATAGGTTTGGCCGTTGGCAATGACAGGCTTGCCGGGATCGCCGTTCTGGACGATCAGGTAGCAGGCGTAGCGTGACAGGCGTATGTCTTCGACTTGCCGCTTGGCACTCGAACCGATCTCGACCATTGTGAGGACATCCTCAATATGGTTTTCCAGCGCTTGCCCGCTGTTCTTGCAAGCCTCCTTGGCGCGCTCAACGACCGGCAAAAAATGGCGGTACTGCGAATAATCCAGCACCACAGCTAATTGTCTTGCCAGCCAAAATTCGTTGCCCTCATCATCTTCATGGCGAATATTTTCAAATGTGGCGTGGTGTTGCGCGGCGATGTGTTTATTTATCATGATTCTGTCATTCTTAAGGGTTGAAGGCTTCGGCCAGCAGACGAGAGGGTAGAAGCTCAATATCGCGCAGTTGCTGTCCAGCAGCGATTTCCGCTGTTTGGATATGCGCGGTCAATTCAGTCAAAACAATAGCCAATCTCTTTTGTTCAATTAAATCGGGCAATGGAATTTCAATGTTTTCAATCTGAGAAGGCGATATGTGCGGGACGCCAAGGCTCTGGCCATGGCCGGAAATAGCCTCTATGAAAGAGGTGCTTTGCAAAAAGGCGTAAAGATAGTCAGCCTCCAAGAGGTCCTTGTTAATGAGGAATCGCCCGACTCGTTGCACTAACAATGCGGGAAGATCGTTCTCCGAAAATCTGGCAACCTTAATGCCGCTTGAGATGATAGGGCGGTCCAGACTAATCAGGATATCTCCGGCACAAAGTGCATAGGTTTCGTGAGATTTTGCATTCGAAGGTGCAAGAAATACCGTGTCATCCCAATAGACTTTTCCCGGCAAGATATTGGCATTTCGTAGCAGGCGAATGCCTTGCTTTTGAAACGATTGGCTTTTGAATGCGTAACCGGACTGAAGTTTTGCGACGGCGCCTATCGGGCTTCTTTTCCCAATACTGGAAAAAATGGCGCTGAGCGACTGCGTTTTCAATCGGCGTAGTTCTGCTAATTGCGCCAGTGCCGCTTGGCGCGCTTCTTCAGCGGCGGCAAGTTGGGCTTTTATTGCTGCGCCGATAGCTTTTTGCTTACTCATGTTCTCGGGAAGCCAGACAAGCATATCTTCAACGACAGATTTGTTAATGTTGGGATCCTTGCGATTTCCTTGACTGAACTGCATCCAAGTGCTGCGAAGATGCATCAACTGGTAGTGCAAAAAATCCGAATCGAAGATGCTCGCATCCGGCAGGATCGAGGCGATGGCTTGATTGGTGGCGGCAGCAATACCAAGCACACCAGATTTGCCAATCGTTCCTGCACCGCCATACATCGCAACCATGACAGTGCCGGGCGGATTGAAACCATCGCGAATTGAACGCAAACCTTCTACGGTGATGCTTTCTTCGGTATGTTTTACGATACCGCAATTCAAATCAAGCGTCTTTACCCATGGAATCGCACCGTCGTAATAGGCCTTCATTCCACGAGTGGGCGTCCCACCTGTGACAACTTTGGCAAAACCCCTTATGGCAGAAGTTCTCTTACTCATACCCCAAACAACCTTGTCTTTGCTTCATGCATCACATCCGCCGGTTTTCCTAAAGCCCGTAACGCCGCCAAGCCGCCCACCCGTTTAATCTCCGGCACTTCCCCCAAATAGTCCGACTCCAGCGCATCGGTTCCGCCAGCGCCAAACTGGTGGCCGATACCACGCAGTACGACCGCGACTTTGTCATCAACCGAGGCAAACCACGGCGCTTGGGCTTGCAGATAAGCCGCTTCGCGTTCCGGGCGCTTGAGCGCTTTTTCCCGGTAGCCGTAATGGGCGAACAGGTCGAAATGATCACAGTCTGTCATGTGCATCAGGTCGCGCACGGTATCGGGCCAATAGTGTTCGCCCAGCAGGTGGTTAATGAGCGCACGGCGCTTCTGTGTTTCTACCCATATCTTGCGAAAATCGTGGATGGTGGCCGCTTCGCGCAGTACGCGAGCCACCATTTCCTGCCAATATTCATCGAGCGGTATCGCGACTTCGCGGCGCACGCCATCAATCAGACGTTCTTGCAGGATGTAGCGGCCTTGCGGCGTGATGGTGACGGCTTGTCCGCCGACCAGCTCGGGTAGTGGCAGCGGTTCATCATCGCCGCCACCGCCACCTCCGGTATCTCCGCCCGGCTTTTTTGCGCGCGGCTTGGTCGGTGCGGTGATGAAGTCGGTGCCGAACAGGTCGGTGACGCCCGTGTAGTCGTAGAGCCAGAACTTGTACTTTTGGGTTTCTTCATGGATGCGGGTGCCGCGCCCGACCATTTGGTAAAACTGGATGCTTGATTCCATATAACGGAAGAACACCACCGCATTGAGCCGTTCGATATCGACGCCGGTTGCGAGCAGATCGACGGTACAGGCGATAAAGCACCGTTCGCCCGAGCCACGCATTTGCCCGATTAATTCGGAGCCGCCTTCCGCCGTGCACTTGAATGCGTAGCGCTCTTTTGGGGTAAGGCCTTTTTCCTTGCACCAGACGGCATAGAGTCGCTGCATCTGCATGGCGACGCGGTCGGCGTGCAGGTCGCGGGTGCAGAAGATGATGACTTTCTGCTCCGGGCCGCCATGCTCGCACAGACGCTGGAACAGGTCGGCACACATGGCGGCAATCCGCTCGGGTAACACGATGCCATTGTCAAAATCCTGGGCCGCGTATTGCGGTTTCAGATCTTCAGGCAGGATGTATTTTCCGGTACGAGCATCGATCGCCTTGGCCTCGATAATTTCCTTGGCTGTGAAGGTTTTCCAGTCGATGGAGGGCTTGAGTTTGACGATCTCGCAAGCGGCCAGATAGCCGTCTTCCTGCGCCTGGATCAGCGTGTATTCGTACACCGGCTCGCCAAAGTAGGTGAGATTGTTGGCGGTGATGTCCGCATCGGTTTTGGTTTGCCGCTTGGGATCACGCAATTGCCGTGGCGTGGCCGTGAGACCGATGTGGATCGCATCGGGATTGCGCGTCAAGACTTCCGACCAGCGCCCCCATGCAGAGCGGTGGCATTCGTCGATCACAATCACCGAGAAGCTGTTTTCGGGATAGTGACGGGCGAGAAAGCTGGCATAGTCTTGCTCATCGTCGTCCAGTCCTAGCGTGTGATAGGTAGCGATATGCACCTTGGCATTTTGGGCGGCATTCTGCCCTTTTTCGGTTGCGACGATGCGCACACTGCCTTTTGGGAATGCCTTGCTGAGTTTTTCCCATGCCTGCTCGCGCAACTCGTCGCGATCACACAGGAACAGGGCGGGTTTGACGAGCCGCCCGGCTTCATGCAAGCGCCATAAAAGATTGGCGGCAATTACCGTCTTGCCGGCGCCGGTTGCGAGACTCAGCAATACGCGGGCGGATTCACCGGCGCTTTCGCACAACAATATTTTTTCAAATGCGGCGCGAATCGCGGCATCCTGATAATAGCGGGGCTTATTGAAGGCGGCGCTGTCGGGCATGAAAAGCATGGATGCAACAGGGTCAGCGATGTTGATGCCGGTATCTTGTGCGTAGCGGGCGGTTAATTCATCGTGCGTAAGAAAATTCTTTAACAGGAAAGGGCCGGCGGGCAGCTGGTTGATTTTGTCAAACTCGCCATACCGATGGCCATTCGTGGCGAATACATACTGCACCGCGAAGCGTGCGCATTCCGAATAGCGCTTGCCTTGCTCCATGCCGTTGAGAGGATCTTCATTTTCGGCCTTGGCTTCGATGACGCCCACTGGCAATGGATTTGGCATGTCGGCCACTTGCACGCAAAGCAGGTAATCGGTACGCCCATTGCCTGTGCGGCGACGGCCTTTATTTCCGGTGGGCTCCACGGGGGCCGGAGTTTCGAGTTTGATGCGCCATTGGCGATATCCTTTTTCTCGGAGAACAGGGTCAATCAGT
Source organism: Burkholderiales bacterium RIFCSPLOWO2_02_FULL_57_36 (assembly GCA_001770855.1). GTDB lineage: Bacteria > Pseudomonadota > Gammaproteobacteria > Burkholderiales > Burkholderiaceae_D > MESE01. The sequence continues at coordinate 396,243 of MESE01000001.1, forward strand.
TCGTAGCGTGTTTCAGCTTCGTTGTATGCCACCAGGTTCTCCTTTAATTGGGACAAGTACCGCCAACGGCAACTGCAGCAAGGCTGACCCACTTCGCCCCACGCCCCTTGCCGGTCGGCGCAATTAATCCCTCTGCCTTCATCGCTCTTAACACCAGCCGCACCATGTCCCGGCTAACGCCAGGGCAGGCTTCTTCGACTTCAGAGATCGAGAACGGCAGATTGCGCTTTAAAATCTCGGCACGCACACGGTCGCCTTTTGTGCCGCGTCTGCTTTCGATGGTGCCGACGCGCTCTTCAAATTCCTTGTAGGCCCGCAGCAGCGCACCCCAGAAGTAATTAAGCCAGGGCGCGATGTCGTGTGCGCCTTCGTGCCAATTCTGCGAGCTGGCTTCGAGCGTTTCGTAATAGCTCTCTTTCGATTCCTCGAAGATGCGTTCCAGACTGATGTAGCGCCCTACCGCATAGTCGAAGTGATATAGCAGTTGCAAGGTCAGCAGCCGCGCCATGCGTCCGTTCCCGTCAGGGAAGGGATGAATGCACAAAAAATCCAGGACGACCAGCGGTACCAGCACCAATGGGTCGGCGAGATGCCGATCCAGCGCAATGCGATAGCGCCCGACCATATCGGTCATCGCTATTGGCGTGAGGTGTGCAGCGACAGGACGAAAGCGGATGCGTGAGCTGCCGTCCGGATGCCGTTCAACAATATCGTTGTTGGTGGCTTTCCAGTGACCGCCGCGTTGCGGCATGTACCGGTAAAGAATGTTGTGCAACTGGAGGATGGCGCCTTCTGAAAAAGGCATTTGCTCGGCGCTTTCGTGGATCAATCCCAGCGCATCCCGGTAGCCTGCCACCTCCTGTTCCGAACGGCTTTTGGGCGTGGCGTTTTTAAGTACCAGGGATTTCAAGCGGCTTGCCGGCACCACGACACCTTCCAGGCGGTTGGAAGATTCGGTGGATTCAATCACCGCGATTTGCCGCAGGTCGCTTAATACCTCGGGCGACTGCGCCACATACAGACGCTGTTTGCCGCAATACTCGCCCAAGGCCCGCAAGGTTGCGAGTTGCTGAGTATCAAACCGCAGCTTGGCAAGGTAGTCGGACGTCAGCGAATGCATTGTTGTTAGAGGTTAAGTAAATGGGGTAATCCTAACGTATATTGGGGTAATTTGTCATCTGATTGCCCCCTTAATGATGGGATTCCCCTATTCATCTTTGCCAAAAAATCGTGTCACGCAGCATTTCGATGCCGAAGAGCTACTTGTTTATTCACCAGATTCCAGATGCGGCAGTATGGCTGCTCGAAAATTACATCTACCGGTTCACGTTTGTAAATCTTAGATAAGGACGGACGTCCAAGGTCGCCGGTAGCGACACGTCAATAAAACATGTCGCTATTTATCGATTTTGTCGACACGTCGCTGATGGGCGATGTTATGAATAGGCAAGGAGAAAAGCATGATGGCGATTCTTCCGGACTTCCTAGGGGAAAACGGTGTTCGGCAGCAGCCGGCGCCGCTCGCGCGCCATCAGCCGGCGAGAATATGCTTAGACGTTAAACAGGAAATTCAACACATCGCCGTCCTTGACCACATATTCCTTGCCCTCCGCACGCATCTTGCCAGCTTCCTTGGCGCCTTGTTCACCCTTGTAGGTAATGAAGTCGTCAAAGGCAATCGTTTGCGCACGGATGAAGCCGCGTTCGAAATCGGTATGGATCACGCCCGCCGCCTGCGGCCCTGTGTCGCCGACGTGGATGGTCCAGGCGCGCACTTCCTTCACGCCTGCAGTGAAATAGGTTTGCAAACCGAGCAGCTTGAATGCGGCGCGGATCAGGCGATCCAGGCCCGGCTCTTCCATTCCCATATCGGCCAGGAATTCCTTCTTGTCGGCATCATCTAGTTCGGCGATCTCGGCTTCGATCGCCGCGCAGATGGCGACTACCGGCGCATTTTGCGACTTGGCATATTCAGTCAACTGATCGAGCAGCGGATTATTGGTGAAACCCGTGTCCGACACGTTGCCGACATACATGGCCGGCTTGGCGGTGATCAGGCACAGCGGTTTGATCAATGCCATTTCCTCCGCATCCAGTCCCATTGCGCGCACCGGTTTGGCCTGGTCCAGATGCGGCATGATGCGCTCCAGAACGGCCACTAGTTTGGCTGCATCCTTGTCGCCGGAGCGGGCCTTCTTGTTTTCGCGGTGAATCGCCTTTTCGACGGTGCCCATGTCGGCCAATGCCAATTCGGTCTGGATCACTTCGATATCGTCCAGCGGATTGATCTTGCCCGCGACGTGGATCACGTTGTCGTCTTCGAAGCAGCGCACGACGTTGACAATTGCGTCGGTTTCACGGATATGCGCAAGGAACTGGTTGCCCAGGCCTTCGCCCTTCGACGCACCGGCAACCAGCCCGGCGATATCGACGAATTCGACGATGGCGGGGACGATGCGCTCCGGCTTGACGATCGCCGACAATTCGGCCAGGCGCGGGTCGGGTACTTCAACCATGCCGACATTGGGCTCGATCGTGCAGAAGGGATAATTTTCCGCAGGGATCCCCGCCTTGGTCAATGCATTGAAAAGGGTGGATTTGCCGACGTTAGGCAGGCCGACGATGCCGCATTTGAGACTCATGATATGTGCTTTGCTGGAAGTTCGATTAACCCGCTATTTTACAGTGTGTAGTTGCATCATCGCCGCTTCGAATTTACCTTCGCAAAGGAGGGGGATGACATCGATGCTTCTTGCGATGGCTTCATCGATCAATGGTTGCTCTTCCTTGCGCGGCCGGTGCAGCACGAAATCGACAACCGCGTGCTGCAAATTGAGCGCGCGCGGATGTCCGATGCCGATTCTCAGGCGCCAGTAATCCTGCGTGCCCAGCGCAGCGGTGATGTCTTTCAAACCATTGTGTCCGCCGGACGATCCGCCTTTTTTTATTTTCGCAATGCCCGGCGCCAGATCGAGTTCGTCATGCACGACCAGGATTTCATCCGGCGCGATCTTGTAAAAACGTGCCAGCGCCCCGACCGATTGGCCGGATCGGTTCATGAAGGTCTGAGGTTCCAGCAGCCATACTTCCTGTCCGGCGATTGCGGTTTTGGCGAGCAGCGCGTTATAGCGCGCCTCGCGTTTCAATCCGCCGCGCGCATGTGAGCCGGCCAGATTGTCGACCAGCCAGAAACCGGCATTGTGGCGGGTTTGTTCATATTCGGGACCGGGATTTCCCAATCCGACAATAAGACGAATAGCCATGAAATGTTCGAAGCTGAAAAAGCTGATTATCCCGGATGTTGCGGGTCGCAGTCCAACAAAGTGTCGGGCAATAAAAAACCCGCCAGGAGCGGCGGGTTTTTACAGCAGACAAATAGTCCGCATGAAGCGCCGAGTTACTTCTTCTCGGTATCCGCAGCAGGTGCCGCCGCTGCCGATGCTTCAGCTTCGACTTTGCCAGCCGGGATCGACGCCGTTGCAATGGTCGGATTGTCTTGGCCGCCGTGCGCAACTGCGGTTACGCCTTTGGGCAGAGCGATATCCGACAAGTGGATCGAGTTACCGACTTCAAGATTGGCCAGATCGATTTCGACGAACTCAGGCAAATCTTTTGGCAGGCAAGTGACATCCAGGTCAGTCATCACATGGCTGATGATGCCGGCAGAGAGTTTCACTGCAGGTGAGATTTCAGCGTTGATGAAGTGCAGAGGCACTTTTACGTGGATTTTTTGTTTTGCGTCGACGCGCTGGAAATCCGCATGCAATACCAGTTGTTTGAACGCGTGCATCTGAAAATCGCGCAACAAGACTTTTTCTGCCTTGCCATCGATTTCCATGTCGAGAATCGACGAGTGGAACGTTTCTTTTTTCAATGCATGGTACAGCGCATTGTGATCGAGAGAAATGTTGACCGGTGCGCTGGTGCCACCGTAAATGATGCCCGGGGTTTGGCCGGCATTGCGCAGGCGGCGGCTCGCTCCGGACCCCTGCTCTTTGCGTGCAAATGCGATTACTTTCATTTTTAAAGCTCCAGTGATTGCAAGGCATGGCCTTGCTGTAAAAATCCCCCGCGACCAGGGGATTCAAAATTGAGCGCAGTTTATTTTGCGCTCCGTATTCAATATTCAATTGTCGATGGAACCTCATGTTCCGTCGAACTCCCTAACGGGAGGAATAGTTACTCAGCAAACAGCGACATTACCGAATCACCCTTGGTGATGCGTTTGAATGTTTCGGCCAGCAATCCGGCACACGTCAATTGGCGGATCTTGCTGCATGCCTTGGCTTCCGCCGATAGCGGAATCGTGTCGGTCACCACCAACTCATCCAGCGGCGAATTGGCAATGCGTTCAATGGCCGGGCCGGACAACACCGCATGGGTACAGTAGGCGATGACTTTTTTCGCGCCGCGTTCTTTCAGTACTTCCGCTGCCTTGGTCAGTGTGCCGGCGGTGTCGACCATGTCGTCCATGATCACGCAATTACGGCCTTCGACTTCACCGATGATATTCATCACTTCCGACACGTTCGCCTTCGGACGGCGTTTGTCGATAATCGCCAGGTCGCAATCCAGGCGTTTTGCCAGGGCGCGTGCGCGAACCACACCGCCTACGTCCGGCGATACCACCAGCAGGTCGTCGTATTTTTTGCTTACCAGATCGCTCAGCAGGATCGGCGATGCATAAATATTGTCGACCGGGATATCGAAAAATCCCTGGATCTGGTCGGCATGCAAGTCCATGATCAGTACCCGCTCGACGCCGGCTTCCTGCAGCATGTTGGCGACCACTTTCGCCGAGATCGCCACCCGTGCGGAGCGAGGCCGGCGATCCTGCCGCGCATATCCGAAATACGGAATCGCTGCGGTAATGCGGCCTGCCGACGAACGCTTCAGCGCATCGACCATCAGCATGATTTCCATCAGGTTGTCATTGGTCGGCGCGCAGGTCGATTGCAGCACGAAGACATCCTTGCCACGCACATTCTCGTTGATTTCGACCAAGACTTCGCCATCCGAAAATTTGGAGACGACCGCCTTGCCGAGTTGGAGGCCGAGTTGCTTGGCGACCCCAGCAGCCAACTCCGGATTTGCGTTGCCGGTAAAAACCATCAGGTTTTCGAATGCCATGGGACCCCTGGATGCAATCGTTAAAAGCTTGAAAAGCCACCAATGCGCAACCTATCGGTTTTGCGTTGGCGGCTTGCCTGTTTTGCTGCGTATTATATTTTTTATTTGATTTATTGAGCGTTACATAAAGGATGACGGTCTGAACGCTCAATCCCTCACCCCAACCCTCTCCCAGAAGGCGAGGGTGAGAACACACGTAATTCGCTGCGCGTATTACGTAAAATCATAATGGCAGGGGAAGAAGGATTCGAACCTTCGAATGCTGGAATCAAAATCCAGTGCCTTAACCGACTTGGCGATTCCCCTACACAACCGGGCGTCTTCCGTCACATTTTCGCTAACTCCAGCGGACCGTGTAACGTCAAACCAATTCTTTGCTTTAACTAAGACTAAATTAACTACGACTTCAGCAAGTGGGTCAGCGGATGCTCCGCGATCGCCTTGGCTTTCCATGCTTTCCAGCGCACGGGTACTTGATCAAGCATCTCGTTTGCCCGATGCTCATGCTCAAACGCGCAGAACACGCAAGCGCCGGAGCCGGTCATTCTCGCATTTCCAAATTTTGCCAGCCATTCGATGGCATCGGCAACCGGCGGAAACAGCTTGGCAGCTACGACTTGCAAGTCGTTTTCCCCGAACCAGACTTGTGCTTCGGAAAAGTCCGCTATTTTGACGGGTTTCGTATTCCGTGTCAATTCCGGCGCGCCGAATATAGCTGCGGTCGGAACTGAAACACCCGGTTCGATCACCACGAACCAGCGCTCGGAGGGTGTTGCCACCGCTGTCAGCATTTCGCCCACGCCTTCGGCAAATGCATTCTTGCCGAATAAAAAAAACGGCACATCGGCGCCTAGCTGAAGTCCCAGCGCCATCAGTTCGGCGCGCGTCAAGCCGGTGCCCCACAGATGATTCAACGCGATCAGGGTGGTCGCCGCATCCGATGAGCCACCGCCCAAGCCGCCACCCATCGGCAAGCGCTTGTCGATCGCGATATTGGCGCCGAGCGATTTTTCCGCATCCGTGAACGGTACCGCTGACTTCAGCAATCGGGCCGCTCGTACTATGAGGTCGGATTCTTCCGGCACGCCGGCGATATCGGTGCTGCGATGGATGATGCCATCATCGCGTCGTTCAAAATGCAGCGTGTCGCCAACATCGATCAACTGGAATAATGTTTGCAGTAAATGATATCCATCCGGCCGTCTGCCTGTGACATGCAAAAACAGGTTCAGTTTGGCTGGTGCGGGGCAATTTTCAAGCGTGCGTGGCATATTGATAATAGTCGGCGCGGGGGATTAGCCTGGTTGCCATGCGTCAACGACGATCCGGATCGCTACTTCTCCGGCCTGGATGGTGCTGCGCTCCAGATCAATGCGTCTTGGGCGCTTTTGTTCGCCGTCCTCATGCCAAATTGGGTAGTACAGCCGCCAGCCGTCACGAGTCGTCACATTGACGGCGTCTGTTGCCGGCGAAGCGACGAAGCGGCGGCCATCGGTATCCGAAACGAAACCCTGCAGCCAGTCGCGCAAGCCTGAAACGGGCAGCGGCCAGCCCAATTCGGCGGCTAGCGCATCGACATTGTCGGCTGTGCGGGGAGCTTGGCCGGCTTGCGTCAATGTAGACAAGGTGGGAGTGATTTCAATTGCCGCGATGGTTTGTCCGAGCGGCGAGAACAGGGTGACGATTGTTCGCTCCGGGCGTTGCACCCACGTGAAACTGCCGTGAACCGCTTCGTCGCGGCCGTTTTGCTGATAGCGCACCGATAGCCGGCCGCCGATCATGATTGCGTCGTGATAGCTGCGTGGCGCGGTTTGCTCCGCAGTGATCGGCTGCGATGCGGATGGCTGATTCACGGTTGCGCATCCAGTCAACAGAAGCGGCGCCAGCAGTAGACCGAGCGCAAGCCGCGGGAAATAAAAGGTATAGCCGGTCCAGGACATAAAATCGTCGGCAATCGGGAGTGGATTGAGCGGAAGCCGCCACGGCGAGCTTGAATCGCCCGCGGCGAACCAGTTGCAGATCACAAATTTACCTGAAACCGTGCGAGCGTATTTTTTAAGGTATCGTTTTTCGGATCCTTGGTATTTGCATCGCGCCAGAATTTTTTCGCATCCTCGCGCCGCCCCTTGACCCAAAGCACCTCACCCAGATGTACAGCGATCTCGGCATCAGGGCGTAATTCATAGGCGCGGCGCAGCAGTTTTTCGGCTTCATCGATTTTTCCGAGCCGGAACTGCACCCAGCCCATGCTATCCATGATGAACGGGTCTTCCGGCGCCAGCTTGAGCGCCTTGTCGATCAGTTCATAAGCTTCCTGCAGGCGCAAGTTGCGTTCCGCCAGTGAATAGCCGAGCGCGTTATAGGCATGCTGGTTGTTCGGCGCCAATTTGATCACCTTGCGCAACGATGTTTCCATGATGTCGAGCTTGTTAAGCTTTTCGGCCAGCATCGCATAGTCATACAGCAAGTCGGTATTGCCTGGAAAACGTTTGATGCCGGCTTCCATGATTTCCATGGCTTCCGCGGTCTGATCGGCATTGCGCAATATCTGCGCCTCCACCATCAGCACCTGGATCTGCTCTTCCTCGCCGTGGGTATCGAGTTCCTTCAACAGCTTGCGTGCAGCCGGTATGTCATTGTCCCGCGCAAATAATTGAGCGCGCTTTACTTGTGCATTGAAATGCGCTTGCCGGGTAGCAGGATCGATTTGATTAAGCCAATTGTGTGCGGCCTTGGTGTCGTTGCGTTCCTCAGCAAGCTGCGACAGGATTAACAATGCCTGGGTCGGGTCGCGATCTTCTTCCGGATTTGCCGCCAATGCATCGAGATACGCCGTCAAATATTTTTCCGCCTCATTCGGATTCTTGCTTTGCGTGGCTAACAGGCCCAACGCATAGAGCGCGGTCAAGTCCTTGGGTTGATCCTTGAGCAGGGTCTGGAACGCATCCTGCGCCTGCGCGTATTGCTTCAACTCGACCAGCATGCGGGCATGTGCAAGGCGTACCTCGCGCGCCTTCGGATTGCGTTTCAGGAAAGCAGCCAGCGATTTCGCCGCATCGCTCTTGTCGGGCGTTACCTGTGCCAGCGTCAACGCCGCCAGTTCCGAACCCGGATTGGCCGTCAACGCAGCATTTGCCTCCTGGCTGGCACGTGCGTTGTCGCCCTGGAGAAAAGCGGACTGCGCGAGAGCCAGATGCGCCTCCGGAAGCGACTTGTACGGAGCGACCAGGGTTTCAAGCAGCGAAAAGGCGGCGGCCTTGTTTTTGGCGCGTGCCAGAAGTCTCTGAATTTGCAGGATCAGTGCACCGCGCGCCTGCTGCGGCATTTCCTGCAAGCGTTGCTGCAGCATTGGCCGCGCTTCTTCCAGATTGTCGCTCAACAGGACGAAGCTCATGTAATACTGCGCCGCCTCTTCCGAACGCGGCGCGACGTCGCGCCACAGGCGAATCGCCGTCAACGCTTCGCCTGGCTGCTTTGCCTTGAGCGCAATCTCGGCTGCCCGGCGAGCGATTCGCGGATCGCGCGTTTGTTGCGCGATGCCTAGCATGGTGACATAGGCCGCTTGCCAACTGCCTCGCTGGTCGGCAATTTCCGCGCTCAAATACTTGAAAATGAGTTCTTCTGTAAGCTGTATCGACGGTAGTGGATCGTCGGCCTCGGGAGCGGAGGACTTGACGTATAGTTTGCGTACCGCGCCATGACCTGTTGTCGACTGATCCGCCGCGACCACGGTAATGGCGTCGGTTTTGCCGACATTGACGGCAGGCTGGTGCAATCCTCCCGCGCATGCGGATAAAATCGCCGACAAGGTTAAAATGACGAAAATATTTTTCAAGAGATGGTTCCGTCGAATCAAATAGAGTTCGATTTTACGCCCAACTCGGCATCTATGCCCATCCGCCGTATAGCAACGACTGACAGCTGAATGCTGTCTCGTTTACGGTAATGGGGCAGGCGCACGGATCGACAGTGCTTTTTTAAATACAGTGTGTCCGGGTTCATTTCGGATTTTTCAATTTTTCCTCATTTCCTTTCTGGAACAAGTTCATCTTGCCATGCCTGAATTACCTGAAGTCGAAGTTACCAGGCGCGGCGTCGCCCCGCATATCGAGGGCCGCGTCGTCACCGGTGTCGTATTGCGCCACAGCGGTTTGCGCTGGCCGTTTCCCGATGATTTATCCGAACGTCTAAGCGGACATGCAATACAAAATACCGGCCGACGCGGAAAGTACCTGCTGATTCGGTTTGACCACGGCACCTTGATCATTCATCTCGGCATGTCCGGCCATTTGCGTATTCTTCCGACCGCGACGCTGCCCGGAAAGCATGATCATTTCGATTTGATCGTTGGCGATCAGGTAATGCGGTTGACCGATCCGCGTCGCTTCGGCGCCGTGCTATGGCATGCGCATCTGGACGGCGCAATCGAGAATCATGTGCTGCTCAATCGATTGGGAGTGGAGCCTCTGGAAGCCTCTTTTTCGGCACATCTGTTGTATGCGAAGACGCGAGTGCGGGGAATGGCGATCAAACAAGTGTTGCTCTCAGGAGACATTGTGGTCGGTGTCGGAAATATTTATGCTTCGGAAAGCCTGTTTAAAGCGGGAATCAATCCGAATACCGCGGCACATCGCATCGGCCTGCGGCGTTATGAAAAACTGGCGCAAGCGATTCGCGAGACGCTGGCCGCCGCGATTGAGCAGGGCGGCAGCAGCTTGAGGGACTTTATCGGCGTCGATGGACAGTCCGGATATTTTCAGCAATGTTATTTTGTTTATAACCGTGCCGGCGAACCTTGCCGTATTTGCGGCACGGAAATCCGTCAGATCAAGCAAGGGCAACGTTCGACGTTTTATTGTGTAAATTGTCAAAAATGACGGCGAGTGCTAGATTTGATGCACTGAAGCATCAATGATTGGGGATAACGTGAGCAATTTGGTTCAGAAGTTTCAGGAATACAGCATGTGGCGCAGTGGCGTTGCCATGGCGCTGGAACGCTACCGCGCATGGATTACCGTTGCCGAACTGTCGGATGCGGCAAATGATCAGCGCATGTCGAGGGCGTTGGGAAGACTGGCCGAAGACAAGTTGACGATTGCCTTCGTCGCGGAATTTTCGCGTGGAAAATCGGAGTTGATCAACGCGATATTTTTCGCCGATTACGGTCAACGCATTTTGCCGTCCTCGGTCGGACGCACCACGATGTGCCCGACCGAACTGCTGTATGACGAAACTTTTCCTCCGTCGATCCGCCTGTTGCCGATCGAGACCAGGGCGGAGCCGCAGTCGACCAGTGATTTCAAGGAGCAAAGCAATGCATGGACCGTCTTGCCGCTTGATATTTCATCGGGCGACGGCATGCTGGAAGCATTCAAGCACGTAAGCCTGACCAAGCGCGTACCGCTGGAGGCAGCGAAAAGCTATGGCCTGTACGATGAAACCGATCCGGACAGCAAGCTGGCCGTCGATGCCAACGGCATGGTGGAAATTTCGCAGTGGCGCCATGCGATTGTCAATTTTCCGCATCCATTGTTAAAGCAAGGGCTGGTGATTATCGATACGCCGGGCTTGAATGCGATCGGAACTGAACCGGAACTGACGCTGAACCTGATTCCGAACGCGCATGCGGTATTGTTCATCCTGGCTGCCGATACCGGCGTCACCAAGAGCGATATTGAAGTCTGGCGTCAGCATATCGGCACCGGCACCGGCCGCATGGTGGTCTTGAATAAAATCGACAGCATGTGGGATGAATTGCGTTCCGAAGCCGAAGTGGAGCGGCAGATTATCGGCCAGGTCAGCAGCGTTGCGCATACGCTGGGATTGACGCAACAGCAGGTATATCCGGTATCCGCGCAAAAGGGACTGGTCGGGAAAATCAATCGCGATGCCAAATTGTTGGCCAAGAGCCGCTTGCCGGCGCTGGAGTCCGCATTATCCAACGAGCTGATCCCTGCCAAGCAAGAGATCATTCGCACGCAATTCGCAACCGAAATCAATGAACTGACCACCGCCCGGCAAGCGCTGTTGTCGGCGCGTATGCGCAATGTGGTGGAGCAATTGGTTGAATTGAAAAGCCTGCGCGGCAAGAACCAGAATATCGTTTCACACATGATGAAGCGCATCGATATCGAAAAGAAGGAATTCGATGAAAGTCTGTTGAAATTGCAAGGCACGCGCGCCGTATTTGCACGCCTGTCGGTCGATGTATTTACCACGCTGGGGATGAACGTCCTCAAGGATGAAATCGGCAGGACGCGCAATGGAATGAGCAAAAGCATGTTTTCGACCGGCATGCGCGATGCGGTGAAAAATTTCTTCGCGCATATTCAGGAAAATCTCGCTTTATCCGGAAAAACCACGGATGAAATCACCGAGATGATGACGGTGATGTACCGTAAATTTTCCACCGATCATGGCTTGGCGCTATCAACGCCGATGCCGTTTTCATTGGATAAATACAGCAAGGAAATCGCGATGATTGAAGCGGTTTACCATAAGCAGTTTAGTACGACAGTACTGTTGACCACGCCGCAAGTGGTGTTGATGCAAAAGTTTTTTGATTCGATCGCATCGCGCGTGAAGCAAAACTTTCTATTGGCCAATCGCGACGTCGATGCATGGTTGAAAGTCGTCATGACTCCGCTGGAAGCCCAGATTCGCGAGCACAAGGCGCAACTGAAACGGCGCAGGCAATCGATCGAGCGGATTCATGAGGCAACCGACGGTTTGGAAGAAAAGGTCGCCGCACTGGAAAAAATGCAGGATGAATTGGCGGCACAAAAGACCTCGCTGGACGCGCTGGAAGCGGAATTGAAGAAATCCATCAGGGAAGAACTGGCTTCGTTCCAAGCCGCGGCTTGATCCCTTTCCTCTATTGATGAAACGTATTATTCCCGAAAAGACCGGTGTATTGAATGCACCGGGATACGCTGAAAAACCTGATGCGATCGCCGCCGATCGATCTTTTTCCACTGCCGTCATACGATGGCAAAAACAGCATGGTCGCCATAAGCTCCCATGGCAAAACACGCGCGACGCGTATCGCGTCTGGCTCTCCGAAATCATGCTGCAGCAAACGCAAGTGGCTGCGGTCATTCCATACTATCAGCGATTTCTTGAGCGTTTTCCCGATGTCGGTTCGCTCGCCGCAGCACCTGCGGACGAAGTGATGGCGCATTGGAGCGGCCTCGGATATTACTCGCGCGCACGCAATCTGCATCGATGCGCGCAACGCATTTGCGCGGAATATAACGGCGTGTTTCCGGCGGATGCGGATCTGCTGGTGCAGCTGCCGGGAATAGGCCGCTCGACCGCGGCCGCGATCTCGGCGTTTGCCTATGGCCGGCGCGCCGCAATCCTGGACGGCAACGTCAAACGAGTCTTTTGCAGAAACTTCGGTATCGACGGCTATCCTGGCGAAAAGCGCATCGAGGACAGCTTGTGGCGCCATGCCGAAGCGCTGTTGCCGGAGCGGGATATCGAAGCCTACACCCAAGGCCTGATGGATCTTGGTGCGACCCTGTGCACGCGCAACAACCCTTCCTGTCCGGCATGTCCGATGTTGCCGCGTTGTGTTGCAGTCGCCACCGACCGGGTAAAGCATCTGCCGGTCAGGAAGCCGAAAAAAGCGGTTCCCGAAAAGCACGCTGCCATGCTGGTGGTCATCGATCGCGGCCAGGTATTACTGGAGCAGCGCCCGGAAAGCGGAATTTGGGGCGGACTTTTATCGTTGCCTGAACTTGCCGGTCCGGCTGCTGAAGCGCGTCCAGCCGGCAAGGCGCTGCCCGATATGGCGATCTCGAATGCGATCGCGCGATTCGGCACGGTCGCTTCCTGCGAAGCGCTGCAATCATTTACCCATGGATTTACACATTTCAAACTGCATATATCGCCGTTCCGGATAAGCTTGGCGCACCGCATCGATTTTGTCGGTGAAGGCAGTCATGTCTGGTATGACGGGGAAAGACTTTCCCGCGCGCCTTTGCCGGCGCCGGTCAAAAAACTGCTGCTGGAAATCTTCAATGGCACGGCACAGTTGAAGATCGCGATATAGAAGCAGTTCCGCATTCGACTGGCTGCGTCAGGCCCGGCGTCAAAGAATTTTGTGCTGCTGCAAGTATTGATGGATGATCGCAAGGCGGCTTTGCGCATTTTCCAGTTCAAGCAATTTTTGCCGCGCCTTCAGCGGAATCGGAAGAATTTCGCACCATCGATTGGCGACCCAGCCGGTATTGTCCAATTGCGCCGGTTGGGCAAACGGACTGATGAACGCTTCTCCCTGTTCCGCGCGTCCCTTGGCATTGATATCGTCGATCACGAGTTTGAGCGCTTTTGCACAATTGACATGCATGTCGCTTAGCGTAACCGCCTCGTCCGCAGGAATCGGCTCCACGCGGGCTTCGAGCCGTTGATCTTCCAATACCCGTGTCTCAACGATGCGAAAACGTTCGCCGCCCTGTGTGCGGAGCAGCAGCACTCCGAGATCCTGCATATCCCACTGCATGATATTTGCCAGACAGCCCACGGCTTCCGGCTCGGCCGCCAAGCCGACTTCTTGCCCTGATTTGATGCGCACCACGCCGAAAGGGGTTTCGCTCTTCATGCACTGGCGCACCATATCCACGTAACGTGTTTCGAATACTTTCAGCGGTAAAACTCCGCCGGGAAACAGTACGGTGTTGAGCGGAAAAAGCGGTAGCCAGGCGTTCCGGATAAGCATGATCATGATGAGACGGGATGAATGATGGGTATGACAGTGCCGCTAATGTTTGAATCGCGGCATAATTATGAAAATCTTTCAGCCAAGCTCTCGGTGCCGCAATACGACCCGCGCCGAATCCTGGAAATAACGGGCAAGTTCTTCGACGAAATATACCGATCTATGTTGGCCGCCGGTACAGCCGATAGCAACCGTCAGGTAACTGCGGTTGTCATTCTTGAATGCAGGCAGCCATTTTTCGACGAATCCGCGTATATCGCTTAACAAGGCATGTGCATCCGGTTGCGCGTTCAGGAAATCGACCACCGGAGCGTCTCTGCCGGTCAGCAGCCGCAAGTCGGGATCGTAATAGGGATTGGGCAAAACACGTACATCGAACACCAGATCCGCATCCAGCGGAACGCCGAATTTGAATGCAAAGGATTCGAACAACAGCGTCAGCGGCGTACGCTCGGTTCCGATCAGGTCCTTGATCCATGCACGCAATTTGTTGGCGCTCAGGCCGGAGGTGTCGATCAAGTGTCCGAGTCCCTCGATCACGCCCATCATTTCGCGCTCTTTTCGAATGCATTCGGTGAGGGTTGGGCGGTCGGTGGGGTTCTGGGCAGTAGTACCTAGCCGATGCGATAACGGATGGCTGCGCCTTGTTTCGGAGAATCTGGTAATCAGCGATTCCGTCTTGGCAGTCAGGAACAGCACCTTGATATCATGCCCCTGCTCCTTGAGCCACCGGATGTCCGCGGGTAATCCGCTGAGCGAGACCGCGCTGCGCGCATCGACCGCCACCGCCAGGGTGGTTAGTTCGCCCTCATTGATGCGCGTTGCCACCAGCGCGCGCAATAGTGTCGGAGGTAAATTATCAACGCAGAAATAACCCGCGTCTTCGAGGGCGTTCAAGCCGACCGATTTGCCGGAACCGGAAATGCCGGTAATAAGGATAATGCGCATAGGAAGTGATGATACCGCAGCTCCCGGAATATCGCCCGCAGTACTGAACGGCTTTGTGCGCAAACTAATCCCTGCCCATGGCTTTCTGCTGGCGTTCCATGAAATCCTTCAGGGTATCGATTCCGCGCAATTGCAAAATCGTGTTGCGAACGGCAGCTTCGAGAAGCACCGCGAGATTGCGTCCGGCTTCAACGGGAATCACGACTTTGCGAATCGGGAGCCCGAGCACCTCTTCCGTATGCGAGTGCAAGGGTAGACGCTCGTAATTTTCTTCCAGGGTTTTGCGGCGCACCAAATGGACAATCAAGTTCAAGCGCATTTTGCGGCGCACCGCGGTTTCACCGAAAATCGCCTTAATATCAAGCAATCCCAATCCGCGTACCTCAAGCAAATTTAGCAGCAGCGTCGGACACCGGCCCTCAATCATGTGCGGAGCGATCCGCGCAAATTCCACTGCATCGTCGGCCACCAGGCCATGATTGCGTGAGATCAGTTCCAGGCCCAATTCGCTCTTGCCCAAGCCGGATTCCCCGGTAATCAATACGCCTACACCCAGCACGTCCATGAAGACGCCGTGCATCGTAATGCGCTGCGCCAATTTCTTGGACAGATAGACGCGCAGATAATCGATCACCTGCGCCGCCGGCAACGGCGTCGAAAACAAAGGGATGTTCTTCTCGTCGCAAATCGACATGATATAAGCCGGTGTTTCGAGTCCTTGCGCAATGATGAATGCCGGCGGTTCGCCGGCCACAAGTTCTTCGGTTTGATGTACTCGCGCCGAAGGCGACAACCGGTTGTAGTACTTGGTTTCCTGATGTCCGAAAACCTGGATGCGTCCGGGGTGAATCAGGTTCAGATGACCGACTTGATCCGCCGCGGAAGTCGCGTCGCCTGAAATCAGGCGTTCGCCGCCGGGGAATCCGGCAAACCAGCCAAGCTCCAGCGCTTCGCGGTTATCGTCATAAAGCTGTTGAATCGACAGTGGGGTGGATAGCGGCATGATGGATCAGCACAGTACGAAATTTGAACGTAAGTGCATATTACCGATGATGCGCTATTTATGCGACATTTTGCAGGATGGGCTGCCGTCCGGTGATGCGTGCATACGCTGCGGCGGGATCCGGGTCGTTCGCCAATCCGGTGCGAAATGCATCGTCGGAAAACATTTCGGCAACTTCCGACAAAATCTCGAGATGCTGTTGGGTAACATGATCCGGAATCAGCAGGAATACCAGCAGCTTCACCGGTTGTCCGTCAGGCGATTCGAATGGAATCGGTTCCGCCAAGCGGATAAACGCAGCTATTGGCGCTTTCAATCCCTTGATGCGGCCATGCGGTACGGCAACGCCATGACCTAATCCGGTAGAGCCCAATCGCTCTCTTGCGAACAAGTTATCCGATACCAGCGACCGCGCAATGCTGCAGTTGTTTTCAAAGAGCAATCCGGCCTGTTCAAATGCGCGCTTTTTGCTGGAGACATCAAGGTCAAGCACGACGTTTTCACGAGGAAGAATTTTATTGAAGTGGGTCATAATGCAATGCACAAAATTGAATTTCGCGGGAATTATAGGCTTATTCGGCGGCGTCGGCGCTCAAAGTAAAAGCATCGTAAAACTGAGAGTCATCAATGCCACGGTAATGACAGATTCAGGTTTTTCACTACTTGCCATTTTTCCAAGCTTATGTCAGGCCGGCTTGACTGCAATGAGATTGAGCAAAGTTTCCTCTCGTTGGCCGGGCAAAGGGGTTTTCTTTATACCTAATTTATTGAGCAAGCCCAGATCGTTGCGGCTCCACCACAAATAAGGGAACGATATGCGATGCGGCTCGACGTTGAACCCGGTGCGGCGAATCAGAGCCAGGTATTCACCCGCACTCTTCTGGACTTCCATTGGATGACGAAACAATAACCGAATGATCCACGAATGAATATATGCGCGAGTGGATTCGGCAAACAGCAGAAGGCCGCCTGGTTTTAACACGCGATAAAATTCCGCGATGGCTCTTTCCTGTTCGACGAGATGATGAAATGTTTGATGGCAAAATACCACGTCGACACTGTGGTCGGGCAAATCGATCGCATCGCCGTTGCCAACCATTAGCTGCACTTCCACCGAATCGCGTTGCGCTTGCTGCCGAGCCTTTTCAAGGATTTCGGCATCGGCGTCAATGGCGATCAAGGTAGCGGGATTGAATGAATCTTTCAAGAACTTGAACGACTTTCCCTGGCCGCAACCGACATCAAGCATTACTTGGTAACCGGCAGGTTTCGGATGTCCGATCAAGCGGTTCAGGTCGTTGATTGCCACTTCAAGAACGAACTGAACCCACGTTTGACTTCCGAGGAACCAAATGCCGAAACGGGTTTCAGGTACAAAATTACGTTTATTCAAATCTTTTCCTGGTGCGTTCATTCGGAGTTTTATCCAATGAAGTGTGTCGGAATTCTAGCGTAAATTCATGAAGCAGGCTTTAGAAATTCCAAATGGCAATATGGCCGCTTGAGCCGGATTATTGTCTCGCATTGCGTAAATTCGGCGGCCGCCGGCCTGTGGTGAAGTTGCTGCGCCACGGGTTGATGTCAAGTCCGCCACGCCTGGTGTAGCGTGCATATACTGACAATTTTTGCGGTTTGCATTGTCGCAGCAAGTCCATGAAGATGCGCTCGACGCATTGCTCATGAAATTCGTTGTGCTCGCGAAAACCAATCAGATACCTCAACAAACCCTCCTGATCGATCGCGCTGCCTGCATAACGAATCTGCACGCTGCCCCAATCCGGCTGGCCGGTTACCAGGCAATTCGACTTGAGCAAATGCGATACCAGGACTTCCTCCACCGGCGCCGCGTCGTGATCGGCTTTCAAAAGCGACGGATCGGGTGCATATTCGGTCACTTCGATGTCAAGGCGGTCGAGCAGCAGACCATCCAGCTCTTCCATTTTGAATTTGGAGAATGCATCGGGCAAAGTCAATGTCACTTGAACCGGCGCATCGAACCCGGACGACAAATCCGCACGCAGCAACTCCAGCAACGCATCCGGTCCCGCGAGCCTGGTCTGGTTGAACGAGTTCAGGTAAAGCTTGAAGGATTTCGATTCGACGATATTGCGCGAGTCGGCCGGAACGGTGACCGTTGCAATGCCTATTTGCGGTTTGCCGCGCAGATTCAGCCACGACACTTCATAAGCGTTCCAGATATCGATGCCGAAAAAAGGCAGCGTGCCGCTGAGGCCGAGTTCATTGCGCTTGTCCTGGCGCGCGATCGGGAACAGCAGCGATGGATTGTATTGGGCTTGGTAAGCGGCGGGCTTGCCGAGAGGAGATGCGTCCGGCGTGTTGGGCATGGTCATGTTGAAGCAGTGAGACACAAACCAGCATTTTGCCAGATTCGTTTCAGATGGAGCACGAAGCCTCGCAATTGAACTTCAATTCATGGAGAATATTTCTCATCTGATTTCTTCGTCCGAGGGCGCCAGCCTCGATGACGGCGGACAACGTTTTCCGCAGTCCGCCTATCCGATCCGATATTCGGATCACCGGGCCAGGAATCTGCCGATATCCGAAGCCAGGTTTTTCATCCAGCCATTGGCTCGTGAATGAAGCATGGCTTCGCCATTGACAACTTCATATCGCAGCCCTTTGCTTTCCTTGTAAATGATTTCTACTTGCCTGGTGTCGTATTTGAGGCTGACGACCAATGCAATCCTTCCGTTTTTCTTTCTGTCGAAAGTGCCTTCGATCACGTTGGGCGCTGTTTCCTTGCCTGTCCATCTGCGTCCGGCAAGACTTTTATTGATGGCTTCTTTTACATCGGCCAGGCTTTTTCCGGCCGGCACCGAAACGGGTGCGGGCACGATCATGCGGCGCGGATCGGCGGCCGATTCGTGTTCCCAGTCCGATGCGATCGATGGCAAGGCAAACGACGCAAATGAAGAAAACAAGGCGGCAGCCAGCCATTTTGTTGTTAAGCGTAGAGCGAACATGTGAAAGACTCCCTGAGAGGTTGATTGTTTTCGAGTAACCTGCCGACCGGTGATCAGGCCGTTTTTTTCATTGCCTTATTTGCTGTAAAGAAGCGCCTGCTACAAGAACAATTTATATGCCGGGTTTTCGCTCTCATCCCAATTGCGATAACCCAGGGTCCCGAGGAATGCGCGAAATGCCTTCATTTCTTTTTTCGGGACTTGCAGCCCGACTAGAATTCGGCCGACATCGCCGCCCTGGCTGCGATAGTGGAACAAGCTGATATTCCAGTTCGGCGCCATGCTGTCGAGGAAGCGCATCAGTGCGCCAGGACGCTCGGGAAATTCGAAGCGGTACAGCAATTCATCATGCGCAAGCGGGCTCTTGCCGCCGACCAGATGCCTGATATGCAGCTTCGCCAACTCATCGTGCGTCAGGTCGAGTGTCTTGAAGCCGTGCTTCTCGAAATTCTTGCGGATCTTGCCCGACTCGTCACGATTGGCGATTTGAACGCCGACAAATACATGCGCTTCTTTTTCATCGCTGATGCGGTAGATGAACTCGGTGACGTTGCGCGGGCCGACCAGTTCGCAAAAGCGCTTGAAGCTGCCGCGCTCTTCAGGAATCGTGACTGCGAATACCGCTTCGCGCGCTTCGCCGATCTCGGCGCGTTCCGTGACGAAGCGCAGTCGGTCGAAGTTCATGTTCGCGCCGCATGCGATCGTGATCAGCGTCTCGCCCTTGATCGGCTTCTTGGTCAGTTGCGAGCGCTCGATATACTGTTTCGCGCCCGCCACGGCCAATGCACCCGACGGCTCCAGAATGCTGCGGGTATCCTGGAATACATCCTTGATCGCCGCGCAGACGGCGTCGGTGTCGACCACGATGATCTCGTCCACATATTTTTTGGTCAGACGGAAGGTTTCTTCTCCCACCAGCTTGACCGCGGTCCCGTCGCAAAACAGTCCGACGTCGGACAGCGTCACGCGGCGCCCGGCCTTGATACTGCGCGCCATCGCATCGGAATCGGTGCTTTGCACGCCGATGATCTTGATTTCCGGACGCACCGCCTTGACATAGGCCGCCACGCCGGAAATCAATCCGCCGCCGCCGATCGCGACGAAAATCGCATGGATCGGCCCGGAGTGCTGGCGCAGGATTTCCATCGCAATCGTGCCCTGGCCGGCAATCACATCGGGATCGTCGAAAGGGTGAACGAAGCTCAGCTTGTATTTTTTTTCGAGCGTCAGCGCATGCTGATATGCGTCACTGTATGAATCGCCGAACAGGACCACTTCACCGCCGCGCGCCCGGACCGCATCGACCTTTACCTGCGGCGTGGTGGTCGGCATTACGATCACCGCGCGGCAGCCAAGCCGGGATGCCGCCAATGCCACGCCTTGTGCGTGATTGCCGGCCGATGCGCAAATGACGCCATGCTTGATTTTTTCGGGCGGCAGGTTAGCCATCTTGTTATATGCGCCGCGCAGCTTGAAGCTGAATACGCTTTGCATGTCTTCGCGTTTGAAATAAATCCGGTTGCCCATGCGCTCGGAAAGCGTAGGAGCAAGATCGAGCGGGGATTCGATGGCGACGTCGTAGACGCGGGCGGTCAGGATTTTCTTCAGGTAGTCGGTGGTCATAGGGGCAATGTTCAAGGCACGCGGAACTGGCGGGCACGTACAAATCAGCGGGTCATTATAATGGACGCCCTCGGCATGCTTGTATCCCGTTGCTT
This sequence comes from Burkholderiales bacterium RIFCSPLOWO2_02_FULL_57_36, assembly GCA_001770855.1. GTDB lineage: Bacteria > Pseudomonadota > Gammaproteobacteria > Burkholderiales > Burkholderiaceae_D > MESE01. The sequence goes on from MESE01000001.1 coordinate 416,748, forward strand.
ATTTATTATTGATTGGTCATTTAATTCCGGCATGGCGCTCCCTTTTTAATGATTGAATCTGCGATCGATTGGCTCTTAAGCGCTCTGGCTTTGCCCAACGTCGGCTTGTCGTCGGTATTCCTGATCAGCCTGTTGTCGGCAACCTGGCTGCCGATCGGTTCCGAACCGGCCGTGTTCGCGGTCATCAAGGTAAATGGCGCGCTGTTCTGGCCGGTGATGCTGGTTGCGACGGCAGGCAATACGGTGGGCGGAATCATCGACTACTGGCTGGGCTACGGCGCCAAACAGATCTTTGCCAAGGAACGGGAAAGCCGCTGGTTCGGCTGGCTGCAGCGGTTTGGTCCCAAAACCATGCTGCTGGCCTGGGTGCCGGGTATCGGCGATCCGATCTGCACCCTGGCCGGATGGTTGAAGCTGCCGTTCTGGCCAAGCGTCGTCTATATGGCGATCGGTAAATTTCTCCGCTATCTGACGATTACCTGGCTGCTGCTGTATGTGCCGGACGGGTTTTGGCGGCAAGTGATGCATTGGTTTTAAGGGACATTCGCAGGCGTCGTCAAAGGCATTTGTCTCGATTCCTCCCGTCGGCGCCATTTTGCGCGATGTTCTCCTCCCTCAATCGCAAACCATTAGCCGTAGCAGTCGTAGGGGTGTTGCCGCGTGGTGCATCGCAATAAGCTAAAATGCGTCTTTAGTGTCAGACGCTCTCGTCCAAAATTTCTCCTGATGAACGCCCCCGCACAAATTCAAGCCCTGATCTCCGAAACACCAGCTGGCGCAGCGCCGACGCGCCTGCGCGAGATCCCGTACAACTACACTTCGTTTTCCGATCGCGAAATCGTGATCCGCTTGCTGGGCGAGGAAAGCTGGCGTCTGCTCGACACGCTGCGCAGCGCGCGCCAGACCGGACGTTCTGCCCGGATGCTGTATGAAGTGCTGGGCGATATCTGGGTAGTGCGGCGCAATCCCTACCTGCAGGACGACATGCTCGACAATCCGAAGCGCCGGCAGGCGCTGATCGATGCGTTGAATCATCGCCTCGCGGAAGTGGAAAAACGGCGCATGACGACCGATCTGGCCGACGCCGGCGATCCCGATGCCAGGCGTCGCAGCATCAGTGTCGAAGCGCTGGTGCACGCTGCAAAAAAAGCGGTTGCCGACTTCGGCGAAGAATTCCGTAGCGCCTATGATCTGCGCAAACGCACCAACAAGGTTCTAGGGCGCTATACCGCAAAAGACAACATCAAGTTCGACGGCTTGTCGCGCGTATCGCATGTGACCGATGCCACCGACTGGCGCGTCGAATATCCGTTCGTCGTGTTGACGCCGGATACCGAAGATGAAATGGCAGGCTTGGTCAAAGGCTGCATCGAACTCGGCCTGACCATCATTCCGCGCGGCGGCGGCACCGGATACACCGGCGGCGCAATTCCGCTGACGCCATTGTCGGCCGTGATCAATACCGAAAAGCTGGAGCGGCTGGGTGCTGTCGAATTGACGATGCTGCCGGGCGTCGATCGAGAATATGCAACGATTTATTCCGGGGCCGGCGTCGTGACAAAACGCGTGTCCGATGCGGCTGAAAAAGCCGGTTTCGTGTTCGCGGTCGATCCGACTTCGGCGGAGGCGTCGTGCATCGGCGGCAATGTGGCGATGAATGCCGGCGGCAAAAAAGCCGTGCTATGGGGAACCGCGCTCGACAACCTGGCGAGCTGGCGCATGGTCGATCCAAATGGCGACTGGCTCGAAGTGACGCGGCTTGAACATAATCTCGGCAAAATCCACGACGCGCCGGTTGCGAAGTTCAAACTCGAATGGACCCATCCGGCTGACAAAGGCAAAACCGGCGCACCGTTCAAAACTGAAATCCTGGAAATCGAAGGACGCAAATTCCGCAAGGAAGGTTTGGGCAAGGACGTCACCGACAAATTCCTCTCCGGTCTGCCGGGCATTCAGAAAGAGGGTTGCGATGGATTGATTACATCGGCGCGCTGGATTTTGCACAAGATGCCGAAATTCACGCGTACCGTCTGCCTGGAGTTTTTCGGCCAGGCGCGCGATGCGATTCCATCGATCGTCGAAATCAAGGATTACCTTGATGCGGAAACAAAAAAGGGCGGCGCGATTCTGGCCGGCCTGGAGCATCTCGACGAACGCTATCTGCGCGCCGTCGGTTATGCAACCAAATCCAAGCGCGGCGTGTTGCCGAAAATGGCATTGTTCGGCGATATCGTCGGCGACGATGAAAATTCAGTGGCGCAGGCGGCATCCGAAGTGATCCGTATCGCCAATACCCGCGTCGGCGAAGGCTTCGTCGCAGTCAGTCCGGAAGCGCGCAAAAAGTTCTGGCTCGATCGGGCACGCACCGCCGCGATCGCCAAGCATACCAACGCATTCAAGATCAATGAAGACGTGGTGATTCCGTTGAACCGGATGGGCGAATACACCGACGGAATCGAGCGTATCAATATCGAACTGTCGATCAAGAACAAGTTGCAACTGGTCGCGGAATTGCGCGGCTTTTTTGCAAAAGGCAATCTGCCGCTCGGCAAGAGCGAAGATGCGGAAGGCGACGACATTCCGGCTGCCGAACTGCTCGGTGACCGCGTCGCGCAAGCGGAGCAAATGCTTGATCTGACGCATGCACGCTGGTCGTATCTGCTGTCGCAACTCGACCGGCCGCTGCACGATGCGAAGCTGGAGTTGGTGCAACTGGGGCTGGAAAAACTGGTTCCTGTCTTTGAAGAACGTCTGGCGCAACAGCCGAACGCGACTGTGTTTGACGTGGTCCAGGACCGTACGGTGCGCGTCTCATGGAAGGCGGAAGTGCGTTCGCAATTGCGGCAGATTTTCAATGGCGCCGCTTTCAAGCTGATCCTGGACGAGTGCACCGCAATTCAAAAACAGGTGCTGCGCGGCCGCGTATTCGTTGCACTGCATATGCACGCCGGGGACGGCAACGTGCACACCAATATTCCGGTCAATTCCGATCATTACCAGATGCTGCAGGATGCGCATGCGGCAGTGGCGCGCATCATGGCGCTGGCGCGCTCGCTGGACGGCGTGATTTCTGGCGAGCATGGCATCGGCATCACCAAGCTGGAGTATCTGACCGAGCTGGAAATCGGCGAATTCCGCGAATACAAGCAGCGGATCGATCCGGAAGGGCGCTTCAACAAGGGCAAGCTGCTGAACCTTCCGGACTTGCATGCGGATCTGCGCAATGCGTACACGCCGTCGTTCGGCTTGATGGGCCATGAATCGCTGATCATGCAGCAAAGCGACATCGGCGCGATTGCCAACAGCGTCAAGGATTGTCTGCGCTGCGGCAAATGCAAACCGGTCTGCGCGACGCATGTGCCGCGCGCCAATCTGCTGTACTCGCCGCGTAACAAGATTCTTGCGACATCGCTGCTGGTCGAAGCTTTCCTGTATGAAGAGCAGACCCGGCGCGGCATCTCGATCAAGCATTGGGAAGAGTTCGAGGATGTCGCCGATCACTGCACGGTGTGCCACAAGTGCCTGACGCCATGCCCGGTGGATATCGATTTCGGCGACGTGTCGATGAATATGCGCAATCTGCTGCGCAAGATGGGCAAGAAATCGTTCAATCCGGGCACCGCCGGCGCGATGTTCTTCCTGAACGCGACCGATCCCGCGACCATCAATGCGACACGGAAGATCATGACCGGCGTGGTGTTCAAGGCGCAGCGCCTGGGCCACGAGATTCTGAAAAAATTCGCAAAGAAGCAGACCAAGGCGCCGCGCGCAAGCCACGGCAAGGCGCCGGTCAAGGAGCAGGTGATTCATTTCATCAACAAGAAAATGCCAGGCAACCTGCCAAAGAAAACCGCGCGCGCATTGCTAGACATTGAAGACGACAAGATCGTGCCGATCATTCGCGATCCGAAAACCACCACGGCGGATACCGAAGCGGTGTTTTACTTTCCCGGCTGCGGTTCCGAACGGTTGTTTTCGCAAGTCGGCCTGGCGACGCAGGCGATGCTGTGGAATGTCGGTGTGCAGACCGTACTGCCGCCGGGCTACCTGTGCTGCGGCTATCCGCAGCGCAGCGCCGGCGAATACGACAAAGCGGAAAAAATCATCACCGATAACCGCGTGCTGTTTCACCGGATGGCGAATACGTTGAATTACCTCGACATCAAGACGGTGGTGGTGTCGTGCGGCACTTGCTACGACCAGATACAGGGATATGAATTTGAAAAAATCTTCCCGGGTTGCCGCATCATCGACATCCACGAGTACTTGCTTGAAAAAGGCGTGAAGCTGGAAGGCGTCAACGGTACGCGTTACATGTACCACGATCCCTGCCACTCGCCAATGAAGTTGCAGGACCCGCTCAAGACGGTCAATGCATTGATTACCACGATCGACGGCCAGAAGATCGAGAAAAACGACCGTTGCTGCGGCGAGGCCGGTACGCTGGCGGCAAGCCGCCCCGATATCTCGACGCAGATCCGTTTCCGCAAGGAAGAGGAAATGATCAAGGGCGCGGACAAATTGCGGGCCGACGGCTTTACCGGGGATGTGAAAATCCTTACTTCCTGTCCCGCATGCATGCAAGGCTTGACGCGTTTCAACGACGATTCGAACACCGATGCCGATTACATCGTGATCGAGATCGCAAGACATTTGCTTGGCCCGAACTGGATGCCGGAGTATGTCGCACGTGCCAATAATGGCGGCATCGAACGCGTGCTGGTCTGACCGACGATGACGATGTCAAAAACCACTTGCGAACTATGCGCGCAGCCCGGCGGCGAAGTGCTGTACCGGAACGAGAAGTTCCGTGTTGTATTGATAGACGATGCGCAGTATCCGGGATTTTGCCGGGTGATCTGGAATGAGCATGTCAAAGAGGTGACCGATTTGACCGTGCCGGACCGTGCGCTGTTCATGCAGGCGGTGTGGCAGGTCGAAGCCGTAGTGCGCGCGATCATGCGGCCGGATAAAATGAACATTGCCAGCCTCGGCAACATAGTGCCGCATCTGCATTGGCATGTGATTCCGCGTTTCGCCGACGATGCGCACTTCCCTGGTCCGATATGGGCGCAAGTCCAGCGCAAGGCTGATGAATCCGTCTTGAGTGCACGCACGGCGTTGCTGCCGTCGCTACGCGAATCGGTTATTCGGCAGCTTAACCAAATCGATTAATTGCCCTTGCCGCAGTCCAATCAAGACCTTAACCCGGATAAATGATCATGGCTGGATCCAAACAGACGCCGCCAACGCCGGTCCCGACCGCACTGACCGTGCGCAAACAATCGCGTGTGCTCGAAATCGCATTCGACGATGGGGCGGAATATTCATTGCCGTTTGAACTGCTGCGCGTTTATTCCCCGTCGGCGGAAGTGCGCGGTCATGGTACCGGGCAGGAAGTTTTACAGACCGGCAAGCGCGATATCCTGCTGACCGCGCTGGAGCCGGTCGGCAATTACGCAGTACAGCCGAATTTTTCCGACGGCCACAATACCGGCATTTATTCATGGGATTACCTGTACTGGCTGGGAAAGAATCAAGACAAACTTTGGGAAGATTATTTGACGCGTCTGGAGGCCGCCGGTTTTACTCGCGAAAGCGGGCGCGACGCTCCACAGGGCAGTGCCGGTACGGGTGGGAGTGGCTGCGGTCATTCTCATTGATGAAAGCGTGATGGAACCGGGGACCGAACCTGATGTCTGCGCTTGTATAATGCAACTTCATTAACTAGGCTGCAGCCATGACCAATACTACTCATTTCGGTTATCAAACCGTTCCGGAAGATGCCAAGGTACATAAGGTCGCCGAGGTCTTTCATTCCGTAGCTGACAAGTACGACGTAATGAACGATCTCATGTCGGCTGGCATGCATCGAATCTGGAAGGCATTCACAATCGCACAGGCAGCGGTGCGTCCAGGGTTCAAGGTGCTTGATATTGCCGGAGGTACCGGTGATCTGGCAAAGGCGTTCGCCAAGAAAGCCGGTCCGAGCGGCGAAGTCTGGTTGACGGATATCAACGAATCGATGTTGCGCGTCGGACGTGATCGGCTATTGAATAATGGCATGGCAATCCCGATATCATTGTGTGATGCTGAAAAGCTGCCGTTCCCGGATAATTATTTCGATCGCGTCAGCGTTGCATTCGGTTTGCGCAATATGACGCATAAGGACGCTGCATTGGCCGAAATGCAACGGGTGCTGAAGCCGGGCGGTAAATTGCTGGTGCTGGAATTTTCCAAAGTGTGGCAACCGTTGCAAAAGCCTTATGACGTATATTCGTTTTCGGTATTGCCATGGCTGGGCAAGAAAATTGCCAAAGATGCTGAAAGTTATCGTTATCTGGCTGAATCGATTCGCATGCATCCGGACCAAGACACTTTGAAGCAAATGATGCAGAATGCAGGGCTGGAACGCGTCGAGTATTTCAATCTAACGGCTGGTGTGGCCGCACTTCACACGGGAATCAAATTTTAGGAGGCATCATGAAAAATTTCTTTATCGCCCTGATGATCGCTGTTGGCGGCATGTCGATGGTCGTTGCCGATGCGGAAGCAAGGCGTCTGGGCGGCGGCGGATCGTTCGGCAAACAATCGCAAGGCATGAGCCGTCCGGCGCCGACACAGTCGTCGCAGGCTACCAAGCCGGCTGCGGCGCCTGGCGCGGCAGCGCCGGCCAGCCCGTGGAGAGGCATCATGGGCGGCGCCTTGCTGGGTCTCGGTCTGGGCGCATTGCTGTCGCACCTTGGTATCGGCGGCGCATTGGCAAGCATGATTGGTACAATTTTGACTTTCGCCCTTATCGCGTTCGCGGCAATGTTCATTTACCGCATGGTGGTGGGCCGCAAGAATGGATCCGGGAGTAACCCGCAACCGGCATATGCCGGTGGACATTCCGCGCGGAATGCCACGCCGGAAATCGGTTCGCGTGTCCAGTCATTCTCGCAACCGATGGCGCTGCAGGCGGATGGTGCAGCAGCAGCGACCGGAACAGCCTTTGATGTGCCGGCGGACTTCGATGTGCCGGGTTTTGTACGCAATGCAAAGACTTACTTCATTCGTTTGCAGGCTGCCTGGGATCGTGCCGACATTAACGATATCCGCGAGTTTACGACACCTGAAATGTTTGCGGAATTGAGGATGCAGCTCCAGGAACGCGGCGCCTCTGCAAATAATACCGACGTTGTTTCCCTTGATGCCGAACTGATGGGAATCGAGACCGTCTCTGATGAATATCTGGCAAGCGTCAAATTCACCGGCATGATCAAGGAAGATGACAATGCCGCAGAGCCGTTTTCCGAAGTATGGAATTTGTCCAAGCCTGTGGCGGGACAAGGCGGATGGGCGCTGGCGGGAATTCAACAATTGCCGTAAACGAAATGCAATAATCCGCGGCAAACTGATAAACTTGAGACCGCCCGTGAATTGTCACGGGCGGTTTTATTTTGTCGATCATGCTGCCATCATCGCTTATCCCAGTTGTAATCAATCACTTGCTGGCCCAGGAACCGTGGGCCAGAAGCCAGCTTGTTGAACACGCGGCCAAGGTGGCCTGGTTCGACGCCGGGCTGGTCACCGTGAAGCTGAGAGTGGCTGCCGATGGACTGGTGGAAACAGCCACCGGCGAGTCCGTGCCCAATGTCACCATCCGTGCGAAATTTTCTGATTTGCCGATGATTGCGCAGAATCGCGAGCGCGCCTTTTCTTATGTAAAGATCGAAGGCGATGCGGATTTTGCAAATACCATCTCGCAACTGAGCCAGACGCTGCAATGGGAGGCTGAAGAAGATTTGAGTAAATTGGTCGGCGATATTGCAGCGATCCGGATTGTCTCCGGAGCCAGATCCGCAGTCGATACCATTCAGTCGACGCAACGAAAGCTTGCCGAAAACCTTGCCGAATATTTCCTTGAAGAGAATCCGATGCTGATGCGTCCGCAGGATGTTACAGATTTCACCCGGGATGTCGTCAGACTGCGTGACGATGCCGAACGGTTGGCCAAACGGATCGACAAGCTGAAGAGGACCGTCAAGTGATCTTGAAATCCCTGCGGGTGCTGAAGATCGTTCGCGTCGCGATCCGCTATGGGTTGGACGGAATCGCCATGTCCGGCCTCGCCATTCCCCGTACCGCAAAGCTGATTGACACACTGATTTTCTGGCGCGACATCTCCGCGCCGCGCGGCGTGCGCCTGCGCAAGGCGCTGGAAGACCTGGGCCCGATATTCGTCAAGTTTGGCCAGGTGCTTTCGACCCGTCGCGATCTGATGCCGCCCGATATTGCCGATGAATTGGCCAAACTGCAGGACAGGGTGCCGCCGTTCGATTCGGATCTCGCGATTGCGCAGATCAAAAAATCGCTGGGCGCGCATCCCAGCGATTTGTTTGCGTATTTCGAACGTACACCGGTGGCATCCGCATCGATCGCGCAAGTGCATTTCGCGATACTGAAGGACGGGACCGAAGTGGCGGTCAAGGTTCTGCGGCCCGGCATGAAAAAATCAATCGATGAAGATGTCGCGTTGATGCATATTGCAGCCGGACTGGTTGAACGATTGTGGGCCGATGGCAAGCGGCTCAAGCCACGGGAAGTGGTTGCCGAGTTCGACAAATATCTGCATGACGAGTTGGACCTGATGCGCGAGGCAGCGAATGGCAGCCAGTTGCGCCGCAACTTTTCCGGCTCATCGCTGCTGATGGTGCCGGAAATGTATTGGGATTATTGCTCCGAATCGGTGATCGTGATGGAGCGTATGCACGGTATTCCGATTTCGCAAGCCGATCGGTTGATTGCGGCGGGAGTGGATATGAAAAAACTCTCGCGCGACGGCGTCGAGATTTTTTTCACGCAAGTGTTTCGCGACGGTTTCTTCCATGCCGATATGCATCCCGGAAATATCTTGGTGTCGGTTGAACCGGCAACGCTTGGCAGCTATATTGCGCTCGATTTCGGCATCGTCGGCACGCTGACCGATTTCGATAAAGACTATTTGTCGCAAAATTTCCTGGCTTTTTTCCGGCGCGATTACAAACGCGTTGCCGAAGCACATATCGAATCAGGCTGGGCTCCAAAAGAAACCCGGGTCGATGAACTGGAGTCGGCGGTGCGCGCCTGCTGCGAACCGATTTTCGATCGGCCGTTGCGCGATATTTCATTCGGCCAGGTTTTATTGAGGCTGTTCCAGACTTCGCGCCGCTTCAATGTTGAAGTGCAACCGCAACTGGTGCTCCTGCAAAAAACGCTGTTGAACATTGAAGGGCTCGGACGTCAACTCGATCCCGATCTGGACTTATGGCAAACGGCAAAGCCGTATCTGGAACGATGGATGAATGAACAGGTAGGCTGGCGCGGCTTGATCGAACGCTTCAAGGCGGAAGCGCCGCGTTACAGCCAGTTGCTTCCTCAATTGCCGCGGCTGGTACACCAGGCATTGAGTGCGCAGGCGCGGCATTCGCCGCAAGAAGATACCGACTTGCTCAAGGAACTGATTGCCGAGCAAAAGCGTACCAATCTTCTGCTCGGCGTCGCCATCTACGTCGGCGGAGGTGCGATTGTCGGCGTGTTGCTGGCGCAGATGTATACACGCTGGCACCATTTTTTGTCCTGGTAATTTCCGGTAGCTTGTCTTTCACTGAATCTTCATCGGACCATGCCGACATTCGAAGCCCGCGATCCTTCCGCACCCGCATTCTGGTCCGAGCGATTCGAACAAAATTTCATGCCATGGGATCGCGGTGGCGTACCCGATGCGTTGCAACGATTTGTTGCTCAAACGCCGCAAAAGCATGTGGCATTGATTCCCGGTTGCGGAGTCGGCTATGAAGTCGCCTATCTGTCCGAGGCCGGATGGGACGTGACCGCGATCGATTTTTCCCCGGCAGCCGTTGCCGCCGCACAGGCGATGCTGGGTCCATGGGCGTCGCGCGTGGTCGAGGCGGATTTTTTTACTTTCGTACCGAAAATTCCACTGGACCTGATTTACGAGCGCGCATTCTTGTGCGCATTGCCGCGCGACCGGTGGCAGCAAATCGTGGAACGCTGGGCTGAATTATTGCCGCCCGGCGGTTTGCTCGCGGGATTTTTTTACTTCGACGATGCGCCCAAGGGACCGCCATTCGGAATCGCGCCTGCGCAGCTGGAAGCGTTGCTGACACCGAGTTTCGAGCGTATCGAAGATAGCCTTGCAACCGACTCGGTAAGTGTTTTTTCCGGCAGGGAGCGCTGGCAGGTCTGGCGCAGGATAGCGCGCTGAAGTGCATTTATAGCAGCTATAATGCCGGGAAAATTTTTCGGGAGACGGTATGAATACTCTGGTCGCTTTCGTTGGCCTCTATCTGGTGATATCCATCGCGATCGGGTTGTATGCCGCGACCCGGGTCAAAAATACCAGCGACTATGCGGTAGCCGGACGCTCCCTCCCGTTCTATATCGTGATCGCCACCGTGTTTGCAACCTGGTTCGGTTCCGAAGCCGTGCTTGGAATTCCCGCGACGTTTCTTGAAGAAGGCCTGGGCGGCATCATCGAAGATCCGTTCGGCGCCAGCATGTGCCTGGTCCTGTTCGGCCTGTTCTTCGCGCGCAAACTGTACCGGATGAACCTGCTGACCATCGGCGATTATTATCGGCAGCGCTATAACCGTCCGGTGGAAATCATTGTCTCGATCTGCATCGTGATCTCGTATCTCGGCTGGGTTTCGGCGCAAATCACGGCGCTTGGTCTGGTCTTCAATGTGCTGTCCCAAGACGTGATCTCGGTACCGATGGGCATGATCATCGGTGCCAGTATTGTCCTGACCTATACGCTGTTCGGCGGCATGTGGTCGGTGGCGTTGACCGATTTTTTCCAGATGGTGATCATCATCGGCGGATTGCTGTATATCGCATATGTGGTATCGGGGATGGCGGGCGGCGCGGAAACCGTGGTCGCGCATGCGGCCGAGGCAGGCAAGTTCCAGTTCGCACCTGCATTCACGTCCAAGGACATTCTGGCTTTTGCCGCGGCAGCGGTAACCATGATGTTCGGTTCCATTCCGCAACAGGACGTCTTCCAGCGCGTTATGTCCGCCAAGAGCGCCAATGTCGGCGCGGCGGGTTCGATCGTAGGCGGCTCACTGTATTTCCTGTTTGCATTCATTCCGATCTATCTTGCTTATTCTGCTTCGCTGATCGATCCGCAAATGGTTGCCGCGTTGCTGACCAAGGATTCACAGATGATTTTGCCGACGTTGATCCTCAATCACGTTCCGATGGTCGCGCAAGTGCTGTTTTTCGGTGCATTGCTGTCGGCAATCATGTCGACCGCCAGCGGTACCTTGCTGGCGCCCAGCATTACCGTCACGGAAAATATCCTGCGTGAGTTCTTCCCGATGACGGACCGGCAAATGTTGCTGGCGACGCGCATCGTCGTCATTTGTTTTGCCGTTGCCGTCACGATCTTCGCGCTGGCATCGCAGGGGAAATCGATTTATGAAATGGTCAGCAATGCCTACAAGGTCACCTTGGTCGGCGCGTTTATTCCCCTGGTGATGGGGCTGTACTGGAAGCGCTCCAATACCCAGGGAGCGTTGTTTGCGGTAATCGGCGGTTTGTCATCATGGCTGCTGATGGAGCAATTCGGCGCCGAATCGATCTGGCCGCCGCAACTGGTCGGTTTGCTGGTGAGTTTTGCCGGGATGATTGTAGGATCGCTTTTGCCGCATTTTGTCGGCAAGTCGGCGACCGCCTGATCGGCATTGGCACACCGGGCGGCGGTTGACATCGAGCCAACGAATAATCCCTGTCGGAAATCGTCTGGAAAACCTTTATAATTCAGGGTTTTGGATGATTTTTGCGGGAATTTGCCATGCCGATTTATGCGTATCGCTGCGACACCTGTGGTTTTGCCAAGGATGTGTTGCAAAAAGTGTCAGACGCCGTATTGACCGATTGTCCATCATGCAGCAAAGCGACATTCAAGAAACAATTGACCGCAGCCGGCTTTCAGCTTAAGGGCACCGGCTGGTATGCGACCGATTTTAAAAACGGCGCTGGAAAAACCGCGTCGCCGGCACCGGCTTCAACCTCGGAAAAGCCGGTAACCGAGACGGCGCCTGCAGCCGGCAGTTCGGCCGATTCCGCTCCTGCCGCACCGGCCGCTGCGGCATCCTCCGCCGACACATCTTCCACCAGCTGAGATAGATTCCGCAGGCGACAGTCGCCGTATGCCACGATAGAAAACGATGCGCAAATATTTTATTACAGGCTTGTTGATCCTGGTCCCACTGGCGATTACGTTGTGGGTGTTGAACCTGATCATCGGCACGATGGATCAATCACTGTTGTTGCTGCCGGAAAATTGGCGGCCTGCGGCAGTATTCGGATTCAATATCCCGGGTCTGGGCACCATCCTGACCTTGTTGATCGTATTTTTGACCGGTTTGGCAACCCGCAATTTCATCGGCAAGCAGGTGGTGCAGGCGTGGGAATTGCTGTTGAACCGCATACCGGTGGTGCGCTCGATTTATTCCAGCGTCAAACAGGTGTCCGACACCTTGTTTTCTTCGTCCGGCAATGCGTTTCGCAAGGCGGTGCTGGTGCAATATCCGAGGCAGGGCGCCTGGACCATTGCCTTCGTTACCGGCGTGCCGGGCGGCGATGTGCGTAATCATCTGGTGGGCGATTTCGTCAGCATTTACGTACCGACCACACCGAATCCGACTTCCGGATTCTTTCTGATGGTTCCAAAGGGCGATGTAATCGAGCTGGACATGAACGTCGACGAAGCGCTGAAATATATCGTATCGATGGGCGTGGTATCGCCTGAATACTTCGAGAAAACTTCCATCATCGATCCGGCAAAAACCGGCAGCGATGTTCTTGAAACACACTGAATTTCGAATCGCGCCTGTGTTGCCACCCGGGTGCCCACCAAAAATCTGAAACTGGAAACCGACCATGTCAATGCGAACCCACTATTGCGGCCTCACCACTGAAGCTCTGCTCGATCAAACCGTCAGCCTGTGCGGCTGGGTACATCGCCGGCGCGACCACGGCGGCGTGATCTTTATCGACTTGCGCGACCGCGAGGGCCTGGTGCAAGTAGTATGCGATCCAGATCGTGCCGACGTATTCAAATCCGCCGAAGCGGTGCGCAATGAATTCTGCATGCGCATCACCGGCGTGGTGCGCAACCGGCCGGGAGGCACGGTCAATACCAATCTTGCTTCGGGCAAGATCGAAGTGCTGTGCCATCAACTGGAAGTATTGAATCCATCGGTGACGCCGCCGTTCCAGCTCGATGACGACAACCTGTCCGAAACCACGCGCTTGACTCATCGCGTGCTGGATCTGCGCCGCCCGCAAATGCAAAACAATCTGCGCCTGCGCTACAAGGTCACGATGGAAGTGCGCAAGTTTCTCGATGCGAACGGCTTCATCGATATCGAAACGCCGATGCTGACCAAGTCGACGCCGGAAGGCGCGCGCGACTACCTGGTGCCGTCGCGCGTCAACGCGGGACACTTTTTCGCATTGCCGCAGTCGCCTCAGCTGTTCAAGCAACTGTTGATGGTGGCCAACTTCGATCGCTACTACCAGATCACAAAATGCTTCCGCGATGAAGACTTGCGTGCCGATCGCCAGCCGGAATTCACGCAGATCGATTGCGAGATGTCGTTCATGTCGGAGCAGGAAATTCGCGACATCTTCGAAGAGATGATCCGCCTGATATTCAAGAATGCGCTGAATGTCGATTTGCCGAACCCGTTCCCCGTAATGGATTTCGCCACTGCGATGGGCATGTATGGTTCGGACAAGCCGGACATGCGCGTCAAACTTGAATTTACCGATTTGACCGAAGTGATGAAGGATGTCGACTTCAAGGTGTTCGCCGGTGCGGCCAACATGGAAGGCGGCCGTGTGGTGGGACTGCGCGTTCCCGGCGGCGGTGCGATGCCGCGCTCCGAAATCGATGCGTATACCCAGTTCGTCGCAATCTACGGCGCCAAGGGCCTCGCATACATCAAGGTCAATGAGAAAGCAAAGGGCCGCGACGGCTTGCAATCGCCGATCGTCAAGAACCTGCATGATGCCGCACTCGTCAAAATCGTCGAGCAAACCGGCGCGCAGGATGGCGACCTGATTTTCTTCGGCGCCGACAAGGCGAAAGTCGTCAACGATGCAATCGGCGCATTGCGGGTCAAGATCGGGCACAGCGATTTCGGCAAGAAGAACAACTTGTTCGATGACGCATGGCGTCCGTTGTGGGTGGTCGACTTCCCGATGTTCGAGCACGATGAAGAAGGCGATCGATGGGTTGCATTGCATCACCCGTTTACCGCGCCGAAGGAAGGACATGAGGATTTCATCGGAACCGATCCGGGCCGCGCGATTGCGCAAGCCTATGATATGGTATTGAACGGATGGGAACTCGGCGGCGGTTCGGTGCGTATTCACCGCGCCGAAGTGCAAAGCAAGGTGTTCCGCGCACTGAAGATCGACGCCGAAGAAGCGCAGCTGAAGTTCGGCTTCCTGCTCGACGCGCTGCAGTACGGTGCGCCTCCGCACGGCGGTTTGGCATTCGGCCTGGATCGCATCGTCACCATGATGACCGGAGCCGAATCGATTCGCGATGTGATTGCGTTCCCGAAAACTCAGCGTGCGCAATGCCTGTTGACGCAAGCACCTTCGGAAGTGGACGAAAAACAGTTGCGCGAGTTGCATATCCGCTTGCGCAACGTCGAGCCGGCGGTCAAGGCGTAACATGTCCGCGCTTTGCGGCATAATCGAAGGCGCGGACAACCGCGCCTTTTTCGTTTGGTGCGCACAGTTTTATCCGATAAACCGGATTGCCGGCGAATATTCACGATAGTGGAACGACAATACTATACGGACCAGTTGTGGAACCCATCTTCAAAATCCCCGAGTCGGTTTTAGTCGTCATCCACACCATCGACCTTGAGGTATTGCTGATTGAACGCGCAGACAAGCCGGGATTCTGGCAATCCGTGACCGGCTCGAAGGACCGGCTTTCGGAATCGTTGAGGGAGACGGCGGCCAGGGAAGTGAACGAAGAAACCGGGATTGTCATTGATGATATTGTGACCTTGCCGGAAAACGACGCTACCGGAACCGGAAGAGGCCTGATGACCGTCCCGGCGAATAATCTGTGCGACTGGAAACTTTCCAATATTTACGAAATCTATCCCGTCTGGCGCAATCGCTATGCGCCGGGCGTCACGCATAACACGGAACATGTGTTCGGCTTGCTGGTACCGCGCGCTATCCCGATTACGCTGGCGCCGCGCGAGCATGTGAATTATCTTTGGCTGCCGTATCGGGAGGCGGCCGACAAGTGTTTTTCTCCATCCAATGCAGAGGCGATTCTGCTATTGCCAAGACATGTTTCCTGAACCGTCATTCCATTTTCCGGCGCTCGCGCCGAAGAGATGAAACCGCCGAGAAGCAACAGATAAGATCGGACTCATGAAGCTTCGCATTACTACCTACAATATTCACAAGGGTGTGTCGTCGTTCGGCAGCCGTCCTCGCATTCATGCGCTCAAGCAGGCAATCACCTCGATGCAATCCGATGTCCTGTTCCTGCAGGAAGTGCAGGGACGGCACGACCTGCATGCGTTGCGCCATGCCGCAAACTGGCCGGAGCTGTCGCAGCAGGATTTCCTGGCCGGCGACTCGCACCAGTGCGCCTACGGCATGAACGCGGTCTACGACCATGGCCACCATGGCAATGCGCTGCTGAGCTGTTTTCCGATCCTGTCGTCGCGCAACCAGAACATTTCCGATCACGTCTATGAAGCGCGCGGGATTCTCCACTGCGTGTTGCAAACACCGGAGGCGGAGGTGCATTGCTATGTGGTGCACCTGGGCTTGTTCGCCGGCAGCCGCAAGCGTCAGACCGACGCGCTGATCGCGGCGGTGGCAAGTTCGGCGCCGAAAGATGCGCCGGTCATCATCGCCGGCGACTTCAACGATTGGGGCAACCAGTTGAGCGCGATACTGCGCAGCAGCCTGGGCGTGGCCGAGGTATTCGACGAAAATCTGTCGACGCGCGGATTCGGCACCTATTTGCGGCAACTGAGCGGACGAGGCCCGAAGATCGAGCCCGCACGCACTTTTCCCGCGGCGCTGCCGTTGCTCAAGCTGGACCGGATCTATGTGCGCGGTTTCACGGTGGAGTCGGCACAAGTGTTGCATGGCGCGCTATGGGCGAAATTATCCGACCATGCGCCTATCGTGGCCACGCTTTGCTTGAAATAGATATCTGATATTCGAACATGGAGCTCGCTAAATGCCGCTTTTCTCATCATGCGTTCGATAGCCTTAACTTCCAATAATCGCATCAGCCTCCTGCATTGCGGTGCCGAGTTCTTTCCGGCACTGGTCGCATCGTTCGACGCAGCCAAGGCCGAGATCTATCTGGAAACGTATATCTTCGCCGACGATGCGACCGGCGAACAGATCAAGTCCGCGCTCAAGCGCGCGGCGCGGCGCGGGGTGGTGGTCCATGTCATTACCGACTGGCTCGGTTGCGGCCGCGTGCAATCCAATTTGCTGCACAGGGAATTTATTGCCGCCGGTGTCAGGCACCGCAGCTTCAACCCATGGTTCCGGCGCGGCGTGGCGCGCACGCATCGCAAGATTTGCGTGGTGGACCGGGAAGTGGCGTTTCTCGGCGGCCTCAATATCAATGACGACCTTATTTCGGATAGCGATCCGCGCTTGGCGCTGCCTGCACCGCGCTGGGATTTCGCGGTAAAGATCAAAGGGCCTTTGGTGGCCGCGATCCATCGCGAGGTGGAGGCGCAGTGGGCGCGGCTCGGCAGCATCACCCTGAAGACGCGCTGGGAGCGTTTCAAGAAAATCAGCGCAACCCAAATTACGGTGAGTAACGCACCTGCGCTTGCCGCCCTGGTGGTGCGCGACAATCTGCGCAATCGCCGCACCATCCAGCGCACGTATTTGCAGGCATTGGGTCAGGCCAAAGAAAGCGCGTGGCTGGCCAATCCGTACTTTGCCCCTGGGCGGAAATTGCGGGATGCTCTGGCGGCTGCCGCGGCACGCGGTGTCGAGGTAACCTTGCTGCTCGGTGTCGGACAGTTCCGCCTTCAGGATGCGGTGACGCATTCGTTCTATCCCAAGCTGCTGAAGAGCGGCGTGAAAGTGATCGAGTACCGCCGCACGCAACTGCACGGCAAGGTGGCCGTGGTCGATGATGAATGGGCAACCGTCGGATCGAGCAATTACGACGGCTTGAGCCTGTTCGTCAATCACGAAGCCAATATCGTCGTCCGGAATGCGGATTTCGCGCGAGACTTGCGAGCGCATATCCAACGCGGTGTGGCCGATGGTGTGCCCGTCAACCCCGGCGATTTCGCCAATATCGCTTGGTACAAGCGCGTATGGTACGGTGCCGCGTATCTGCTTTATAAAAGTATTTTGCGCATCATTACATCCGGAAAATATATCGAATGATTTGTTGCGGGCCATTGATCGGCGGCCTGGTTGTAAATAAAAAATGGCATCCACCGGAGCCCTTTTTTAATTTTTTGACAGACAGCGAAACAATGTCGCCGGACGCCGCTTTGGACGATTAAATCTGCACCCACGCTCCCTTGAACACGACCGGCCCGGTCGGTCCGTTCGGGTTGGGGGAACCGCCCTTCGGTTCCAGCGTCACCGCCAGCATCGGACTTGAGTCCGGCGCCGCATTTTCCGGCATCGGCAGCGTCACGCTGCCGCTATCGGCGACCAATCCCAGCGAGCGAGGCGGTCCCTCTTTCGGGACCGCCCATAACTCCAGGCTCTTGTCGGCTGCCAGCGGTTGCGAAGCCATCATCTTGACAGTCATCTGATGACGTTGGGCATCACCAGTGACGATCGCAATCGTTTGCGACTTGTCATCGGCCAGCATCGCAACATAAGACGCAACGGGAACCGGCGACTCCGGCTGTCTGGCGACCAATACTGCAACCAGGATCGCCGCCAATGCGGTCGAGGACATGCCAAGGCCGCGCCAGAAACTCAGGTCTTCGCGCAGTGCACGCCAGAACGAAAGTTTTCCGCCGGCTTTCCCGGGATGCAAATCAAGTTGCGCTGCAATCGAATTCCAGACTTGCGGCGGCACTTGTTCTACAGGCGCAAATTCCGCCATCGGGTGAAGCCGGTCCTGCCATTCGGCGACCGCACGCCGAATGGCGGCGCTGTCACGCATCAGGAATTCAAAGCGGCGTCGCGCCCCGCCTTTCAATGTGCCGAGTACATATTCCGAAGCCAGTTTTTCGATCAATGCGTCGTTGCGCTGGATATTCATGCGCGCTCCATTTTGCTCAGGCATGAGCGCAAGCGTTCCAGTCCGCGCCGAACCCATGTCTTGACGGTACCGATCGGCAGCTTCATTTGTTCCGCGACTTCGCTGTGCGACAGATCGTGATAGAACGCCAGTGCGATCGCCTGCCGGTGCAACCCTTCAAGCTTGGCAAGGCAGCGCGCAAGCGCCTTTGAATCCTGCGTGAGCTGCAGCGATTCGATCGGGGTCGGGTCGGCGCTTTCTAGTGCGTCCATCACATCCTTGTCAAAAGTATCCGCATCAATTTCGACCGTGGCATCGACCCGCCGCAACAGATCGAATGCCTTGTTGCGCACAATGGTGGTCATCCATGTCATCGGCGCGGCCATGCTTGCCTGATAACTCGCGGCGTTATTCCAGATACTGACAAAACTCTCCTGCAAGACCTCTTCCGCCAGCTCCCTCTTGACTAATATACGCAGCGCAAAGCCAAACAGTTTCGACGATGTTGCATCGTATAGCGAACGAAAGGCATTCGCATCCTTGCGGGCGACCGCGGCGAGCCACGCTTTTAACTGAGTCGGTTCGATATTTGACAATTTAGGTCCGGTTGGCGAGGAATGGTGATCTGGTTCGTGCTTTGACAGGGCTCGGTCATGCTCTTCGTGCAACAATTACAGCCCAAAAGTACATTATCGATAAATTGTACGCAGACTCGCAGTAACGCGCTTGTGCCCGCGGAAGGGTCCGATAGCCGTGGCGTACAGGAGCTTATACGGTGGTTCCGCACCGACGGATTCATTGTCCCGGCACGGGCGGTTACAATGACCATCCTCTTTTCAAGAAGCCGCCTGACCATGCCGACATGAGCTCCGAAACGATCCGCATAGACAAATGGCTGTGGGCTGCGCGTTTTTTCAAGACGCGTACGCTGGCAACCGGTGCGGTCGACAGCGGCAAGGTGCGCCTGAATGGCGAGCGCGTCAAGCCGTCTCGCGGCGTCAAGCCCGGCGATACGCTGGATATCGACAATGGCGCCACCGAGTGGCAAGTCGTTATCGCGGGTTTGTCTGATGTCCGCAGTGCCGCATCGATCGCGCAAACTTTGTACTCCGAGACGGAAGCGAGCGTTGCGAGGCGGCAGAAAGAAACGGAACAAAAGAAGTATTTTCGCGAGCCCAGCGCCGACATCAAGGGACGACCGACCAAACGCGACCGCCGCCAGTTAATCAAGACCAAGTCGTGACCCCGCAACCGACAGCAGTTTCGAATCGCAATATTCCGCCTGCGGGCTTTGAACAGGTGCATCGCGAAAACGGGTAAACGCCGGAGTGTGCAAGGCATTAGCGGAAGAATCGAGCGACAGGCCGCGCGTATAGAACGGCCCCTCTAAGTTCCTGTTTGACTTTTATCTCTTGGTGCATAATAGTACGAGCGTTCGCATTTAATTATGCGTTACTTATATGTAATTTTTTTCAGGACTCATTTTGGCTTTTACCATGACTGATACGACACCGAAATTCATGCGCAAAGGCGAGCTGACACGTGCCGCGATTCTCGATGTGGCGCAGAGTCTGGCCAGCCGGGACGGTTTGGAAGGGCTGACCATCGGCTTGCTTGCCGACAAGATGAACATGAGCAAATCAGGCGTATTCGCGCATTTCGGCTCGCGCGAAGATTTGCAAATCGAAGTGCTCAAGCTGTATCACAGCCATTTCGAAGCCGAGATTTTCTATCCCAGCATGAGGAAGCCGCGCGGCCTGCCGCGCCTGGAAGAAATGTTCGCACGCTGGATCAAGCGCGTGACGGTCGAAATCGCATCGGGCTGTATTTATATCAGCGGCGCGGTGGAATACGACGATCGTCCGGGCGCGATCCGGGAAGAACTGGCTGGCATGGTACTGGCATGGCAGGATGCGCTACGGCGCTGCGTCGAACAAGCGATTGAAGTCGGACACTTGCGGCGCGATACCGATCCGCTGCAACTGGTCTATGAAATGTATGGTTTGATCCTCGCGTTGCATCACGACTCCCGGTTCATCAAAAGACCGGGAAGCGTTGAGCGTGCGCGGGTGGGTTTCGAGCGGCTTATCGATAGTTCCTGCACGCCTGAAATGCGCGCAATCCGCAAAGAGTCCGCGAAAGAAAATTCAAAATCCGTCACCAACTAACCACCTTATTCAAATAGCCATCAGGAGAAACCCATGGGCCAATATATCGCACCGCTGCGTGACATGCATTTTGTATTGCATGAATTACTGCAAGTTGAAGACGAACTGAAAGCAATGCCGAATCACGCCGAAGTCGATGCCGACATCATCAACCAGGTACTGGAGGAAGGCGGCAAGTTCACTTCTGCCGTGTTGTTTCCGTTGAACTATTCCGGCGATCGCGAAGGCTGCCATCTGGACAAGGAAACCCATGAAGTCACGCCGCCGAAGGGCTTCAAGGAAGCATACGAGCAGTATGTAGAAGCGGGCTGGCCGGCGTTGGCATGCGATCCGGAATACGGCGGTCAGGGCTTGCCGTTTGTGCTGCACAACTCGTTGTTGGAAATGCTGAATTCCTCGAATCAGGCATGGACCATGTATCCGGGCCTGTCGCACGGTGCGTATGAATGCATCCATGCGCATGGAACGCCGGAGCAGAAGGCGCTGTATCTGCCGAAAATGGTGTCCGGCGAATGGACCGGCTCCATGTGCCTGACCGAACCGCACTGCGGCACCGACCTCGGCATGTTGCGCTCCAAGGCCGAGCCGCAGGCCGATGGCTCGTACAAGATCAGTGGCGGGAAAATCTTCATTTCCGCCGGCGAACACAATATGTCTTCCAACATCGTGCATCTGGTGCTGGCACGTCTGCCGGATGCGCCGGCGGGCACCAAGGGCATCTCCTTGTTCATCGTTCCGAAATTCCTGCCGAATGCGGATGGCACGGTTGGTGTGCGTAACCCGATTTTCTGTGGCGCGATCGAAGAAAAAATGGGCATTCACGGCAATTCGACTTGCCAGATGAACATGGACAACGCCACGGGCTGGCTCATCGGTCAGCCGAACAAGGGCTTGAATGCAATGTTCGTGATGATGAATGCGGCCCGTGTCGGCGTCGGCATGCAATCGCTCGGGCTGACGGAAGTCGCGTACCAGAATGCGCTGGTGTATGCAAAAGACCGTCTTCAGATGCGCAGTCTGTCCGGTGTAAAAGCGCCGGACAAGCCAGCCGATCCGATCATCGTTCACCCGGACGTGCGTCGGATGCTATTGACCGCGAAAGCCTTTGCCGAAGGCGGCCGCGCATTCGCATCTTATGTCGCGCTGCAGATCGACAAGGAATTGAATCATCCCGATGAAGAAGTGCGCAAGGATGCCGCCGATCAAGTCGGTTTGCTTACGCCGATTATCAAAGCCTTCGTTACCGACAATGCCTGGATCGCTACGTCGGAAGCGATGCAGGTGTATGGCGGCCATGGCTATATCGCCGAATCCGGCATGGAGCAGTATGTGCGCGATGCGCGCATCAACATGATTTACGAAGGAACCAACACGGTCCAGTCGCTGGATCTGCTGGGTCGTAAAGTACTGATGGACAATGGCGCCAAGCTGCGCAAGTTCGGTGCGCAAATCCAGGCTTTCATTGAAGAGAACGGTGCCGATGAAGCAATGAGCGAATTCATTACGCCGCTGGCCGACGTGGCCGAAAAGGTCACCAAGCTGACCATGGAAATCGGCATGAAGGCGTTCCAGAATCAGGATGAAGTCGGCGCGGCTGCCGTGCCATATCTGCGCGTCGTCGGTCATCTGGTCTATGCCTACTTTTTTGCGCGGATGGCAAAGATCGCTCTGGCGAAGCAGGATTCCGGCGACAACTTCTACAAGTCGAAACTGGGGACCGCGCGTTTCTATTTCGCACGACTGTTGCCTGAAACCGCGATGCTGATTCGTCAGGCACGTTCGGGCGCCGCTCCGATGATGGCACTCGATGTGGATTTGTTTTAAGGATTGTTTTTGGCAAGAAAGAGCAACAGAACGTAATAGAAGGTCTTGACACGTTCACCCCCTATCCCTCCCCTTGCCCGGGGGAGGGAATTTGGCTCCTTCTCCCTGAAAGGGTGAAGGTCTGGATGGGGGGGGGCGGTGCCTCAAGTTAGGATTATCCAATAAATAAGTGGCAGTACGGATCGACGTTCCAGGCATTTCGTGTCTGCCCCGACTCATACAGGATTCAAACATGTCTAATTTCATCGTTAAAAAAGTCGCCGTGCTCGGCGCCGGCGTGATGGGTGCGCAAATTGCCGCCCATTGCGTCAACGCCAAGGTGCCGGTCGTGCTGTTCGACCTGCCTGCCAAGGAAGGCCCGAAGAACGGCATCGTGTTGCGCGCCATCGAGAACCTGAAAAAACTCAGCCCCGCGCCGCTCGGCAACAAGGATCACGCCGCATTGATCGAAGTCGCCAACTATGAAGACAATCTCGATGTCTTGAAAGGTTGCGACCTGATCATCGAAGCGATCGCCGAACGCATGGACTGGAAGCACGACCTGTACAAGAAGGTCGCGCCGCACATTGCGCCGAACGCGATCTTCGCGTCCAACACGTCCGGCCTGTCGATCACTGCGCTGTCGGAAGGATTCGATGCCGAATTGAAGTCGCGTTTCTGCGGCGTGCATTTCTTCAATCCGCCGCGCTACATGCATCTGGTTGAATTGATTCCGACCGTTGCCACCAAGCCGGAAATCATCGATCAGCTCGAAGGTTTCTTGACCACCACGCTTGGCAAGGGCGTCGTGCGCGCAAATGACACGCCGAATTTCATAGCCAATCGCGTCGGCGTATTCAGCATGATGGCCACGATGTACGAGGCGCAAAAATTCGGCCTGCCGGTCGATGTGGTCGACGACCTGACCGGCACCAAGCTGGGCCGCGCCAAGTCGGCTACGTTCCGTACCGCGGACGTGGTTGGCCTGGACACGATGGGTCATGTGATGAAGACCATGCAGGACAACCTGGAATCGGATCCGTTCTATCCGGTTTACAAGACGCCTGAATTGCTGGCCAAGTTGATTGCAGCCGGTGCGCTCGGACAAAAGACCGGCGCCGGATTTTTCAAAAAGGTCGGCAAGGAAATCCTGCGTTTCGACGGAGAGAAGGGCGACTATGTACCGTCGACCGGCAAGGCCGACGATATCGTGGTGCGGATCCTGAAAGAAAAGGATGCGGGTAAGAAAATGAAGGCGCTGCGCGAATCCACCAATCCGCAAGCCCAGTTCCTGTGGTCGGTCTTCCGCGATACCTTCCATTACATTGCAGTGCACCTGGAATCGATCGCCGACAATGCGCGTGACATCGATTTCGCATTGCGCTGGGGCTTCGGTCAAAAGAACGGCCCGTTCGAAGGCTGGCAGGCAGCCGGCTGGAAGCAGGTCGCGGACTGGATCAAGGAAGATATCGATGCCGGCAAGGCGCTGTGCGATGCACCTCTGCCTGCCTGGGTATTCGACGGCCGCGACGGCGTGCATGCGGCGGACGGTTCATGGTCGCCCGCGAAAAAGGCCAATGTCGGACGTTCGCAACTGCCCGTGTATCAGCGCCAGGTATTCCGCGCATCGGTACTGGGCGAAGATGCGCCTAACGGCGCCAATGCGGGCACGACCGTATTCGAAGACGACTCGGTACGCATCTGGCATCAGAATGACGACGTACTCATCTTGTCCCTGAAAACCAAGATGCGCGTGATTGGCGCCGGCGTGATTGCCGGTCTTGCCAAGGCCATTGACGAAGCGGAAAAAAATTACAAGGGACTGGTGATTTGGGGCGCCGATGCAGCCGAAGGCGGCGCATTTTCGGCTGGCGCCGATTTGCAATCGATGCTGCCTTTGTTCATGTCCGGCGGCGTCAAGGCGATCGAGCCGGAAGTGGCGAAGCTGCAGCAGGCGCATCAGGCATTGAAGTATGCGAACGTGCCGGTGGTAGCCGCGGTAGCGGGCCTTGCGCTGGGCGGCGGTTGCGAATTGATGATGCACACCGCAAAGCGCGTCGCTTCGATCGAGTCGTATATCGGACTGGTTGAAGTCGGCGTCGGTTTGATCCCGGCCGGCGGCGGCTTGAAGGAAGCGGCCGTGCGCGCGGCAGCCGATGCCAAAGGCAACGACATCCTGCAATTCCTGAAAAATTATTTCACCCATGCCGCAACCGCTGCCGTATCCAAATCGGCAATCGAAGCGCAACAGATGGGATACCTGTCGGCCAATGATGTAATCGTGTTCAATCCGTACGAATTACTGCACGTGGCCAAGGTCGAAGCACGCGCCATGTTCGATGCCGGCTATCGCGCACCGGTGAAGGCGCCGGTTCCGGTGACCGGACGTTATGGCATGTTCACAATCTCCGCGCAATTGGTGAACATGCGCGACGGCGGTTTCATTTCCGCACACGACTACAAGCTCGGCACGATGATCGCCGAAATCGTCAGCGGCGGTGACATCGAGGCAGGCAGTATCGTCAATGAACAATGGCTGCTGGACCTTGAGCGCAAGGCGTTCATGGAACTGCTCAACCATCCGAAAACGCAAGAGCGGATCATGGGCATGATGCAAACCGGCAAGCCGGTTCGCAACTAACCCACTCTATCCGACAAGGAGCATACAATGACCAAACAACTTCAAGAAGCCTATATCGTCGCAGCAACCCGCACTCCGATCGGCAAAGCGCCGCGCGGCATGTTCAAGAATGTCCGCCCGGACGATCTGCTGGTGCGCGTGCTGCAATCCGCATTGTCGCAAGTTCCCGATCTCGATCCGAAACTGATCGAAGATGCAATCGTCGGCTGCTCGTTCCCGGAAGCAGAGCAGGGCATGAACATGGCGCGTAATGCGGTGCTGCTGGCCGGCCTGCCGAACACCATCGGCGGCGTCACCATTAACCGTTACTGCGCATCGGGCATCACTGCCGTCGCGATGGCAGCGGACCGTATTCGCGTCGGCCAGGCCGATGTGATGATCGCCGCCGGCGCCGAATCAATGTCGATCGTGCCGATGATGGGCCACCATCCGTCGGTCAACATGGGTGTGTTCAAGGATGAGAACATCGGCATGGCCTATGGCATGGGCCTCACCGCGGAAAAGGTCGCGCAGCAGTGGAAAGTCAGCCGCGAAGACCAGGATGCATTCTCGGTTGAGTCGCATCGCCGGGCACTGGCGGCCCAAGAGGCTGGCTACTTCGATGCCGAGACCACGTCGGTCGAGATTATCGAGAAGTTCCCGAATCTTGCTACCGGCCAAGTCGAGATCAGGACCCGCACCGTCAATCGCGACGAAGGCGCGCGCAAGGATACCTCGATTGAAGGCCTGGCCAGGCTGAAGCCGGTATTCGCCGCCAAAGGCAGCGTTACCGCCGGCAACAGCTCGCAGACATCGGATGGCGCCGGTGCGCTGATCCTGGTTTCTGAAAAAATCCTGAAGCAGTTCAACCTGACGCCGCTGGCGAAGTTTTCCTCGTTCGCGGTGCGCGGCGTGGCGCCGGAAATCATGGGCATCGGTCCGAAGGAAGCGATTCCTGCCGCTTGCCGTGCAGCCGGCATCACCCAGGACCAGATCGATTGGTTCGAGTTGAACGAAGCGTTTGCAGCACAGTCGCTGGCGGTGATCAGGGACCTCGGTCTCGACCCGTCCAAAGTCAACCCGATGGGCGGCGCGATCGCGCTCGGCCATCCGCTCGGCGCCACCGGTGCAATCCGTGCCGCCACCGTCATTCACGCCATGCAGCGCAACAAGCTGAAGTACGGCATGGTAACGATGTGCGTCGGCAGCGGCATGGGCGCAGCAGGTATTTTCGAGCGCGTGTAACATGTAAGCCTGCAGTCGGACTGAAACCGGAAAGCCGTACGGTCGCAAGCTGTGCGGTTTTTTTATTGGGACGAGAATGGAAACAATCGAACTGACCACAAATGACGGCGTCACCTTGGCAGCGACACGGTTCGCAGCATCCGGCAAAGCAAAAGCGGTTGTGGTGTTGCCGGCGGCCATGGGCGTCGCGCAGGATTTTTATGTGCCGTTCGCACAGTTCCTTGCCGATCAGGGTTTTGCCGCATTGACCTTCGACTATCGCGGCATGGGTCAATCGGTGCCGCCGGAATATCGTCACTCATTGCGAGGATTCAAGGCCGACCTGTTCGACTGGGCCGAGCGCGATTACAACGCTGCCTTGCATGCTGCCAAGACATGGCATCCGGACGCGCCGCTGCTGGTGGTCGGTCACTCGCTCGGCGGGCAACTGCCCGGCTTGTTACCGGACAATCATTTGATCGATGGATTGATAACCGTTGCAGCGGGCAGCGGCTATTGGCCAGACAATGCGCCGCAACTGAAACGCATCGTCTGGCTGATGTGGTATTTTGCGGTCCCGCTGTCCACACCACTGTTCGGCTATTTTCCCGGCAAGAGATTGAGAATGGTCGGCGATCTGCCGAAGGACGTGATCTATCAGTGGGCGCAATGGTGCAAGAGTCCGCACTATGTCGTCGACGCGGCAGGCAATCCGATACGTGAAGGTTTCGAAAAAATCCGCGTGCCTGTACTCGGCCTGAGTTTCACCGACGATGAATTGATGAGCCGGCGCAGCATCGACAGCCTGCTCGATTTTTACAAGAATGCGCAACTCGACCGCCGCCACATTGCACCGCAAGACGTCGGCGCCAAGCGTATTGGCCACTTTGGATTTTTCAGATCGCAGTTCAAGGAAACATTGTGGCAGCAGGCGCTGACTTGGCTGGAAGCGCGGGCCACAGACAGTATGGAACGCGTCGCTCCTCGTGCCGCCGCATAATTATTCGCTTTTAAAAAATAAAACTTCAAGAGGAAACATATGGACATCTTAACCAGCAAGGCCAACCACATCGTCACCATCGAATTCAATCGTCCGGACAAGAAAAATGCAATCACATCGGCGATGTACCAGACGATGGCTGATGCGCTGAAAGACGCCGAAAGCGATGCATCGGTGCGTGCAATTCTCTTCATCGGCAAGCCGGAAATTTTTACCGCAGGCAACAGCCTGGAAGATTTCATGAAGGGTGCGCCGCAAAGCGAGATCGGCGATCGGCCGGTGGCGCACTTCATGCGCAATCTGAGCCAGGCGACCAAGCCGGTGGTTGCTGCCGTTGCGGGCAACGCGGTTGGTATCGGTACCACGATGCTGATGCATTGCGATCTGGTGTATGCAGCCGACAATGCAAAATTCTCGATGCCGTTTTCCCCGCTCGGACTATGTCCGGAATTTGCGTCGAGCATGCTGTTTCCGCAAATCGTCGGCTATCAGCGCGCCGCCGAAAAGCTTTTACTGGGCGAGGCGTTTTCCGCCGATGAAGCGCTGGCGATGGGTTTGGTCAGCAAGGTATTGCCGCTCGACGAGCTGCATGCGTTTGCGCGGGGACAGGCGGCCAAGCTGGCAGCCTTGCCTGCGTCATCGCTCAGAGTAACCAAGGCCTTGATGAAATCCAGCCAAAGCGCGGCGATCGGCGCGCGTATGCAGGAGGAAAACAAGCACTTCGGCGCGATGCTGAATGCACCGGAAGCGAAAGAAGCGTTCTCGGCATTTTTTGAGAAGCGCAAAGCGGATTTTACGAAATTTGCGTAAGGGCCGGAATTCGATGGTTAAGCGAGCGTAAAGTGACACGGAAATTGAGATTTTTGCCACAGTAGGTGAGACTACTCGCCCACATTCTCAAGACAGCGAATAGACTGCTGCGATGAGGTGGGTGCGCGTGTTACTTCGCCACCAACGACGACTGCACGTACAGCTTCTACAGTCGCAATATAGTCCTACCTACGGCCGCAATGTTAGCTACAGCACATGGAAGGAAAGTGATGGCTCTAGATAAAGATGAATACCTTTGGCGGATGATTAATGAGCACATGGCACAAGTCCGTCAGCTGTAGTAATCGTGATTTCATCTGACAGGATGCGTCAGATTATGAATGTCGCAGTTCGACCCACAACAGTCCTCTTGAAATAATCGGCCTTACCGTCCTCAAAGCAGCGAAAGCGGACTATTTGACTCTAAAAGCACTAGGGAAGCGCAGATTTAATCGGTTATTCGCCAAAGCGATCAACGTAACTCATTGATTTATAAAGAAGGCAATTCAGGAAAATCGATTAAATCCGCGTTTCCCTAGGGAAAAAAGTGCCAAAAGCGGACGGTCGAACGGCGACTCCAAAATGGACATTCGATTGACCAACTTCTCAAGCCGCCATGCGATCACTTAACTTGATCCATGGGCGATGCATGGCATGGCCTTATCCCCGGATGCGCGCCTGCTTATTTTTGCATTTCCCCGCTCGTCCGGATTTTTTCGTTGTGCTCCCTGAGAAAATCGGCAAATTCTTCGGGCGGGATC
>MESE01000002.1 GCA_001770855.1 Burkholderiales bacterium RIFCSPLOWO2_02_FULL_57_36
ATGGTGGTGCTCCAGGCGGTGGTGCGAACGACGCGGCCGAACCGGACCGTCAGGCGTTTGTCGGTGCCTTCGCGCATGCGTTGGTAGAGCGGCGCAATCCGGGCGATTTCCTCGCGTGATACTTTGCGATGCACCATCAGGCTGCCGGCGAATTTATCCTGGACCCAGAGTGGCATGATGTTCAGATGCAGCCACATAAAATCACCGTTTTTTCGACGATCAATGGTAATGCCCGACCAAGGTTGTTTGCGGCGCAGGGTTGCGGCCATGTCGTTCGTGACTTCTTTGGGCGTATCCGCATGCACCATGCTCGCGGTAAGGGTGCCCTTGATTTCTTCCCAAGTGTATCCGGTTGCCTCAATCAAGGCCGGATTGGCATATACGAATTTGCCTGCCCTATCCGCCAAAAGCAGTGGAATTACCGATTCACCGACTTCGTACTCGTTCGAGCTTTGGCTTGCTTCAGTCATGTCTTCCTACTCTCGATTGCGAGATTAAACCGCAGAGACTACAAATTTAATTGTTTGAGGACGTTATGCATACCGGGCGACTGAGATACAGGCATCATTACTGTCAAAAAACACTATGTTTCCAAGAATAAATATCATGTACGCGTTTGCTTGTCCATGGAAGAAGTGGAGTGGAAGCAACAGTTTCGCGGTTATGTATTGTTTGTTTTCATTGTTAGTGATTTCCCAGTGTTGAAGAAGCAAGTATCTGAGATATGGAGTAAGCATTTTTTGTTGGTCTACCAAGTATCGTTTATCTTTTTGCGCGAAAAAAAACGGAAGGAGACTTGCCGAAGGTTTTCTTGAACATCGCAGAAAATGCGGATTGACTGGCATAGCCCAAATCCGTAGCGACCCGTGACAACGGCAACCCGCGCGCGATCAACGGCGCCGCATGCGCCAGCCGCATTTGCTGCCTCCATTGACCAAAAGTCATATTTAACTGCTGTTCAAAAAGCCGCGCAAGAGTGCGTTCCGACGCGCCTGCACTTTGTGCCCATTCTTTTAAAGTGAGATGTGATGCGGGATTCCTGATCAAGGTTTCGCACAGAGTTTTCAGGCGTTTATCGTTGGGCAGCGCAACCCGTATCGGCAACGTGGCGGAGCGCGCGACTTCGTCGAGGATAAGCGCGCAAAGCATCGATTCACGAAGGCCCGCATGCTCATCATTCGACAACGCAACGATCAGTTCGCGCAACAACGGAGACACATCGAGTACGACGCAATCCGGCCCATGAAACGGCACTGAGCCCGAATACACATAAAGCGCCCGAAGTCGGGCCTTTTCCAGTGTCGCTACTTCGTGAACTGCTTGCGGCGGGATCCAGATTGCTCGCATCGGCGGCACAATCCAGGCACTGTTGCCGACTGTTACGCGGACCACCCCTTCGACCGCATAAGTGACTTGTCCCCAGGCATGGCGATGCGATGCCAATAACTCCGATGCATCCAGATCGCGCGCGACCAGGCGTATCGGACGCGCCGCGGTCGGCGCCAAGCCAGGCAGATGCAGGCGGGTATGGTTTACGGGTTGAACAGCCATGGAAAATGTGTTTGGCAGAAAATCGTTAAAAATTGGCTTTCTATCTTAAAACAGTCGCCGCATTATTGCTTACACTTTCTGCATGCCTACCAAAGACGGATTGCCATGACCACAGCCGCTACCGGATCTCCACTCTTACGCCGCGATGCTCAAGTCATCGGGCTGGTCGGTCTTGCCCACGGCGTTTCGCATTTTTTCCATTTGATACTCGCGCCGCTTTTTCCATGGTTGAAAGACGCGTTCAGCCTGTCCTATGCGGAACTGGGATTTTTGATGACCGCGTTCTTTATCGTGTCCGGCATCGGCCAGGCGTTGGCAGGTTTTGTGGTGGATCGCGTGGGCGCGCGGGCCGTATTGTTCTTCGGCATGGCATGCCTGACGGTTTCGGCATTGGCGTTATCGGTGGCGCAGAATTATTCGATGCTGTTGATCGGGTCGATGTTGGCCGGATTGGGAAACAGCGTATTCCATCCGTCGGATTTCACGCTGCTCAACAAGCAAGTCTCGGCGCCGCGCCTCGGCCATGCATTTTCCGTGCATGGCATTTCCGGCAATCTCGGCTGGGCTGCCGCTCCCGTGTTCCTGACCTCGATTGCGCTTCTATCCGGATGGCGCACCGCGTTGTTTGCCGCCGCGCTGATTCCCGCCGCCGTATTGCTGTTGCTGGTGTTGTGCCGCAGTTTATTGCGTACCGATGAAGTGAACGCATCGGTGGCCTCGCCTGCGCAGCAGGAAACAGCAAGCGGCAACGTCACTGCATTCATGCGTCTGCCGTCGGTCTGGATGTGTTTCGCCTTCTTCTTCATTACCGCGATGGCATTGGGCGGCATTCAAAGTTTTTCGTCGCCCAGCCTGCGCGAGATCTACGGCATGTCGTTGGCCTCGGCCAGCGTCGGCTTTACCGCATACATGCTGGCATCGGCGGCCGGCATGGTATGGGGCGGCTTCATCGCCGCGAAGGCCAGGCGGCACGACCGCACCATCGCGATTGCCTTTGCGCTTGCCGGATGCATGGCCTTGCTGATCGCGACCGGCCTGGTGCCGGCATGGATGGCTGTCGTGCTGATGGGCGCCATCGGTTTCGGCGCGGGCGTAGCGGGACCGTCTCGCGATCTCCTGATCCGCGCGGCGGCCCCCAAAAATGCCACCGGACGCGTGTACGGCGTGGTCTATTCCGGTCTGGATATCGGTCTTGCCGCGGCACCGCTCCTGTTCGGCGCATTGATGGATGCAAATCTTCCTGCGTCGGTGTTCATCGGCATCGGCTTGTTCCAGATAATGGCGATCGTGACGGCGATAGGCGTCGGCAGCAGTACTGCAAGGAAAGCGGCAGTGGTGCAAGCCGCATAGCCTCGCGGCAGATAAAGCCATCCATTACAATGGATGGCTTTAATCGATTCGCATGTATGTGCGGCTGCCGTGAATGCCATGAAATACACACTGGACGATATTCGCGCTGAAATTGACAGCGCTACATTTCAGCGCGGCTTGGGGTACGCCAACACTGGCAAGGTTATGGCGATACTTCCCGATGAAGATTTCATCGAGGGAATAGTCAAAGGCAGCGGAAGCAACATCTACAAGCAAAGCATCAACCTGGGAAAATACGACAGGAAACATGTCGCCATCGATGGCGACTGCTCTTGTCCGGTAGGTTTTAACTGCAAACATGTGGCGGCGGTTCTGATCGATTATTTTCGGAAAAATAATCTCATGGCCGGGGCGCACTCCGATGAGATGGCCGCGGTTGGCCGCAACCCCGCGCCGCAGAGGACAATTCCTCCGCTTCATGCCGAATGGATCAACTGCGTCGAGCAATTGGCCGCTTCGGCACATGGGACAGCAACTGTCGCATCGTCGGGCAAGCCCAAAAAAGCGCCCCTTCATCGCCTCGTATTCGCGTTAACGCCGGTTCCGTATTACCAGCACCCCAAGATCGGCCTATCGATATGCAAGGCGCGTTTGCGCGTCAATGGCGAGATAGCCGGAACCGAGCCGATCTACGATTTGCAGCGCCTGCTCTATAACCCGCCGGGATATGTGGCGCGCGAAGATGAAGAAAATATCCGGATGCTGTCGGTCCTGCACAGCGGCATGCAGGCATATGCCACGTACGTCGAACCCGAGGGGAAGCTGGGCGCTCACTTGCTGCGCATGCTGCTTGCCGAAAACAAGCTGTACTGGGCGCGCTCGACCGTGGAACTTTATCAAGGCAAGCTTTTCCTGCTCGGCGCCGGCCCTGCACGCCGAGCCGAACTTGTCTGGCAAAAGGAAAAAAGCTTGCTGCAGCTGGTCTGGAAGCTGGAACCGGCGGAAAGGCCGATCGCGGCGGCAGTCCATGAAGTCGATACGATTGCCGAAGTCTTGCCCACCGATCCGCCGCTGTATATCGACGGTGCGATGTGCGGCGAAGTCGTGTTGGCGCAAGATCATGCGCTGTTCCGCATGGAGCAACTGCAGGAACTGGTGCGGCGGGCGCCCCTGCTTGACACCGCCCATAAAGAAACGGTTGCGCGAGCGCTGTTGGCGCGGGGATTGCATACCGTCGTTCCGCTGCCGCATGAACTTTCCATCACAACCCGCCGCGACGTGCGTGCCGAGCCCGTCCTGGTGCTCGATAGCGCGCCTTATGCGGCAAACGAATATGCCGATTTTGCGCAACCGGCATTTCTCTATAGCGGGCAACGTTGCACACCGGCCGTCGGCGATAATGCGCCCGCCGCTATCACTCGCCAAACCGCGGAAGGCGTCGAGCAGATCGAGCGCGATCCGGCCGCCGAACGACAGGCCTTGACGACACTGGCCGAACTTGGCTTCATGGCGCCGGCCAACGGGCAGCCGTTGTCCAATGTGCCCGGTGTGCTGACGTTGCCGACACAGGCAGCTTGGCTGAACTTTGAGCGGGAACACCTCGCGCGCCTGGCGGCGCAAGGTTGGCATATTGAAAAGCAGCCGGGTTACCGCTTTGATCTGACCGAGGTGGACGACTGGTATGCCGAAATCGGTGATGAAGCCGATCAGCCCGGCAATCCCTGGTTTGACCTGGAACTCGGCGTGATCGTCAATAACGAGCGGATATCTTTGCTTCCGGTGCTGGTGGAGTTGATTCGCCATGCGCCGCAGGATTTCAATCCGGATGTGCTCGCCCGGCATGCCGACAGCGATGAAATTCTCGCATCCCTGCCCAACGGCGCCCGGGTCGCCTTGCCTTGGGGCCGTATCAAACCGATCCTGAATACGCTGGGCGAGCTGTACTTCACCGACAAGACCGGCAGCGCGTTGCGCCTGTCGACTTTGGACGCCGCGCGTCTGACGGAACTGGAAGGCGCGGCACAACTGCGCTGGATGGGCGGCCAGCGTGTTCGCAGCCTCGGTGAAAAGATCAGCCGCTTCGGCGGCGTCTCGGACATTGCGATGCCGGCCGGTTTGCAGGCATCGCTGCGCAGTTATCAGGCTGAAGGCGTGGCATGGCTGCAGTTCCTGCGCGAGTATGATCTGGCCGGCATTCTGGCCGATGACATGGGATTGGGCAAGACTATCCAGACCCTCGCGCATATCCTGATCGAAAAAGAAGCAGGCCGCCTGACGCAGCCGGCGCTGGTCGTTGCGCCGACCAGTTTGATGAGCAACTGGCAGGACGAGGCAGCGCGCTTTGCGCCGTCGCTGCGGGTGCTGGTGTTGCAGGGGCCGGAACGCATCGCCCGCTTCGAGCAGATCGCACAGGCCGATATCGTGCTTACAACCTATGCGTTGCTGCCGCGCGATGAAGACAGGCTGCGTGCACATGTCTGGCATCTGGTGATCCTGGACGAAGCGCACTACATCAAGAATGCGCGCTCCAAGGCCGCTCAAGTCGCCGGCTTGCTGCGCGCACGGCACCGGGTCTGCCTGACCGGCACTCCACTGGAAAACCATCTTGGCGAACTCTGGTCGCAGTTCCATTTTCTGCTGCCGGGCTTGCTTGGCGACGACAAGACATTCAACCGCGACTTCCGGGTGCCGATTGAAAAACATGGGGACGATCCGCGGCGCCGCTTGCTGATGCAGCGGCTCAAGCCGTTCATCCTGCGCCGTACCAAGGACAAGGTTGCCAGGGAGTTGCCGGCCAAAACAGAAATGGTGCGTCACATTGAAATCTCCGGCGCGCAACGCGACCTGTACGAAACCGTGCGGCTGGCGATGGACAAAAAAGTGCGTAACGAAATTGCCAAAAAAGGCGTGGCGCGCAGCCAGATCGTGATCCTTGAAGCGCTGTTGAAATTGCGCCAGGTTTGCTGCGATCCGCGCCTGGTCAAGTCAAGCACCGCCAAGAAACATACGGCGCCTTCGGCCAAGCTGTCCGATTTTCTGGAGATGCTGGAAGCCTTGCTGGAAGACGGCCGGCGGATTCTGCTATTTTCACAGTTCACCAGCATGCTCGCGCTGATCGAGGCCGAGTTGAACGCGCGGCAGATCCCCTATGCACTCCTGACCGGCGACACCAAAGACCGCGCCGGCGCGGTGCGGTCTTTCCAGAAGGGTCAGGTGCCGCTGTTCCTGATCAGCCTGAAAGCCGGCGGCGTCGGCCTGAACCTGACTGCGGCCGACACCGTCATTCACTACGATCCATGGTGGAATCCCGCCGCCGAAAACCAGGCCACCGACCGCGCCTGGCGTATCGGCCAGGACAAACCCGTGTTCGTCTACAAGCTGATCGCCAAAGGCACGCTGGAAGAAAAAATCCAGGCGCTGCAACAGAAAAAAGCGGATCTGGCGCGCGCTATACTTGACGACGGCGCAGCGCAAAACCTGAAGTTGACGCAGGAAGACTTGCAGGCGATATTCGCGCCGCTGGCGGCATAGCGCCAGGAACGATTGCCCACCGGTTAAAGGTAAATTCGGATGAGTGGAACAGCACAATTCGAAGCCGTCAATCCTGCCATTTCGCTGGCCGCGCTGCATGACCGGATGGTGGTCTTTGCGCAAGACGACCAAGGCCGCTTGACTCACATCGACAGCGCCAGGCGCGGCAAGGCATGCAATTGCCGCTGCCTTGCCTGCGGCGAAGCGCTGATCGCGCGCCAGGGCGACATCAAGGCGCACTCGTTCGCGCACGAATCGGGCACGGAATGCCGGTACGCGATCGATGCAATGCTAAACCGGCTGGCGCAGGAATTGATCTCGACACGTGGCGCTTTCTGCACACCGACGCTGACTGTGCGCGTATCGCGCGTCGGCCCGCTTGGCGCGATCGAGTGCAATGAAATCATACCGAGCCGGCATCTGCGGGTGGAATCCGCCGCCATCGACCGGCGCGTGCATCCGCAACGCCCGAGCATCGTGATGCTGGTCAAGGGCCGCGAATTGATACTGGAAGTGACCCACGCGCATCGCCTCGACGCAGGCAAACGCAAGGCCATCGAAAAACTGGGATTGCCCGCGATCGAATTGCATCTTTCCGAACACAAGTTTGAAACCGTTAAACAATTCGAACGGCTGCTGTTGGACGATACCCGTTGCAAGCACTGGATCTTCAATCCCAAGGCGAGCGAAATCCGCAACAAGCTCGACGGCATCGCGCAAGAGCAACTGGCGATACAAAACATGCAGCACGCGCAGCGGCTCGAACAACAGCGTAAGGAGCAAGCAGCACAAGAGGCAGTCAGGCAGGCGCGCCGGCAAAAGGAACGGGAAGCGATTGAACAGCGATTCCGCCTGCAAGCGCAACAAGACCAACTGATGCGCCAAGAGCAGGCTCGGCTCGACAGCATCGCGAAAGCAGCCCGCCCGGAGCCGCCGGAAGCCCGCCGGCAAACGCTTCACTACCGTCTGCAGGATGGCGGTTTGACGATACGGCACGAGGACGGAAACCGACTCGTGATCGTGCCGGAAACCGGCAACGAGGAGGCGCTCGGTGTGCTGGCCGGGCTAGGGGTGAAATACAACCCGGAACAGGGCGGTTACATGATGACAACCGCTGACTTGGCAAATTTCCTGCCCGCACTTATGCCTTACGTAAAAAACGTGAGAAGCATTTGAATGGTCAGGCTGGATTTCTTTCTAGAGCAAGGAATCCAGCGGACTCCGTACGCCACCTCCATCCACCTTCAACATGTGGGTATGGATCATGGTTGTGCTCACGCCCGCATGTCCGAGCAATTCCTGAACAGTGCGAATGTCATATCTATTTTGGAATTGGCGCTCATCAGCCAGATAAATCAAGAAAGCGGTAATTTCAGATGCGCCCATTTCGAAAGGGAAGCGCAACCGATGAAATCGAATGAAGAAACGTACCCGGTAGACATATTGTTGTTCAATACGTAAGCTATAGTGCTTGAAACGAATGTGCTGCCGTAGCTGATCAAGCAGCTTGATTGAACGGGTCTCGGCAATGGGTGGATTATTGGCCAATACGACACTGTATAAATATGCAATTAATAGTAGATTGAAAGTCAATATGAGTAACGATTTTCAATCGACGGTTGCGGTGGAATAGGCGACAAGAGTCCGCAATATGCGTCACGGCTTGTCGCCTATAACGCGTTAAATCTGGAATTACAAATATGTCAGAAGAATATTTGCGGGAGCATTACAAGAAGATGGACATGGATGAATTAGTCGTGCGGGCACGCAATCCGCAGGCATTGGCTCATTCAAGGCAAATGGCACGCGAGGAGCTGGATCGACGCTATGCTGAGGACGCCATCGATCCTGCGCCTTCGAGCCCCAACGATACAGAGCCAGTGAATAGAGGCGAGGCCTCACGGTTAGCAGTGCGTACACTTCTCGTGATGTGCGTAATGACGGCATATTTCTTTTACCTCGAACCGAAATACGGTGCTCTTATGGCTGTGTCCACAGCGTTAGGGTTTGCATTTGTATTTCCGGTGGCAGGTCGGATTATTGGCATTGGCCTTGTCTTACTCAGTATTTGGATAGGCATTGAAATGTTCAGAGCGATGCCTTTGTATATTGCTCTAGTGGTGTCCTTGGTTCCCTTAACCGCGTTTGGAATTGGTTTAAATATGGTAGTTGAATCATTTAAGGAAGATTAAAGAAAACAGATATTGCGTTTTTGCTTAACTTGTTATTCACTACTGACGCACCGACGATGCGCCGGTTAATGCAGCGGTGAAGGTGTGGAGAAAGTCCAAAAATGCGATTTTATCGATTTTTACCTCTATATAAATCAATGACTCCGGATCGATACCTTGTCGACCTTTCGTTTCTTCCCAAGCTGGCCGAGTAGAGCCTTGGTGATTCGTCATGCGGTTAATAACGGCAGGGCGCAATAACCGGGTACGCGTCGGTATGTTCGCTTGTACGGTAAGCAGGCAAGGTTTGTTCCGGTCCTGGTTCGATCCTCATGTTCTTGCGATGGCACCGGAGTATGATGCTGATTTTTCCGCCATTAGGTTCGTTATCCAGAGGAGAACACATGACTTTTGCGACTTGCGATATCTGCGACGCACATGAAGACAAACTTGCCATGGGTGCGCTTGCCGTGCTGCCGCTGTTATTCAGATCATTCGGCAAACAACCGGCATTTTCCGGTCCCGCCGCGACACTGAAGGTGTTCGAGGATAACGTGCTGGTCCGGTCCGCGCTTGAAACTGAAGGTAATGGCCGTGTACTGGTGGTCGATGGCGGCGGTAGCCTGCGTTGTGCTCTGGTCGGTGGAAATCTCGGCGTGCTGGCTGAAAAAAATGGCTGGGCCGGTATTGTCGTCAACGGCTGCATTCGCGATTCCGAAGAAATCAATGCATGCAATATCGGCGTGCGGGCATTGGCCACGCATCCGCAGCGAAGCGTTCGTAAAGGTGTTGGCGACAGCAATATCCAGGTCTCGATTGCCGGGGTTGCGATTCATCCGGGCGACTGGATTTATGCCGACGCGGATGGTGTCCTGGTCGCGCGGGAAAAGCTGGCCTGATTCATCGATTGCTTATCTGCCTGGTTGCACCGGCTCCCGCGGTGCGACCGACGTGAGATCAATGACGGTGGCGATGATGCGTATCCGGATAGTGCGGATGCTTGTGTATCAGAGGTTCGTGTTGATGAAGATGAGTGTGCGGTTCCTTGCCATCCCATGGAAAGTCATGACTGTGCCGGTGATGTGCATCATGCGTGTGGCCGTGCGCATGCGCCATGCGCTCATGCTCGTGTTGATGGGCATGTTTCTCGGTCAGGTGCAGCCAGATGCCCACAGCCATCAAAATCGCCGCGGCCCAGAATAGCGCGGTAGGAATTTCACCGAGCATCAACACTGAAATCGCAACGCCGGCAAACGGCGCCATCGAAAAATAGGCGCCGGTTCTGGCCGTGCCCAGATGGCACAATGCCATCACGAATAACACCAGGCTAAGACCGTAACCGCAGAAGCCGACAATCGCCGCAATCGCGGCATTAGTGAGCGCCGGCATTGGCGAATCCAGCCACCACGCGATGGAGAGGTTGACGGTGCCCGCCGCCAAGCCCTTGATCGCGGCGATCTGGACCGCATCGCCGGCCGATATCCTGCGGGTCAGGTTATTGTCGATTGCCCAGCACAGGCATGCGGCTGCGATGTACGCCGCGCCCCATGGTACGGCGAGCGTTTGCCCGCTCGGTGCGCTTTGTTCCCATGACAGCAATATTCCGGCGGCTACAATCAATGCCATTCCGAAAAATATGCGCCGATCGAATTGTTCATGAAACACGAACCATGCAAGCAGTGCGGTCAGCACGACTTCCAGGTTGACCAGCAAGGACGCGGTCGATGCCGGCGTGCGGCTCAGCCCGGTCATCAGCAAGACCGGGGCGATCATGCCGCCCAATATGACGGCGCCGGCCAGCCATGGCAAATCCGGAGCGGTCAACGTCGCGCTGCCGGTTGCGGGCTTGCGTAAAAGCGTGCGCAGGATCATCCACAAGCCCAAGCCGATGCCGCTGCCGAGATAAAGCAAACCCGCCAACGTAAGGGGCGCCGTTTGTCCAACCAGCAGCTTGGCGAATGGCGTGCTGGCGCCGAACAGGACCGCCGCCGACAAGGCGTAGGTTATGCCGGTATTGATCTGCATGAAAACGCTCCTTTTTCCGTGGCGCCGCCGCCAGACATTTTGCGCCATCGTTGGCTTGTTGAATATTCAACGGTGCCGTATAGGAAAGAAATTCGTAAAAACCACTCGCCCCTGAACTTACCGAAAAAAACATATCTGAGATCAATTTTTCACGAAACGAAAGCGTGTTTCCGCATTATGAAAAACGCTGATGCATAGCATCAAAAAAATGTTTCATAAAAAGAAATGTTATGTCGCATCGCGAAATTAAAATTCTAACTAATTGATATATAAACGTTTTTATTAAGTTATATGTCTTATATAAGACTGTGATGCTTCGCAAAAAATCGCATATCATTTATTCATCGGATCCATTTCAACTATTGTTAATTTCAGGAGAGTCACAATGGCAACTCGTGAACAGCAAATTCAGGCATTGGCCAAAGATTGGGCCGAAAATCCGCGCTGGAAAGGCATCAAGCGCAACTACACCCCGGAAGACGTGGTCCGCTTGCGCGGTTCGGTACAGATTGAGCATACGCTTGCGCAGCGCGGTGCGGACAAGCTTTGGAACTTGGTCAATAACGAGCCGTTCGTCAATGCGTTGGGCGCACTGACCGGCAATCAGGCCATGCAGCAAGTCAAGGCTGGTCTGAAAGCGATCTACCTGTCCGGCTGGCAAGTCGCCGGCGATGCCAACCTGGCTGGTGAAATGTATCCGGACCAATCGCTGTACCCGGCCAATTCGGTGCCGATGGTCGTCAAGCGCATCAACAACACGTTCCAGCGCGCCGACCAGATCCAATGGTCCGAAGGCAAGAACGATATCGACTATTTCGCGCCGATCGTGGCTGACGCGGAAGCCGGTTTCGGCGGCGTGCTGAATGCCTACGAACTGATGAAATCGATGATCGACGCGGGCGCCGCGGGCGTTCACTTCGAAGACCAATTGGCTTCCGTGAAGAAGTGCGGCCACATGGGCGGCAAGGTTTTGGTTCCGACCCGCGAAGCGGTCGAGAAGCTGAATGCAGCGCGTCTGGCCGCCGACGTTTCCGGCACCACCACGCTGGTGATTGCACGTACCGATGCGGAAGCCGCCGATCTGTTGACCTCCGACGTGGATGCCAACGACCAGCCGTTCCTGACCGGTGAGCGCACCGTTGAAGGCTTCTACAAAACCAAGCCAGGCATCGACCAGGCGATCTCTCGCGGTCTGGCATACGCTGACTACGCTGACTTGGTGTGGTGCGAAACCGGCAAGCCGGATCTGATTTTTGCAAAGAGATTTGCTGAAGCGATCCATGCCAAGTTCCCGGGAAAAATGTTGGCATACAACTGCTCGCCATCATTCAACTGGAAGAAGAATCTGGACGATGCCACCATCGCCAAATTCCAGAAAGAACTCGGCGCTATGGGTTACAAGTTCCAGTTCATCACGCTGGCAGGTTTCCATTCGCTGAACTACTCGATGTTCAACCTGGCTCACGGCTATGCACGCAACCAAATGTCCGCGTTCGTCGAGTTGCAGGAAGCCGAATTCGCCGCTGCAGAAAAAGGCTTCACCGCCGTCAAGCATCAGCGCGAAGTCGGTACCGGCTACTTCGATGCAGTGACCCAGGCAATTCAGCAAGGCCAGTCGTCGACCACCGCATTGCACGGTTCGACAGAAGATGAGCAATTTTTCGACGCTAAAAAAGTGGCATAATCAGCACGTGATCGATTGGCGCCAAGTCAAGGGGTGGAGGAGACGCTTCCCCTGAAGAAGAGAAAAGCCGCACCTCACAAGGGTGCGGCTTTTTTATGCCCGATATATTCAATTCCAAATCTCGCCGGTGTTTCCGGGAAGCCGACAGTCGGGTAAACATAGCCGCCGGTTCGGGCCAATGTCGGAAGAACCACCACGCAAAAGCAACATCCGCACTCGCGCACGGATATCCGGATGAGGCGCATCGGAATGAACAATCGTGCCGGGAGCGTGGCGGAGTTGTTAAAATGGATGCCTTCTTAAATTTTCATCACGTTAGACATTCCCTATGCTGAGTTATCGCCACGCATTTCACGCGGGCAATCATGCCGATGTACTCAAGCATGTTGTGACCATCCAGTTGTTGCAATACCTGAATCAAAAGGATGCGCCGTACATGTACATCGATACACATGCCGGCGCCGGCGTGTATGCCCTTGAAGGAGCATATGCCGCCAAGAATGCCGAATATGAAACCGGTATCAGTCCGCTATGGGGGCGCAAGGATTTGCCTGCGCCGCTGGCCGAGTATTTACAACTTGTAAAGGAAATGAACCCGAGCGGCAAGTTGCGCTATTACCCGGGGTCACCCTATTGCGCCGAAAAAATCATGCGTGACCAGGATCGCTTGCGTTTGTTTGAAATGCATCCGAGCGAGACCAAGATTCTGGAAGAAAATTTTCGCAAGCTTGAAGCACATGCCGCTGCGCAAGGGCAGCGTTCAAGCGTGCGCGGCAAACGAGTGATCGTGCAGCGAGGCAACGGCTTCGTCGGCTTGAAAGCGTTGCTGCCGCCGCCATCGCGCCGGGGTTTGATATTGATCGATCCGTCCTATGAAGACAAGAGCGATTATCGAAGCGTGAAAGATACGCTGGAAGATGCGCTCAAGCGTTTCGCAACCGGCACCTACGCGGTCTGGTACCCGGTTTTGCAGCGGATGGAGTCGCGCCAGCTACCCGACAAACTGAAGCGGCTGACCGCCAACGGCTGGCTCAACGTTACCTTGTCGATCAGTACGCCGTCGCCCGATGGCTTCGGACTGCACAGCAGCGGCATGTTCGTGCTCAATCCGCCCTGGACTCTGGAGCCGATGCTGCGGGAATTGATGCCTTATCTGGTCAAGGTGCTGGGGCGTGATGCCGGCGCGGGTTTCACGCTGGAGTCGGGCCAGACTGTTGCGACATTCACAGGTGTGCGCAGGGTTTGAACCGCAGTTCGACAACGATTGGCATTTGAGTACTCATCGCTAGAATTTATAAATGAACAAGGCTTTTGTCAAAGAGACGGATGACGATGACGACCTAGACGGGGTCGAGTCGCCGATCCCTGCCGGAACGAAAAACTACATTACGCCGGCCGGATATCAACGCATCAAGGAAGAATTGCTGCAGTTGATCGATGTCGATCGGCCCGAAGTGGTGCGCATCGTGCATTGGGCGGCATCGAATGGCGATCGATCGGAAAACGGCGACTATATTTACGGCAAGCGGCGCCTGCGGGAAATCGATCGCAGGATTCGATTTCTGACCAAACGCATGGACGCGGCCGAAGTGGTGGATCCAAGCGCGCATCACGGCAGTGATCAGGTATTTTTCGGCGCCACGGTAACCTATGAAAATCACGCACGCGAACAGCATACGGTGACGATCGTCGGAATCGATGAAATCGATCCATTGAACGGAAAAATCAGTTGGGTTTCACCGGTAGCACGGGCGTTGACCAAGGCGCACGAGGGCGATTCGATCACTTTGCAAACTCCCGCCGGCATGGAAGAGCTTGAAATCATCGAGGTGCGCTATCCATCGCCGGTGTGCTGATCCGGCTTTCCGGCCGGATTCAAGGGGAACTGCTTAACTGCGTTCGCGCAGTATGCGAGCAACGCTTGGAATTTGCCGCACATTGCGCATCAGTCGCGCCAGGTGAATTCGATCTTCCACCTGGATCGTGAAGCGCAACTGCGTCATCAGATGGTCCTTGTCGTCATCCATGCCGACATAAGTGATATTGGCATCCGACTCGCCGATCTCGGCAGCAACCCGCGCCAATACGCCTTTTTCATTGTGGACCAGCACCTTGATGCGGCAATCGAAGCGGCGGTTCAAATCGGTTCCCCACATGACTTCGATCCATCGCTCAGGCTCTTTCGAACGCTGACGTTTCGCATTGTCGCAATCTGCCGCATGCACAATGAGTCCCTGGTCGCGCCGCAAATGCCCGATCATGCTGTCGCCCGGAAGCGGCAGGCAGCACGGCGCAAGCTGGACGGCAACGCCTTCATTCCCGTGAATCGTGACCGGGTCTGCTTTCCCCGGCGTCGATTCGCCGTCATGGTGGATCAACGGCGCCAATATATCGTTTTCGACCAGGCCGAAAATATGCCGTGCGACCAGCGCGGCCATGCGTTTTCCGATGCCGATATCAGCATACAGTTCATCGAGCGATTTTGCGCTCGATTCGTTGAGGAGACGATCGGCAAGCGGCGCAGGTATGGTCGGACTGATGTTCAGCGCGATCAAGGCTTGCGCGAGCAAATGCTGTCCGAGTTCGATCGATTCATGCAGATTGATCGTGCGCAGATAGTGCCGGATTGCGGAACGCGCTTTCCCGGTGCGTACGAAGGTAAGCCAGGTCGGGCTGGGCCGCGAGGTCGTTGAAGTGACGATTTCCACGATGTCGCCATTGCG
Source organism: Burkholderiales bacterium RIFCSPLOWO2_02_FULL_57_36 (assembly GCA_001770855.1). Lineage (GTDB taxonomy): Bacteria > Pseudomonadota > Gammaproteobacteria > Burkholderiales > Burkholderiaceae_D > MESE01. The sequence goes on from MESE01000002.1 coordinate 14,997, forward strand.
CAGTTCTGCGCGCAGCGGTACATGCTCGTGATTGATTTTTGCCGCGATGGCCTGGTCGCCGATATCGGTATGAATCGTGTACGCAAAATCGAGGGCGGTTGCGCCGCGCGGCAGCGCGATGATGGTGGACTTGGGTGTGAATACATACACGGAGTCGGGGAACAGGTCGATTTTCACATGTTCCAGAAATTCCGCGGAGTCGCCGGTTTGCTTCTGGATATCCAGCAGCGATTGCAGCCATGTGTGGGTGCGTTGCTGCAAATCGGTCAGCGTGCCGTCTTTTTCCTTGTACAACCAGTGTGCCGCGACGCCGGATTCGGCAACATGATGCATTTGCTCGGTGCGGATCTGGAATTCGACTGGTGTTCCGTACGGTCCGATCAAGGTGGTATGCAGCGATTGATAACCGTTCAGTTTGGGAATCGCAATGTAATCCTTGAACTTGCCCGGCATCGGTTTGTAGAGCGCATGCAGGGTTCCCAAAGCGACATAGCAGCTTGCAAAACTGTCGACGACAATCCTGAAGCCGTACACGTCCAGAACTTGAGAAAACGACAATTGCTTGTTGCGCATCTTGCGATAGATGCCGAACAGGGTTTTTTCACGGCCGTAGACTTGCGCCTGGATGCCGTTTCCGGCGAGAGTGCTTTTGACCGCGTCCAGAATTTTACTGACGACTTCACGCCGGTTGCCGCGCGCGGCTTTGACTGCCTTGGCCAGCGTCCTGTAACGGAGCGGATAGATATGGGAAAACGCGAGATCCTGCAGTTCGCGATAAGTATTGTTCAGTCCGAGACGGTGCGCGATCGGCACATAGACTTCCATCGTCTCTCTGGCGATTCGGTGCTGCTTGCTCGCATCCATGACCCCGAGCGTGCGCATGTTATGCAGGCGATCCGCGAGCTTGATCAGTATGACGCGCACGTCACGAGCCATTGCCAACAGCATTTTGCGGAAGTTTTCGGCCTGTACCTCGACCTGGCTTTGGAATTCAAGCTTGTCCAGCTTGGACAAGCCGTCGACCAGCGTTGCCACAGGCGCGCCAAAACGCTCGATCAGTTCATCCTTTTCCACGTCCTGATCTTCCATCAGGTCATGCAAAAGGGCCGCCATGATCGCTTGAGCATCAAGCTTCCAATCCGCGCAAATTTCGGCTACCGCAATCGGGTGCGAAATGTACGGCTCGCCCGATTTCCGCATCTGGCCCAGATGCTTTTCATCCGAAAAACGATATGCTTCCTTGACCTTTTTGAGCTCTGAAGGCGTCAGGTATTCGGCAAGCTTTTCGGATAGCAGGGTGACAGAGGCGACACCCACGGTATTCGGGGGTGCCGGAGCGGTCGAGTTTGATTTTTTTTTGGAAGCCGAGCGCTCGGATGCCGCTCGTTTTTTGCTAGGAGCCGCTGATAACGTCAAATCTGTCGGTGTTAGGTCCATACAGGATAGATATCAGCCGCATGATGGGCATGTCAACTATTATCAGCGATTAAACAGGGACTTTTTTCAGCATCTCGATGCCGACTTTGCCGGCAGCAATTTCACGCAAAGCGATCACGGTCGGCTTGTCCTTGGCGTCAACCTTCGGTGTATGTCCTTGCAACAGTTGCCGGGCGCGATAAGTTGCCGCCAAGGTGAGCTGGAAGCGATTCGGAATTTGTTTCAAACAGTCTTCAACGGTAATGCGGGCCATACGTGCTCCTAAAATACTGTGTTAGCTGAACTCGGCGTGGATGCCCAATTGGGCGAATAGGGATGTGTTGCGGGCCGCTTGTTGCGCAAAACGGCAACGAGTCGCTTTGACAATGGAGGTCAACTCCGATAAAGCAGTCGCAAATTCGTGGTTAATAATAGCATACTCAAACTCCGGAGCGTGCGCGATCTCGCCGCCCGCGGCGAGAATCCGCCGTGTGATCACCATCGGATCATCCTGGCCGCGTTTTTTCAGGCGCTCTTCCAGGGCGGCGATCGACGGCGGCAGGATGAATATGCCGACCGCATCCGGGAATTGTTTCTTCACCTGCTGCGCGCCTTGCCAGTCGATCTCAAGCAGGACATCGGTTCCCGCTTTCATTTGCTCCGTTATCCGTACGCGCGAGGTCCCGTAGTAATTTCCATGGACCTCGGCGGATTCCAGGAATTCATTGGCCTCGCGTCTGGCCAGAAAATCCGGGGCCGATACAAAATTGTATTCGCGTCCGTTGTGCTCGCCCGGGCGAGGCGGACGCGTCGTGTATGAGATCGATAATTTGATTGCGGGATCTTGCGCCAGCAACGCATTGACCAGTGTGGATTTTCCTGCGCCCGAGGGCGCGACGACCATGAACAGGCTGCCTGCGGAAAGATTGGCTTTGGACATATCAAGTCTCGGTAGAAGTAGTGCTCAAAAAATCGCGGAACGATCCGATATTAAAATTGGCGATCGGATCCGACTTATTCCAGATTCTGAACTTGTTCGCGCATTTGCTCAATCAACAGCTTCAGCGCCATTGACGAGTCGGATAGTTCCTTGACCGATGCCTTGGAACCGACTGTATTTGCTTCGCGGTTCAGCTCCTGCATCATGAAGTCGAGGCGTTTACCCATTTGTCCGCCTTTTTTCAGAATATGGCGTGTCTCGGTCAGGTGTGCAGACAGTCGGGTCAACTCTTCCGACACATCGATGCGGATGCCGTAGAGGGTTACCTCCTGCCGAATTCGATCGAGCACTTCATCGCGCGACAATGTGGGCGATGAAGCGCCGTCGCCGGCGTGCAGCGCCAATCCGAGGGCTTCTTGCAGGCGGTCGGTCGCTTTCTGTTGAAATTGCGCGACAACCTGCGGAATCAGCGGTGTAATACGCTGCACGATCGTTTCCATATCGCCAATTCGCGCCAGCAGCATGGCTTCGAGCGCCGCGCCTTCACGTCTGCGCGACTCAACGAATGCGTCCAGAGTTACCGACATGGCTGCGCTGACTTCCGCCTGCAGGGTTTCCTGACCGATCTCGGCTTCTTCGACGACGCCCGGCCAACGCAACAGTTCATTGACCGACATCGGCGGCGCATCCTGGAACCGCGTGCGAATATCCGCGTGCAATTTTACTAATGAATCGAGCACGGTCGAATTCAATCCCTGTCCGGTGCCTGTTGCGATTTTACGACCGAAGCTGAGCCGGCATTCCACTTTGCCGCGCGTTACACGGGCCATGATCGCTTCGCGCAAAACCGGTTCAAGAGCGCGCAATTCATCGTTGATCCGGAACTGCAAATCCAGAAAGCGCGAATTGACGCTTTTCAATTCGATGGTCAATGTCCCGCCGGCCGTCTCGCGAGTGATGACCGCATAACCTGTCATGCTGGAAATAGTCAAAATAGTTATCCCTCTGTTTCTGCTTTACAAAATATTGATTTATCCACACAATCCACAGGAGCTTGCAGGATCTGGTGGTGAATGGCCGAAAACGAGCTAATGAGAAGTTCTTTTTGCCTCTTCATTTTCCAACCGGGTACAAGCACGGATTACAGACATAGGATACTTATGGCCGCGCAAAACAATGCCCCATTGCCGGACGGTTTGGATATTGCTGGATACCGCATTGTAAAGAAGATTGCGTCTGGCGGGTTCAGTATTGTTTATCTGGCATATGACGAAGATGGCAATGCGGTAGCGATCAAGGAATATCTGCCCAGCTCGTTGGCATTGCGTCAACCCGGCGAACTTGTACCGCTGATCTCACCTGAGAACCTGCCGATTTTCCGGATCGGGTTGAAATGCTTTTTTGAAGAAGGCCGCGCGCTGGCGCGCATTACGCATCCGAACGTCGTCAGCGTCGTCAATTTTTTCCGCGCCAATGAAACGGTATATATGGTGATGGCGTACGAATCGGGCCGTTCGCTGCAAGATCATATCTTGCGTCGCCGCGACAAGGGCGAAAAGCCGTTGGTGTCGGAGCGCTTCATTCGCAAAATGTTCAGCCAGGTAATGAACGGATTGCGCGAAGTGCATACCAACAAATTGCTGCATCTGGATCTGAAGCCGGCCAATATCTATTTGCGTGTGGACGGCACCCCGATTCTGTTGGACTTCGGCGCGGCAAGGCAGACTCTCAGAACCGATTCGCCGAAGTTGTATCCAATGTACACCCCCGGGTTTGCACCGGCGGAATTGTATTCGAAGAACGGCAATCTCGGACCATGGACCGATATCTACAGTATTGGCGCGTCGATGTTTGCGTGCATGGTGGGCACGCCGCCGCAGCCGGCCGATCAGCGCAAGGTCAACGATAGAATGGAGAGCCACTATCGCAAGCTTGAAGGCGTATATTCGCCCGAGCTGATCGAGGTGATACGCTGGAGCCTGAGCGTTGATCCACTGGCGCGGCCGCAAAGCGTATTCGCGCTTCAAAAAGCGCTGAAAACCAAGGTGCCGGAAAAAGAGGTCGGCAAAGTGGAAAAATTCAGCCGAAAATTCCGCGTGCTCTTCGGCTTCAAGGATAACGACAGAATGCCTGGCGATGTCACAACGACGATCCATGAAAATTCACGGTAGCATCAACTTATTCTTATAAACAGCTCATGCGATTCTCAGTCTATCAAGAAAGCAATATCGGCGGACGCAAGTCCAACCAGGACCGCATGGGGTATTGCTTTACCCGCGACAGCTTGCTGTTGTTGCTTGCCGACGGCATGGGCGGACATATTCAGGGTGAAAAAGCGGCGACCATCGCAATGCAGACGATCGGTGCTTTGTTTCAGCAAACCGCCACGCCGTACGTAAAAAAACCGGAACGGTTTCTGGAAGAAAGTTTTTTCGCGGCTCATCGCGAGATTCACCGTTATCGCGCCATCAACAATTTGCCGGAAACGCCGCGCACCACGATCGTCGCCTGCCTGATCCAGCACGGTAATGCGCTCTGGGCGCACTGCGGAGATTCGCGTCTGTACTGGATGCGCAACGGGCAGATCCTCTCGCGCACGCGCGACCATTCGCGAATTGAAACGCTGATCGCGCAAGGCAAGGCGGATCCGTCCGAGCGTGAAACTCATCCGGACCGCAATAAATTATTCAACTGCCTGGGCGCGCCGACGATGCCTATCGTCGAGGTATCCCGACGTGCGAGCTTGCAGGGCGGCGACGTGATGTTGCTGTGTTCCGATGGCCTGTGGGCAGTACTGCCGGACCAGATTTTGGCGGAGAATTTGCAAAACAATACGATTGTGCGGGCCATACCCGAGATGATCCGCAACGCAACCGATATCGCCGGGAAAAAAGGCGACAACGTCACTGCACTTGCGATGATGTGGGAAGGCAGCAATAGTGGCGACAGCCTGCAGGACTCCACAACCATCACGACCAACGCGCTGCCTGTCGGAAGTGTTACCACGACGATCCACGCGCCGCAGCATGCCGATCTCGAAAACGCGGATAACTTCGACGACAACGACATCGAAAAGGCGATCGAGGAAATTCGCGGCGCAATCGAAAAATCTTCCCGCATTACTTCCAAGAGCTGATCATGCTGCAGACCATCCGACCGAGCGGACGCGCCGCCAATGCATTGCGTCCGATTCGGCTGAGCCGGCATTACACGAGACACGCCGAAGGTTCGGTTCTGGTCGAATTCGGCGACACCAAGGTGATCTGCACCGCCAGTATTGAAAACAAGGTACCGCCGTTCTTGAAGGGCAAGAACCAGGGATGGCTGACGGCGGAATACGGAATGCTGCCGCGTTCAACGCATACTCGCATGGATCGTGAGGCGGCCAAGGGCAAGCAATCGGGACGCACGCAAGAAATCCAGCGCCTGATCGGACGCTCCTTGCGCGCGGCGTTTGACCTTGCTGCATTTGGAGAGCGGACCCTGCATCTGGATTGCGACGTGATCCAGGCCGATGGCGGCACGCGTACCGCTGCCATCACCGGTGCAATGGTTGCCGCATATGATGCGTTTGCCCGGCTGGCCGGACAAAATCTGATTGCGGCGATACCGCTCAAACATTTCGTCGCCGCGATTTCAGTCGGTGTGTATCAGGGTGTGCCGGTGCTCGATCTCGACTATCCGGAAGATTCGGATTGCGGCACCGACATGAATGTGGTGATGACCGACGCGGGGCATTTCATCGAAGTACAGGGAACTGCCGAAGGTGAAGCGTTCGATCGCGCTACAATGAACAGTCTGCTCGATCTTGCGGAACAAGGCATTGCCGATTTGATCAAACTGCAAAAGCAGGCGCTCGGCCTTTCGGCTTAAACCGCATCAATTTTTTGCAACCACCGCGGCATTTTCCACGTCGCCACACATTTTTATATTCCCATGACCCGCACCCTCATTCTTGCGTCCAACAACGCCGGAAAGCTAAAGGAATTCAATGACTTGCTTGCGCCGATCGGATTCGATCTGCGCACGCGAGGTGAATTCAAGGTGCCGGAGGCGGATGAGCCGCACTGTACCTTTGTTGAAAATGCGCTTGAAAAAGCGCGCCATGCAGCACGCGTTACCGGTTTGCCCGCACTGGCCGACGACTCCGGCGTTTGTGCCAATGCGCTTGGCGGTGCGCCGGGCGTATTGTCTGCCCGATTCGCCGGTGAGCCGAAGTCGGATGCGCGTAATAATCAACGACTGATTGACGCGTTGTCTCCGCATGCGGACAAGTCTGCATACTATTACTGTGCGCTCGTGTTTGTTCGGCACGCAAGTGACCCGCAGCCCATCATTGCCGAGGGTCGCTGGGATGGCGAGATTGTTGCCGCGCCGCGCGGGCAGGGCGGCTTCGGTTACGATCCGCATTTCTGGTTGCCCGCGCTCGGCATGACTGCGGCTGAGTTATCGCCCGAGGAAAAAAATCGATTGTCGCATCGCGGGCAGGCGCTGCGCATGCTGGTTGAAAAATTACGATGATCCCGATCAAGCCGATATCCGGCAACACTAAATCCCCCAATATCTCAACCAGTCCGGCGCAAGCCGCGACCGCTTACCTCAAGCCCGGGCTGTTGAATCTTGCGGCATTGCCGCCGTTGTCCTTGTACGTGCATTTTCCATGGTGTGTAAGGAAATGCCCTTACTGCGATTTCAATTCGCATGAAGCAGGCAATGGTTTTCCGGAAGCGGAATATCTGGACGCATTGCGCGCCGACCTGGAACAGGCGCTGCCGCTGATCTGGGGACGCAAGATTTATACGATATTCATCGGCGGCGGTACGCCGAGCCTGATGTCTGCGGCTGGTCTCGATCGATTGTTGTCGGATATCCGCACGCTGCTGCCGCTCGACGGCGCGGCGGAGATTACGATGGAAGCCAATCCCGGCACTTTCGAGATTGAGAAATTCAGGTCTTACCGTGCCAGCGGCATCAATCGGCTGTCGATTGGAATCCAGAGCTTCAATGCGAAACATCTGCAGGCATTGGGTCGCATTCACGATGGCGATGAAGCGCGAAGGGCGGTTGATATCGCGCACGCCAACTTCGACAATTTCAATCTCGATCTGATGTATGCATTGCCCTCCCAGACAATGCGAGAGGCGCGGCAGGACATCGCTACCGCGATCGATTTTGCGCCACCGCACCTGTCCCTCTATCACCTGACGCTAGAGCCGAATACTTATTTCGCCAAATATCCGCCCGCCATTCCTGACGACGATGCCAGCGCCGAGATGCAGGACATGATCAGCGCGGAAACCGCCGCGGCGGGATATCGGCATTATGAGGTGTCGGCTTATGCGCAATCGGGACGGCAAGCGCGGCATAACCTGAACTACTGGCAGTTCGGCGATTATCTCGGCATCGGCGCAGGCGCGCATTCGAAACTATCTTTTCCGCATCGCGTGATAAGGCAGGCCCGTTATAAACAACCGAAATCCTACCTTGAGCACAGCCGGAGCGGGCAGCCTGTGCAAGAGGAATTTGAAATTGAAAGAAGCGAGCTGGGGTTCGAGTTCATGCTGAACGCGTTGCGGCTCCCCGATGGGTTCGAGGTGAATCTGTTTGCGGAGCGTACCGGGCTGACGCTCAACATGATCGAGAAGGAACTTATTGCCGCCGAAACAAAAGGCCTGATTTATCGCGACCATAAGTTCATCAAGCCAACCGAGCTTGGGCAGCGCTTTCTGAATGATCTGCAGCAGATGTTCCTGGTCGACCCGAATTAATTTGCTGGTCGCAAAGTGGCAATCGAAGACGAGTTAGGTATAATTCGGGCTGCTGCAGAAGTGACAGACGGATTGGGCTCAGGGGATACAGTGAGCGTATCCGTCATCTGTGCTTTCAGCCGATTCTTTTGAAACGTATAATCGCTGCAGTTTTTATCTACCTCCGGAATTGGAGGAGTGGCCGAGCGGTTTAAGGCACTGGTCTTGAAAACCAGCGAAGGGTTATACCTTCCGTGAGTTCGAATCTCACCTCCTCCGCCACAATTGTCTGTATCAATGCGGGTTTCCATGGCATTGACAGTCCTACCTCGATCCAAATCATTTGAAGTATGGCCTCACCACGGATGGATAAAAATCCGCCTTGATTGATCTTGCCGGCTGTCTATTTGGCGCGGACCGAGCAAATCAGGGTAAAAATACAAGTTGTAAATATATTTCCATTGGGCAATAATCGGGAGAATGGTTACTGCTACTTTCACTTTCGAGCTCACGGTACTGTATTTTGTGGCTGCTAACGTCATCGCGATTCTGGCGTACGTACTGTTTGTCAAATACAAGGCACGTCTGCAACGACGATATACCCGCAGGATAACGCGGGCCATACTCACATACCTCCGGATAACTGAGGTGAAGGTGTCAGTAAAATGTATCAATCTGGAGAATGACAAAAAATTCATCGTTTTCATTGAGTCGGAACCGATGAAGCGATTTCGTCTGTCGCATCTTGTCGAGGCGACGCTAAGAGATCATGTGCGAACGACCTGCGAACTGGAACTCGACAGGATTTACTGGCGTTTTATTGTCAAGGAAAAAATGGTCGAGGGCGACGACGAGTATATGCGTGAGTCGCTACGGTCAATGGTCAAATCGAAATATGAGATCGCCGATAGTTCCCTTGAAATGTTTGAGGAAGCGAACAAGTCGGCTGGATATCGTTAATTTCCTCCATCTCTCCAGTAGTCCTCCGGCCCTGAAGACTTGCCTTGATTTGACGGGTTTTTTACAACGTGTTTTTTCGAACCCGAAATTATCGCGCTTGCGGAACCTTCCGAGCATGGACTCTTTAAAGTAACGAGCTTGCGTTTATTCCTCAATGCTTGAATCTTGACAGTCGAATGTCCCACTCTATGGGAATAAACGATATCAACTATCCTTGCGTTTCTGAATGATCGTCACGTGCGTTGTAACCATCAATTTATACCTTGATCATCAAGCAAGATGAAATTCGACATGAGTTAAATGTTTACAAAAATCATTTTTAAAATGCAATTGAAAGTTCTTAAAGCAACAAAATTTGATTTATATCAAATATTGGTTCTTTTTTTTAAGGGAATCGCATAGAATTTCCTTGCAGTAACATAAATCGATAATGGCAAACTCGTCGAAAGGCGGGGACGCAAAGCTTCTGGTCTAAGGGTGTCACACCTATGACAGCAGGGTCGCCGAAAGTGTATCGCATGAGCTAGTTAATTCTGCTCGCTCACTATGCTTCAGTGCTCCTGCGTCAGAATTCCTGAAGTGCGCTGTTCCTTCCGTAAGCTTGACACCGGTTCGTGATTGTCGAGGCGCCGCAACCACGAGGTGGTGCGATTTGAAAAATTACACAAGGAGCAACAAATGAGCACTCAACTTAACTTCAAAAACCGTACCCTCAAGCTTGCATTGGTATCCGCGTTTGCACTTGGTAGCATTGGTTTTGGCGTCAACAGCTATGCTGTCGGAACATCGGCCGATGCGACCGCAACCGTGATTACGCCCATTGCGATCACAAAGACAGCGAATCTGGTGTTCGGTAGCTTCGCGCGCGGCGCTGGTGGAACCGTGACGGTTTCAACCAGCGGTGCCAGGACAGGTTCGGGAACGATTCTGTCAACCGTAGGTAACACACCAGGCGCCGCCAAGTTCGACGTCACCGGTGATGGTACCTCGACCTACAGCATCACCTGGTCCGGCGATACTGCACTTGTGACTGGAGCCGGTGGGGCCGGGGAGACTATGGCACTGACCAGAATCAGTGATTTGACAGCCGGCAACGCCACCAGCGGCGAAGTGACAAGTGGCACGTTAACCGCAGGGGCGCAATCCATCTATCTGGGCGGTACGCTGACGGTGGGCGCGGCTCAGGTTGCGGGCGCGTATACCGGCAGCGTGACTGCGACGGTCGAGTACAACTAGCCGTTCGTGGGCATATAGGGCATACAAAGCCGGGCTCAGGCCCGGCTAACGATTTTCGCGCATATCATCTGCGGAGCCGGTGTCCCTACCCAGATCGCAGGAGCTTACACTGGGACTTTCAATGTTAGCGTGGATTGCAATTAGATCGGTTGGTTGTTGGTAAACTTGAAACGTCGGGTGGCAATGCAGGCATGGCGGGTTTCCTTGCCTTTTTTGCTTATTACACGATGCTGCAAGCCGTCCATGCGTGAGGGCACTACGTCGAAAAAAGATTGGACGACCTGTGGTGAAGGTAAGCCGAACGGGCAAGCATTTTGGAAAAATGCATGGAGTCGTGAAGGATGCCTTCAGGCGATCCGGCTTTGGATTCATGCTGTTCTTGTGGTTCATCCTGGTTGGAAGCAACGGATATTCTGCGGAAACCTCGGCCAGCGCGAGTGCTTCCATTGCATCCCCGGCCAGTGTGAACGATGCGGTCGCGGATTTTTGGGGCGAAAGTCTCGTGAACGAAGCTATCGCCGGCCGCCTGATCATACGCATCGGGGGTGCGGGTTTGCTTGGCGAGGCAGGTGGCAACCACGCTGATACGAAGGATTATCTGGCGCTCGTCAGAAATAGTCGCGTTGCGCGATTCACCATGGCGGATTTTATCAAGCGCATTACCGGCGAGCGGATTCTGAGCGGTGCGACCATCGGTGCGTTGACGGTGAGCGCTGCGGATGTGACGGGGTTCGTCATTGTGACGGTTGCGTATAACTGAGACGAGTCATGACAGAGATGAATTCGGTGAGGATGCAGTGAAGAAATATCGGCTATTACTGGCGTTGGCATGCTCGTTTGCGGTCGCACCCTACGGCTGGGCTGAGATCGCCATCAGCAATACGAGCGGGCTGGCGTTCGGCAAATTCGCGGCCGGTTCCGGCGGCTCCATTACCGTCGACACGAATGGCGCGCGTACCCGAAGCGGCGGCGTGGTGCTGCTGAGTTCGGGAGCGGGTGCAGCCGCAGCATTCAATATCGGTGATCCGGACGCTGGCAATTTAACCAAGACCTATATCATCACGCTGCCGGCCAACGACACCGTGACGCTTGCCAGCGGCAGCAACAGCATGGCGGTCAATAATTTCATCAGCAATCCCTCGGGCAGCGCAATCATGAGCGCCGGGACGCAGACGCTGACCGTCGGCGCGACCCTGTCGGTGGGCGCAGATCAGCCGGTGGGAAATTATTCTGGGAATTTCAGTGTTACCGTAAATTACCAATAGGCATGATTCGACCAGAAATCCTCATGCCGACAATAGAGACAAGGAAGTCAATGATATTTTTTTCGATTTCAGCCAAGCCCCGAATCGTGGGTTTTTTGGCGCAATACATGCCGGCAGTCTTCAACATGCGGAAGTGCCGGGGGCTGATGCTCGGATTGCTGATGCTGCTGCCGCAGCACCACGCGCTGGCCGATCTCATGCTGCACCCGACCCGCATTGTGTTTGAAAAAAATCAGCGCGCGGCGCAACTTGAACTCATCAACAATGGTACGGAAGCGGCAACTTACCGCATCAGTCTGGTGAACCGGCGCATGAGTGAGATGGGGGATTTTTCCGCGATCGACACGCCAGCGCCGGGCGAACAATTTGCCGATAGCTTGCTACGCTATTCGCCGCGCCAGATCACGCTTGCACCGGGAGTCGGGCAAGTGGTGCGGATCATGCTGCGCAAGCCGGCCAATCTCGCGCCGGGCGAATATCGATCGCATCTGCAATTCGACAAGCTGCCTGACGTCAAGGGCGCCACCAGCATCGAAACACGGGGAGCAGCGGACAAGGAAATCGAGATCGTGCTTACTGCGCTGATCGGCGCTTCCATTCCAGTCATCGTGCGCCACGGCGAGACTACCGCAAGCGTCGGCCTGTCGCATCTCGAACTGCAGAAACCGGCAGCCGGCCAGGCGCAGGTTCTGTCGCTGCAAATGCATCGCAGCGGCAATCGCTCGGTGTATGGTGATCTAACGGTAAGTTTTACTCCGCAAGGGGGGGGCGAGCAGGTTATTGCAAAAGTGGGCGGCGTTGCGGTCTACACTCCCAATTCGCTGCGCCGCGCAAAGCTTGCGCTGCCGTCCGGCCTGACGCTGGCCCGCGGCACGTTGCGCGTGACGTACCGGGAGCGCTTGGAAGCCGGGGGCAAGTTGCTGGCCGAGGCGGCTATTGTTTTGCCCTGACACCTTGCCGGGATAGACGGAAGCGTTTCAAAGAGCGGGTAGACAAGACCGTTGCGCTTCCGGAGCAGCGGCGATCGGGTTGCTCCGCCATATAAAGTTTCAATGCGTTTTGTCCTGTCGACGTTTCACATGGGTTCACATGCCGTTAATCAGAAAAGCGCTGCTGTGGAATATACCATTCGCCTTGCTGGTGCTGGTGATGACGCCGATTGTGAATGCACAGAGCGCGATCGGGCAGCAGCAGAAGGTCGAACCGAACCTGCTGTTGCTGGAAGTCCGCCTCGACCGTCATGTGCTATCGGACGCAGTCACCGCTTATCAATATGGAAAAGACGTATTCCTGCCGTTGGGAGAGTTGTCCAGGCTGCTTACCATCGCCGTCAGGACGCAGCCCGAAGAAGGGCGTGCGGTCGGTTATGTGCTGACCGAGGAGCGGGGATTCAGCCTGAATGTGGCGCAGTCAACGGTAGCGGTAGGAGACAAGACCGAGGCGGTTGATCCCGCGCTGATCAAGGTCCAGCCGGACGATATTTATGTGGCAAAGCAGCTGATCGCGCGCTGGCTGCCTGTGGATTTCGATATCGACTTGTCGACCTTGTCGCTGCAGGTGCATCCGCGCGAAGTACTTCCGTTGCAATCGCGTCTCGAACGTCACGGCCGCAAGTCGGTCAGCTCTCGTACCGGCGGATATATCGATCCCGGCTATCCGCGCCATGACTCTTCCTATCGATTGCTGGGCATGCCGTTCATCGATCAGACATTCGGGATTGATGTGCGCCGCGGTAACGGCAGCGACCAGGTCAATGCGGGCTATACCGCCTACCTGACCGGCGACCTGCTCGGCATGGAGTCGTCGCTGTATGTGAACAGTACCAGGCAGAAGCCATCGCCGGATCTGCGCCTTACACTCGGCCGTCACGATCCCGATGCCAAGCTGCTCGGTCCTTTGCATGCTCGTTCATTTGTATTCGGTAGTATTCCGGTACCAGGCGTTGCGAACATCGCGTTGACCAGCCCGACCGGAAATGGTTTGATGGTAAGCAATCGGCCTCTTACCCAGCCCACCAGCTTCGACCGGCATAGCCTGCAGGGCGATCTTCCGCCCGGATGGGACGTCGAGTTGTACTTCAACGACGCACTGGTGGGTTTTCAGCAGTCGCGCGCAGACGGCAAATTCAACTTCGACGATCAGCCGCTGATCTATGGGCCGAATGAATTCCGCCTGGTGTTTCATGGGCCGTTGGGGCAGCTGCGGGTGGAGCGGCAAAGCTTCTTGCTGGAACAAGCGGTTACCGCGCCGGGCGAATTTTATTACAGCCTCACGGAGCATCGCGATAAAGGTGGACGCGCGCGCTCGGTGGCCCAGTTCGATGTGGGACTGAATCGCCATTTATCTGCGACCGGTGGCATGGTCAGAATGCCGGTGGCAGGAATCGAGCAGCGGTATATCAATCTCGGGCTGCGTAGTTTCTGGCAGTCGTTCATCCTCAGCAGCGAATTCGTGAAATCGCACAATGGTGGATCGCTCGCCGAACTGGGGCTCAAGACCCGGCTCGGTGGCATGGCGGTCGACGTCAGCCATACGCGACTGAACGACTTTACCAGCGACCTGTTTTCATCCAGCGGCGATCCGGTGCGCGCGCGCGACAAGATGCGTCTTGACGGCGTGATTCCGTTGAACTTCCTGCCGCGCTTGCCGATGACCCTGGAGGGAAAGCGCGATCGCTTGCAATCGGGCGCCGACAATATCGAGATAAGCGGTCGTGTTTCCACTTCTCATAACGGTACGGCGCTGAGCAATTCCTTACGCTGGCAATCATTGGCCGGCGTAAAATCGGCGGATGGTGTCTTGCAGGTCAGCCGGAGGGTTGCCGGCATTGGTTTGACCGGCCAACTCAGTTATGCGCTGAAACCCGAAGCCAACTTGACTACGATCGCCGTTTCCGCGGACAAGAATTTGTCTGCCGGTTATATTTTGAATCTGGGCCTGGCACGCTCATTTGCGAATGCGGAAACGCTGTATTCCGTAGGTTTGAACAAGAACCTGGGCGCGTACGGGCTGGGTGTGAATGCCAGCTATTCCAGTCGCGGCGCGATCGCCGTCGGTGCGCAATTGTTTATCGCGATGGGACAGGAGCCACGCGAATCGAGGTGGATGTTCGACGCTCAGCCAATGGCAAGCGCTGGCGCCGCGTCCATGCGTGTTTTCATCGATAAAAACCAGAACGGGACGATGGACGCTGATGAGGAGCCGATCAAGGGTGCCAGTTTTACCGTCAACGGTGGTAACCACCCAAGCCGCACGAACGAAAAAGGAATCGCCTATCTTCGGGGCTTGCCGGTTAAACAGAACGTGGATGTCGCAGTAGATACAGCGTCGCTGGAAGATCCGCAATGGAGTACTCGGAAAAAAGGCATGCGTCTGGTGCCGCGCCCCGGGAAGGTAACAGAGCTGGATTTTCCGGTCATCATGACTGGAGAAATTGATGGGACGGTGTATCTGGTCGAGAATGACGTAAAACGCGGAATCGGCGATGTGTTGCTTGAACTGGTCGATCTCAAGCGCAACCTGGTCACCCAAACCAAAACAGCTTCGGACGGCTATTACATTGTGCCGGCGGTACCGCCGGGCGACTATCTGTTGCGAGTTTCCGGAGATCAGCTGAAGCGGCTGAAACTGACCCATACCGGCATGCATATGATAACGATGTCGTCGGAAGGTGATTTTATCAATGGGATCGACTTCTCTTTAATACCGCCATGGTAACGGGTTCACATTCGCGGGAATTTTTTCGCATCGACCCGGCGCTTATGTCCAAGGCCGGCCTTTGACTTGAACCGGGTCGTTCCGGAACAATGTCCAAACTGTTTTGTCCGAATATGTTTAAGGAGAGCGTCATGACTATTCGCAAGAATGACACTGACAAACCCGTGAACGACAAGGATGACGAAGGCCTGCTGGAGAAGATCGCCAAGACAATAGCGCCGCCTTCCCGGGAAGTCAGCGATGCGGAACTCATCGATCCCGGCGCGAATTCACCGGCGGCCAAACCGAACGATCCGGAAAAATCATCCACGCCTGATTCCGCAAGGTCGGCCAGGCCGTCACAGGGCAATCGGCGAGCGTAGCAAACGGGTGCTTTGGTTCAATCGTGAATTCCGAATTACGAGGCGGGAGCCAGGACAAACATGATCAAGGCCAGCGCCGCCAGGAACGCCAGCAGAAGCATGACTACCAAAGTCGGAATTTTCATGATGTACCTCCTGACTATTTTCAAAGCTGCAATTATATTTTTGAGAGCGGCTGCCTTTAATCGTTCCCCCCGAGATTGGCGTAACGCGGCTCATCCCTGTTCGAGAAAATTCCTGCTGGAAAAACTTATCCCCATTAACGGTGAACAACACTGTGGATAAGTGATCGAAACGTTGCTCAAGCACATGATTCATATAGAAAATTTCATGTTGATTCAAGGCAGGGCAATATTGTCGATTTTTGCCGTGTTGAACGGGCTTCTAACCAATTCATTGATTTTTAGCAAGGACGTTTAGCCACACTTCATTACTATCGAGCACGAATAGTTTCACTTTGTGAAGCACGAACGATTTAATGGAGATGCAATGAATAAAGGTGACGTACATCCTCGTTTGGTAGCTCAGGATATTCATTTCAAGCTGACTGTGGGTTTTGTGAAGCGCGATTGCATTATTTCAAAAAATGCGCTTGCCTATCTTGGCCGCTCCCGCAGTGGATTAACCGATTGCATGGAAATTTATTCTCATTTTGAGAATGACATCCATAGTGTGGCGCACCGGTTGATAGTCGCGGGGGAAAGCGCGTCACCGCTTATTCTGGGCGCAGCCTACTTCGTAGGCATTCCAACGCCAAGCACATCGCAAGGCGAAGAAATGCTTTCCTGATTTATGTTGGCTGCAAATAAATGCGCAACCGGTTTTATGGATTGAAGCTATAAAAAAAGAGCGTTTTTTGGGAGCAAGAATTTGCAGTCAATGCCGATTGGCCTCAGTCGAATTGATTGAATTCCATTTGTTGCGGCCACCGTCCCGATGTCGCATGATTTCGCTGCCTGGATTTTGTTCGTTGGCACATTGCAATTAAGGATGGATCACCGATCAGCTTTTCCAAGCTTACTCTCATCTCATGCATTTGCTCCACTTTGGACAGACGTACGAGTCCACGCAAGGCTTCTTTAAAGACAGTTTTTTGACGCGCATCCGCGGTGCTGGCATAGGTTGCATTCAGCAAATCTTCGATAAACAAGTCGGTAGATGATGTGATCTTCATTTGAATATTCATCCAGTTCACGAAAAATATTTCAATATAGGAAAATGCTCATGTCCGATACTACGCATATCCACAGGGCAATCCTTGAGAAATATCAAGTCGCTTGCATCTTGTAAATATCCTTTTGGAAATTTCTTGCGGGAATTATCCCGACAATTCATTTTCAAGAATGCTTGTATAGGCCTTGCGTCGTATCCCCCATTGCCGTGCCCGGCATTCCGATGTAGTGGCACGTATTTTTCCAGATGCTGATTTGTCTTCGCATGCGCTTGTGACAGATCAATGTGCCTGCTTCTTTCTGATCCCAGAATCGATTTCATAAGTTCGATAAAGCAGCTTGTGCTGCATAAATCGGCAACTCCAAATGGCTGGATTCGCACGCCGTGAATTCCGATTTCTTTCCCGGTTCATTTTTTTTTTGAAAATGCAATATGACATCGCTCACAATTGAAAAACTCGACTATCTCAAGGGCCTGCTGGACCAGCGTGAAGATACGCTGCGCAACGATATTCGACGTGAGGTAAATCTTCAAGACGACTATACGGATCTCGCCAGCGAAGTTCCGGATCCGGGCGATTCATCGTTTGCCAACCTGGCTGTGGATTTGGGCAACGCGGCCGTGACTAGGGATCTGATGGAATTGCGTGCCATTAAAGCGGCCCGATCGCGGATGGAACAAAAGACCTACGGAACATGTATTGAATGCGGATACGAGATTCCGTACGAACGCATGGAAGCGCAGCCGACGGCCGAGCGATGCGCTCCCTGTCAGGATGTGTATGAGAAGACCCACATCGATGCATTGAAAGGAGCGTCGCTGTAGCCGTGCTCGAATAAAAGTCAGGTTGTCGGCGTTGACTTGCCCATGCAGTGTTGCGGCAATGAATTCGCCTTCAGGCCCGGCTTTTCCGGATCGGCTGATTCGACGTGCGAAAAGGCGCTTGCTCCGGCTTCACCGATAATTTCCCGCCACGTCATGTAAGCGTACCGTCATCCACGACTTTGCTCATTGCAGCAAGCTTGTATACACTCGCCGGTATGCATCCGGTCAATCGTGAGATTTTCGACCGGACGAAAATACATCACAAAATCCGGAATAAATAAACAGAGGCGAGAATGGATGATCTGCTGCGCGAAACCCTGCAGGCAATGCCCAAGGCGGAGTTGCATATTCATATTGAAGGGTCGCTCGAGCCGGAGTTGATTTTTTTGCTTGCGAAGAGAAATAATGTCGTGCTGCCTTACCCGTCGGTGGAGGACCTGCGTCGGGCCTATGCGTTCGAGGATTTGCAGTCCTTTCTCGATATCTACTATGCCGGAGCGAGCGTATTGCTGACCGAGCAGGATTTCTACGATATGACATGGGCTTACCTGCGGCGCGCGGCTGCGGACAATGTGCGCCATGCCGAGATTTTTTTCGACCCGCAGACCCATACGGCGCGCGGCGTTAAATTTTCCGCGGTGATCGACGGCATCGACAGGGCCTTGCATGATGCGCGGGAGCAATTGGGTATCAGCGGCGCATTGATCATGTGTTTTTTGCGTCATTTGTCTGAGCAGGACGCTTTCGATGTGCTGGAACAGGCATTGCCGCACCGGGCCAAGTTCATCGGTGTGGGTCTTGATTCGTCGGAGAAAGGCCATCCGCCCGAGAAATTCACCAGAGTCTTTGCACGATGCAAGGAGGCCGGTTTGCGCTTGGTCGCGCATGCGGGCGAGGAGGGGCCGCCGGCCTATATTCAGACTGCCCTGGATCGGCTTAATGTCGAGCGCATCGACCATGGTGTACGCTGTCTTGAAGACCCCGCGTTGACACAACGGCTGGCACGCGAGCGGATACCGTTGACGGTATGCCCGCTTTCCAACATCAAATTGCGCGTGTTCGACCGAATGCCTGACCACAATTTACTGAAGCTGCTCGATGCCGGAATCGTCGTGACGATCAATTCGGACGACCCGGCCTATTTCGGCGGCTATATCAACGCCAATTTCGTGGCGGCGTTCGAAGCGTTGCCGTTGCAGCGGCAACACGCCTATCAGCTGGCGCGCAACGGCTTCGACGCTTCTTTCCTTGATAGTGGAACGAAACAGCGATATCTGGACCAGGTAGATGCATTCTTCACAAGCGAGACCAATCGCGCCTGAGGGTTAGCCGGCGCAACAAGGCGCGGATTTATTATCGGCATGCTTTAAAAGAAGCGTCTGGGGTCCAGGTAAGAATGAAGGGAAGTCCGCGCCGTTTTGGCAGGCCGCGGCTTTTTACGTTAGTCTTACCTAAAATTTTTCAAAGAGAATTTCATGAAGGATGCTGCGCTGCCGGTTGTGCTGATTGTGCTGGGTGCCGTATGGTTATTGAACAGCCTGCGCTGGCTTCCGGAAGTGCATTGGCTCTGGATATTGGGCTTGGCCGGCGCAGGTCTCGGAATACTGCTGCTTGACGGCATCACCAAATCGTCGATTGTTGCCGGTCCTCTCTTGATTTTAGCGGGGCTGCTGTCTTTTTTTCGGCAGTATCAGGCGCTTGGCTGGCGTTTCATCATTCCAATCATGCTGATTTCGGCAGGCGTATTCATGTTGATCGCACGTTCGCCATCGATTCCCGAGTCGCGGAAGCTCAATCGCCGGTTCGGGGCCAAATCCCGCGATGGAGACCTGCATGACTGAGACGCTTTCCGCTGCTGCGCTGGCTGGCGGCTTGTCGTGGGCAAGCGGTATTCGACTGTATATGGCGCTGTTCATTGCCGGCTGGTTCAGCCGTTCCGGCTGGATTACGCTTCCGGAAGCCCTGCGCGTGCTGGAATCGCCCTGGGTGCTCGCCGTGACCGGAGTATTGTTGATCGTCGAATTCTTGGCCGACAAGGTGCCGGGCGTCGACTCGGCCTGGGACGCGATCCAGACCTTCATCCGGATTCCGGCTGGCGCGATTCTCGGTGCTGCGGCGCTGGGGCAGATGGACCCGGCGTGGACCGCGATCGCAGCGCTGTTGGGCGGTACGATTGCCGCCGGCGCGCATTTCACCAAGGCCGGCAGCCGGGCGCTGATCAATACGTCGCCGGAACCGTTCAGCAACTGGACCGCATCATTCTCGGAAGACGCCGCGGTCGTGGGCGGACTCTGGGCGGCGTTCTTTTATCCATGGGTTCTGTTTGCATTCCTGATCGTATTTTTCCTCCTTGCCTTGTGGCTGATGCCGAAGCTGTGGCGCGGACTGCAATGGCTATTTCGAAAGCTATTGAGCGTTTCAAATGGACGATAGTCAGAACGCTCAATCCCTCACCGCAGCCCTCTCCCCAAGGGCTGAGGATTACCCACAAATTACGAATCATGATTTCATTCATTTTTTCGAAAGATAAGATACATCTGCGAGATTTCGTGGAGGGAAAGGAAG
>MESE01000003.1 GCA_001770855.1 Burkholderiales bacterium RIFCSPLOWO2_02_FULL_57_36
CCCTACCATTAGCGATGCGGAATTGCCCGTTCTGCACCAATTCGAAAAGCTTAAGGAATTGGTTGCTTCATAGGCAGAGGAAATGCGGGCGCAGCCCGTGGGTCGGCCATCTCATGGCGTCCAGGGAGTGGCGTGCATCAAATAGAAATCAGTGAATTGCGGGCCCACGCCCCCAAGACTCCCAATTTCCCTTCATGACTCCTGACTTCTGGCCAGATGGCCTGACAGAGCGCATAGAAATCGCTAGAATCCTACCACTTCAGCGCAAAGCTGACTTGCTAGCCCAAGTGCTAGCCTTTCAACAACGGCTCCAATCGCGGAGTCGCATTCAATTACTGCCTTGGGCGATGACATCGCCTTTTGGCGAGCCTAGCGCACAAGATCCAGGCCTAGATTGAAAGTCTTCGGAATAGACGTAGTTTCTTCTTCACTCGCGGCGGTGTATTTGCGCTGCCCCGCGAGTCGGTAGGGACCCTGTCTTGAAGGCATACGGTTAATTTCAGAACAACCCAGATGGGCACCAGTTGCCCTACCGGGCCGGTGCTCTCCACACAGGAGATCAATTGAAATGAGGACATTCGCGTACTTACGCGTCGACACCCCCGGCATCAAGGATGAGCGATTCGTCCGGACATCCACGTTAGTTGACGATCCGCAATTCAAGCAGTTGCGCAAGGACGAGCACAGGACATTTCCATTCCTGGTCTTCGATCTGAGGACCAAGACGGAAAGCGAGAACTATGTGCAAGTTTTGTGCAGCAGGCTTCGCGCTGTCTCGACCTCGAAAACTGACGAACTAGTCCACGCTTGGAAGTAACAAACCCAGATGGGCACCAGACGCTCGTATGCGTTAGGCGTCCGTTTACATTATGAAAGAACGGAAGATGCTCATGAAGCAACATAAATACCCACTGGCGACGGATTTGCAAAACACCCCACCGGTGCCGTGTGAATTCAAGGTCGGCGATGTGGTGACTTTCACGAATGACTACGGCGTGAAATTCCACGACAAGGTTGTCACTGGCTTCGCGCCTTCGGTGGAGAACGGTCGGTTCGTTTACTTTGATAGCGATGCCTGGTGGTTCCCAGTGAACCCATCTCAGTTGTCACGTGCAGTAGCGGAATCCATCCCCAATGTGCTGCCCGATGCGAAACGGAAACTCCAGAAAACGCTTCCCATCGTTTCCAAACCTGACAACTTCGACGCATTCAACGGCCGCGAATCAGCGCCGTATCGTATTGCCCGCAGCGAAGCCGCGGCAGGCCTGCGCTTGATGCGAGCTGCTGTACGCCGCGGAAATGGACGCATTACACAACACAGTCGTGGCGTGTACACACTCGTGGGCCACAACACCTTGGTGTTGTCCACCCGATAGACCAACCAAAACCACCCCGGATGGGCACCAGCTGCCCAACCGGGCCGGTGCTCTCCATTCATCAGGAGATTGAAAAATGGTCAACGACCAATTGATGCCGATCACGTTCTCTGGGGGAGTCAAATCCGTCAGTGACGACGACCTCTGCGCCACTTGTAAGAATTGCCAGTACGTGCCAGGTGAGATGAGCGAATGCTCTCTGAACTGGCCCGGCAATGAGGATGGTGATGGATACGTGCAGGAATGTGCGGAATTCAAATCCGTCGCGTAGGCAAGCAACAAGTAACCCAGACGGGCACCGCAAATGCCCGAAAGGGCTTGGTGTCCGTTCACAATATGAAAGAACGGAAAATGGAAATATGCATGCAAACGGGGCCAACGATGCTGGAGACGCCAAACAAATTGTTTGAGCGCCTGCAGCCGCTGGCCAACAAGCAACACAAAGGAGATTTCAAAGCCTTTGTAGCGCGCCTCAAGCGCCCGTACTACCGACTCTCTGAAGAGGACTGCAAGACAGTTGAAATCCTCGCGGGTGATTCAGATGTGCTGGTTCTGGATGGGAAAACACAAGTCACATGGGGAACCGCAGACGGCGGCTTCGCCCTGATGCCTCTGCACACACCGCTGTGAAGGAATAGGAAAATGACAACACTAACCATGAAACCCGGTGAGTGGGGTGAAATGGACGGAAAACCGGCCATTTCTTGGTGGCGGTTTGGTAAAGCCGCCAAAGGGGAGCCATCCATAGTGACAGAAGTTCGCACCTACGCGACAGAGGTCGAACGTGTTGATTCCGCCTTTCCCCCAGAACTGGGCGCCAAACCAACTCGATTGGGTGAAGGCTTCCAGCTAGATTCTCCAGCTTCCACAAACACGAAGCGGGCGACTGACCGGAAAATGGAAAACCAACAAGGCGAAATTGCACGGGGGGTCTACCTGGCCGACAAGGTGCAAGGGGATCCCGTGCTGGCATCTTTCGCAGACGAGGTGGCGCCCGAGTCGGATGTCGAAGTCTACGCGGCAAGCGGGCCGTTACGGCTGAAGGAAGGGACCATCCCTCCGGTGCAGCCAGAGCAGCATTATCTTGCCGATGGGCGAGAAGCCTGGGTAAGCAGGTTTCCTGTTGTGCAGGCAACAAAAAGGCCCTTTGTGCTAATCGTTGTCGAAGGGAATTCGACTGACGAGATGCTTGAGTCAGCTGAACGCCATCGCGGCTGAAGGAAAAGGAAAATGATGAAAAACATTGAGGCAGCCCAGCCGCTGTGTGACGAACTGGAGGCATGGTGCAGGGCTCAAAAGCTTCCATACCTCAGAGCCGACGACCTTGCTGCCAAGGGGTACCTGACGCCTGAACAAAAGGAATGGATTGCCAACTTTCGCCAGCGCTGGGATGCCCTGAAATCGATGGACATGGCTACCCCACTGGTTTCAGCATTTAAGCCGTCGTTTTCGACCCCTGCGGTTTGGACCGATGAATTGATTGCGAAACGGCAAGCCGAGTTTGCAGCCTTCCAGAAAACGCCAGAAGGAATTGCAGAAGACCAGGCATTTGACGCTGCCTATTCCGAACATGAAACACACCGTGAGAACGGTGCGTTTTCATCGCAAGCGCCTCACGGCTAATTTTCAAAACCTCAAGAGCCCTCAGTCCTAACGGATTGGGGGCTTTTTCTTTGCCTGATAGTTCCAGCCGGTTTTCCCAACTTTCCTCGATGAGCAGCAGGCATGCGGGCTGCGACGGTGTTTGGAGCCGATTTCTCGCCAAGTCTCAATGTAATTCGATGGATTTGGTATGGCATAAATGAGGCATGGCAAAACCTCCAGTCATCGAAGACAAGCAAATCGAACACCTGATCAAGGCCACCGCCGCCTACAGCCGCGTGCCGGTGCGTGATACCGCGTTGCTGCTCATACTCTACGGAACGGCTCTAGCGGTCACTGAGCTGGCGACTATCACGGTCGGGGACTACCTGGCAGAGGACGGGTCTGTTCGTGTGACAAGCTCAATTCGCCCATCTGTCGCCCACAACGGCGAAGTCCGGCCCCTCTATTGGTCCAACAAGCGAGTTGTTGCGGCCATTGATGCCTACCTGGCGTGGCGGGCCACGCATAGGCAGGGGCGGACGATAAAAAGGGACGCCTACCGTGCCCTCGATCCCGATAGCCCACTTTTTCTGACCGAGGATGGCCAGCCATACTCCCTAACCAAAAGAACGCTGCCATCGGGCGTTTTGAGCCATTCATGCAATTCCCTGGGTGCTTACATCTCCCGGCTTCACGCAAACGCTGGCATTGAGGGCGGGAGTGCCCAATCAGCCAGGCGCACGCTGGCGGTCAAACTCCATCGAAAGGGCTATGACCTGGTGCATATCGCCGCCCTGCTCGGGCACAAGAGCATCAGCACAACCAAGCGGCTGGTTTCTCAAGATCCGGTGCGGTTGGCTGACATCGTTGCCAGAGCCATTTGACTTCGGTATGATGGTGTAAATGTACACCTCTGTAAAACACTCAAAGGAGTAAAAATGCAAGCTGTTTTGACCCCCCCTCAAATGCCATTGGGCACGATTAAAAGCTTCGGCCTCATTGGTGAGCAGTACGAAGTCGTAAAACCACTTCGCCAATTGGATGACGGCGATTGGATGTATGAAATTAAGTTGGTAAAAACCGGCGAATCCGCTGAGTACCGCATGACCCATATAAACGATGATCCGGTGGCCCACTGATGTTTGCAATTTCTTTTGACTTGACGGTCGCCGACACGGAATTGAATCACCCAAAAGGGGTAACACAGGCATACGCCGAGATTGGAGCCATCCTTGGCGATCATGGCTTTCGCCGTATCCAGGGAAGCCTTTATGTGACCGAGAGCGAGGACATGGCAAAACTCTTTTTGGCGATCCAGACTTTGCGCACTAAGGCGTGGTTTCCGAAATCTGTACGCGATATACGCGCATTCAGAATTGAACAATGGTCAGACTTCACCGCTGTGGTGAAGGGCTAAGACGATCGTTGGACTATGGAAACAGAAGTTAAAACGAACAATCGACGGTTGCGGGAACTGATCGAGGGTGCAGGAATCAGCCAGCCCGTGGCGCTGACACTTTTCAACCGTGGCCTTGGCCCTGCTGCGTATTCTGAAAGCGCTTGGAAAAGTTTCTTATCAAGCCCAAGCACAACGCGGTTCCGCCCATTGGGAGACGACTTGTTGGCGCATGCTGAAAAAGTTTTCGAGAAACTCAAAAAAACTGCTTGATGAATGGTGTACATGTACACTACAATAGAGACAACAAACCACAGAGGAAAACATGCATACCCTCTCAAATTTCCTTAGTGGTGATCTTGTATACACCGCAGTAACCCGTTGGTTGGACAAGAAAGTCGATAAGTCATTCGGCTTCCGGCGCGCTCAGAAGGTTGGCGCAGGGCTGTCCTTCATCAGAATTGGTCGCTATTACGAGGAGCAGGGTTATTGCGAACCTTGGCGGCTAGCGCTCAAAGAAACCTTATGGCATCAAAGGCACAGCACGCTACACGATGTGAACCGGTTTTCGTATCCCACACAATCGTTTAGACATGCCTGGTTGAGTCAGGGCAAGTCTTGACCCACAAAGATAGGAAAACGGCCCAATGGATGAACACAATTTCCGCCAGGAAGTGAGAACGATAACGGCTGATCTGCAAAGGCTGGCGGCTGTCGGCCAAACCCACGCGCGTGAGGTCGCGGTACGGATGTTCAGCAGAATGGACGCGACAACCCACCCACTGGAATTCGGCATTGCCTGTCGTCGCGGTTGCTCGTATTGCTGCCATTACCACGTGTATGTGACTGCAACAGAGGCCTTTGCGCTGGCTGAATTGGTTGGAAAGCTGGAGCCATCAGGCAAATCGCAAGTCGAAAAACAGCTTGAGGAAAATTTCCGTGCCGTTTCAAGCATGACAGTTGACCAGCATATCCACACCAATGTGCGCTGTGCGTTTCTCAGCAATGCGGGGGAGTGCATGGCATACGAGGTTCGTCCAAGTGCTTGCCGAAGTCACCATGCCACGGATGTAAATTCCTGCAAGGTAACCTTTGAAGACACGCGCTCGCCACTACAAAACGCGATGAAGGCCGATTTGAAGATGGCCTCGACGATATTTGTCTTGGCACAGGAGATGGCTCACATTGAAGCGGGTTTTGACGACAAGAGGTATGAACTCACTGCGGCAGTAAGGGAGGCCAGGGCGAATCCGGCAAGTTTCAAGCGCTACAAAGCAGGGAAAAGAGCATTCCCTTCGGTCCGCGATGTCACTGAGCCAAACGCACGCGATTCAGAAAAATGGCGCGATTGAAAGGAAATCATGGTTTCGGAACAGCATCATTCCCGGCCTGTGGTTCGCCAGCAGTTGACACGCAAGAGCGTTCGCGAGCTGCTGCAGGCCCGGCTTAGCGCCCAATTGGGTTGGGAAGTCGCTTTGCCGTCCCGTACCTACGCCGGTAAGCGCCGCTTGGAGCGCTTCTGTCTCTCCTGGTCGGCCCGTGAAGGGGTCAAGGACGAAGTTTGCAGCATCTTCACCATGAGTGAATGCCTGAAGGCAAAAAAGCTAAACATCACCTGGATGATGGCCACGTTTTGGTGGGAAGTTCTGCCTGTTAACGAATGAAATATATCAAGGAACCGGTCAATGCTTTGGTGTCATTGGCTCCCTGCTCGGTTCCATGAATGCAATCGCGGCACGCTGGTTTCTACTGAAGTGGAAGCCAGAATCGGCCATCCAATAGGCGTCCTGAAATAATCGGCCTAAGCAGGGCAAAAAAAAAGCCACTTTTCAGTGGCTTTTTTCATACTTTCCCTCAGGCTGATGCTGCGTTCGCAATCGCCGCTTTCGCATCCGTCCTCGCCTTGATGCTTGGACGTATCACCTTGTGACGCCGGCCGTCTCTGACCACGCCGAAGCGAGCCCAAACAGCAGGGTCCACACGAAGTGGTGTTACCACCATTCGATCAAGGTTCACAAACACCCCGTGCGTGTCAACTTCCCCCTTTGTGAAGAGATTCCACAACAGGTTGCCGGCAAAGTCAGCCAGCGTTGGATTGATAAACAGGCTCTGCTTCTCCAGCGCTTCCGCCAATGAGCAGGATGGCGTATCGTCAGAATCCTCGAATGCAGGATCGATGAGTTCCGGGTAGAGCTCGCCTACATGAGGTAGCCTCAACTTGTCCTCACCCACCTTTCGGCGGCTGCTAACTTGTCCGAGGACGACCTGGCCGTCTGCTCGCCTGTTTCCCATGTCCATCCAGTAGCGGAGTCCGCTCATGGTGTTCTCCAGTCCCCGGAGGATTCCGAGCCGGGCTGCCCGGTTATCGACTGCGCCGATCACGATGTCGTAGGCAGACAGATTACTCTGCGTGTCCAGCTTTGCAACGCAACTTGCCCAGACCGCATCTTCCAGCGCCATGTTTGCCCTTGTCACGAGGATGTCGGCCTTGTATGCGCCTACGTCGCCCGGATAGAACGCCTGTCGGCCAATGTTGGCCGGCGAGACTGTGTCAGGATCCACCACCACAACGTCGAAGCCGTGTGGGTGCCCTTTCGCCTTGAGCGCCTTGTGCAGGCACACCAGCTTCTCCAGCATCCTGCTTCCCGTTCCGCCCGCGCCGACCAAAAGGATCTTCACGGGCTTCGTCAGCAGGGCTGATTGCAGACTGTGTTTCATCATTCCAAAACCTCCAGTGTTCCGTTGGCGGCCATTGTGGCCGCCCATGTTTTTCCAAGCAGATTCAGACGCATCACTGTCGTCGGCGTTCCCGTGTTCAGGTTGCCGATCACACCACTGAATTTCATTGAACCTGCGTCATCCGCATCATCCCGTTCGGAAAAATGCGCGTCAAATTGCCCATGGCTATGGAGGTCAAGAACCATAAATTCCCCTTCCTCCAAACTGACTTCCTTGTAATTTACGAACGCGTGCCCCGCTGAGAGGCTTTCGCGAACCGCATATCGCCAGCCACCGGTGGACTGGTTCCAGATCATTGCCGCCGCCATCTCGTAGGGACTGGCGGCGGTCGCGTCACGAACAAACTTCTGGCGCAGATCCTTAGGGATCGGGCCGCAAAGCAGCTCGAGCTCGGCATGCAGAGCCCCGTAGGGCAGCGGCACGTCGCACGCGGCAACCAGGTGAATGCTGCGAATCCAGGGAAGCGTGACCTCGCGCCAAAGTCCATCCTTGGCCACGATGTGCCGCGCTCCTGGCTTTGCCGCTGCTTCAAGGCTTGAGAAGCGAGGCGCGGAAACAACTGGAAAGGCGGCCTGAACGGCCTTGTCCATCGTCTCCATCAAAATTCCCCTTGCGCCGTCATCTTGGACGCCCGTGCGGTGAAATCCGGCGCCAGCAGATCCCCTACCTTGAGGCCGATCTTCACCAGCTTCTTCACCGGAAACGACTTCAGAGGCTTGGTGACCATCTTTTTCCAGAACATCGCCGGATCCTCCCCGAGGATCAATCGGTCCTTTTCAGTGAAGTTCGGATGAGTAAACCGGGAGCCGAACAGGAATTTCTCCCACTCCCCGGTTTCGCCCTTCTTCCCGTCGACCGGAGCCACAGCATTGCCATGACAGACCTGCCCACTTGCCCAAACATTGAAAAGCGGCGCCTGAAACAAAGGGGTCTCCTGCGTTGGCATGCCATCCCCTTCAAACGCGTAGACGTACAGGCTGGTGCCTGTCGCCTGCCACACCATTCCCGGCACTGGGCACATCGCCTGACCCTTGAAGGACCTGGTGTTGTGCCTTGATGCCGAAAAGAACATGGCCCGCTTCATCGGTGGCGTCCACCAGATCATGCGTCCGAGGCCCTTGGCCAACACGCTGTGATCCTGCCATTCAACTTGCGGCCGGCTTTTCGGAGCAAGCTGAGCGACGAGCGATGCAAAGTCTTCTTCCGTCATTGGGCGCCCTGCTTCGATTTGCGGCCGCTGCTGATCAGTGCTGACTGCATGTATCGTTGCAAAGGCGTTCGATTGGCTTCCGTACACCGAATCGAGGTTCTGTCGGTAGAGCAGGATCGCCCCGGTGATTTCAAACTGACTTCCAGTTACCAAAACACTTGTTTTCATATCATTGTTCCTCTGCGAACGGGAAGCACGAGACCAGCATGGCCATCGCATTCCATCGTCCTAAGTAAGCCTGCAGTTCGCGGGCCAGATTTTTGATTTCTTTGCTTGACGCATCGAGAGGAACCCAGGCCATGCCTTGGTACTCGTAGGCTGTCCCATTTTCATAGGCGCATCTCTCCGAGTGCTCAATCATCTCAAGCAGCATGTCGGTCTCTTCCCAGGCGACGATGCAGACCGCCCCGACCTGTTCGGGGTAGTCGCCAAAGTCTTCTCCCTCTTCCGGGTCGACCTCTTCTCCCGACCAGTTGAACGCGCGGACCTTATCCTTCGTGAACAACTTGTCCAGGGCAATTGCAGCCTGCACGCATTTGGCCAATTCAGGCTCAAGGGCGATTCGAGCAAGCGCCGCTTCTGCGTGCTTGACTACAAAAGCCCTGCGACTAACCGTACTGCTGCCATCTGTCCAGCCAAGCAGGTGCTTGTGCCCATCGACTTGCCGCAGCACGTCCGATGGGAAGTACGCATAGTCATCCCGGTACGCCTCAATGAGCAGGGGAATGTCTTCGGCCTTCGGGTAGCTGCCATTCTCCTCATGGAAGAGGTTCTTGACAAACTCCTCGTCGCTCTCAGCTTCGAAGAGATAAACCTGCGACTGATACCCAAGGATGCGGCAGTCATAGACGTTCATCGCGTGCCCAGCGGCCCGGCCAAGTACATCCAGGACATACCAGCCGAGGCCGGCCATTTTCGATTCCAGCGCCGTAATGACCGGCTTTGCCTGAACGATGATGAGGTTGGGACTCGACGCAATTCGCGCCTCGAGGCGCTTGTTCGAGACAATGATTTCGAGGTTGCCCGCAAGGTAGTGGGTTGATTCCTGCCCCATCGTCGCTTTGTAGTAGTTTCCCCATTGCTGGTTGACTACCTCTTCGATCGAGACGAAATCGCCGCCTGGCAGCGGTATGCCGATTGCTTCGGCGGCAAGCGCGAACTTGGCGAGTACCTGGTGCTTGACGGATTCTTTTCCCAGACGCACCGGAATATCCGAGGCGATCTGGGGGAGCACAAATCTGCCCGGGCTCTTCAGCCGCGGGCGCTCCAAAAGAGTATTTTTCATGGAGTTCCTTATGAACAGGAACCCATGCCCAACGGGATGAGTTCCCGAGGGTGAATGAGATGCGCACTCTGCAGTGAGCAGGCGCGCGAAAGGCATGAAGCCAAACACCCCAAATCTAGCCGGTTTGGGGGCAAAGTGCAAAAGTTGACGGCCAAAAAAAATCCACCTCCCAGTCAGGAAGGTGGATTAGTGGGTTTGGTCTGTAAATTTAGCGTCCGATCGGTCACATGGACGTTTCAGACCTGGTAGTGCTTGCGAACCAGAAGCCGGCGAACGGCATACGGTTGCCCGAGGGTGACCTCAACGGGAGCGGCGACAACCAAGTTTCGAAGCGCAGCAGAGCGAACTCGTGCGCTATAGCCCTTGTCCAGGACGATCCGGACAAGGTGATGGATCGGCAACACACCAGTGGCGCGGAGGTGGCCAAAGAATGCCTGGCGTGTCCTGCTGAGCAGGTGATAGTTTGAGCGAGATGACAAGGCGACTCCAGAAGGATGGCCCTGCGCCCTATAGGAGCAGGGCTCGTGAAGGGAATTTGCGGGAAAGTCCAGTTGTCGCAGCAGGCCGTGGCTCTACCCCTTTTCAGGGTAGAGCCACGGCCTTTGCAAATAGACCGGTCAGGCTTCTGCTGGCTGGACCAGCTTCCGCTTTTTCGGCGCCGGCTTGATCATCGCGACCGCCGCGAGCATCCAGCGGCCGTCATCAATGCCGTCGATGAGCACCTCGCCCAGCTGGTTGAAGTAAACGTTGTCGAGCACCAGGGGACCGGAGCCACTGTCGGGGGTGAGCCTGACTGCATAGACGTCCATTGCCCGGTCATACGAAATCTCGACCTGGCCCTTGTGCTTTTCAGTGCTCACAGACATCCGGATTGCCGGGGGACTTGATGCACTTTCGCTTTCCGACGGATCGTTGAAGGTCAAACCCGTTGCGTTGGCGTCAATCAGCACGTTCACGACTGCACGCAGCCCGTTGGAAACTGGCATGCGTTCAAGCTGGGTTATCAAGTCACGCAGGTAGGGATTGCGGATCTCGGTGTAGGCGTCAGCAAAACGGTCGTTGATTCCCAGGTACCGGCCCTCCCATTTGACGGGAAACAGGCTGGCCGCACCGGTGAGCATGACGGTTCGGACCCCGCCCTCGGAAGGATCATCCGAGCCGTCGGCCTTGGTCCCGTCGAAGCGCTTGGGCTTGTAGAACGTCAGGCCGATCTTGTCGCCTTCAGCGACCGGCTGACCCAGCAACGCGTTCGACACGACGCAGAAGCAGCTTGCGGCGGTTTTCACGAGGGTGAACTCGTCACTGACTTCCGCAACCTTGCCTTCGCAGGGTGGAAGGAACGAGATGCCGCCGAGGGAGTTGTGGCTGACCTCGCCCAAATACGAACTCCACTTGTAACGGCGGATGTTGCTGCCAAGATGTTTCGAAACGACGGTACGCAGCCAGATTTCAGCTTGTTGTTTGAGACTCATTTTCGGGATTCCTATAAGAAGAAAACCGAGAGCCTCAGCCCGACCGGGATGAAGATCCCGGTGGATTGATGTTGAGGGCCGAAACTAGTCCGGCGAAACTGGCTAGGAGCCAATGACGATTGAATTGTGCCCCGGAGTGAACGTATTCGCAAATGATGGTGGTCTATGCGCCATCGGGGCCCAAAGGAGCGGGGGCGCGCCCGAGGCCACGTGGAGGCTGGGCACCTGACCGGCAGGGTGAAACCCACGAGAGGCGCCACGGACGCCCCTCGGGGGATGCTCAGGAACAGTACTTCAAGAGAAACACACACAGCAGGGCTACAAGCCAATATCTGGAATCGTTCATTTCTTTCCTTTCTATATTTTTGCCGGCATCTGGGCGGCGCACACCTGCAAATCGAATCAGGCAAGAGCTGTAGCGACCACTTCTTAAATGCGTGCGCGCTCGACCTCCAAACGGAGCATCGAGGCAGGCAAAAAAAAACACCCAGGGCTCGCGAGCCTTGGGTGTTTTTGGTGCTGCTACCGCAGCAGTTAGATGGTCTCGGTCTGGCGATCAAGTACCAATTTCGCATAGTCGAGGGTCCCGTCATTCACACGCAACCGGTAGCTTTCCGAGGTCGCCGTGTTGCCGAGATAGTGGTGAGTTACCGCCCCAACCTTCCGGGTCCGCAACTGCAAGAACCCCCGGCTGACAATCAGCTCCACGAACTCTGCGCCCGTCATGATCTGGCCCTCAAACTTGTATTTCGTTGATGAGGCCTTCCATTTTGCATGTTCATCCGCGTTCTTTTTGCGCTTTGCCTCCGCAATGACCTCCCTCGCCGCATGACTTGCCTCCTGGCGGACCTTCAGCTCGGCCTCGGCAGCAGCAATCTGCTGCTCGGTGACGTGCCCCGCAAGCGCGAATATCGCCTTGCGCCGCTCGGCGGCCTTCACATTGCGCAACTTCGTTTGAAAGTAGGCTTCGATAGCCTTTTTGCTTACATCGTTCCCATTTCCGTCCAGTGTGGCCAGCAGGAAACCGATGTCCCCTGCCTCAATCGCCTTTGCCAGCCGGTTGGCGTGGCAGTAGGTTGTCGTTCGCTCAGTGGATTCTGCCAGCAGCCGAGCAAAAGCAGCCTCGCGAAATGTCATCTGCCCTTCGTCCAGGCTCTTCTGCACTCGGAGGTGTCCAGCCTTTCGGTGCTCCGCCACAAGAAGGTCCCGGACGGTCGCTGCGAACTCGTTGTGAGGCGTGCCAATGTCGCTCGCGCTCAACGAATCGTTCAAGGTGCGTACCTTAAGGATCCCGGCAAGGTAGAGCTCGTTGTCGACCTCAATGGGTCCTGCAGATGCCGGAAGTCTTGCGATCTGCTCAATTGCATGACTGGCCACTTCCTCGGTAAGGTTTGCAAGTCCATCGCCGCGCCAGTCCAACAATGTGACCAACTGCGCAAGTCGATCTCGGCTTACCCTTCCGCGCAGGAAAGGCTTCGCCAACAGTGCCTCGAACCACGGATCCCGATACTGAACCTCTTCTCCCTGGTCCAGGTACTCGTCGATCACTGCCTGCGGAACTGGTTTGCCGGCCGCCAATGCGTACCCAACGTGTACCTCGTGGCGCGAGTTGGTATTTTCGCCGTCGTAGGTCGGGCCGTTGTGCCCGTAGCCCATCCGCCGCCTGAAAAGGTCGAGTCCGTAGTCAAGTGGTCCACACCGCTCTGCTCCAGCTGTCACGCAGGTCTGAGCCCTCTGGGTGGGTGATAGCCACGGAATGACCCCATAGAGGACACTCCCGAACGAGGTCAACGCGGCCCACTCGCCCTGCGTCATTTCCCACGGATGCTTGATGCGGCCATTCGTGTCCTTCCCGTATGGCTCAACTTCATCGAGGTACGCGTCAATCAAGGCCTGGCAATTCCCGTCCTCGGATGGCAAACGAATCCCAAGGTGATTGTGGGCCTGGACAATTTCACAGCATTCACCCGTTTTCAGGGTTGCTTTCGTGCTGCCAGTGAAACCCCGGATCCTTTCCTCGGGATCTCGACGCGTCCGGTTGAGTCCGACCATCATGTCACCCAAGGTCGGATACGCCTCTGTGGCGCCACTTGCGAGCCTGAGGGTGTAGTTGCCCTGCGGTTCGAAAGCGAGGTTAAAGCTAAATTGATCAGTCATTTTCAGATTTCCATAGTGAAAAAGGGGCCGGCACACAATGTGTGTTCGGCCCCTCCGTTTGTTGATTTGCGGGTGAAGAATCGACGTCTCAGGTCAAGTCAAAGCACCCGCTTTCTCTTTCGCTTTCTTCACAGACTTCTGCCCACCGAGCACTTCTTCAAGTGCGGCCGTGAACAGGTCGGTCATGGCCCAAATTTCCAGGACGCTGTATCCGGAACGGAGGCGCCTGCCGGTGTCTTCAAAGAATCCGCGAGTCAGGAGGGCATCACGCAAATGGGCGTTTTCGTCGCTCGTTTTAACGACAATCTCACCATCCTGGCAATCGCTGGGCTCCGCGCTTTTCGTGAGCGTCACATACGGCGACCAGAAGCAAGGTTCCTCCGGGTCATTCGACCAAAGCTGGAGGTGCAGCGGAGCACCGCATCGGTAGCTGCTTGCCTCGAAGACCAAAGTCACATCCTGGCCATTCAGGCCGGGCGCAGTGAACTTCAGGAATGTGCGCTTTTCAAACGGCACAGTCGAGCGCGCCAGCTGAGCGCGAGTAGCAAGATCTTGGATTGATGATTTCATGGGTTTTCCAATTGAAAGCGGAAACCCACGGACCCGCTGGGTGTGTGGATTCCCAGTGGGTAAAAGTAATGCGAAACAGGCTCAAGGCATGCACGCGGACTCGCAATGATGCGAAGACGAAATGACTTTACTAAAGATCTATTGCAGTTGCAAACGATCGAAGCCAGCAGCAATGCCAAGGCAAAAAAAAACCACCTGGCCCCATGAATGGGACCAAGTGGTTTCTCGTTTCAAAAAAATCCAGCCTGGGTTCAAACCCCGACGATCAGCCCCAGATTCCGAACGCCTGTGAGGGCATCTTGATTGGGCGGCCGACTTGCTTCGAAGTGACAACGCTGATGCACGCGGCGTAAATCACTCCGCACGAGCCAGTCAACACTGGCTCAATTGCTTTCACGGCCGGGCTGCCCTTGCCGGCGGCGAGATCGCGAACCTGGCCACGCAGGGTTGCGCCTTGGTTGTTGGAGCCCTTGTCGCCGACGGCACGAAGAAACTTGTAGGTCGCTTCCTGGCCTTTGGTAGCAGGTCCTTCGATGACCGCATTGTTGAGCTCCGGATACTGGGTGGCGTAGAACTCGCGCACAGCATCAATGCTCAGCGCGGGGTTCGGGTCCACCAAGGCAATCCCGTTGTAGTTGAACTTGCGAACAATTTTCAGTACTTGCATGTTCGCCTCACAACAGGAAGAGGTTCGGGTTCTCGCCGGTCGCACTGACCGGAAGGTCAGGCGCGACGACGCTACTTGTCTCATCAGCTGAAGGGGCCCTTACTTCCTCCCCGTCGACTGGTGACTCGTCCTCCTCCATGTCCAGGAAGCCGGCCGCAGCGCGGTCGGCTTTGACTTCGCTTGTGCCGCCAGCTGGCTTGGCACCGGCTGAGCTCGAAGGCTTGACCTTGGATGCTGCAGCTTTCACCACTTCCTTGGCAGCGTCCTGCGCCTTGCCCATAACGGCATTTGCAACAGCGATCTGCTCATTGAGGTCCGCCGCAGACTGTGCGTAGGCTGCAAGAAAGCCTGGCACGCCCGCGTCAAGTTCCTCTGCAGTCCCGATCAAGGCCTGCGCCGGCACGGAAATGCCAGTTTTGCCTGCCTCGACCTCGGGGATGATGTCCAGCTGCAGCTTGTCGCCATGCATGCGAACTGTCATCCGCATCACGATCCCGCTCGAAACCAGAGGGGCCAATTGTTGAAAAAGATTCATTGCATATCCTAAGAAAAGAATTGCGGATGAACTACCCCTCCGGGCAGAACACCCGCGAAGGTTTGTGTGATTGGTACGAAGCGAGGGCAGTTACCAGCGCATGAACGCCGGAATTTTCCCTACATACTCGAAACCTTCAATCGCCATGATGGCCTTGATGAAGTCGGCCTTGCCGCCGTTCTTCAGCTTTGCATATTCCTTGCCGACCGCCTTGTCCATCCCGAGTTCGATGCACACGGCGTCGATTTCGGTCTTGGTCAGCAGATCAAAAAACGCTGCGTTGATCTTCCAGTGGCTCTCGATCTGAATCCCCAAGGCCTTCAGAAATCCGACAACCGCCGTGATCTCCAGGCTGGTTGTGACCGCCGCTGGAATCTGAAACAACGCACTGCCAAGGGCCTTAACGTCCATGGCCAGGATCTCGCTGGTAAGTTGGAAAGCATCAAGTTTCCCAACGCTTCCCATTCCCGTTTCGCGTTCAATCGCCTCCACTGCTGCGTGCGAGTCGAGGGTGGACGGACGGTAGAGACACAGCGCGAGCAACAAGGCTCGGCTTTTCTCCACCGACAACTTCAACGCTCCACGATGAAATACGCCGCGCCAGATCTTCTCGCGAAATTCCTTCACTGCGTTCCGCGGCTCAGAAGAAGCAGCGACCTTCACGGTGGACGTTTTGGTCTTCTGCGATTGCTTCCGATCCTCGTTGGAACCCTGGCCTTCACCAGCGCTTCCCGGCGCGCGATCCGTCTTGGCGCTTGCGTCAATTGCAGCGCTTGCGGCGCTCTCGATCGAAGCAGCTGCAGCTTCCCGCGCGGCCTCCTCTGCCGCGGCACGGATGCCGACCTTGGTGTCAAGGCACGTCTTGTTGAAGCAGACATCCTTGAAGCTCATACCCAGCTTGTCCGGTACCCCTGAAATGCAGGCACCAAAGTCAGCACAGGTGCGACACGCGAGCGCCTGTTCAGCACCCACGCCAAGCTTGCCTTCGGCGCGCAAGGGATTGACCGTCAAGTTATCCCCTGGGCGGACAATCCGCACGACCTGGTAGGTCTCGGTCAACGCCATGCGGCGCGTTTCGAGTTCCTTCTCGGTCTTCTCACCGTAGCAAGCACCGTTTGTGCAGCGGGTACCTGAAAACGATGTGTCGAACAGGGCCTGCTGGTTGCCAGTATTGAACTTGCAGCCATTGCAGTCGGCCTTGTCGAAAATCGCGGCCTCGAGCCCGAGCAGGACCTGTTCGGCCATGGCCTTCAGCTGTTCCACGGTGGGCATCACTGGCGCAGCCAGCAACTTCACGAGAACCTTTTCCTGCGCCTCACGAGGCATGGCGGCAAGTATCTCGACGTGGCCAAGGTGCAACTTCTCTTCAATGAAGGCGTCACGCACGCTGTCAGTCGCATTCATGATCGCCAGTCGGCGGTCGAGCAGCGGCCGTTTCCAACCGAGTCGGCGAGCGGTCTCGTCCTTGTCGCCATTCATTTCACCGAGGAGGCGGGTAGCCGCTTCGGCGTCTTCGATGGCGGTAGGGTCTTCGCGGTTGTAGTTCTCGCTCACCATCACCGCGATGGCTTCGGCGTTGGAGTACGTCTTGGCCTTGCCAAAAACCCGGTACTCCGGACCAAACACGCGGCTGATCGACATTGCACGGCGGTGGCCGGCAAGGATCTGAAGGCCCCCGGTCTCAAGCTTCCTGAAGATCAGGCCCTGGAGTTGTCCGTTGCGTTTGATGTCCTCATCGAACGAGGCTTCCTTCGCTGCGTTGAGGCGGCGACGGTAGTTGAACCCGGAGACGAGTTCGCCAACAGCGATGTTTACATCCTCGCCCTGCTCGTGAACGACGGGCGATTCCTGGCCGATTGGCCGTTCCAGTACTTCTGTCATGGGTTTGTCTTTCTGAAAAGAAAAACGGGGACCCACGAATCCCAAGGGGATGTGAATCCCCGTATGGGTTGAAATGCGGCGTGCATTGCGCACGCGAGTCCTCAAAGTGAGGAGGCAATGGCATATTAGCAGCCGATCTGCCGCGCTGCAACAGATCTCGACCAGTCAGAAAGTGGCTTGCCCGCGAGTCGCGCCAGTCCTGAAAGCCCACCTCAGTTCTCAAAGGGGTCTGAAGTGAACTCCGCCAAGCTTCGGCCAGACTTCACGGTCGATGAAAGCGCGGCCAAAGCTTCCATGCCACGGAACACGTCATCCAAAACGAAAGCCTTGAGCTCCGGGTCGTATCGTCCCACTGCCGGCGGAAGGTCGTTTTCCCAACCGTTCCACTGGTAACCCGGAAACGGGATGACCACATACCTTCGATCAGAGCGCATGTAGCGTACCCACAACTTTGAATCGGGGAGCCTGTAGAACGTCAGCGTGCAACCCGGCGAACGGCCGGGCAGAGCATCCTCTGCCCCGCCCCCGTGGGAGGGGGGCCGAACGCTGGACGAGGCCGCAGGAAAGCCTCTCCAGCACGGTTTCGCCTAGCTATGCCCGCCCACCGGCTGCCCGCCTCGATCGCCCTCTGATGAGCTAGCTTGTCGATCCTGGCCGCCTCAAGGCGATCTTGGGCATCAAGTTGCTCAATTGCGCGCTTCACCTGTGCTGCGCCTGCCGGCACGCGGATCCATTGCCAGGCAGCCGTTGCGCGAATTTGCGCCATCGCCGCTTCGAACGTCCGAAGGTGCTTGGGAGCTGGAATCGGGAACCGGCAAACGATCATTCCCGCGTCGCCCACCGCGACCGGCAACGCGGAAATCGGCGATTCAGTGGCTTCTACGGAAAGCTCAGCTATTTCCCCGTCCACCAGGTGAATGCGTGCAACGGTGGCCCCCTTCGGTGCATCCATCGCGAAGTCCACCCATCGCTCGAATTCAGGCTGCCAGGCCAGCTTTGCATCAGAATGCCCCAGCCTGCTTGGGCGACGAATCGTGACGTGGCATTCAGGCAGTTTCAGAACCGCCTTGCCAAGAATGTCCTCAATGGCGAGCCTGCGGATCAAATTTAGCGCGCCGGCATAGCACTCGGGATTTTCCTGTCTGGCAACGTGCGCAAAGTGCCACGTGAGTACTTCCCCCTGCTTGGCCACCAAAGGACTGCCGCAAACCCGACAAAAGCACCCACAGGCAGCGCCTTGAGCCACCTCGCCGATCAGTCGCGTCTCGCCGCTGACCGTGACGCCTGCAAAGATCTCACTCACATTGTTTCGGGTTCGCGAATTGAACTAGCCTTTTTACAGCCACAACTCTACCGCCTCTCAGGCTCCCCCTTGGCGACTTTCGGCCTATTTTCTGCCTTGATGAGTCGCTTCCCGAACAAGACAGCCATGCCCTCGCTGTGTCGGGACTGGATGGCCGCCGTTTCAGCGCTGCTGGACGCCCAAGTATTGGCCAGCACGATCACCATCTGATGATCGTCAAGGGCCTCATTTAGGAGGCTCAGAATCGGCATGTACTCCTCAAAGCAAAATATCACTCGCGCCTTGATGCCGCTGCGAAAGGGCAGGATGTTGCTGCTCCGCCAGTTCGTAAGGAAGCTACCCGTCGAATCCCACGGTTTCCACAGCGCTATCGGGACCGGTTGGCGCGTCAAGGCGGTCACGCTGCTCCCATCAGGGTAGAAGGCCAGTGCTGCAGTCTGGAAATTGCCGTCAGCGGTCGGCAAATCCGCCCCAATAACCACCGTCTGGCCGGCCCTTGCCGCATCGTCGAGGATGATTTCCTTGAGAATGGGATAGAGCGTTGGGTGATAGGTCTGCACGATACTTTCCGGGAATACGACGACTGACGCGACGTTCTCTTCCGACAGCGCCCGTGTCGTTTTCCCCATCCGCTCTACCCTATCGAGCATCTCGAATGGATCTGAGGCCGCGCCCCAGCGGGTGCTCACGGCCACCATGTCATTGACGTACCGGTTTTCAATCTCATCGTGGAAATGCGACACAACAGCTAGGACGCCGGCCAGCCCCACGGCCGCGCCACGTACGTAGGCCATTGACCACCTCTTCGCCGTGACCACCGCCATGACGGCCGCAGGGACAAGGACGCTAAGCGCAACGCCAATCCACCCCCATCCGGGTGTGATGTACCCCCAAGCGACAACAGCATGCCCAGGCGATGACGCCGCCACCGGCGGAAGCAGAGTCACAACCCACGCTACTGCGACGGCAAGCGCCTTTCTCCAAGGCACCTCTGCAGCGGTCCAGGCAAGCGACCATGCGGCGCCCGCGATCAGTCCCACCAGAAGCCACAGCATCGATCCGATGATCAGACTGTTGTCGAACCATGCGGCGGCGAACGCCGGCAGTCCTCGCATAGTTCCAAGCACATATCCCATCGAGAGCGCGAACGCTCGGGCCCTTGAACCGGAAATGCCAACAGCCACGGGAAGCAGGGCCGCGAGAATGGGCGTTCTCCCCTCCCCCCAGGAGAGGTAACCAATCGCGGCCCCGGCAGCGGCAGCGAGCACTGGGCCTTGGAACCGCCGCGCCAGCTCAGCTAGTTGGATTTTCTTCATTTGGTGGGGGTGTGGTTCATCATTTCGGCTACACGGTGAATCAGGCGCAGCTGCAGGCTGCCTGACAGTGAGGGAGCATTGTGCTGAAGCGCCTGGAGCACGATGGCATTCCAGGCATACGCGTCCGAGCAATCGACTGGAAGGGCAATCGTGCGGGCCCCCTGAGAGATCTTCACAAAGTACTTGCTGCCTTGTTGCTCAATCCAAATCGATTTATTCCGCTCAGGCCCATGATTTTCAATAGCCAAGGGTCGGTCGAGAAGCCCAAGGAGAGCGCCCGCTACCATCGGCAGCTCACGGCGCATGAGTTGAAACGGGATCTTCCGCTCCCAGTCATACCCGCGACCAGCGGTGGCCACCGCCGCTTCAATAAGAACTGTACGCACCACATCCTCTTCGCCGGGCTGTTGTCTCAACGTGTCGAGCTCGATGGTCAACGCGGCTTTTGATGCGTAGATGTGGTGCTTTACACGCTTCGCCGGCACCGCGGTGCCGCTTCCAGCGTCGTCCAGCTGGCCGTTTTCCAGAAACTGGGGACGGTCAGGCCGTGGCTCGGTTGCATGGGACGGAACCGGCGCCGCACTCACCACGAGAGGCGTCTGCTCAAGATCAGGCGAAACTTTACGAGCCTTCTGTCCCGGCGCCTTGAGGGCCACTCGTACCCATTCGATGTCACCTGCCTCTTCTGTCCCTCGTTCGATAAGAGTTACGACGTTTAGAAGCCGCGCGCGGATTTCCTCGGTGCACTGCGCAACCGCGCCCTCCAATTCCTTCAAGTCCGGTACAGGGATTCCGCGTTGCTTCAGGACCTGGGCAATCCACCGATGGCTGACCACAACACTCTTCATGCGCGTCAACCTGCGTCCGGGAGCTTTGCTTTGGCGCGGCGGACCGTGCGGATGCGCCCGTCGACCTGAGCGCCGTCATAGGTTTTGATAGCGCCGGCGGTGATGTTCGCGCGAGCCTCCAATGTTTGCGCCATGAAAACAGCGCCACCCGCGATCAGTTCGCTGTGGTCCTTGCCCTCGGCCGGATGGATCTTGCCGAACAGGTACGCATCGTCTTCGCACGTCACATCACCTGTGATGCTTCCATGCTCCATGAGAACCAGCGGCCCGCCACTTACCAGCACGTTGCCGACAATCGTTCCCTCGATGAGAAGCCCGCCTTCGCTTTCCAGTTGCCCGATGAACTTGCT
>MESE01000004.1 GCA_001770855.1 Burkholderiales bacterium RIFCSPLOWO2_02_FULL_57_36
CGATGGGACAGATGCGTTTCCTCATCAACGGACGCACCTTCCGCATGGACGAGATCGCGTTCGACGTCAAACGCGGGGCGGTGGAAATCTGGAGCATCAGCAACCCGACGCTGGGCATGCCGCACCCGATGCACATCCACGGTTTTTCGTTCCAGGTGCTCGAACGCATCGGCAGCCCGCCCCAGGTCGCGGCCACGGCGCGCTTCGGCCAGGGCCGCACCGTGAGCGACCTCGGCTGGAAAGATACCGTGCTGGTCTGGCCAGGCGAAACGGTGCGGGTGGCGATCGATTTCGCCCACGATTACCCCGGCGACCAGACCTATGTGTTCCATTGCCACAATCTGGAACACGAAGATGGCGGCATGATGATCAACTTTCGCGTGCAAACGTGAAGGGCACTTCCCCTTTGGGGTTGAGTCTTTGCAGAGCCAATTTTTGAATCGGTAGCTGTCATTTCCAGTTTCAAGGATATGACTCAATCGACACGGTAGGCGGAGAATACCGGATCAACTTCGGTGGCGAACGCGTGGTTGCTGTAGTTGCTGAGAGTCTTCACGGCAATGGCCAGGATGATGTAGAGCACATCCTTTTCGTGAAATCCCGCGGCGAGGAAGGCTTGCAAGATCTCTGCGGTTGGGCGACCCTGGGTTCTCACCATCTCCGCAGTCAACGCATACAACGCCGAAAGCCGGACATCGGCTATGGGCTGCCCGGCGCGGATGGCCTGCAGGACATCCGCGGGGACGCCCGATTTTTTGTCGGCAATCATGCTGTGTGCCGCGGTGCAGTAGGTGCAACCGTTGACCTGGCTCACAGCCAGAAAAACAACTTCCTGTTCGGCGGGCTTCAACCCCGACTCCGACCGGAACAGCGCATAGCCGTGCAGGTAGGTGCTTAGCACCGCCGGTGCGTTGACCATGTTTGCGTACATGTTGGGCAGAAAGCCAACCTGCTTTATGGCTTTGTCGAGAATTTCCCTTTGTGCTTGGTCTGCGGTTGCGGGGTCAATCGTGTGGAGGGTGTGGAGGAGGGGGGTTGCGGCCATTTGATGGGGTCCTTGCAATGGTTGACTGGTACCGGCGCGGATGTTCTGGTTGACACCGGTCTGGTTCAGCGAAGCCTCCATGCTATGTCGCAGCACAGTATTCATGGATACTGTCCGTCGCACTTTGATGTCCGTGCGTCTCAAAGAGGGAGATGTCAGTGGCGAGAGCGCCCCGCAGGGAGGCGCCCGGCGCTCCGTCCGCCGCGCAGACTTCTACGTGGCGGACAAGGAGTCTTTTTCTGCCATTCGCAGCCAGTGCGTCGGTGGCTGACCGATCTTTCTGATGAAAGCCCGTGTCAGAGCACTTGAGCTGCCGTAGCCAACCTCGATTGCCACATGCTTCAGGGGTCGGCCTGCGCGCAACATTCCTTGCGCCAGCGTGATGCGCCATGAGGCCAAGTAGTCGGACGGTGTTTCCCCGGTTGTCTCCCGAAAATGCACTGCGAAGCGTGAGCGCGACATTCCTGCCAGAAGGGCCATTTCGGGCAGCTCCCATGCTCGCCCGGGGGCCTCATGCAGCGCGACCAGGGTCTTGGCGAGTCTCGGATCCGCCAGGCCGGCCAGCGTTCCGCCGCTGGTCAGGCCGTGGTCCATGCAGTACCTGAGCAGCTTGATCATCAGCAATTCGCACAACCGGTCCAATGCGGCCTGGCGGCCGCACTGCTCTACAAAGGCCTCTTCGTTCAGTAGCTCCAGCAGGGCATTCGCCCCCGGCAACTCGGCCAGCGGCACCAGAACCAGCGGTGGTAGCGAATCGGTGATCGGGTTATGTCCACCGCCGCCGAACTGTATCGAGGCGCAGACCACGTCGGCGCCATCCCGGTCATCGGCGATCAGCCGGTGGGCGTCGGGCCTTGGCATGAACAACAGCGTGGGTTCAGTAATCATGAGGCCGGCGCGACGGCCACCGGTCAGTTTCACCGGGCCGCGCTTGATGAGGTGCACATGGCCGCGCTGTGTATCCCGCTCGAAGTTGTGGATACCGCAAAGTTGGCCGGTGTAAAAGACACCGGCGCTCAGCGAAAAGCGGTGGAGAAGCAGGGACAGTCGGTCCATGATTTGATATTTTCGGTAAATAATAGATTGAAAATCATTCCATACGTTCCATTTTCTCCTATCAGACGGATTGACGGCATGGCGGGGGCCGCAGCAGCAAGGTCTTGAGTAAATGACCACCCCGACTGAGATGCCTGCAGTTCGCCCGGAGCATTCCCGGTTTCCGCAAGCGGGCTGGAGGTGCAGGCCTGTCCGCTGGCGACGTTTGCCGGAAAACGGAAGACCAACTGCGATCCGTCCCATCTGCGAAATAGTGCTTTCGCCGATGCACTGTCGGTTAGGCTATACACCATGCAAAATTCAAGCAGGTCCCGTTTTATTGACCTGAGTTCGGCAGTCGCCAGATACACGTTTGTGAGCATGGCCTTGCATCTGGTGTGGGAAGTCCTCCAA
>MESE01000005.1:0-1496 GCA_001770855.1 Burkholderiales bacterium RIFCSPLOWO2_02_FULL_57_36
CCTTGGTGTTTGGTTTTGGGTTGGCTTTGCCGGAAAACACCTTGAGGGGAAAGCCAGCCAATTGCGCGGCAAGCTGGGGGTGCTCTGCCATCAGGCGTTCATATTCCAGGCGCAGGCTTTCGGTATCGGTAAGGTGGCCGTCGCATTGTTCATTGAGCTCCTTGACCGGGTCAAATTCGTCATCCGGCGTGAGCAGCTTGCGCCCTTCGATTCCCATCGTGCGGGAGATGACCAGGGTTTTATGCGTGACGCGCTGAAACAGGCGCAGGATTTCGTCCAGTTCATCCGGCGGCAAAAAATTCCAGAATGCGGTATTGCCGCGCAGCTTTTTCCGGTGCGGATGGTCAGCAATGATTTGCGCTTCGATGTCAGGGTTCATGCGCCGATCCACGCGACCGATGCGCTGCATCAGGCGCACGGGGTTCCAGTGCAGGTCGTAGTTGATCAGGCGCGTGGCGTCTTGCAGGTTGAGACCTTCGGAAAGCACATCGGTGGAAATGAGAATACGGATTTCTTCCTTGCCCTCGGCGGCCAGTTTGGCCGTGGAGCTATCGTTGTAGTAGGGTGAGAAACGGCGGATCACGTCGCTGCGCTGCTTCTGGCTGCTGCCGCCATCAATGCGGCATATCCCGTCAAACCCGGCCTGTTCGAGCTGGTGTTCCAGATAGCGGGCAGTATCGGCAAACTCGGTGAAGAGGATCACTTTCTCCTTCTTCAACACGGCATCGGTCTTGAGTAATTTGATGAGTGCTTTGAGCTTGTCGTCTTTTTCCGGTTTGGCATCGGCCAGCAAGTTGAGAAATTCGGCGAGCTGATCGAGGTCGTCGTAGGTGTCGTCAATGATTTGATCTATTTTGT
Organism: Burkholderiales bacterium RIFCSPLOWO2_02_FULL_57_36; assembly: GCA_001770855.1. Taxonomy (GTDB): domain Bacteria; phylum Pseudomonadota; class Gammaproteobacteria; order Burkholderiales; family Burkholderiaceae_D; genus MESE01. The sequence goes on from MESE01000005.1 coordinate 859, forward strand.
AGAGGTCGGCATCGAGTTTTTCCACAGCAGCCAGATGGTCGTCATTGAGAAATTCTTCAACCTGATCCTCGTCGGCTTCATCGGGCCAGAGTTCGTGGTTGTGCGATTGGGTGTAATTGATGAGTGCGCCGTGCTTGATCTTCCAGCGTTCCAAACGGCGTTTGTCGTGATCTGATTCGCTGTGGACAGTGACCCATGCCAACAATTTCTGTAACAGCCGCCAGCATGAACCTTCAAAGGCGCGCGCAGAGCTTTCGAAGCGCTTGAGAAACAAAGTACGGATCAATGTCACTACCTGTTTTTGGCGGCCTTCGTCAAAAGCGCTTGATGCGTCAGTGCTGCCATTTTTTGTATATGCCAAGGGATAATAAATACCCAATACGAACAGCGGATTTTTCTTGCTGAAGGCTTGCTCCACGGCGGTGAGCAGCTTGCCGTAGGTAGCCTTGAGGTTGTAGGGAACGACCTGGGGCGCTTCGCGTTCCGGGAATAAGGCTTCGTTCGCACCTTGCTGTTGCTGGCTTTGCTTGACATAGCCACGGCTACGCTGCACGACGATATTGTCGAAGATGCGGTCGGTGCGCAGTTCCTGTTCAGCAGCAAAAATCTCAGTGCCGAATTCCAATTCGATTTGGCTG
>MESE01000005.1:1521-3010 GCA_001770855.1 Burkholderiales bacterium RIFCSPLOWO2_02_FULL_57_36
GCTTTTCCAACTGGTTGAAGTGGGCGCGCAGGTTGTGGATGCCGAGCTGCGAGGCAAATACCGCCTCGTTTCCGGCCAGTTCGATCATGTGACGAAAATCGTGAATGGTGTTGTTGACTGGCGTCGCGGTGAGCATAAAGAGCTGCTTGGCGCGGTCACCCGATTGCATATATTGCTGGAGCACCCGGTAACGGGATGCTTCCTTTTCACCTTCCCCCTTGATGCCGGGGTTGCGGAAGTGATGGGCTTCGTCTATCAACACGATGTCGGCATCTCGCAGGGTTAATTCGATGTCACGTTGCCAGTGACCTTTGCGCTGCAAGTCGGTGTGGTTATAGAGGACGAAATTAACAAAGCCGCTATTGAGGTGCGGCAGGTAACGCCGGATGGCGCTTTCCCATACATCCTCCCGCGCAGCTTTGGGCGCGAACAAAACCACACGCTTGCCTTCACGCACCACCATGCGCTCAAGCAGCATCAGGCCGACAAAGGTTTTGCCGAGGCCGACACCATCGCATAGAAAAGCCGTGCCAAAGCGGTCGGCAATCTGAATGAGTTTTTTGTAAGCGTCCTGCTGGTATTTGGCGAGGATGGGGAATATCTTGGACTGGCGCTGATCCCATTCATCCGGCGTCAGTTCGTGGCCGCGCATGAGTTCATCCAACGCTTTGCCCCAAACCTCAAACGGGCTGTATTCGCGCGTGTGACGTTCAATCGTCTTGAGCAGTTCAGGCGTGACATCTTCTGCTTCGTTCCAGTGGCGCTCATACCATTCTTGCAACAGCCCTACTTCCGGGCCGCGTATCTGGACGTTGAGTTCGACGTTGTCGGTGAGGCCAGGATAAGTAAAATTGGAAGAGCCCACCAGGCCGAACGAGCCGATTACCGCTGCGCGGCCATGTGTTAGATACGCCTTCGCGTGAAACTTGTCCTTGCGCGAGACGCGACACTGAATCTTGCCGGAACGGATGCCCTCAACGATAGCCGGTACACCTTTCAGGAAATCGTTTTGCGCTTTTTCGTTTTCGAGGCTTGAATCCAGCCGCCCGCTAATCTTTTTGAGGCTTTGCTCGAAAGCACGCTTGGTGCGCAGCGACACCTCGTCGCCCATCAGGATGCGGATGTGATCCACCGCTTGCCATTTTTCATCAAGCGCCAGCAGCGCGCTAATTTCAAAATAACCCGTGGCAATGTCTATGGCCTTGGAAAGTTCGCACCAGTCCTTGATGTAGGAGCGAACTTTCCAGTCGGCGTCACTGTTATCAACGATAAAGAGGTCGGAAGCGGATTTACTCATCAAATACCCTCATCTTTGGCTCTCACAACAATTTCCGGCATCATTCTGACACACCCGAGCGCAATTCCTCCGGCGCGAAATCATCCACCATGATGACCTTGCGGCGCAGCGCGTAATCGCGTTGCAGTTGTGCCGCCTGCTCCGGCGTAATCATGCCCTGCTCGCGCGCTTCGGCGATACGAGGCAACTCTT
>MESE01000005.1:3039-3218 GCA_001770855.1 Burkholderiales bacterium RIFCSPLOWO2_02_FULL_57_36
GCGCGCCCACCGCATCTGTTTCATCGCCCGGCAGGTATATCCCGGCAGTGAGGCGGTCGCGCGCCGCGCCGAGCTGCATCAGCAAGGTGGAAATCTCATGGCCGAGGCGGTCGGAAGGCGGCGCCAGGCGCATGCCGAGCGGAAAGATCAGCGCGCCCAGCAGCCAGCGCGCCGGTGCG
>MESE01000005.1:3333-5456 GCA_001770855.1 Burkholderiales bacterium RIFCSPLOWO2_02_FULL_57_36
GCTTCAGCGCCGCCGAACCGAGATACAGCATGCTCAGCACATCGCCGAGGCGCGCGGAAATTCTTTCGCGGCGCTTCAGCGAGCCGCCCAGCACCGCCATCGCCACATCCGCGCTCAGGGCGAATGCCGAGGAGAAGCGCGTCAACTGCTGGTAGTAGCGGTGCGTTTCGCTGCCCGACGGCACCGGGATGCCGCGCCCGTTAGTCAAGGCGAACACGAAGCTGCGCGCCGCGTTGCACAGCGCGAAACTGATGTGCCCGAACAAGGCTTCGTCGAATTGGCGCAGCGCGCGCTGGCGGTTCTGGTCGTGCGCCGCAGCAATCTCTTTCAGCACGTAGGGATGGGAGCGGATCGCGCCCTGGCCGAAGATAATCATGCTGCGCGTCAGGATATTCGCGCCTTCCACGGTAATGCCGATCGGCGCCTGCTGGTAGCCGCGCGCCAGGTAATTATCCGGGCCGAGGCAGATGCCTTTGCCGCCATGCACGTCCATCGCGTCGTTGACGACGATGCGCCCGCATTCGGTGGCGTGGTATTTGACGATGGCGGAAACCACCGACGGCTTCTCGCCCAGATCCACCGCCAATGCGGTGAGTTGACGCGCCGCGTCGATCATGTAGGTATGGGCGCCGATGCGCGCCAGCGGCTCTTCCACGCCTTCAAACTTGCCGATCGGCGTCTTGAATTGTTTGCGCACCCGTGCGTAGGCGCCGCTGGTGCGCGCCGCCAGCTTCATGCCGCCGATGCTGCTGGCGGGCAGCGAGATCGAGCGCCCCGCCGCCAGGCATTCCATCAGCATGCGCCAGCCCTGCCCGATGCGCGGGATACCACCGATGATGCAGTCCATCGGCACGAACACCTCCTTACCCTGCGTCGGGCCATTCAGGAACGCGGAATTCAACGGGAAATGGCGGCGGCCGATTTGCACGCCGCGCAAGCAGGTGGGAATCAGCGCGAGCGTGATGCCACGATCGACCTCGCCACCCAATATCTGATCCGGATCGTACAGCTTGAACGCCAGCCCGAGCAGCGTCGCGACCGGCGCGAGGGTGATGTAGCGCTTCTCCCAGGTCAGGCGGACACCCAGCACGTTTTGCCGCCCCTCGAATTTGCCGTAGCACACCTCGCCGTGATCGGGGATCGCGCCGGCGTCCGATCCGGCAAACGGGCCGGTCAGCGCGAAGCACGGTACTTCCAGGCCGTACGCGAGGCGGTGCAGGTATTTTTCCTTCTGCTCGTCCGTGCCGTAATGCAGCAGCAATTCGGCGGGCCCCAGCGAATTCGGCACCATCACCGTCACCGCCGCCGTGCCGCTGCGCGACGCGATCTTCGCCACCACCGCCGAATGCGCCTGCGCGGAAAACTCCAGCCCGCCGTAACGCTTCGGGATAATCATGCCGAAGAAGCCCTTGACCTTGATGAACTGCCAGACTTCGGGCGGCAGGTCGGCGCGCTTGTGGGTGATGTCCCAGTCGTCGAGCATGGCGCACAACTGCTCGACTTCGTTATCGAGAAACGCCTGCTCGGTGACACTCAGGGAAGGCTTTGGAAAAGCCAGCAGCTTGTTCCAATCGGGGCGGCCGCTGAACAGGTCGCCGTCCCACCACACTGTGCCGGCGTCGATCGCCTCCTGCTCGGTGGCGGAAACCTGCGGCAGAATTTTGCGGAAGATTTTAAGGGCTACGCTGCTGACGGTGTTGCGGCGCAACACGGGAACGCCGAACAGCACGATGAACAGGAACAGCGCCAGGTAGATCACCTGCAACGCGGTGTCGGAGATGCGCGACTGGATCGCCAGCACCGGCACGATCACCATCAGCGCCAGCAACCAGCTGATGAGTGAGGCGCGGAAAAAGGCCAGCATCAGGATTACGACGAGTACCGCCACCAGTATCAGAATTGCCACCGCCACCGCCCCCATTATTTTTTTGTTATAGCTTGCGTCTAACGGGCATGGCAAATATGCCGCCCCTGATAATGAAACTCGCCATGCCCGTTCCCCCCCATCCCAACCTTCCCCCGCAAGCAGGGGAAGGGGCAAACGTATCGCTGCGCGAGTTTCACGTTAACCGTAAAGCCGGACGTCGCCGTCATCCTCAACGGTGTGCCGCCGCCATTTTCAC
>MESE01000006.1 GCA_001770855.1 Burkholderiales bacterium RIFCSPLOWO2_02_FULL_57_36
ACGGGGATTGATTGGCAATTCCGCACCGCCGATGCACGAATGAAATTGAAGTACCTTTATCCGAAAATTGAAGAGTGATGGTCTACTAGGTTGGCTGGTTCATGTCCAAATATCAACGCTCTATTTCCGGTCACAGACAAGCGTTTTTTTTTCGCCGTCAATTGTAGGTTTGCTGCAACGCTTCAAACCAATTACGTAGTGTCTTTCATCATTTGATACATCTTGTAACGTTCTTTACCGACTTCAAATATTCCTGAATGCCGGTTAAGTATTTAATACAGACATCACTTCTGGAGAATGACGATGAAAAAATATACTGCTTTTGCCACAGGGCTGGTTATAGCCGGCTCTTTGATACTTGCCGCAGCGCCTGCCGCGGCACGGGTCAATGTAGATGTTGTCGTCGGCTTTCCCGGCTACGTGCAACCGGCGCCTGTCTATGCCTATCCACAGCCGGTCTATGCTCAGCCGCATCCTGTCTATGTGGCGCCGCGGCCTGTATATGTCCAGCCGTATCCTGTCTACGTTCAGCCGCGTCCGATATTCATCGAAGGTCGACGCGGCCATTATCGCGGGCATCATCGCGGGCATGAGCGCAGATGGAACCACGAACATCGCCGCGAACACAGGCACTACGGCTATTGAATTGACCATCTGACGCGGGATGGATCCGCGAATACGTTCCGACTGGAAGTTCGCAAAAAAAACCAATCGCTTAATTGAATAGAGGGCACCTGAATGTTGGTGCCCTCTTTATTTTGATGTACTGCAAACCGACTACGTTTCTGAATATATCGAATATTCAGATGAACGGCTTGATGCCCATGTAAATCAGTCCGACACTGACTATCGCCGACGTCATCAAGCAAGCGACCGCCTGTAGTTTACTTACGTTAAATCCTAAAGCTTTTTTCTCAGCGCGAAATTTAGCGCTTTGCTGCGTCGGCTTATGCATACTGTCTCCGTTGAAATAAAACGAAATATTGTTTTAAATCATTATAGAAGTACGTTACCGCGCGTCAATACTTTATTCATCAACTTACAAAATATTTCCTGTCCAAGCCAAAATTACGACACCAAAAATACCGACATTTGTCAGGCTTGCACTAAATTTCATCGGCCAAGGATGACGCAAGGGAGCATCTGATAATTCCTGGAACCAAAACTTTCCCTTGAAACTTATCATGCTTGATTTTAAGCAAAACTCCGTTTTCCGCCCGCTCTAATATTAATCAAAAAACGATGCAATAAAAATCGACGCGATATGCAAATATCCGGATCGATGCGCCCGACCTGATTCGAAGGTGCATGTATTCATAAGAGATTATGGAGGATAAAAAATGGATTTTGAGACCATCTGGTATGAGTACACACCTTACCTTTATGCGATTGCCGGAATCATGTCCATCCTGCACATCGGGTCCGTGATAGGGATATGTTTCGGGTTGTTGCTTATCGTCGCAGCAGGACTGATCATTTGGTTGCGCCACAATTATCGCAGGTCGCAATCCGACAAAAACGAGCGCCGGATCACAACCTTCCGCTAGCATCGTCTTGACGGCGTGTCCAAGCTGCGGAACGCGGAGTAATTTTTACGCGAATACGGCAAGTCAAGGTGCGGCAGTCGATATTTCTTTTCGAACTACGCCGCGTCAAATCATGGATGCCGTACGAATGCACGCCTGACAATATAGGTGCCGGCCAGCAGCGCACCGGCCGCCACCAGCATCGAAGCCGCCGGGGATGCGCGCATCACGTTGTATGTCATGTCGCCAACATGCGGAGCCGCGAGCTGAAAGCGTCGCTTGGTCATTTGCGTACCCATTTCGCCGAGTCTATCTGCAAGCAATTGCTCCGCTTTCGGAAGCAGAATGGTTTCTTCGTCTGCGACATGATGTATGACATCGCGCATTAATTCCATGAAGGTCCGGTCATATAACGGATCGGCGGGCTCCATATTGCGAAGCACAGTGATCAACCTGCGCATTTCATCGTGTTCAGACACACTCTTGCCGAGAGTCGCATCTTCGCCTGAGACGGTACGCAATGCCGGATAAAAAATCTCTTCCTCGAGTTGCGCATGAATTTCCAGCGCGCGGCATACAGTAGCAACCAACGCCTGCTTGCTCCGGGGATTGGCGCCGATTTCATACTTGTGAAACGCCGCCAAAACATAGGTGTGGTCCATCCTGATCATCTTGGTGACGGATGGGGAAAATGAATTTTTCAGTGGATTCATATTGGCATCTTCCTATACGGGTTAACCGGATTCCGGGAATCTGCCAACGTGTGCAAGCATCATGCCAAATGGGCTGTCGACTGCGTCGCGAAGTAGCTGCCGGTTGAGAGCGCTATCCGGAAATTTGCTGGAAAACATAAAGATTCTTATGTTTTCCGGCAGAGCGATCGAGAGAAAAATTAGCTTGATGTCTGGAAATTACCAATCCGGACAAAGAGCAGTACGAAGCGAACTTGCCTTAACTGCCGAAGATGATCACGCCGCGGGCATTGCGTCCCTCGGCGAGATCGGCAAATGCCGTGGGAGCCTCGTCGACTGTATAAGTGCGGGTAATCAATTCGTCGAGTTTCAAGCGTTTGGCCCGGTACAGTCCGATCAAACGCGGAAAATCCTCGCGTGGCCGCGCGGAACCGAAATAACTGCCCGTGATGGTTTTCTCTTCGAACGTGAGACTCGAGGTCCGGATCGACGTCATGTCCTTTGCATTGGCAACCCCGACGACAACAGCTTTTCCACCCTTGCGCAGAACGCCATAGGCCTGCGCCGCTATTTCGCCCAGTCCAACGCATTCGAAAGCATAATCCGCTCCGCCCGTGAGCTTGCGTATCGATTTGACCAAATCTTCCTCGGCCGTTGCGTTGACCGTATGGGTTGCGCCGAATTGCCGCGCCATTTCAAGCTTGGCGTCGGATGTGTCGACCGCCACGATCATCGCGGCGCCGGAAATCGCACAACCCTGGATCGCATTAAGTCCGACGCCGCCGCAACCGAATACCACCGTTACCGATCCGGCGTCGACCTTGGCGGTATTGACCACGGCGCCGACGCCGGTCATCACACCGCAGCCGATCAGCGCGGCCCGGTCCAATGGCACGTCCTTGGCAATTTTTACGACGTTATCGGTATGCAAAGTGGCATATTCCGCCATCACGCCGCAGCCCGAGAAAATATTAAGAGGATTCCCGGATAGATCGCGGGTGCGCAAAGTGCCGTCCGGCAAGGAAATTGCCGCCTTGGCTGCCTGGTCGCAAAGCTGCGGGCGTCCGGTCTGGCAATAGCGGCACTTGCCGCACATGCTGACGAAGGAACTCAAAACATGGTCCCCCAGCGCATACTCGGTAACGCCTTGCCCGACCGCCACGATAACGCCTGCGCCTTCATGGCCCAGCACGACCGGCGGCGGGAAACGGATCGTCCCATTGGTTGCGGAAAGATCGCTATGACACACGCCGCAAGCGGCGAGCTTGATCATTACCTCTCCTGGCCGCGGCGCTTCGACTTCGATTTCTTCGACGACTACCGGTTTGCCGATTTCCCGGCAAATCACTGCCTTGGCACGTTGGTATTTGATGTCAGCCATGTTGCTCCCTGTATTTCTGTCTGTTGAATATGAAGCGCATCGTAATAATCATGCAACCTTGGCAGGTTTGAATTGCATCGCCTTGTACTCCAAAAATTCCGCCATGCCGTAAGTTCCCATTTCGCGGCCGTGACCCGACTGTTTGTAGCCGCCGAACGGCGCAAAAAGATTGAAGGCGCCGCCGTTGATGTCGACTTGCCCGGTACGCAGCCGCCGCGCAATCTCTTGCGCCCGTTCGTCGCTGCCGGCCCAGACCGCGCCCGCCAAGCCGTATGCCGTACCGTTCGCGATGCGCACCGCGTCGGCTTCGTCCTTGTAGGTAATGATCGATAAAACCGGTCCGAAAACTTCTTCCTGGTCGAGGGTGCTGCCGGGTGCCACGCGGCCAAGCACGGTCGGTTTCACAAAGTAACCCTTATCGAGACCCTCCGGTGCATCCGCACCGCCGCACAGCAGTTCGGCGCCCTCCTCGATGCCTTTGCGGATGAAAGCGCGCACACGGTCACGCTGTGCATCGGAAATCAGCGGGCCGAGCTTGGCGCTGCCGCCGAATGGATCGCCGATGGTGAAAGATTTTGCCGTTTCGGCAGCGATCGCGGCCGCTTCCTTGTATTTCGATTCAGGTACCAGCATGCGGGTATGCGCCGAACAGGTTTGGCCGCTGTTCATGAAACAGGCGTTCACCGTCCCCTTGACCGCCGCGGCAAGATCCGCGTCTTCCAGAATGACCGATGCGGATTTGCCGCCCAGTTCAAGGGCTACGCGCTTGATGGTCGCAGCCGCCACTTCCGAAATACGGCGCCCGGCGCGGGTAGAGCCGGTAAAGGAAATCATGTCCACATCCGGATGACGCACCAGTGCTTCGCCGATGACAGGACCATAGCCGGTAACCAGATTGAAGACACCCGGCGGCAAGCCGGCGGCATCGATCGTTTCAGCAAGAACGAATGCATTGAGCGGTGCAACTTCCGAAGGCTTGAGCACCACGGTGCATCCCGCTGCAAGCGCCGCTGCCACCTTGGCGGCGATCTGGTGCAGCGGATAGTTCCACGGTGTGATGCATACCACGACGCCGACCGGCTCGCGCACGATACGCGAATTACCAACGGTTTCTTCCCATTGGAAGTCTTTTGCGAGCTTGGCGTAGTAGCCAAAATTGGCAATCGGAGAACCCACCTGGATCATTGACGAAAGCTTGAGCGGCATGCCCACTTCACCGGCAATCATCTTGGCCAGTTCTTCGCTGCGCGCCTTTAAACCTTCCTGGATTTTCTTTAAAAAATCGCCGCGCACCGCCGGAGGCGTATTGCTCCAGCCATCGAACGCTGCCTTGGCTGCGGCCACGGCCACTTCTGCATCTTGCTCACTTCCTTCCGGAATCCGGCCCATTACCTCTTCGGTCGAAGCATTGATCACGTCAATCGTTTTCTGGGTTGACGGAGCCGTCCAGCGGCCATTGATGTAAAAATTGTCGTGCTTGTACATAGGGACTCTCTGTATTTGTCAGATTGGTTAACAAACCGACCGCCATGGTCAATCGATAATGTCAAATTCTCTTGCATCGCCAATTAACGGATCGCGACATCTTGTGATAAAGCCATCTCGGTCAGGGGGAAATTAAAAAGCAGCCAGGCTCGCAGTTTTTGCACTTTGAATATGTAATTGTACCCTTTGGTGCAATCGGTATGACAAGACTGGCGGGTTTTTTCATTGGGTAACGAAAGCAATGGGATTACATTTTTATATTTACCGGTACGCACCTAGCCCGACTCGACAAATCATACTGATTTCTTGATTCACGAACCGCTAAACATTCCAGAAATAAATATTTATATCCGGAAACCATTAACGCGCGGCACAATCATAAACATCCATGCTTCACAATGTTTAGGTTCGTAGAAAGCGTAAAAATGGAAAAGAAATCGGAAAGAAAAAAGCCGAATCACTGGTCGGTCCTGGCCAGAAATTATTCCGGCCCCCTTGCTCATGTCGCGCTTTCCGCAGTGAGCGCCTGGATGATCGTTACCGGATTGAAAGGCCTTGCGGGATTTACCGTCAATTCGCAAACGGCGCTGGCGGATCTGCTGGGAATCGTTATTGTCATCGGAGTCATTCGCTGGATGAAAGCCAGGTCGAATCCGAAATAGCATTGCGCAGAATACGATTTTCCTGACCAGCGCGGATTGCTACAATAATCCCGCGGCGAGGCCGCTCCCGATCAGCAGCATCGCGGCAGCCACTACAATCTGCACGGTGCGCAAAGTCACCTTTTGCAGAACGCGCTTGCCGGCGAACGCCCCGATGAACGCGCAGACCACCCCCACTATCACGGGCACCACAAGTTCCTGGGACCTGGACAAATGGTCCGCCATGAAACCGATGCCATACACCATCAGCCGGGTGGCATCGACAATGACTGCAGAAACAATGCCGGTGGCAACAAAGGCGTCTTTTGAAAGGCCGGCTTTCAACAGGAAAGCCGAGCGCAATGCACCCTGATTACCTGACAGTCCGCCGAAAAATCCGGACAGCGCCCCGCCGGCCGGCAACCAGCGCGCCGGCAATGCCAGCGCTTGAAAGCGCGGCCAAAGTTCCAACAAGGCGAAGAGAACGATCAATGTGCCGATCACTGCCTTGACGGCGGTAATGTCGAACGTCGAACCACCGAAGTCATACTTGAACAGCACCGGCATCCGGTCAAACAGGTTGAGCAGCCAGGCCCCGGCCATCGCGGCCAAAGCGGCAGGAATGCCGAACCGGGACACCACCCGCCAATCGGCTTGTTTCGCCATCAGCCCGAACTTGAAAATATTATTCGCGAAATGCACGATCGCCGTTGCCGCAATGGCAAGCGGTACCGGAAAGAACAATGCGAACACAGGCATCAGAATCGTTCCCAGCCCGAAACCGGAAAATAATGTCAGGCCGGAAGCCAGGACGGCTGCGACGCCAATCACGACAAGTTCCATACGAGAACCTTTGCCAAATTATCGGGTTTCGTTATCGCGCTTCAGTGATTACAGGCACCGTGCCAAAATCAGCGTGATTGCCGCAGGCTTGATGCCGGTCGTGTGTTTGTTTGGCCAGCCTGGACAGCATATTCAGAGACCCGTACGTTGCAGCAGATTGTGCGCTGCGGAATGATGCTGCTCGAAGAAGTGCTGGAATGTTCTGGCCGAAAGCGGCCTGCTAAAGTAATAACCCTGGATTTCGTCGCAGCCGTGCTCGCGCAGGAAAGCAAGCTGATCTTCAGTTTCCACGCCTTCGGCGATGACCGTAAGTTTCAGCGCATGCGCCATGGCAATGATTGCATGCGTAATCGCCGCATCGTTGGCTTCTTCCGGAATGTCGCGAATGAATGATCGGTCCACCTTGACGCTATCGAGGGGAAAGCGCTTGAGATTTGCAAGCGACGAATAACCGGTTCCGAAATCGTCCATCGAGATGCGTACGCCCATTGCCTTCAATTCATTCAATATCCGAATTGCCTTGCCTGCGTTATCCATCACCATGCTTTCCGTGATCTCCAGCTCCAGCATGTCCGGCGAAAGACCGCTCTGACGCAGCGCAACTGCGATGTCGGACAACAAGTCGTCATGTGCGAACTGGCGCGCGGACAAGTTCACCGCAATCCGGATCTGCGGCAAACCGTCATCCTGCCATGCGCGCAACTGCCGACAAGCCGACTGTAAAACCCATTGACCGATCGCCACGATCTGACCGGTCTCCTCGGCCAGCGAAATGAATTTCAACGGCGAAAGGAGACCTTTTTCGGGATGCTGCCAACGCACCAGCGCCTCCACTCCGACAATCTTTCCCGACTCGATATTCGCCTTCGGCTGGTAATGCAGTATGAACTCGTTCTGCTCGATGGCGCGGCGCAGTTCGGACTCAAGCGTCATTCGTTCCAGCGAGCCGGCCCCCATCTGGGCGGAGTAGAACCGATAATTATTTCTACCGCTTTCCTTGGCCCGGTACATGGCCATGTCGGCGTTCTTGATGAGTGTCTGCGCATTGCTTCCATCGGTCGGGTAGCTACTGATTCCGATGCTGACTGTTTGATGAAAATCGCGGCCCTCGATGACCATTGGGACAGCCAATTGGTCTATCAGTTTTTTTGCCAGATTCACCAGCGCGGAAGGCTCGTTGAAATTTTCAATGAGTACCACGAACTCGTCACCGCCCAACCGGGCGACCGTATCGACGTCACTCACCGCACCGCGAATCCTTTTCGCAACCTCCTGCAACATCCTGTCGCCGGATTCATGACCGAGGGTATCGTTGATGTTCTTGAATCGGTCCAGATCCATGAACAATATCCCGACCTGGTTGCTGCTTCGGCCGGCCCGAACCAGTACCTGCGACAGTACTTGGGAAAACATTGTGCGATTCGGCAATCCGGTCAGTTCATCATAATGCGCCAGGTAGCGAATGCGTTCTTCGGAGCGCCGGCTGTCGATGGCGAGGCCGGCAAGGTCCGTCGTTACCTGAATCAGGCGAAGTTCCAGCTCGGTCGGCTCTCCCGGCTTGCGATGATATATCGCGAAGACGCCGAGAACCTGACCCAAGCGGCCGAAGATCGGCCATGAAAAACACGCCCGCAATCCATGTTCCAATGCCTGTCCGCGACAATCGATCCATAGCGGATCGGATGCGATATCGGTCGAAATCACCGGGATTTTTAAATGAACCGCCGCACCGCGCGCGCCCAAATTCCGGGCGTTCGATTGAGCGCACGCAATGCGCAGATAGCCCTCGGGCAGCGAGCCTGCGGCACCCGTTTCGAACTGCGTCCCCGCGTCGTTCAGGATCAGTATCGAACACAGCGCATCAGGTGTCTGATCTTCGATCAAGCGATTGATGGCCGTCAGCGTTTCGTCCAGATCGCTCCCACCGGTAATCATTCTCAGAATTCGATTTTGGCCGGTAATCAAATCCTCGTTTCGCTTGCTTTCGGATCGATCGCGTATGCAGGCGATAAATTCTCGTTTATTATTGAATCGCACATCGCTGAAAGATAGCTCGATTGGAAATTCCTGTCCTTCACGATGCAATCCGGTTGCCATCGTGGCGCGCCAATTCAAGCGACGCTCGCCGCTATCAAGATAGCGGCGCATACCGTTCCTGTGGGAAGCACGCAGGCGTTCCGGCTGTAATATTTCAATACTTTTCCCGATCAGATCATCCGATTGATGGCCGAAGACTGCCAGCACGGCAGGGTTGGCGTATTGAATAATGGAGTCCGAATCGAGTGCCAGGATGGCATCGGTGGTTGTTTCCCATAATGTCCGAAAACGTGTCTCACTGGTCTGGAGCGCCTCGCCTCTTTGCAGATTCATCAGCCCAAAGGAAATGTCGGCGACCATTTCTTCGAGAAGAACCACCAGTTGCGGATCAAAATAATTTTTTTCAGGCGCATACAAGCAAAGCGCGCCGATTGCCCGATCTTCTTTCATTATCGGAAAAACTGCACAGGACTTGAAACCATGATCCGCCCAGTCGCGCTTCCATGGCTCCATGCTTGGGTCCATCGAGTAGTCGTTGCAGACGTATTGTCTTGCTTCACGGATGGCGGTACCGATCGGTCCGCGCCCCTCCGGCAGTGCGGGGTCGATCGTCGCGAATCCTGCCTTGCCGAGAAAGGACCGCTCCGGCCCGCTTGCGGCACCCGCATAAACTTTCGATGTATCCGGGTTGACCAACGCAATCCAGGCAAGACTGAAATTGCAGCAGTCGACGGCGATTCGGCACACTGCCTTGAACAGCGCATCACGGCTTTGACTCATGATAATCGCTCGATTGCATTGGCTGCGCGCCGAATACATTTTGGCCAACCTGAACAGCGTGCGTTCGGCAACCTTGCGTTCAGTTATGTCGCGCATGATCATGCTGATTTTCTGCATTCCACCGCTATCGGTAAAGACGGTCGAAGAAAGCTCGACGTCGATCAAACGGCGATCCTTGCGTATCAATGCAGCTTCTCCATTTGCCAATCCGCGCCACGACCGGCTATCCAGCAGTTGCGCCAAACGGGGATCATGAACATCGAACAGATCGTTGCAATCCAGGTCTTTCAGTTCATCTTCGCTATAGCCGGTTATTTTGCACGCCGCCGGATTGGCGGCCAGGATCGCGCCCGCCGCGGTCGTAAGAAAAATGCCATCCATTGTATTGTTGAAAATGGATCGATTGCGTTCCTCATTCTCTTCAAGTATCTGCTTGGAAAGTTTGTACTCGCTGATGTCGGTAAGCATTGCCATTAAGCTGACCGCGTTCCCGATCGCATCACGCTGGAGCACTTTGCCGCGCGCTGACATCCACTTCCAATCGCCGGCGATCGATTGCACGCGAAATTCGACATTACCGAACTCGTTATCGCGTCTCAAATGGCGCAAGATGACTGCCGCCAGCCGCGAACGGTCTTCCGGATGAACGAATGAATTGAAATTTTCGGATGTGGTGAGTGTGGATTCGGCGGATCCGCCAGTCAATACCAACCATTGCTTGCTTAGGCGAATCGTATCTTCAAGCCGTTCCCACACCAAGATGACGAGGCCGACGGAATCGGCTACTAGACCAAACAGCGATTCTGCGTCGAACCCGGAGAATGCGCCTCGTTTTTGATTATTCAAATTCATCGGGATTGATCGTTGACTTGATGTTGAAAGGCTGCATCGGGCTTAGCCTCATTTCAACTCAGAACAATGCGCTAACCGTTGCATTCCGTCAAGCTGACTCCCGAGGAAAGCAGTTCCCGATCAGTATGTTTTGATTCTCGAATGGCAAGATCAGAACTGGCCTGCAAATACCGACCAGCGCTACTAGTAGTCCGACACGGCATATTTTTCAGATTTGAAGTGGTCTAACGGGAATTGCCCGAAGGAGATCACGATGAATA
>MESE01000007.1 GCA_001770855.1 Burkholderiales bacterium RIFCSPLOWO2_02_FULL_57_36
AAGTCAATTTGGTGCATCAGGTCTGCGTTCTGCATAATTGTTTCAGACCACCGAGTATTCTAAAAATTCACGAACTTATTTCTGCGCGGCTCCTAAGAGCGTCTAACAAAATGCCGATGGCAAGGCGCGCCGACGAAGACAGTACGTGATGTACGGCAAGGAGGGTGAAGCAGGGAATTCGGGCAGCATGCTGCCCGCCTGCGTAACGATCTGTGCTTGCAAGCGCAGATGCGCCCTGCAAGGGAAACGCAGCAAGCGGTATTTTGTTAGACGCTCTAAGTCGCATCCGGGTCGCCAGGTGTGTGCGGCTCGGTATTGCGTACCCGGATGTTGTATTTCTTCATCAGCGCCTGAAAATTCGCCCTTTGCATGCCGGTTTCTTCCGCGCTCTTGGTCACGTTCCAGACGTTCCTTTTCAGCGTCTCCTGGACGAACAGCTTCTCGACGTCTTCCACCGATTTCTCTCTTGCGATTTTCTTTATCCGTTTGAGATCATCGCTGGTGCGCGGCACCTCAAGATCGGAGCGCGGCCCATTGTCGAGGATGCTGGCCAGATGCCCTTGGCGGATGATGTTGTCGGACGCCAGGATCACCGCCCGATGGACCGTATTCCCGAGTTCCCGCACATTGCCCGGCCAGTCGTGGCTCATCAGCAGACTCATCGCCCCGTCCGAAAATTGGGATGCATCCTTTTCCAGTTCATTGGCATACAGCTTGAGGAAATGGAAGGCTAAAGCGGGAATATCGTCGCGGCGCTCCCGCAGCGGAGGAATGTGGATCGGGAAAACATTAATCCGATAATAAAGGTCTTCACGAAAGCTTCCGTCGGCGACCATGGCCTTGAGATCCTTGTTGGTCGCGGCGACCAGCCTGACATTGGTGGTGTGGCTGCGGGTATCGCCGACCGCCTTGAATTCGCGCTCCTGGATAACGCGCAGCAGCTTGGCTTGGGTCGATAGCGAGATATTCCCGAATTCATCCAGGAACAAAGTGCCGTTGTCGGCAATGTCGAACATGCCTCGCTTATTGGTCACCGCGCCGGTGAATGCACCCTTGACGTGGCCGAACAACTCGCTTTCCAGCAGATGCTCGCTCAGCGTATTGCAATCGACCGGGACGAAAGGCGTGTCCTTGCGCAGGCTGTTGTAGTGGACCGCGCGCGCGATCATTTCCTTGCCGGTGCCGCTCTCGCCTGTAATCAGGACGGTGCAATTGGTCGGCGCGCATTTGGCGATCAGGCGATACACCGCCTGCATCTGCGAGCTGGTGCCGACGATGTTTTCGAAGCGGTATTTGGAACTGACTTCGCTCTTGAGAGTGCGGTTTTCCCGCATCAGCAGCCGCCGCTCCAGCGCACGATCGACGATCAATTTCAATTCGTCGGGGTCGAACGGTTTGGACAGATAATCGAAGGCGCCGAGCTTCATGGCGCGCACCGCGGTCTGGATTTGGGATAGTCCGGTCATCATGATGACGTCGACGTCCGGGTGGCGTTCTTTGACCCGCTGCAGCACTTCCAGACCGTCGATCCTGGGCATCATGATATCGAGCACAAGTATATCGAAACCATTCTCGTCAATTCTTCGCAAGGCTTCCCAGCCATCGCTCACGGATTCCACTTCATAGCGGTCATCGTCGAGTATGCGAAGGCAGCTCCGAACGACTATTTCCTCATCATCAACGATCAGTATCCTGGCTTTCATTTAATACTCTCTCTCACATTGCTTTCGATTTCACCGACATTCAAATTGGTCGGAAGGTAGATGCGGAACGTGGTTCCCTCGCCGACCGTACTCTCGACCTTGATCTCTCCGCCGTGGGATTTGACGATTCCATAGCTGACGGAAAGCCCCAGGCCGGTCCCTTTGCCAACTTCCTTGGAAGTGAAAAAGGGGTCAAAAATCCGCTGTAGATTGGCTTCTGGAATGCCGCAGCCGGTGTCGCGTATGGAGATCTCCACTGCAGGAATACGCTGGTTTCCGGACTCGGGCATCTTTCTGCCATTGTGCAGATGTGTCTGCACCCGAATGCTTCCATTTTCCTCAATCGCCTGCTTGGCGTTGACAAGGATATTCATGATGACTTGCTTGATCAGGTCGGAGTCGGCCAGGATCTCCGGCAAATCGGGATCGAGATCCGTCGTAATCTCGATCTGCTGCAAGGCCGCCGACCGTTCGACAAACCGCACCGTATCTTCAACCAGGTGATTCAGATTGGCCCGTTTCTTTTCAGGGACCTTTTCGCGTGAAAAATCAAGAAGCCGCCGAATGATGGAGGCGCACCGCTTGGTTTCCCGGATCACCAGATCAAGGTCTTCGGCATCCTGGCTCTGATCGGGCATTTTTTTACGCAGCAGCGATGTAAAGGTCAACACACCGGTCAGGGGATTATTCAATTCATGCGCAATCCCGGCCGCCAGTTGCCCTATGGAAGCCAGCTTTTCGCCTCTGGCAACTTCGGCTTCGGCCAAGTACAGTTCCTGGGTTCGTTCCTTCACCTTGTGTTCCAGGGTTTGTACCCAACCCTCCAGTTCCTGGCGGGATTTCTTGAGCGCCGCCATCATGGTGTTGGAAGAGCGCGCCAGGCTTCCGAACTCATCGTCACCGCGCACCGGGATGGCATGATCGAAGTCGCCGAATGCCAGCTTTTTGGCGCCGGTTTCCAGGTCTCGCAGCGGCACATAGATCAGGCGGTGCAGCAACCAGGCCACGCTGACGGAAACCAGAAGGATGAATCCGATCGAAGTGATGGTCATCTTGACTGCATGCGTCTTCATGGTCTGATTGATTTCATCGAGTGAATAGGTTATATCCACCACGCCGAGCACCGACTGGCTCTCCGGATGTTCATGGCAGGATGCGGTCGAGCACGATGGTTCGTTGCGTATTACCTGCATGTTGCCCAATAGCTGATTCCCGTCGGCCCCTTTAAAAATCCGCCATTTTTTGTGGTTGGGGATCTCGGCCAAGGTTTTCTTGCCCTCGTGGCAAAGGACGCAGGCTTCCGTTTTTTTGTTGATGCGCTGCCCGACTTCCGGCTGATTATTTGAATGCGCGATCTTTCCATCCTTGCTCAGCACCCTGACGCTCTTGATTCCATCCTGCTTCCCGATGTCCTCAATAATCTTGTCGACGATATCCGGCTCATCGAGGAGCATCGCATATCGGGTGCTTTTGGCGATCACCTGGGAAAGCTGCGTTACATGCCTGCGTTCGGCAGTCAGTAGTTCATCCCGTTGTTGTTGAATAAGAAGCAAAATAAAAAGGAACATCACCCCCACCAAGGCGATTGTCAGGTAAAGACTGACTTTGAATTTGAGGCTTTTCGGAAGCATTCTCGTCTACGGCAGTGAATGGAAATGATTCTGTTCGCGCCTTTACAGCGCCGGACCGGACAGCGGCCGATCCTTGCCTGGGCCTGTTCGCTCAAGCACTGTTCGGCGCGGCCGAGGCGACGGTGAAGATGCGCTGCACGAGTTCGGCACCATCCTCATGCCGGCGACCGTCCCAAACCTGGGAATCATTTTTCCCGCGAGCGGGAAACTGGGCTGACCGGTTCTGCCCGGTGGTTGCTTGTCAACCGGGGAAACCGCATTGTTATCCGGCATGGCGGCGATACCTGAACGTACTTTTCCATAGGTATCGCAATTGTTATGCCACAGCCGTCATTTTATTTGGGCGCGATTAAATTCCCGCTTGCGTCTCAAGCGATAGGCGGCCATGCTCAAGCGCGGATTGAAATCACAAATCGGGGCGGATGCGCCAGTCGAGAACTGGAGGGGCGCAATGCAGACGTCCGTCACAATCGATAGAGTCTGAATGGAATTTGGGAAATGTCGAGCCGCTATGCCGGCATAAGAACCCCGGCGTAGCGGCTCGCTACGACTAAATCTGGTTGTTACCTAGAGCGATTCCGCGCGATACATGCCCTATCTTCCTTTTCCCGGAAAATCACTGCGTCAGTCATCAGCGATAAGCGGCAGCGCACGCATTCATTCGCTCCAACCCGCCCCATTTCTCGAAGCGTTGCTGCGCCGATTCATCGATCCTATCGCGTGTCATGAACGGATTCGCAGTGTCACGACTGCCGGGAAAGACGATCACAATCGCTTTCGGGACGGTCCATGCCTTGCCTTTGAATGCCCCTTTCCCCCTTACTTCTAAATAGTTGGTTGGCTCGGCCTTCTTCCCGAGAAGGCTGCCGTTTAATGCAAGCGACCCTTCACCGAGTTCGCCGGCCGGACCCGTGTCCCCGACAACCGCAAACACTGGTTTGGCGGTTCCGGGAACCATGGCAACAACAAGATCGCCTACCTTTGCGTTTCGCTTTGCAAATTCAGACAATTGCGTTTTCGACGGATTTTTTGGAATAACCAGTGCAGGCACTATAAGAGAATCGACATAGTTATTTGTATCGCATACGTCGTTTATGGCAGGTTTATGAAGTGCTGTGGCAGATATTAAAAATCCGTTCTTGGGCGAACATGGCTTTCCATTTTTGAATGGAATGATTGATGGAGAAATTCTGGAAGCCTTGAGTTGCGCGTCCGGCCACCCATTGGCGAAAGCCTGCTGCGTAAGTATCCTGCGCTTCCGCAATTCATCTTTGGACAGGCCCGCACATGCATCTTTCATCGCATTGCAAAGATTATTTAAAGCGGTCCTTTCACCCCAAAAATCGTCGACGCTGTATGAGCGACTGGTCCCGTCAGTATTGACGTTTAACGACTCGATGAATAACAGCGACGACGATTGCTCGCCGGACCAAACCGATGTCAATCCACCTTTCCCATTGCCATCTCGTTGCTTGAACGCCTCGGCCATTCCGCATTCAACCGCATACGCTGATGTGCCGAGCGCTAGCAGCAACGCGCCCGAAGGAAGTGTAAGCTTGCGGGCCCGTCGCATTAATTTGGAAGAAAACATAGTCATGGCTCTTTGAAAAAAAGGAACGGTCAGATGCGATGCTATTTTCGGGGTGCGGCAACATCAAAAACCAGGCCGGCATCCGCATCTTTTCGTCCAATGAATAAACGGGATCGCGGCACGCTGAATTTATCGTGGGCCAGTTCCGGAAATTTATCGCTTTTTTGAACGTCGGCAGGAACCTTGTTGCTTGCCAAAATCAAATCCGGAACGCCATCTCCGGAAACATCTGCAACAGTTAATTGTCCGCCTCGCGTGCGAGATAAAAACTTTCCGAAAATTTCCTGTGCTCTGCCGGCTTCATATTGACGCATACGTCGGCACCGGTCGCTACCCTCAACGCTCTTACACGGCTTGTCACGGTTCGCCACTGCGGCAAGAATGCCTTTCTTTTCTTCATCCCAGAGGAATTCCGACAGCGCACCGCTGAACTGTTGATCTCTCACTTTAGTACACTGATTGTTTTCTATGGTCGCGATCTTTAGCTGTAAATCAGCAGACAGATTCAGTTGGTCGACCGTGCCGGACTCGAAGTCGTTTTTCCCTCCTTCACTCCGGGAAAATATAACGAAGTATTTATGCGGTGTCGTCACATCCCGCACAAGTACGCTGGGCCGATACATCCACGACGCATCCGTATTTTTCAGGCAATCGAGAGATTCGACCTTGGCGGGTTCGCCGGGCTTTGCCGCGGAAGTTAAACGGATTCCAATCGCATTGCCTTCGCTGTTTTTGATGGAAAGACTGAGGAAGGTCGGAGTCAACGTGTCCGCTTCGAGCAAAGCGGCCGGATCCATGTCTTCTGGAAATTCAGCCATGAATTGTTCACCTAAATCCTGGGCCTGGTCATCCCGGGTGGCGCCCAATGCGAAACGCCTGATGAAAACCTCTTTCCTGTAGTTTGTCCCGTCGGAGGTTCCTCGCCTTAACCACAGGACATACGGTTTTGAATCCTGGCTAAGGATATATGGTGCGGTAACGTAGTTGCGGTAGCGATCGCAACCCAGCCCTTGTCCTTCGGCACAATGTTGATCGTGCGCTCGATATTTAGTGGGGCTCTTGTTGTATTTGGGTTTGGGGCCTGGCGCGGATGGCTGAACGTCTTCCTTGAACCGGCGCATATTGACATCCAGCTCGACATCGATGAGGCAGCTTGAAACATTCTGGAGTTCGTTCGCTCCGCAAGAATGGGTAGTGAGCCCGATTAAACGAAGTACACCGTCGGCCACGCTATCGCGCGCCGCATGAATTTCGGAGAACTCAAGATCATTATTTGGTTTGGCGGTAAATCCGATTTGCGCTGATGTTTTCAGTTCATCGGATGCGTTCCAAATGGGTAGCTCTTTGCAGCCGACAACCGAACTTTTTGCAAAACCGCCGGCGGTTTCCATCCAGTCGGCGCGCGTTGCGCGTCCCGGCGGCAACAAAGCGAAATGACCTTTGGTATTTTGCATGCTCTCGCGTTTCCACCAAACAAACCAGTCTTCGCCGCCGGGTGAATCGCGAACCACCATCGGCGGGCCATTCAGCGCGTTGAAGCCCGCCGGCAATTCGAAGGCTGCGCAAGTGCGCGCTCCGTTCTTTCGCCAGCCCAGGATCGAAACACGCGTTCCAGATGGCTTTACTTCAAAAAAATACGCCGCCTTCGGCAGCATGGCATCCTCGCCATGCGCATCCTTGAGCCATGCCTTGGGAGCATCCGCTAAGCGAACCACGGTGTGCGCGGCTGCGCGTACCGGGTAAGGATCGAATTCAAAGAAAGTGGCAGCCTTATGATCCTCGATGGCATCGGCCCGCTTAAAGCTGCCGGCCCCGCCTATGCGCACGCCTAACGTCACTTTGCGCGCATTCGTTTCACAATCCGCCACAGAGTAATCGGCGTTTATCTGTTTGCACAGACGAAATGCATGCTGTTGCAGAAGAAAGTCGCAGTCCGCCTGAGCGTATCCGTACGTCGCATTCCCGTGACGATAGCAAAAGTCGTGGAAAGCGCACGCTTGCCGCATTTGAAGCGAAACGGGCGCCTGATTGCCGGATCGTTGAAACGCCAGCCGGTCCACACCCGGGGGCAGGCTGCAGCTTAGCCCAAGCCCCTGACCGCCAAGGATCTGAACATCGTCAGCGGAGGATGGAATTGCATATGCCGTCTGCGGCATTTCTCGATCATCGGTTTTTATTGCGTTTGCGAGAATGGCGTTTGCGATCCAATCCGCCGTGCCGGCACACCCGTTAAGTAAAACCGCGAGTGCGCATACCGCGGCAATAGTTCCGAGCGCCCACCTGTTTCTCATAGATTTCCCGCAGTGATTATTTGCATTTTTATCTCTGATGAATGTCAGCGAAAGTTTGGTTGCACGGCGCTCCGGCATCCACGCGAGCGCGTTTGCAAGGATATTGACGTTGCATTATATCCAACATTTAAGGCGTGTTTTTGTGCCGCTCGCCTTAAATTGACGCTGCGTTTTCGTCTAGGACTGATCAGAAAAAAGGGCGGGTATTGGACACGACAGCTACGGTTCTTTGCATCAACGCAGGCTCAGTTTGTATCGATGATATTCGTGTAAATTGGCCAACCGCAGGCGATCGCTAACCCGAGTTCCAACAGGCGACTCATGCCACAGCTTGTCATCGCGACGGTAAAGATAAATTAATTTGCGCTTGAGGGCGGTTTGCAAAGGACCATCAATGCACGGAGTCCTTAAAAACTTTAGACGCTGGCAACCACAGTGCTTGCATAAGCACTATGATTGGCCTGACAAAGCGCGATGCGTGCCTATACCCAATAAATGGCACCTATTTAAGCCCAATTTGTGGCACTTCACACCAAGTGTGACTCCTTTTTTCACCGTTCGGAATCGGCGGTTGCAATATTTGGCATTAAGAGACTGTTTTTGACGCCCGAATGGCAGCACGAGATTCCATGGGGCTAGCAAACGTCTTTTAACTCTGTTTCTCTATCCGGGGGAAAATGTCCATTCCGGCACTCCTTGCCTGATTAACTCTGCTTTGTTCTTGAGGAAGAGATGC
The DNA here is from genome assembly GCA_001770855.1 of Burkholderiales bacterium RIFCSPLOWO2_02_FULL_57_36. Taxonomy (GTDB): domain Bacteria; phylum Pseudomonadota; class Gammaproteobacteria; order Burkholderiales; family Burkholderiaceae_D; genus MESE01. The sequence goes on from MESE01000007.1 coordinate 7,953, forward strand.
CGAGCATTTGGATTCTCGGTACCCTCATCAGAATAATCGATGGGCCAGTGCCGAAGAAAGTAACCTACTAAGCAGGCTCTCAGTGACACATATTTAGCATCGTCCGTAATGTCATAGTCTAAGCGAATTGTTTCCGGATGATTGGATTTGGGATGAGGCACCAGCTTCAATTGCACTTCTGTATTCCACTTTTGATCTTTTTCTAACGTTATATCAGACGGATCGCTCTGCTCAACTTCACTAAACCGCGCTAAGTTGTAATCGCGAAATTCCTCTTTTTTATGATCGAAACATCGTATGTGCCAACGCAACCCGTCGTACACCACTGCCAAAGGTGACAGCTCTCGCTTTTTATCGCCACTTGAAATAGAAACGTAGTTTGCCGTTATTTTTCGGTGTTGGTAGATGCAGCGGGTAATGACCGCGACTAGAGACACCGGTATTTTTCGCTTGATACTGGTGCTAACCCAGCTCGAAAGTCGTTTGGCATGCTCGGGGTCGGTAGCGAGAGGGCGATCTCCTGTTAGAGAAAACAGTGCTTGGTCGACTAGATGGGTAAAAAGAGGCTTCCCATCCCCGTATACATAACACTTTCGCCGAAGATCGTAGTTAAGAAGTCCCGGAGCGAGCTCCGCATAGAGCGAAAGATCTTTTGTGGCAGCGGGTTCACTAATGCCGAATCGGGAAACCAGGTCTTTTCTGGTCACCTGGCCGGTGAAAAGGGCCAAAAACTCTAAAAAAAATAAGCGCTCCCGCTGAATATCTCGCTGTAGGCTCATCTCGTTTCGCTTTCCTGAAAGCGTGGATTGTATCAATATACAGAACAAACTGCGTCGTGATAAAAAAGATGTGGTAATAAAAAATATGCACACGGCAGCAAAATTTCTGTATATTCAAAGCTGGTGGGGCGGTATTACAACTGCCCCGTTCACTTGACCGGACACAAACCAAAGCGTTGAGTCCTCGTTTATCAGGAGTTGCAAATGAGTAACAAGCCCGAAAAGCCAGACCATCCAAAGCATCCAAACGTCCCACCCGGCCCACCCGACAATCGGCCGAAACCTGGACACGGCGCCCCGAATCCGCCCGGCCATCGCCCGGTAGGTTAAAAATGGAATCTTGGTGGGACCGTCACCCCGATGCGCTCGAAGCCGAGGAAGCTGGCCTCGACGCATTGGGTTACGTGTGGAGTAAAAGTGAGGATGAATGGCGTGCTGGTAGATTGGTCATCAATGTTGAGATACCGCACGACCAGGAGACGTTAAAGCTCCGAGCAGAATACCCTGCGACTTTTCCGTACTTCCCCCCACACGCTTTTCTGGGAGAACAAGTCTTTCAGCGCCATCAGCATCTGGTCGGGAAAAACCTTTGCTTGTTAGCCCGCGAAGGACTGGATTGGCGCCCCGGCATCGACACGCTCGCCATTCTTCTTAAAGAACAGCTCCCAAAAATTCAGGCCACAAACGCTGTTGGTCTGCCGACGTCGATGGTCGCGAGCCAAGAGGATCACGTCGGCGAGCCGTTTTCATCCTTCCTACCGTACGCTGCAAGTTGCGCGATCATTGTTCCAGACGACACGCCACCGTCAGAGCAGTCCCGAGGCAAACTCACGTTGTTGATCCGTCCACGGCAAAAAGCAGGTAATTCGCCGCTCTTGTTAAATGGCATCCTTCGGGAGATCCATGACTCGACCGGAAGATTACTAATCAATTTTCCCGTCAAATTGCCGGCGTTTTCTGAAACGGTAACGGGTTTTTGGTCGCGATTGCCTGAACGCCCGAGCATGCATGGGGATGTCCATGCGACGAGTATCCATTTTTACAATCACATGCTAACGGAAGTGCCTGAATTTAAAAAAGCCGTCCGGGCTGCGGCGCGAGGACAAATTGTGGTTGCCGGCTTTGTATATTCGGACGAAGTGGAGTGGCAAGCGAATTCAGACGACTGGTTCTTCCTGACCGCGCAAATTCTATCCCCGGCTAAGCGCTCACAAGACGCGGCCGTGCGGCTAAACTTCATTCGGGCGGATTGGGGCGGCGAAAAAGCTCTTACTCAACGTGCGCCCGCGCTCCGCCCGCTTCGCAACAAATCTGTCTTACAAATTGGATTGGGCAGCTTAGGTTCACCAGTCAGTTTGCATCTGGCGCGGGCAGGACTCGGCCAATTGCATCTTGTCGAATATGATGAGCTCCAGGTCGGGAACACCATTAGATGGGCGCTAGGTTGGCAATATGTGGGATTTCACAAAGCTCATGCGTTGGCAGGCTATGTAGCGCAAGAATATCCCTATACTCAAGTTCATCCCCATCATGTTCGCATCGGTGCGCCGTACCCGCCGAATACGCCATCTGACTACCAAATAATTCGCGAACTTGCTGAGAGAACAGATCTCATCATTGACTCAGCGGCTAGCCATCGAGTTAGCCACTTTTTGGCTGATCTCGCCAAGGAGCTTGGCAAACCATATCTTTGGCTGACTACGACTCATGGCGCGGCCGGCGGTGTCGTCGGTCGAATCCTGCCTGACCGCCCCCGAGGAGGTTGCTGGCACTGCTTTCAGCACGGCCTTGCCGACAAGTCCATACGTCTTCCAGCCGATACCGGACCAGAGGAGGTCCAACCGGGCGGATGCTCGCAACGCACCTTTATTGGAGCTGGAATTGATAGTGATGAAATCGCGCTCTTGGCAGCACGACTTGCTGTCGCGACGCTCAGTAGGAACGAGCAAAGTGGATACCCAGATTTTGCGTGGGATATAGCGGTCGCTGACTTGACCAGGAATGAACTGTCAATTGCTCCGGATTGGACGTCCTACGCTTCGGTAAAGAATTCTGCTTGCCGCACGTGCAATTCGCAATGACCTCTTTTTTCTGGATCAGCAATTCAGCCTTCCGAAATTTAACCAATGAAGCCGATCGAGCCTATCCGTTCGAAACCGGGGGAGTGTTGGTGGGCTACGTTGCTGTGACCGGCGAACCTGTTATCTTCGAAGCTATTGGACCGGGCCCTAAAGCGATTCACCGACGCACCAGATTTAATCCGGATCATGCGTGGCAATGCGAACAACTTAACGCGCTGTTCGAACGCTCCTCAGGTCGTTGGACATATCTTGGAGACTGGCACACCCATCCGAATGGATCCCCAAGAATGAGTTGGCTGGATCACAGAACGTTGCATTCGATCGCTATACACCCGCAGGCTCAAATGCCGAGACCACTAATGCTAATTGGTGGTGGCGCCGCTCAAAGTTGGGATTGGGAGGGACATTTGTATTTAACACCCCGTCTATTCGGTCTGCTGACGGAGTGTGAAGAAATCGCTCCGCGTATTTTTCATCAAACATAGCCTAAGAATTGGCGGCAATGTTTCAACGTATGTCACGGGCCGCGATTGCCGTGAGTGCTCAGTACGACGCAAAGGATTTAGTTGTTCGGTTAAAGCAAATTTGGCTGCGGCTCAAATCGGAAAGGCTCGTTTGCGCCGGATTCAAGATGTTTCGCTGCCAGATCTAAAAACGCTCGGGTTGGACCGCTTGCCCAAAGGGTAGTCGCCGCGCTCTTTAAAATATACTCCTGCAGCCGAGAGGATATGGCAAGGTCGTGACCAATGGCCATTCTAATTGCTCTCCATGCGGCTTTCTCGGGCGCGGGGTTATGTTCTAAATTGATATCGAGGATTCGTCTATTTAACGCCTCAACATAATTGGCTGCGCCAACAACGTAGGAGCTTTTGAGCGGCTGATATGCCGCGTCCAGATTGAAGAATGTAGTGGCGCAAAGGTCCTTAAGCGTCTCTGCCTTTACGAGCCCTTCTTTAAAGGCCCAGGTGTCGCGAAAAGACCAAATGTCGAACAGTTGACGTCCTACGATAAATCGAAAGCCTCCAAATTTATTGATTTCGGGATTATGAATACGAATCGCAGCAAGGATGTCTGCTTTGTCTGCCATCGAAACCAGGTCGATATCGGAGTTGAAGTCTCGCGCCGACCCCAGACCTAAATCGCGAATCATTCCGCCGAACACAACTGTTGCAGGTAAGCGACCAGATAAAAAACTCACGAAGTCGCGAGTACTCGCTCGTGCCGTGTTTTGGTCAAATAAGTAGCGGTGAACTCGCTTACCGACGCTTGCGGAGTATGTCTCAGTCTTTTCCATTTGGCGGCGTAGGCGGTAAAGGGGGCATAAGTTCGCAATTACCTTGAAGACCCTGAAGTTCTTTATAGAGGCTCAATGCATACGAATCGGTCATACCTGAGACCATGTCGGTAAGCAGCTGACATTTATAGTACCACGGCGGCAAGCCACCTTCTTTGACCGCGGAATCAAACGTCCGCCGATAATTTTCCGATATCCGAATATAGACATATCGAGCAAAGGGATGCTGCGCGCTTTGCTCCTTCGGAGTTTTCCCTGCCATCTTATCGATGCTGAACCAGAACATGTCCATTAATCCTCGAAGGGTATTAAAACCTTCGAGTTCAAGCGCCAATACCGATTTATGGGTGTACCCATGGGTGAAGGAAAACGATTTCAGAGTCCCGCGAAGAGTCTCAGCTGCACTGATGCGAAGCAACGGGGCGACTTGCGTGCCGTCAACGAAAGATTTAACATTTTCTTCAAAAGTGCGAGTGGCCTCACGAATCATGGCGTTGATGGCGAACACGCGAAAACGCTGCATGGAAATATCGTTTAGCTCTGCAGGCGACAAATCTCCCGCGTTGTCTCTGTAGTCTTGGTGCTTTTTTTCGCTTTCAAAGACTACATATTCCACCACAGGATCCGCCCCACCATGGTGACGGAGGTACGCAATGAGGTCAGCAAAGGAGGCCAATCCCTTTTTCACCGAATCCTCTGCGTCAAGCACTACGTAGGCAATATCATCGCAAGCCTCCATTACATACGTTAAAGCATGCCTTTTCCCAGCCTCCAACCCCACGTATTGTAGGACTTCGCCAGCAATGGCGCTTTCAGATCTAAAGTACCCATGTTTCTTAGTGGCGGCCACCGCGTCGTTCAGTTGGTCGGACGACGTTGGGTATTTCATCATCGCAGCAAGAGTCGCGTACGTTAAATTCAGACCATACGAATCATTTAAAAGTTGAAGACGTGTCACTAAGCGAAAGCCTTGCGCATTGCCTTCGAACAGTTCAAAGTCTTTATACAGTTTTGCAGCGTCTTCCCCAATTTCTATGCGCCTTCTATTTTCGTCAAACCATCGTTGTATTGCTGTTTCACCTTGGTGTCCAAAAGGAGGGTTTCCTAAGTCGTGAACCAAACCTATCGCAGCTAGCAAAGACGGCACATCGCGAGCCGCCTTTTGTACTTTGGCGATAGTAGACGATGGCGAGTAGAACAAAGCGACGCCAAAGCTCCGCGCAAGGTTTGAAACCTCATAAGAATGAGTCAAGCGATTACGAACGCTATCGTTCTTATCAAGCGGAAACACTTGGGTTTTATCCGCAAGGCGTCGCACCGGAGTTGAGAAGAGAATTCGATCAAAATCTCTCTCGATTTCGGTACGAGATTCATCAGCCAAATGAGCCGAGCTGCTAGACTCCAAGGGCTCTTTTTTTCCATCCTTCTTATCGGCAGGTTTCCTACGTTGCGATCGAAGTCGCGCTTCCCATAAATTTGTCAGACTTGCTTCGTGTGGTTCACTAGTCATTTTTCTTTTTCCAATTTTGAGTTGTAACCGTCCTGACGAAAGGGTGTTAGTTAAATTCCTTTACCCAGCACAATGTATTAACCATCGCCATATCTTGTGGAGTTGAGCATCGAATCGACATTAGGGCAGGATTCGCGATCAAAAAAGCGACGCATTTTGCTCTTGAAATAGCCACGTTAAGCCGATTCTTGCTATACAAAAATTCAATAAATCTAGGGAGATACTCGCCGCTAGATGTCGTCATCGAAATGATCACCGCCTCTGCCTCTTGTCCTTGGAGTTTATCTACCGTTCCTATTCGAGCGTCGACTGGCAGTGCTTGCTTTAATAAATTTACCTGCATATTGTAAGGCGACAATACAAGAATATTTTTAGCGGTAATAGGATGCAGTGTCCCATCCTTATCTGTGTACTCTTGTTGCAGCAGCTCTGCAAATAGTAGCTTTACGAGTGCGGCTTCCTCCTCACTTTGCTGGGAACAAGCGTCATGGTCAATTGCTAAATAATGAATTCCAGTGGGTTTGATGTTTAGCGCGTTTGCCCCCTTCAGTACGAGCCTTTGATTTGCGTTGTCCACTTCCGCCTCTAAACGGCCGTCATATACTGCATCAGATATGAATCGACAGATATCTGGATGCATTCGAAAGGTGGTCTTAAGGAAGATTCCGCGCTCGGGTGGAATGGTGGCCAAATCATTTAATAGATACTCCAGCGATGATTCTCCAGACCTTCCCGGATGAATGCCTTGGGTCGGCTGCCCAAGCTGCATTTGGTCGCCTAGCAGAACAATGTTCTTCGCACTCGTGCTCATCGCCACAAGATTCGCCAGAGCTACCTGGCCCGCCTCATCGATGAACAAGAAATCTAGCATTTGATCTAATTCAGGATTGGCAAAGAGCCAAGCAGTGCCAGCGACCAATTTCGCGCCATCGGATAAGGCCGATACCACGTCGTCGTTGGTGAACACGTCTTGAATGAATTCACCATTTATGTGAGATTCTGTTTTTTCTTTTGTGGATTTCTTTACTCCTACAAAGTTGAATTTCTTATCTTTGGCGACCTTTTCCACAGCAATCAGTAGGTTGTTAATAACTTTGTGACTGTTGGAAGATATCCCAATCCGGAACCCGCGTTTCATAAGGTCCACTATGACGTGGGAACCTGTATATGTCTTGCCCGAGCCTGGAGGGCCTTGCACAAAAATGTAGCTGCTGTCCAGATTTGCAATTGCATTGATAATCTGAGGCAAGGCAACTTGGTTAGTGTCTATGATTTCGTCGCAGACTGAATGCCCTGCAATTTGAGGTGGCTCCAACTTCAGCAAGGATATGAGTCCCGCATAGCGCCCATCCGCATGTAGCAGACTGTCGGCAAATCTAAAGATCGCTTCCTTTAGTGCATCTGTGGATATCGGCTTACCGGGTCCAATACTAAGTTGGTCTGGGAGAGCACCTTTTTTTATTGAATACTTAAGCTCAACCCGTCTCGCATCAGGATCTACTCGTACAAGCATCAACGTTTCACCGGTGTCTGCACGAACACACGAGTCATCCGACTTTAGTTTAGTCTCCTGTTCCGGATAGAGATACGTGAATAGATTAGATTGCTTAACTGGTTGAGGTGGAAATTGAGCGTCCATGACTAGCCCGCCTATACTTTCGCCATCTTCCATCAACTCTTCAGCGCTCATTTCCATTCGAGCGAACATCGCCCACCATTCTGGCTTAGCCGTCCTTCGGTGGAAATCCAATAGCTGATATGTCAACTCTTGAAGCTTATGAGTTTCTGTCCATCCGTCTCGGTCTTCGGGCAATGGATCAAGCAATTTTTGACGATAGGCGGCCAGCCGCTGTTCTACCTCAGTCAGTGTGCCGACCTCTCGTTGCGTGTCCGCCGGCTCCTCACCCAAGGGCGTCGCCCATTTCACCAGGTTTGGTCTTAACCTAACAAGCCATTCGCGCAATTCGTAGGTAGAGCGCACATCATCTAAATTGTAATTTTCGATTTCTTTTAACAGCTTAGGATCTCTGGAGTCCTTCCACTGTTCGTAAAACACGATACTTGCGCCAGCATTTTGGACTTCGCCTGCGCGCGCTTCCATATAAAAGTGTTCAATATTTTTTATTGAGTACCGGGGTTCCGATACACGAACTCCCTCCTTAACCACCTTATACAGATCGATCAATTTACCCTTACGCAGCAAGTCGTCAACCTCTGCCTCCCGTGTTCCGTGGAGAGACATCAACTTCTTCAACGCAGTGACCTCATATGCGGCGTAATGATAGATATATGCCTTCGGGTTTCTCATCAGCCACCCTGCGACAAAATCCATAAATTCTTCGAAAGCCAGCTTTTCTTCTGAACGACTGTGCGCCCAAAACGCTTTGAACTGAGGAGCTCCACCCTCGAAAAAATACACCCCAAAGAGATATTCCAAGCCGCCGTCTTCGAGCGGGTTACCCTCCATGTCAAAAAATAAATCCCCAGCGTTTGGCTGGGGTAACCTGGCAAATCCACGCTTTCCTTCTGGGTCCAAAGGCAAAATCTCCAGCTGCCTTTCTCCGCTCATTCGTGCTTTAAATTGAAGGCTGGCTTGATGTCTTAGCTTTTCTAGCGTTTCACTCGCAACCTTAGCTACCTTTGTACCTTCTGGCTTGTTACCTAAATCCTCAAGCGTTTTGATTCCTGCGTCTTGCAGCCTTTTCACCTGTAAATTTGTGATGTTTGCCACCCGAGACAGGTGATCATCTTTTTCTCTTTTGTCCGCGCATAATCCGCTCCATTTGCACTGACTACATTTTTCGCATGGGTCAGGATAGGTCAATGCCACATCACCAGTGACTCGATTGGCGAAACGTTGGCGTAAGGTCGTGAAATATCGTGAGAAATCTTGATAGCGAAAGCTTTTTTCAGTGTGATCGCCCAAAATTACATGCATGAATCGCGGCTCGATGTCCTGAACCTCTTCCAACATGGAGGAATAGAACGCAAGTTGGATAAGGAATTTTACCCTCGTCGTTTTTGCAAGCTTCGTGTCGAGAACTTCGTAACTATAGTCCCCAAGATTTGAAGGCAAATCGACGCGACGTAGAAAGTCAGCATGGCCGACAAACTGGTCATTCAGAAACGTCGCTTGGTAAATTGTATGAACACCATCGCGCATTGCTTTAATGGTCTCTGCAGCTCTTGCTTCCAAGTTGCCGACAGTTTTAGCGATGTCGATGAACGTCGCGCCTGTGTCAATTAAGTGCGCCACATAGGACGCCTCGTGTCCGTGGCCCTTTGCTTGAATGAGCTTAGTATGCTCATCGTCTTCGGTTCGCGGCAACGGCGTATCCAGATCTATTAGATCCAGATAAGTGAGATGTTCACATCCTAGAAAATTCACGATGTCAGACGCCGAATACAGGCGCCTCGATTTATATCGTTGCATAGTGCTCCCTCGGCTCACGCCAGATCGTCTCTCGACCTTATTGGCACACTGGTTCAGCGCAACGCACCGAAGTAGCACGTTAAATTCTAGTCAGCCTCGCTTCTTCTTATTGCGGACCTCTAAAATACACTTAGCCGTGGCCAGTCTAATGAGTAGCCGTACGGCTGTCTATCCAGAATAGAAAATCATTCGACTATTAATCGAACGGGATGTCCCATATTCATGGGATACGCCGGCTTCATTTGGGAAAAAACACTAGCTGCAAGTTTGCTTGCCTGCTTGAGTAAAGGTGTATCCACGTAAGTGTCCGCTTAAAGTTAAGCGGACACTTCGCGCCCGCCGAGCTGGCAAGCTTCTCTCAGGCTGGCGATGATTGGAAGACGGTGTTGCCGACACGCTTACCAGTCCTCCATCCAGCTATAGACAGTTACAGCTATAGCGCAAGGCGACAATGCTGTTAGACTTTAGACGCTTCTCTGGCACCCAACATAACTCAAGAAGATGACATGGAGCTGTCGCTCAAAAATGTACTATCGCTATATGGCCTTCAGGATTTTCAAACGACGAAGGTAGTACGACATAAAGACCGACGACTGGAGCTGGCTACGGGAGCGGGGCTGTTTGAGCTTCTTGAGCGTCGCATTAATGGGAAGCCTCTCATTGAATGGTATCAGTCTATCCAGAGCAAAAATGTTTTCAAGGCGTGCGAGCGCATCATTAGTTTCTATAGCAATTATCATGCGCAGACGGTACTGCTAGGTGTGTTTACGTGCCGCGGATTTGCCGGGGGTGATTTGCCGCCTAGGCTACCGCACCCTATATTTTATGAGGACGCTCATTTTCACTATGACCTTGAGCGAGACGCCAGATTCTCCGATTTAGAAAACAGACTGGTCATCGAATGGGGCGAATCGCACATCAATTGGCATCAGCACTTGCACAACAAGGACAAGGCGGTCCTCGAAATTCTGCCAATTGGATATCTCATGCCGTTCCCAGGCTTTGACCGCGTTATGCTTACATTCGCCCAACTGAGGTACCTTGTTCAGCATGAAATGGGAAACAGAGAATGGGTTCAGCGGCTTGCGGGCGTGAATGGAATATATCTAATAACAGACCAGAAGGACAGCGAGCAATACGTTGGCGCTGCCTATGGCGAATCCAGTGACGTTGGCGGGATTTGGGGCCGCTGGCGACAATACGCAACCACCAATGGAACGGGCGGCAATCTTGGACTCACCGAGAAGCTGCTCAAGTGCCCCGACAAGGCGCATGACTTACTGTTCTCGATCCTGCAAATCACTGACAAGTCATCAAGAACCGCTGTGCTGAAGCTGGAACAAACATGGAAAGAAAAACTTGGGACTCACGTTCATGGATTGAACCGCTAAAACACGTGAGCACGCTTCAGAACCACTGATGTCAGATTCGAATCTATTTTTGCGAATTCGATTCTGTTGCGAAAGACAGCTTATGAACTCTGTTAAGGCCATTGCCCAATTTCGACAGCTGCGAGCACAGGCACTGTGGAAATTGCTCGCTTCGCACAACGCGCCGGTGACGCTTGCTGTGTTGCAGGGACTGCTCTTGGATGACAACAAAATTCTGCCGGCTTCGGCCTTGCATGAGCGGTTGACGCAAGAACTTAAGGTGCTGAAACAAGCCGGTGAGGACATGGCCCAATCCGCGCAGGCATACGTCGCTGTGTGGCTTTCGGAAGGTTGGGTCACCAGGCGTCTGCCGACAGGGGCTCAAGAGGAGCAATATGAGTTGACGACGGATGCCGTTACAGCTATCCGCTTCCTGCAAGGCGTGCTACAGCCACGGGCCCTAGCCACCGAAAGCCGACTGGCAACAGTCATCCAGCAGTTAACCAAACTGGCTGAGGATACCGATCCTGACCCGGGAAGCCGGCGCAATGCATTGCTGGCTGAGCGCGCTCGCATCGACCGGCAGCTGGACGAGCTTGGCCGCGGCATAGTGCACACGTTACCGGCTGAACGGGCGCTGGAGCGGGCGCGGGAGGTCATTGCACTGGCAGACGAGCTGGCGGCCGACTTTCGGCGAGTGCGTGATGATTTCGACCAGCTAAATCGTCAGCTACGCGCGGATTTGCTCAACAACGAGGGTAGCCGTGGCCAGGTACTGGAACAGCTGTTCGTAGGTATGGACCTCATTGGCGAGACGCCCGCTGGCAAGACCTTCTACGCATTCTGGCGCCTCCTCACGGACATTGAGCAAACGACTATTTTCTCGGAGGCGCTGACAGAAGTCATTGAACGCGATTTTGCCAAGCAGCTGGGCTCCGAGGAAAGACGTTTCCTTCGCAACCTTACCAACCGTTTGCTGGACGAAGGCGGGTCGGTTCACGAAGTGCTTCATACATTCTCACGCAGTCTGCGCACCTTTGTTCAAAGTCGCGAGTACCTTGAGCAACGGCGCTTTACCTCGGTGCTTCGCGTGTCTCAGCGAGACGCACTTGCGGTCAAGGACGAAGTGCGCGCTAACCAAGACATCGGCTTCGAACTCTGGCTGACCAGCGCGCGCCTTCGCTCCGCGTCCCAGTGGCATCTGTACGATCCCGCCGAGCGGATGGCCGACGCCAGCATGAAGGATGCGCCGACGTCCTCCATGAACCTGCATGACATCGCGGACATGGTGCGCAATTCCGAAATCGACTTTGCCTTGCTCAAGCGCAACATCCGGGAGCGACTACAGCACTCTAGCGTAGTTGGCATCGAAGAACTGCTACGCGTCTATCCGGCCACCCAAGGCTTGGGCTCCGTCGTCGGCTACATTCACCTTGCCATACGCCATGGCCAAGTTATTCCGAGCCAAGTACAAGTGACTTGGCTCGGAATGGACAGCGTGCGCCGCGCCGCGCACGTCCCATCGGTCTACTTCCTAAAGGAACAACAGCATGAATTTACCCGCTGACACTGAAAGCGACGACGTCGACCTCGATACTGCGGGAAAAGATGACGGCGCGGTTGAAAGCGAGGCGCGCTTCGAAGGTGACACGGGTACCTTACCTGTCCCCGCCCGACGCGTGCTGGTACGTCTACTCCAAGGACCGTCCCTGGACGCGCGCAGGCACGAAAAACTGTGGAATCTGTTAAAGCGCCATGAATCAGCGCTGCGATCGCGCCTTCATGACATGTTTTTGGAACTCGTTTTAGACAATCAGAGCCGTATCGCCTTCACTCGACAGGTAACCTCCGAGGAGGTCGATATTCCGATCCTGCTGCGCCGGCAGAATCTGAGCTTCATCGAATCGGTCCTCTTGCTATTCTTGCGTCAGAAACTCACGCACTCGGACGCCCAAGCCGAGCGTGCCGTGGTCGACCGGATTGAGATGCAGGAGTACCTCAAGGCTTACGAGCGCAGCGACAACGTTGACATCTCCCGCTTTGGTAAGCAGATGGACAGTGCCATTGAGAAGGCCAAGACATTGGGAGTACTGCTAAAACTCCCCGGTACTGATGATCGTTACGAAGTCTCTGCCTCATTGCGGTTGTTGTTCCCGGTCGAGGAAATCGAGGTACTGACCACGGCATATCGTCGTTACGCACCGGCAGGCCAGACTGCCGAACAGCAAGAGGGCTCGTGATGGACGCTACTATGCCGCATCCTACGTTGGCATCAGCTCAGCAAGCGACGCTTTCCCCCGGCCGCGAGTTCCAATTCCAGCTACAGCGCATTCAGACCTACCGCTGGGGAACGTTCGACGACCTTCGTGACATCGACATCGCGCCACAAGGGCATCTGATCCTGGGCCCGTCCGGCTCGGGCAAGAGCACGCTGTTGGATGGCCACACATCGCTGCTGACACCACCGCGTTGGCTCGATTTTAATGTGGCGGCCCGCAACTCGGATAAGGGCAGTACGGGGGACCGGAGTCTTGCGACCTACGTGCGTGGCGCCTGGGCTACTCAGACGAGCGACGACGGCGAGAAGGTCAAGCGCTACCTGCGCACCGGGACTACCTGGTCGGCGATTGCCGAGACCTATCGCGATGGTACCGGCCGTGTCGTCGTGCTAGGGCGCATCCTCTGGATTAAGGGCAGCGGCTCGGCACATGGAGACGTGCACCCACTCTTTTTCCTGGCCGAACGGGAGTTCTCGCTGCGGGAGTTGGACTTTTTCCCTCAGGCAGGCGCTGGCTTCGACGTGCGCAAGCTTAAAAGCACTCTAAGTGACGTGTCTTTTACCGACGAGTTCAGCGGCTATCAGAGCAAGTTCATGCGGCTGTTTGGCATTGCGAGTGATCGCGCGTTACGCTTGCTGCACAAGACACAATCGGCTAAAGACCTGGGCGACCTGAACAAGTTTTTGCGCGACTTTATGCTGGATCCACCGGAGACCTTCACGGTGGCCGAAACACTCGTCAACGAATTCCAAGTACTCAACTCCGCCCACGAGGCCGTACTTACTGCGCGCAAGCAAATCGAGGCGCTGCGGCCTGCGCGCGACGCGCTGGCCGAATACACTCAGACCCGAGCCTTGCTGTCCTCGCTGGCTGAGGAGCGCATAGGTGTCGATTACTTTCGGGAACATTGGCGCAAGCGTTTGCTGGATACACAGATCGGTGAGTTGCACACCCGAGCCAGTGGCATTGCCCAAAGCATCGAGGCTTTCAAAACCAAGGAAGGACAGGAAGCAAGCGCCTACAACGCTTTACTTGCCAAACGTGCCGGCGCTGGAGGAGACGTACTTGCGAGCCTCAACGAGCAAATGGACCGTGTCGAGCGAGTACGGCTGCCCGAGGTAAGCTCCAACCACGACCGCATGAAGGCAGCGTGTACGGCACTGGAGCGGGCATTACCTGCGAGCCCGCAGTCCTTCGCTGAAATGCAGACCGAGGCACGCCAAGTCGTCGACCAGCGTGAATCGATGAATGAGCGACACGAGACGGAACTGGACAAGCACAAGGAGGTTAAGCGCCTGACAGAGGAACGGTTCAACTCCTTGGTGACCGAAATCCGGGCGATGGAGACGCGTAAGTCAAATATGCCTTCTCATTTATTAGGCATCCGGGAACAAATCTGTCGCTCGCTGCGGATCTCAGAGGAAAGCCTCCCTTTTGCAGGCGAGCTGTTGCAGGTAAAGCCTGCCGAAGTCAAATGGACCGGCGCTCTTGAACGCGTTCTTGGCGGTTTCGCCACGTCGATGCTGGTGGAGGAGGAGTTCTACCGTGAGATGGCAGCTTATGTGAATGAGACCCACTTAGGGCATCGGTTCGTCTATTTGCGCATGATTTCCCGCACAGCACAGCCCACGTCGGATCTTACGCCGAACTCGCTCGTACGCAAACTAGACATCGCGCAGCAACATCGGGCTTGGCTGCAGGAGGAACTGCGCAGTCGCTTCGACTACCTGTGCGTCGATTCCGCGGACGACCTGCGCACCGTCGAACGCGGCGTGACGGTCGCCGGCCAAGTGAAGCACAGTCGCACGCGTCATGAAAAGGACGATCGTCGGCGTGTTGACGAACGCAAGAGCTGGGTGATGGGATTTTCCAACAGTGAAAAGATTGAAGCCTATAAGGCTGAGGCCATGGAGCTGGCGCCGGCCATCGAGGCTGCCAATAGGGCAATTGAGAAGGCGCGCAACGCTGCAGTGCGCGAACGCGATCAGGTGATGCACTGCCAGAGTCTGGTGAACTTGACATGGGAGAACACAAACGTTGTGGCGCTTCTCGATGAGGTGAAAAGTCTCAAGGCACGCATCGACCAGGAACTAAAGGACAACCCTCAGCTGAGCGAACTCGACAGCCTGATCGACAAGCAGAAGAAACAATGGGATAAGGCGACCGAGGTACGTCAGGGTGCGGAAGGAAATGCTAAGGAGGTGGGTTCCGAGCTCACCAAGGCGCAACGACGGTTGGACGAAATTCCGGACGAGGCGCTTGCTGTTCGCCTGACGCCAATGCAGGAGCAAGGATTGGAAAAGAGATTTTCGGAATCCGGACGCAAGATTTCGGCAGATAATTTGGATCAGGCTGCGGGCACGGTTTTGAAGGCGATCGGAGAAGAGGAGCGCAATGCGACCGCGCGCTCGGGTGACATCAAGGCGCACATAGAAAAACTCCTCTTCGTGTTTTGCAGCGCATGGCCAGCGGAGGCACAGGGACTGGATGCAAGATTAGAGGCAGCGGACAACTTCATGGCCAAGCTTGAGCGGCTAGAGACAGATGGCCTGTATGAGTTCGTGTCGCGCTTCAAGGCGCTGCTGCGTGAACAGAGCGACCAGAATCTTGCTGTGCTCCATACGCGCCTGGACCAAGAACGCCGCTCTATCCAAGAGCGCCTGGATCAGGTCAACACGAGCTTGCGCCGGTGTGCATTCAATGACAACACTTATCTGGTTATCGACTACCAGGACAAGCCGCCCACCCTGGTGACGGAATTCCGTCACCAGTTGAAGTCTGCGCTCAGTCACAGCTTTAAGGAAGATGACGACCAGGAAATGGAAAGGCGCTTCGCGGAGCTCAACACTGTCGTACAACGCCTTGGGAGCCAACTACCAGAAGACGTAAAGTGGCGCAACCTGGTGCTGGACGTGCGTCAACACGTGGAGTTTTCCGCCACCGAGTTCGACGAAACTGGTATCGAAGTGGAGGCATACGACAGTGGCGCAGGCAAGTCCGGCGGCCAGCGCCAAAAACTCACCACCACATGTCTGGCGGCTGCGTTGCGGTATCAACTTGCTGGCGAAGACGGCATGTGGCCCAGCTACTCGACAGTCGTTATGGATGAAGCGTTCGACCGAGCCGACAACGAATTCACCGCCATGGTGATGAACATATTCAAAAACTTCGGATTCCAGGTAGTTGCCGCCACCCCGGTGAAGAACGTGATGGCGCTGGAACCCTTTATCGGAGGCGGTTCTTTCGTGAGCATCCGCGACCGAAAATTCTCTGAGGTGCTAGCCATCACGTATATCGACGAAACAGGCCGGCTAGATCTCCCGGTAGAAGCGCAGGATGCTCTTGCCGACGAGCTTGCCGCTGAAACGAACGAACCGGAAACATGAGCCAACCCAAGCGTATTTCGCCGGCACAAGCGCTTGCGGCTGTGACCAAGAAGTGGATTTCTCACCATGCGAGTTGGTTAATAGGAGCACTGGATGCTCCAAGCTGGCCGCAGACATTCAGCCTGCACAAACTTACGGAAAAGGATGTTCTCGCGGACTTGCCAGGTACGCGTGAATGGGTCAACAGTTGGCGGAATCGGGATGCTGCAGATGGTGCAGTCGAGTGGGCACCTCGGCGCTGGTCGTCGGGAGACCAGGAACTACCGTCCCGACTAGTCTTGGCCAATCCCGAGGAAATGGCACGACTTCTTGGCTGCGGAAAGGTATGGGGTCGTGCCCGCGAGCGGTATGCTGACTGGTCCACCCGATTTCCGCGTCTGTCCGGGTCAGGGGCATTGGCGCGGGTCTGTGATCAGGTGCTCATTGGTTATGACGATGCCGATTTTGTTCGACTTACCGCATTGTTGCAGTGGCTGGTGGATAACCCGAATTCCGGGTTGTATCTGCGCCAGTTGCCTGTGGTGGGTGTCCATACCAAATGGATCTGGCCGCGTCGCGGCGTTGTGCAAGATCTAATGCGTCAGATCCTCGACAGAACCGAGGGAGGCGGCTTCCATGAGCTGTGGGGCTTGCGCGCCGAGCCGGCACGACTTCGGATGCGTGTGCTATGTCCGCGGCTTCGAGCGGCTGTAGGTGGGCTTTGTGACATCGAGGCGCCCGTTATGGAATTGGCAGCTCTGCAGCTTGCGCCAACCATCTCTTTGGTTGTGGAAAACCTGAATACCGGTATCGCGCTACCGGACATCGATGGTACCGTCGTCTTTATGGGCCTTGGCGTGGCAGTGGAACAACTGGATGCCATCGGTTGGTTACGCGGGGCAAAACGACATGTGTATTGGGGCGATATTGACACGCACGGTTTCGCCATTCTGGCACGTGCCAGACGAAGATTTCCGCAGACCGTATCGGTTCTCATGGATGAGGGCACGCTACTGGCTCATCGTGATCTGTGGGTACGCGAGCCGGCTCCCTGCCGCGTCGAGAATCCTGAGGGACTTACTGCGGCAGAACTGGCTGTGTATGAAGGTCTGCGTGCCAACCGATGGGGCGAGCAGGTTCGTTTAGAGCAGGAACGCGTTGCTTGGCCGGCGGCGCTGAGGGCTATCTCCAATACACTTGGGAATCGACGGTAAGCCTATTGAGTACAGACGCCGTGATCTCCCGCTCAGGCGTTCCCTCCTTAATTTGCCCGCGCCGTCCCACGCCACGAATAGCGGAGATCTGCCTGGGGAAGCTCGACACAGTTGGATTCGACCACCTATTTGTGATCGCGTTCGCTACGCTTGGAGTGATGAACGGTTTGTGGAAGTGGCTGCGCATATGCCGCAGAATAGTGACTGATTTCGGCGTCGAAGCCAAAATAGGCACGAATGAATTAGGATATAGCCTTCAACACGAATTCCAGTTCCCTAGGGCACAAAGAACATGACTATTATCCCGTGGATACCGTACCTGTACCACCCTTTGGTCTTCGGGGCTTTTGCTCTATTGCTGTTATACGCGACCACCAAATTTGTAAAGCAAAGAAAGTTGAAAGGTTATGTAACCTTCGCTGCGATCTCCGTTTTTGCTCTTTCAGTTTTTGCAAGTCTTTATGTCGAATTACAACGAGAACGTCAGATATCCGTCGAAAGTCCGTCGGCTGCAAGACCTGGGCAAACCCAAGTCAACGTTGGAGTTGGCGGCACGATAAATAATAATTACGGAGTTGGGACACAAATAAACAATGTTAAGGGCACACATGAGAAACCGCCTCGTTGACTCTCTGCGATTCTTCGTGGCCGCCTGTTCCTGCCTAGCACTTTTGGAAACCGGTTCTGCGGCCGAGCAGCCAACACTTCAAATGAATAATGGAAGAGCCGGCACGATCGCAAATAATTATGGTGCCGGCCCCCAGTTCAACAATGGGATTTTTTTTGGTGACCTGTACAACTACGGGCCTTTTGTTGGTGTTGCTGAGTTGCAGAAGATGATTAACTCGCTCGAGGCCCACGAGAAAAACCGAGCCGGATCCAAGCGCGATCCATATTACATAAAGAGCGAACGTTACCTGGTGGCGACCAACCCCACAGAAATCCAAGTTCCGCGGGTGACTATGGAAGATTGGTACGGTGATTCCGAGCCGTTTTTCACAGCATACATTGCCAATTCTTCTCGGCTTCCTGCGGAACGGGTTCGAGTACGTATCTTGGCACCGAGAAAACCGGGCGAGAAGCAATCTCGAGCATTGGTCTTCAAGCGAAGCGCGGCTCTTCAGAGCGTCAATATCGGACTCGACAGCGCCCTTTTCATGCCTCAAGGAACAGAGTTAAAGCTCCCGCTTGGTTCACGTTCAGAGCTCTTGGCGGCTATCGACCGCTCTGACATTCTGGACTACGACTTTATAGGTATTGGGACAATGCCTGAAATACCTGCGGCTATTAAGAACGCTTTCGTCGCGGAGAGCACAATTACGACAAACGACGTTAGCTCTAGCGTAGGGTCGGCATTCGCCAACCGAACGTTGGGTATAGAAATTCGTTACACAACCATATTTGACCAGAAAATTACACGACTTTTCCCAGTGAATCTCTATTTCGGCAAAGACTTGTACAAAAAGTAGGGAAACGGCCTCACGTCCGCCATGTAATGCTCTAGCAGCTGCTGTTCGGAAGGGCAAGGCACTGCTCCTTCGATTACTTGAGCTTTGTTGTTGCCGCCATCGCCAAATTGACCCATCTGCCGGAATTCCGCTGACCCATCGATAAACCCCGCAAGCCGTTTCCTGCAGCGGGTTGCGCAGATTTTAGGTGGGTCAGTCAGAATCGGCGGCCTGGGTCAAAAACGGGTCGGCGTCAACAGCGGCCAATGGAGGGAGGAATAATGATATCAGCGAGCGGGAAAAGCTTGATAGGTCAACACTACTAGTACAACAGTTGTAGGTTAATTGGCGGCACTGTTTTCGATAGCCGACAAGAAACGTTCGATGACAAGACACAAATATTTCGTGATTAAAAGCTGCTGTAGCGAAATTCTTGACCAAAAATTGCCACGAAAAACTGCTGCAAATCAAATTACAACTTTAGTACTAAACACCCTTGCCTACTTAATCTGTACCGGTAGCGGAAATCTGATACTTCAGATGGCTGAATAAATATTCCGCTGCCGCGGCTGCAATCATTTAAACCCAAGAGAAAAAACGTTGCCCTTAGTCTATCTACCCGGGATCTGGTGGGTATGAATAAATTAAGCTGTAGTTCCACAAAAGGCGTTGTCTATCGCACTGACCCCCCGTGATCCAATTAATGGCAGTGCCCGTTTACAATCAATTAATGGCAGTACTGCCATTAATTGGCTATAGGCACACGATGCAATTTGTAAGCCGTTGATTCAATTGGTGCGGCTGGCGGGGATCGAACCCACGACCCTTGGCTTCGGAGGCCAATACTCTATCCACTGAGCTACAGCCGCATAGGAGGAACGCTGAAGAGGCATGAAGGATACCGTTTTTCTGCTTTGCCGTCCATGCAAAGTGACTGCTTGGCGTTCCAAATCCGGCGCGTTACGTCTATAATCAAGGGTTTGGCGGGATATTGCTTCGCGGAATCGGTCGGCCTTGGGCTCCTCTTCGCGCATCCGCTATCGGATTTAAATAAATGTATTGAGGGAACATGAGCGACGCACACAACGAACACGAATCCGTGATCAAGACACCTAAACAGCTGATCGCCGCAATCGCCGCCAGCTTCTTGATCCCTATTATCGCCATTGTCTTGCTGGTGGAGTATGTGGCCGGCAACAGTAAAGTCGGGGCCGGATCGGATGGGCAGACGGAAGATGCGATCGTGGCGCGCATTCAGCCGGTTGCGGATCAAGGCTTTACTTTAAGAGACGCGAATGCGCCGAAACAATTGATGTCTGGCGCAGAAGTCTACAAAACTTGCGCCGCATGTCACGACGCCGGCCTCGCGGGCGCCCCCAAAACCGGCGATGCCGGCGCCTGGTCCGCCAGGATTGCCAAGGGTTATGACGCGTTGGTGTCGAATGCCATCAATGGATTCCAGGGCAAAGCCGGCTTGATGCCTGCGAAAGGCGGCAATCCGGATTTTGACGATATTGAAGTCGCCCGCGCTGTGGTATTCATGGCAAATCAATCCGGCGCCAAGTTCAAGGAGCCTGAAGTCAAGGCTCCCGCCGCTGCCGCGTCCGCGACCACCAGCGTTGAGCCGCAGTCAGCCGGCGCGCCGGTTGCTTCGGCGACGGATCCGCTGGCAGCTTCTACTCAGGTAGAGAAAGCGCTGACGCCGAATGCCGGGCAAAAAGTCTCCGCAGATGCGGGGAAAAAACTGTATGACACTGCATGCCAGGTTTGCCACACACCCGGTATTGCCGGCGCACCGAAATTCGGCGACAAGGCTGCGTGGGCCGAGCGTATCAAGCAAGGCGACAAAGTGCTGTATGAACATGCAATCAAAGGCTTTCAAGGCAAAGCCGGCTTCATGCCCCCGAAAGGCGGTTCTTCCGCTTCCGATGAAGAAGTGAAAGCAGCGGTCGACTATATGACTGCAGCCTCAAAGTAAGCGTGATTCCATTGATAAAAAAGGCCGACCCTTGGGTCGGCCTTTTTTATTTTGCATACACGGCATGACGCCGGTGCTTATCTTGGCTGTGGACTTTGCGCGGTCGCCTGCTGTTCGGCGACAAAAATTTCGACACGCCGATTTTTGGCTCGGTTGGCTTCACTGTTGTTGGCAACCAGCGGTTCATGCGAGCCTCGGCCATCGATACTGAAACGATTCGATGCAACACCCCTGGTTACCAGGTATTCACGCGTGCGCGCGGCGCGATTTACCGACAATGGGTCGTTGATTGCGTCGCTGCCGGTATTGTCGGTATGGCCGATGATGGTTACCCTGGTATAGGGATGCTCGACCAAGCTGCTGGCAAACCGGTCGAGTACCGGACGAAAGTTCGACTTGATGTCGGCGCGGTTGACATCGAACGAAATATCGCTCGGAATTTCCAGCTTCAGGCGGTTGTCCGCAGTCTGCGTCACTTCCACACTGGTGCCTTGCGTGGCTTGCTCCATTTTCCTTTTCTGCTCTTCCATCCGGCTCGACCAGATGTTTCCGGCAATCGCCCCGGCTGCGCCGCCGATGACTGCGCCGGCTGCGGCGCGCTTCCCGCCGCCGTCGGAAGTGGTTGCGCCGAGGATCGCACCCAGACCGGCGCCAATGCCGGCACCAGTCGCGGTACCGCGTTGCGTTTCTGTCATATTGGCACAGCCGCTTACGATAACGGTTGCGGCGGTAATCAAGACTGTGAAATGCCTGCGCATGATCAATTCCTTTGGATGTCTAAAGCAATTTTGACAAAATGCAGGATTGGAAGTTCGTAAAATTTGAATGCCTGCAATAAATGAATCTGCGAAATATCATGATCCGATGAAACAGTTTCGTGTCACCGTTCAGATTTTTTTGAGCGCACTAAACGCGCGATTCCACCGGCCGCGACTATTGCGGCAGCGCCGATCAGCAGGGGTTTGATCAGCGATTTTCTTTTTGCCAGCAAGGAAATGACGCTTATCAATAAGGGCAGGAAGGCTTGTAAATTTGCATCGCCTATATTCCGCAAACTCAAGCCTTTCCCAAGTCTGGCGGATACGGTGTCCACGACACCGTTGAATGCGCTTTTCGCCAGCGCATCAGGTTGCAGATTCATGCGTAATGCGTTTTTTGATTCGACGAGGCCAAGCCGATATAGCGCGCCTTGCGCGATCAGTAGTTTCTTTCGCTGTGCGGCAGTCGGCTTTGGGGTGTCCTGCGTTGTCGTGATCACGTTGTCGGCCCGCCCTGTTCACCTGACATAAGATGATCTCGATCACTCCGTAATTCGGCCATCGTGGATCGCATCGACAGCTTGCCTTGCCGGATGATCGATTGCGCATAAAGGAAAACGCCAATCGTCAGCACTGTGAACACGGCCGCGAAGATCAACAGAATTTTCCAGCCCATGCTTTGCCACGACAACATCACGACCAGCACAGTCCAGTACGCGATTGCAAACCATGCCGTCACCATGCCCAGCGCAACGACCAGTATTATCTTGACGAGATTGCCGCGGACCTCCGCCAATTCCAGTGCAGCGAGTTCAAGCCGGCTGACCAGCAAACCGAAGCCATTTTTTGCAATCCCGACGACACCGGCAATCAACCCCGGCTCGGCATCCGGGGCGCGCGCTTGTTTATCTTCCATTGCGGCCTGAACCGTGCGCTTACTTGCGCGCGATCAGAAGGCCGATCAGCAAACCGACGCCGGCCGAAACCGCGATCGCTTTCCACGGATTCTCTTGTACATAGTTATCAGCCGAATCCGCCAGATCCTTGCCGGCTTCAAATGCGACAGCCTGCAAATCCTGCGCTTTGGCCATTGCGTTATCAAGCAGATCCATTCCCTTGGCGCGCAGTTCTTCGGCCTTGATGCCGGATGTGGAGGTGGCCTCGCGAAATAATTCCTTTGCGTCTTCGACCAGGGCTTTCATATCGTTTCTTACCGTCTTGATATTGGATTCCAACATGGCGATACTCCTTGCTTCTGATGTATTGACTATCGATGGTCGCAGTCGTTGAAGTAATAACGTTTAACCGAGCCGGATATGCGTTCGGAGTGTAATCAAACATATCATGTATTTTTATTATTGGAATTGATTTTATACAATTTTTACATCATCGCAATTGCCGCACCGGGCTTTCGGCCAAGTTAAAAGGCATTGAATTATATAAATAATATGATCCGCTTGTAGCCGAGACAGGCTCGCGCTCAAACACCCGGCGTGCAGTCCGTGCAACGATCGATTGGCGGCAAGCCATGCAGCAATTTTTTCTTTGCATCGCGCAACGCGGTGCGCAGTCCTTCTTCTATCACCGGATGATAAAACGGCATGTCCAGCATCTGCGCAATTGTCATTTTGTTTTGACATGCCCATGCCAGCAGGTGCGCCAAGTGCTCGTTGCGCGGGCCGATCATTTCGGCGCCGATAAAATGACCCGATCCGATTGTCGCGTAGACCCGCAGCACGCCGCAATTTTGCCGCATCGCACGGCTGCGTCCCTGATTTTCGAATGATACTTCTCCGATCACAACATGCTGATCTTTTGCGACTCGATGGGGCTGGCCCACAACTGCAATCTGCGGATCGGTGAATGCGATCGAAAAAGGTGTGCGGCGCAGTCCGGGCCGCACGTCCGGGAAGCGGCCGGCATTGTCGCCGGCGATGCGCCCCTGATCGGCAGCTTCATGCAGCACGGGCCGCTCGTTATCCGCATCGCCCGCGATAAAAATCGCGCTGTCGCCGCACTGCATCGTGACCGGATCAAATCGCGGAACGCCGGCTGCATCCAACTCGAGACCAGCATGCTCCAGGCCGAGCCGGCTCACATTCGGCGCGCGTCCCGTCGCCGCCAACAGGTAATCGAAGCGCTCCGTGCGTTCGCTGCTATCGGCGCCGGACCAGCGCAAGCTTACTTGGCCGCCGTCGCGTTCGGCGCCGAGCACTTGGGAATTAAGACGCAAATCCAACTCGTCCCCGAGACACTTGATGGCGGCATTCAATACCGCCGGATCGCTCAGCTGCCCCAGTTTGCCGCTGCGGCCGAACAATGCGACGCGCACACCCAAGCGATGCAGTGCCTGGCCCAATTCCAAACCGATCACACCGGTACCTATCACGGCCACCGATTTCGGCAAATCGGTCCATTCGAAGATGTCATCGCTGCTGATCAAACGGTCGCCAACGCCACGCAGCGCGTCCGGCAGATTCGGACTGGAACCCGTGGCAATAACGATGCGCCCGGCATTCACGACCGTGTGGTCATCGATCTGCAGTGAATTACGGCCGATGAAACGCGCATGGCCGCGCAAGCGGTCGGCCGGTGCGATGTTGTCAATCCCGTCCAGCACGAAGTCGACGAACCGGTCGCGTTCGGCGCGCACTCTTGCCATCACTTCCCGGCCGTCGATACGCATCGGTCCCGCATGTACGCCGAATCCGGGCGCGTGGCCGATTGCATGCGCCGCATCGGCAGCCGCAATCAATAGTTTGCTGGGCATGCAGCCAACCCGCGCGCAGGTTGTGCCGTATGGACCGCCTTCGATCAGCACGACCCGCTTGTCATGTGATTTTGCGGCGCTATAGGCAACCATGCCTGCCGTGCCGGCGCCGATTACTGCAACATCGACCGTCAGGTTAATCATCACGTCTGTTCCTCATGAGTCGGAATGCAGGTTGCTCGGATCGGCGAGTTTTTTCGAAGTATCGAAGATTTGTAAAACGGTGCCGAAGTATCCGCAATATCATCAACTCGCGGGATGCTTCACGTTGACGCCGGGACCGGTCGTATCCCGCATCAAGCGAATTGCGCTTCCATGGCGCAGACTGTACCAGGCAATGCCGATCCATTCATGCATTGCGTAAGAAGAGACATACAGCGCGTGACCGTTCGGTACGAAATCGATCGGCGAAACAGGCGCCCTGCTATAGAAACCGGTCGGCGCGGACACGATCTGCAAGCCGCTGTGGATAAATATCGAGCGGGAGCGGGCCATGTGCATCGCATCCGTCACCAGCAGCACCCGTTGTATCCCGGCGGCCTTGAGTTGTTGCGCCGAGAATTGCGCATTCTGTGCGGTATTTTCCGATGCATGTTCCTGCCATTTGGCCGCGATCGCGAAATCGTCGTGCAGTGCGCGCGCCATCAATGCCGCTTCGGATTCCGATGAACCATCCGGCGTGCCGCCCGTAACCAGGATCGGCAAACCGGTTTCGCGATGCAGTTTTGCGGCATAACGCAAACGGACTAGCGCCGGAGAACTTACCGTGTCGCGACCGCCGTACTCGACCGCATTCCTGGAACGTCCGCCGCCCAGCACCACGATTGCCTGAGCCCCGCTCGCTTGCGCCGATGTCAGCGGAGCGGCGAAGTCTTCAATCGAAGCCGCCAGCCATTTGGCGCCAATGCCTGTGGAAAACACCACCAGTGCGATCAATGGAACAACACACAAGGCCGCGCCGAAACGCGGCCGGCGTTTATACAACATGAATCCGGCCAGGCTCGGCAGGATGAAAACCAGCGGCGGCAACAATAGCGCACTGATGATATTGGTGATGAACCAGCTCGCGGTCATATCAATCCTGTCAATTTTCAACGGCCCAATTATAGGATGTAACGGGGCTGATTGAATTGAACCGGGCTTTTGCAAAAATCGCGAACGCGGATGCCGGGGCCGGCTCCGTTGAAATCAGGGAACCTATGACGCCACCTTATCGAAATAGCCGGGCCGCCTGAACGGCGATACCCGTCATCGATCCATTTGCGGCAGTGCGATGGTACGCAATTGAAAGCGCCCGTCGTTGTTGAAGAGCCAGGATTCCAGTATGTCTACGTGACCGTGACGCAACAAGTGCGCGGGCGGTTTCGGGAAGGGCGCGGTCTTTTTCAGGGTGGCCAGCGCGGTGCTTTCGGTCTCCCGATCGCGGTTGCTTCTGAAGATTTCGCTGCGCACCAGGTTACCGTCACCGTCCACCTGGTACTTCAGCACGACCACCGATCGCAGCAATGCCTGCGGCCGATCGATATATACCTTGGTCGAGTTTACCTGGCTGATACGGTGCGCCAGATCGTGTTTGTAGCCGGCCAGCGTGGTCGCGGTTGAAGTGGCATCGCGCGTGGTTTCGACGCGCTCGGCCGGACGCCCGCCAAGTGCCGGATCAACATGCGCACCCGATGGCGCGTCGGGCGGCACGGACGTTGAACATCCGGCGAATATCGAGGCGATCAGGGGAATTCCGAGCTTGATGTTCATGGCGTTGATCGTTTGGGTTGATAAGGAACCAGGCCTTTCGCACGTCTTGCCCCATTACAATAAAACGACCAATTCCGCAGCGGGATTTTCTTACATTTGGTCACAACAATTGTTGTTACAGACCCACGGCCAGTTCCGCCCCTTCGCGGATTGCGCGTTTGGCATCCAGTTCGGCGGCCAGCGCCGCACCGCCGATCAGGTGAAAGCGCGGTCCTTTGGCATCCTGCTGTTTTGGCATCAATTCGGACAGCGAGTCCTGTCCCGCACAAATGATTATGTGGTCGACCTCCAGCAATTGCGGCGTGCCGCCGACCGTGACATGCAAACCCTGGTCGTCGATTTTCCGGTATTCGACGCCGGCCAGCATCCGCACGCCCTTGCGCTGCAGCGTCGCGCGGTGCACCCATCCGGAGGTCTTGCCCAGCGATGCGCCGATTTTTGACTGCTTGCGCTGCAGCAGAAATATCTGCCTCACCGGGGTCTCCGGCACTGGCGCGCACAAGCCGCCATTGGTGGTCGCATTCAGATCCACGCCCCATTCATGCAGCCAGTCCTGCAGCGGCACGGGTAGCGGCACTTGCCGGTCATGCAACAGGTATTCCGCGACGTCGAAGCCGATCCCGCCGGCACCGATGATTGCTACGCGTTGGCCGACCGGCGCATTGCTCTTCAATACGTCGAGATAAGACAGTACCTTCGGATGGTCGATGCCTTCGAGTTTCGGCGTGCGCGGCACGATGCCGGCGGCTACGATAATGTCGTCAAAACCCTGCGCCAAAAGCACGTCGCGCGTGATACGGGTGTTCAATACCAGTTTCACGCCGGTGATTTCGAGCCTGCGCTTGAAATACCGCAGCGTTTCGCTGAATTCTTCCTTGCCCGGAATGCGCATCGCGTAATTGAACTGGCCGCCAATCCGGTCGCCGGCTTCAAACAGCGTCACGTCATGGCCGCATTCCGCGGCGACGGTCGAGGCCGACAATCCGGCCGGACCGGCACCGACCACGGCCACCCGCTTCTGTTTTGCCACCTTGCGGTATACCAGTTCGGTTTCATGGCCGGCGCGCGGATTGACCAGGCAACTGGCGCGTTTGTTGACAAAGGTATGGTCGAGGCATGCCTGATTGCAGGCGATGCAGGTATTGATTTCATCGGCACGCCCGGCGGCCACCTTGTTGACGAAATCGGGATCGGCCAGGAATGGCCGTGCCATTGACACCAGATCGGCATCGCCGCTGGCGATAATGTCTTCGGCTTCATCAGGCATGTTGATGCGGTTGGAGGCGACTACCGGAATCGAAATTTCCTTGCGCAGGCGGCCCGCCAGGCTGCGGAATGCGGCGCGCGGCACGGACGTGACAATGGTCGGCACACGCGCTTCATGCCAGCCGATTCCGGTGTTGATCATGCTGGCGCCGGCTTGCTCGAGCGCCTTGGCAACCGCTACCACATCATCCCAGGTATTGCCGCCGTCGACCAGATCCAGCAATGAGTGGCGGTACATGATAATGAAGTCAGTACCCACTTCAACTCGTGTCTGGCGAACAATTTCGACCGGCAGGCGCATCCGGTTTTCGATCGATCCGCCCCAACGGTCCTGCCGCAGATTGGTGCGCGCGCACAGGAATTGATTCAGCAGGTAACCTTCGCTGCCCATGATTTCGACGCCGTCGTAGCCGGCCTGTTTGGCCAGCCGGGCGCAGCGGACATAATCGGCGATCGTACCCAGAATTCCCTTTTCAGTAAGCGCACGCGGCTTGAATTTGGAGATTGGCGACTTTATGGCGGATGCCGATACGACAAACGGTTGATATCCGTACCGGCCGGCATGCAGGATTTGCATCGCGATCTTGCCGCCTTCTTCATGTACCGCATCGGTCACCAGTCGGTGGTTCCGGACATCCAAGAGGTTGTTGAGGGTGCCACCGAATGGCAGCAGCCAACCTTCCCGATTCGGCGAAATGCCGCCGGTTACGATCAATCCCACACCGCCGCGCGCTCGCTCGCGGAAGTAGGCTGCCAGTTTCGGATAGTTGTAGAACCGATCTTCCAGCCCGGTATGCATCGATCCCATGATGACCCGGTTACGCAAGGTGGTGAACCCAAGATCCAGCGGGGCAAGTAAATGGGCGTGATTTTTATTCGTCATGTTTTGTCGTGCGTGCAAGGCTGGTTGATAAGGTCGGCAATATTATCTGCTCAATAAATAGACGATGTCCTTCAATCACCGTAGCACACGGCACGAGATCCAAACGACCTATGTTGCCGGAAAATAGTGCGGCCTTGCCGCCGAAGTGTTGTTTCGAGATGACAAACCAAATCGCGATTAAAGCTTGCCCATTTCAGAAATACCTTTGTTTCCATTCAAAAATCGCTCGTTTTCTATGGAAAAACGCTGAGGATTCCGTTTTGCTCTCCCGACGTTTGCGTTAAGTCAACACTTCATCAACTTTCTTTCTTTAGTGGAATTAAATGCTGCAGTGCAGATTGCAATGCTAATTAAAACAGTGTTAGCTTACATTTGCCGGAACGTAAATGACATTGCTTCATGAAAAAAATGGCCTTTATTTAAATAAATTTGCGTAATCGCAATCCGGTTAATCATTGTGAGGGAGGCTGTCTTGTTGACTTAATTTATCGAGCAATGAGGGCTACCAGCACATTCAGGCAGTTCGAATCTTTTTACATCAAACAAGACGGAGACAAGTATGACGATTCAACACTTAGGGGGAGACGCATCCGCGTTCATCTCATGTAACAGTAGGTCACGCGGCTATGCCGCAAAAGCGGCGTTGGCGGTCGGCAGCATGCTGCTGTCAATGGCGGCACAAGCGCAAGTCGTGGTGTTCGAAGAAACCTTCAGCACCGGCCTGGGCAAGTTCACGGCGGCAGGGTCGGTTGTCACTAGTTCCGGCGCGGCCCGCCTGGATGGCTGCTACGGCTGCACCGATGGCTCGATCACATCCACCGCGATCAGCACGGTCGATTTCACCGGCCTGCGCCTGAGCTTTGACCGGGTCACCTCCGGCCTGGACAGCGGCGAAGCCGGCATTGCCGAATTCTCCACCAACGGCAGCACCTATACCGCAGTTGAATCGATCCGGACCGCGTCGGGTCGGGTGACGTTCAACCTGCCCACCTCGGCGGAAAACCAGAGCGGCCTGCGTTTGCGCTTCCGAATCAATGCCAGCCTGAGTTCGGAAACCTACACGGTCGACAATATCCGGCTGGAAGGCACCAGCGGTTCCGGCGGCGGCACCACCAACCCGTTCGAAAAGGGCCCGGATCCGACCAAAACCATGCTGGAAGCATCGACCGGACCATTCACCTACACCACGACAACCGTTTCATCCACGACAGCGAGCGGCTATCGTCAAGGCACGATTTATCATCCGACCAATGTGACCGGCCCGTTTGCCGCAGTTGCCGTTGTTCCGGGCTATCTGGCCTCGCAATCGAGCATCAACTGGTGGGGTCCGCGCCTGGCATCGCATGGCTTTGTCGTGATCACCATCGATACCAACTCCACCAGTGATCAACCGCCCAGCCGCGCGACGCAGTTGATGGCGGCGCTGAACCAGCTGAAAACCTTCAGCAACACCAGCAGCCATCCGATCTACCGCAAGGTCGACCCGAATCGCCTGGGTGTGATGGGCTGGTCGATGGGCGGCGGCGGCACGCTGATCGCCGCGCGCGACAATCCGACCTTGAAGGCCGCGATTCCATTTGCACCGTGGAACTCCAGCACCAACTTCTCCACCGTTTCAGTGCCGACCCTGATCATTGCCTGCGAAAGCGACTCCACTGCACCGGTCAACTCGCATGCATCGCCGTTCTACAACAGCCTGCCAAGCACGACCAAAAAGGCGTATCTTGAAATGAACAACGGTAGTCACAGCTGCGCCAATTCCGGCAACAGTAATGCCGGCCTGATCGGCAAGTACGGCGTGTCGTGGATGAAGCGCTTCATGGACAACGATACCCGTTTCAGCCCGTACCTGTGCGGCGCCCCGCACCAGGCGGACCTATCGCTGACCGCAATCGACGAGTATCGCGAGAACTGCCCGTATTAATGAGGAGCACGACGTGCGGCATCACCTTGCCGCACGTCGACCGACCAGGCAACGCCGGCTTTTTACCCAAGAGCCGGCTTTTTGCACTTTGCCCGCGCCATGCGTCTGAATTGTTGTAGCATCAAGTAGCAGTCCCAAGGAGTGCACCATGAAGATCACCATCTGGCTACCGTTTTTATTGGCACCGGTCATCGGCGGCGCCATCGGCTTGTACTTGTTCGACACGGCCCATGAAGTGCCGGCGCAAGAGCGCAATCCCGTCGCTGCCGCATCCCCTTCCATGGGGTCCCGGTTCAGCGAGCTGGCCAATGTCTTCGACAGCAGCGCCGCGGTCGTGGACCAGGCCCCCGATGCCCAAGCCGCCTTTACCGATGCATTGAAGCAACCGGCCGGCCCAGGCCGCCTGCCGCTGTTGCAAGCAGCCTATGTGCGCTGGGTCTTGCAGGCGCCGGTCCAAGCCCTGGCCGCCATCGACCGGATTCCCGCCGACGAGCGCCAGGAAATCGTCGCCCAGGCGCTGGCCATGCTGGCCCAGC
>MESE01000008.1 GCA_001770855.1 Burkholderiales bacterium RIFCSPLOWO2_02_FULL_57_36
GGCTTGCACCAGCGCATCGGTGGACGGGCTCAGCTCGCCCAGCAAGGGGTGGCTGCGTGGCACGTCATACAGGCCACGCGCCACACGGCGCAAAGCGCCCGAGCCCACCATGCGCGACAGCGCCATACCTACCGCGTGGGGCGTGCCGAGGTCCAAAAAATCTGCGGGGGTGAACACCCGCGCTGGCTCTTTCTTAGTCCAGCGTGCAACCCGCTGCGCCAACTGCCGCGACAGCGTTGCCGCAGGCACAGACGCGCTTGCAGGTTTTTTGGCAGGTTTTGAGGCTGGCTGCGGTCTCATGGCCTGATTGTGAAATTATTTTGTTAAAAATACAAGTACTTACTTTTAACAAAAATACCCTCTATTTGTCCGAAAAATGAACCGTTTTTCGGACATCCTCCTATCCGGTTGCCACGAAACAATGGCAGTTTTCGTGGCAAAAACAGTGGCTACAGCAAGGTCACTTTGCTGCAAGTGCCTGAATCGCCTTTACCAACTCATCAACATCCGTTGCTGGGTTGATGCTGCCAGTGGCCACCCCGCGCCCCCGCAATTGCGCTGCATGGGTGAGTGCATCGGCCAGCTTGTCTTTCAACTGGCCGTAAATCCCTTTTTGCCCTTTGCCGTACTTGGCAAACCCCGGCTTGGTTTTCAAGGCAGAAACGACTTGATCACCCACTGACTTTTTGCCAACTGCATGAAACGGCTTGTCGTAATAGCCAAAGTGCAACAGCAACCAAACTTCAAAACATGGGTTGGAGGTAATTGCCACAAACGGCTTACCTTCAGCGGTCAATTCCCTGGTGCGCCGTACGGCGGCGTCGAAGGTAGTGTGCTTGTCTCGGTCAAACACACAGTACACCATGTCAAATGCATCGCCAGCCACTGCATCTTGGTCATAAAGCTTCTCGGCATGCGCCACCACACGATCTGGTGAAACGCCATCATTTGGCGGAATGTGCACCAGTTGTGGCCGAATACGTAAATCATCCCGCATCTCGCGCAGGTAATGGGGCTCCGTCTTCGTCCCTTCACAGACGATCAGAAAGCGCCTGTTTCGAGCACGTTCGCCTTTACGTCGCTGCAGTTCAGCTGCCTTACGCGCTTTGTTTTTTCGAAACAGATCGTCAGACCCCATAGAAGTCCAAATCCTTCAAAAACGGAATGCCGCCGTAGCGCCCGTTCAGATAGCCGCGCTCAATGGCTTCGTTGTCGCGTGGGCTGAAATCAGACAGGGGGTACAAGCGGGTGGCGCTTTTCTCGTCCTTTTCCATGAACCACACCTGGTCGCGACGCAGCAGCTTTTGGCTGAGCAGTGTGGTGTCGTGCGTCGTAAAAATGAGCTGCGCCTTGGTGCCTTCATGGTGCAGCCGTTTGACCAAGTGGTGTACCAGCAAAGGGTGCAGACTGGTGTCCAGTTCATCCACCACCAACACCCGCTCGTTTTCGATCACATCCAGCCATGGACCCGTGATAGCAAACAGCGCACGGGTACCGTCAGACTCTTCTGACTCGTCAAACTCCACTGTTTCTGCCGTATCCACGTCTTTGTGAAAAAAACGCGGCTTCACCAATTTTCGGCCCGCCATGTCTTTCAATAATTCATCTCGAATGGCAGCAGGCATTTCCTTAGGCAAAGAGTCTGCCGAAAACACCGTTTCTTTCAGTTGGATATCTGAAATGGACAAGTCTGCCGAATTCATGAACTCCACAACCCGCTGGCGATCCTCGTCCTTGCTGCAGCGCTGCAAGGTGTAGCCGGGGCTGAATCCACGCACAGAGTCAACTACCCGTAAACGCGATTTGAACCAATCAAATGCGGGTTTCAATTGTTCGTTGTTGAGTTGGATCGCCGTTGAAAAGAACAGGGCATTCGAGCGGGTTTGTTCCTTCCAAAGTCCGTGACGTGTCTTCCCGCCCAAGAACGATGTACTGAATTTGTAGGCATCTTTCCCCGCCTCAGCATCAAACACCCGGTGAAAC
Organism: Burkholderiales bacterium RIFCSPLOWO2_02_FULL_57_36; assembly: GCA_001770855.1. Lineage (GTDB taxonomy): Bacteria > Pseudomonadota > Gammaproteobacteria > Burkholderiales > Burkholderiaceae_D > MESE01. The sequence goes on from MESE01000008.1 coordinate 1,984, forward strand.
CACTTTTGTGCGCGGCCCAGCGGGTAGGCAATGAGCCACTCTTCGGTAAAGCGCTCGTGGTTGCAGCAAAAGCCGTACTCGTAGCGAACGCCCTGCTCCACAAAGGTCACTTCAAACTCGCTGTCTGCCGTCCGCGAAGCAGCAGTTAGTTTGAAAGGCACCACATCAATGGCATCCCCAGCCTGACTTTCCTTTTGAGAGTTGAGCACTTGGTTTTTAACAAACCGAAGCGCCTGAATCAGCGTGCTTTTGCCGGATGCGTTGGGGCCATACAGCACAGTGGAGCGCAGCAGGCGGGGCACGCCGTCATCCTGGTCAGGGACGAAAGTATTGAGCGATTCCAGCTCTTTGAAATAGGTGGACGCAGCCATATTGAGCGTCTGGCGCTCCAAAATGGACCGGTAATTGGTAACCGAAAACTCGATAAGCATGGCGCAATACTACACCTTAATGCCATTTTTTACGCAAAAAGCGCAAAAAACCTTGCTTATTTCAATTTACAACTCCCCCGCAAACGCTCGCTGCTGTAGCGAGGCGAACAGGGCGTCTAGCTGGGCAAGTGCGGCGCGGTGGGTGGCTTTGAGGGCTTGGATGGCTTGGATGCGGGTTGCGAAGGTTTGTTGGAGGGCCAGTGGGGGCACCAGCAAGGGGAAGCCCTTCAACTGCGTCATATTGATCGAAGCAATGCCGGTCGTTTGCTTGGCAGACCGCAAGAAATACTTCTTCCCGCGTGAGCTACCGACTATCCAATTCAAGAACAGCGGAGTCAAAATCTCCGTGGTGAGTCGTACCCGAAAGATGTGATTTTGGTGAATGCACTCCGGCAGCTCGTCATTCCAAAGTGTGCCACGGCCAAGCTTGTCGGGGTCGCCGCCTTCGGTCAGCAGCAGATCGTTCTTTCTCAAGCGGTAGCGCTGAATTTCGTCTTCCGTAGCATCGATGCTTTTGATTCCGTCCAGCCGCAAAGACTTGTCCTGCACATTGGCCACAGCCAAGTAAGGCAGCTCACGCGTGACCTTGCCTTCAAGGTTGCGCCCTTTGGTCACGCCAGAAGCGATGTCAGCAACTTCCCCCAAAGTCAGTGAATCCGGCCAGCCACGATCATTCGCCACCGGATCGCCAAACATATCGAGAAAGAGGGACTGGGTGAGGCTGTCGAGTTGGGCCAGGGCTTGGCGGCGCTGGGTTCGAAGGGCTTCGGCCTGGTCCAGGATAGCGGCGATGCGGCGTTGCTCTTCCAGCGGGGGCAATGGAACACGTAGATCACGCACGATTCCTTGATTGATGTTCGGCTGCGCTCCACCAACTGTGCGCTGGAGCATCTCGGACACTTTTGTCTCAAGCACTCGAAAGAGATAGCGGACGTCAGCCCGTTGCGGGTCAGGCACGATGTGACAAACCGCCTGATTGGTCGTCGCTTGCACACCCAATATGCCCAAACGCCCGACCGTTGCGCCGTACATAGCAACCAGCAGTGCATTTGCGGGGACGAGCTTCACACTCGTCTCTTTCAATGCGGCGTCTGTCACATGCTCCTCAGTTGCGTTGATGATCGACTCTCGCAACTCCCCAGACTTCACCCACGGAATCGTGCCGCCATCGAAGTAGCGAGCCATTTGGTCACGAGGCGGAGTAGAGCCGGAGCCGGTCTCACAAAAATCGCCAATCCGGACATTCAGGACAGCGCTCACTTCAATATCCCCTCCAGCGCCATCATCCCCTGCCCCATCTCCCGTATCCCTTGGCTCTTCATTTCACTCTCATTTTGATAGCTGCTCACGCACATTCCACGAGGGCCAGATGCCGATTTGACTAACATTGCGTCAACGCAAACCGCACCACCTGCTCACTCAACCAAATGCCCTGTGCCCGCATGCGCTGCAAGGCCTCGGGTATGGACACGTCATAGCCCAGTCGCTTGGCTTTAAGCAGCACGCCCACCGATCCGTTCAAAACATCCAGGCTACCCGTTGCGGCGGTGATGGCAATGAGCGGCGTGGTGTTGGTAACGAGTACTAGACCGCGCTCAGGCATTGTGGATATCCGAGGCCAGTTCATCGTCGTCCAGATCGATCATGGGCACGCCGAAGCGCTGCATCTGCGCGAGAAAGGTCACTCGGTCCATGCCGATCAGGCTGGCGGCCATGCCTGATGAGAGGCGCTTCATTTCAAACAATTTGGCGGCCATGGCAAGTTTGGCCTCGGTGGCGAAGTCTTCTGGCGCGCGGTGCATGGCGTCCAGGTAGTGGTTGGGAACATCGACGACGATTTGCATGGTGAGTCCTTGGTGGTAAGGCGACACGTCAGTATCGTACTTTCAACTGCCGAAATATTCACTCTCATTTTGATAGCAGCTCACGCACCTTTCACGCGGGCACCCAACAGCGAAAGGGGCTTGTAATTTCATGGGTATTGCCGGGCCACGTGCAGCACATTGAACGCGGTCACGGTGGTGTTGGTTTGCTGGAGGACGACCACGTAGTTGGGGTGAACGACCAGCTCCAGCGTGCCGGGAACGCGGCCAATTCGACGGGGAAAGTTGGGGTCAACCAGGCTGTCCACCTGGCTATGAACGTGTTGTTCCATGTCGATGGCCGCAAGCACGTTGTCTTGGGCAATGAACATCACCACATCCTCCAAATCGGCCAGGAACTGGTCGGTCTTGACGACCTTCAAGGCTGCCATTTAAGCGGCTGGCGCCGATTGCATGGCCTGCAAGCGTGCACGCAAAGCCTCACGACGGGTTTGCACTTCCTCGTCCGTCAGCACACGGTTGCTGCCGTCCGCCAGCCCGTCAATGGATGCTTGCACTTTGGCGTGAAACCAGCGGTCGTAATCGGCATCGGCCTGGGCCGCCTCGTGTGCGGCTTTCAGGGCGGCGCTGCGGTCGGGGCGTGCGGTTTTTTCCAGTGCGCGGTCTTCGGGCCGCCATTGGCTCGCATCAATGCGGCATTCGGTCCAGCCAGTGGCGCGCAGCACTTGCAGGGCTTTGCGGGGGTCGGCAAAACGGCGGGGCTGCTTTTTGGAGGTGACCAAGATGGCCTCGTCGCGCTGGGTTTGCACGCTGACCACAAAGGCGGCACCAATGCCACGCAGGGTAATGCCGGTGACACCACCGGCAGCGGTAGCGGCTTTGAGCTGTTCGAGGTTGAGGTTTTGCATAGAATGCAGTTTAACTGTTTATTGACATTCAAGTAATAGTTATTTGAATGTCAAACTTCTTTTGACAGCATCCCCTCCAACACCTTCATCCCCCGCGCAATCTCGTCTTCCAGCTTGGATAGTTCAGCCAAAATTTCCGAAGGCGCGCGGTGTGCTACCGCCGCATGCACCACTTCCTTGTAGCGGTTGATGCTCAGGTCGTAGCCGTTGGCGGCGATGTCGGCTTTGGGCACGCAAAAGCTTTGTTCGGTGCGGCCGTGCTTGCGCTCCTTGCCTTCGCGCTGTGCCCAGCGGGCCAGCACGTCGGGCAGGTTGTTTTTGAAATGCTCTTCTTTTGATAGCTGGTTGCGCACATCCCGTGCGGGCTGGAGGCCTAATTTACTCTCAACCAAGAGCGGCTGGCGCTTGTCGTCCAGGCTGTAGCCGTCGGCCTGCATGTCATAAAACCACACCTGGTCCGTGCCACCGCTATTGGTCTTGGTGAAGAACAGGATGGCGGTGCTGACGCCCGCGTAGGGCTTGAACACGCCGCCGGGCAGGCTGACGATGCCGTCGAGCTTTTGGTCTTCCACCAGCATGCGGCGCAGTTCTTTGTGGGCCTTGCTGCTGCCAAACAGCACGCCGTCGGGCACGATGACGGCGGCACGGCCACCGGGTTTGAGCAGGCGCAGGAACAGGGCCAGAAACAGCAGCTCGGTCTTTTTGGTTTTGACGGTTTGCAGCAAGTCCTTGGCAACGTTTTCATAGTCCAGGCTGCCGGCGAACGGAGGATTTGCCAGCACCAGGCTGTAGCGGCCCTCCTCCGCGCCGTGTTCCTGGCCCAGCGAGTCGCGGTAGGTGATGGCGGGGTTGTCCACACCGTGCAGCATCATGTTCATGCTGCCGATGCGCAGCATGGTGTTGTCGAAGTCATAGCCATGGAACATGGCGTGGTTGAAGTGTTTGTTCAGCTTGGCGTCGTGGAACAGGCTGGCATGTTGCTCACGCAGGTATTCGCCTGCCGCCACTAAAAAACCGCAGGTACCACTGGCCGGGTCGCAAATGGTGTCGGTGGGCGTGGGGGCGGTCATTTCCACCATCAGTTGGATGATGTGGCGCGGGGTGCGGAACTGGCCGTTTTGCCCGGCGCTGGCGATCTTGCCCAGCATGTATTCGTAGAGGTCGCCCTTGGTGTCGCGGTCTTCCATGGGCACGGCGTCCAGCAGGTCCACCACCTTGGCCAGCAGCGCGGGCGTGGGGATGGTGAAGCGGGCGTCCTTCATGTGGTGGGCGTAGGTGGAGTCGTCGCTGCCCAGGGTGCGCAGGAAGGGGAAGACGTGTTCGCCCAGGATGACGAACATCTCGGAGGGCGATTCGTTCTTGAAGCGGCTCCAGCGCAGGCTGTCAAACGCCCTGCCCCGCGTGTCGGCACCTTCGGGGAAGATGCGGCGTTCCATGGGCCTCTTCAGCCGGTTGGCCTTGTTTTCTTCCAGGGTGTGCAGGTCGTCCAGACGGCGCAGGAACAGCAGGTAGGTGATTTGCTCGATCACCTCAATGGGGTTGGCGATGCCGCCGGACCAGAAGGCGTTCCAGATCTGGTCGATTTTGCTTTTGAGGTCGCCGGTCAGCGTGGGATTTTCTAAATGACTCGCAGAGGGTGGGACTGCGGTGAGGATAGCTTAGGTGCGCACCCAACAAAACGCTACAAAAATGGTAGCTGCCCGCGCATATTTTACAAGGGGCTGGAGGCCTAAATGAGCACCATCAACCCAGGCTCTGCGCCATGGACAGCGCATTGTGGGCGTGGGCTTCAAACACCTGCGTCATGCGCTGCAGAAGTTCACGCTCGGCCTGGGTAAGCTGGGGCTCGGCCAGCGTGCGCTCCAGCACCTTGGCCCACGCAGGCAACAGGGCCTGCGCCATTTTGCGAAAGCCTTTCAGCGTTTCTGGAAGCCGAAAACCGCAGTCTTTGCACAGCGCTTCCCACGAATGGGCGCCCACGGCGGCAAATGTGTCTTCGTCGCCTATGTACAGCGCCAGGCTTTCGTCGCCATAGGCTTTGACACACAGCAGGTCGTAAAACGGTGCCAGGCGATAACCTTTGTCATCCACCAGTACCGACATGTTTTTGGCATGCGCATCGGCGTTGCCAATGAGGTAGTTGAACATCACCCAGCGCTGCACTTGCAGGAGGTCCGCGCCGCGCACCGGCAAGCGGCGCAGGGCGTCCACCAGCTTGGGGATACTGACCAATTCGCCTTGGCGCTGGTACTTCCAGCCCGAGCCATGGCCCAGCAGTTGGCAACCGTCAAATTGATGAATACCGACAAAATTACCCAATAGGTTCTGCCTGTCGTAACGCTGCACTACATAAACCGTCTCGGGCACGCGCAGCAGGTACGCATCGGGCACCGGTAATTTGAGGGCACGTGCCAGTTGCATGCAGGCGTATTCGTTGATGGCGCTGGGCCGATAGCGCGGCTGGTGCGAGTCTGGTTTGAGGATGTGCGTACTCAGAGAGTGGCCCATGCTTTCCAGCAAGCGACGGGAATGCGGCACAAATAACACCCCCATTTTTTCTTGCGTACCGGCCAAGGACATCGTGCTCTGGTCATTTGACACCAATAGGGGCTGTTTGCTTTGCAGGCGGCGGCTCAATTCAGCAAACGGCAAGGAGCGATATTGGGGGGGAAACTCGGGCTGGACACCCTCGGGCAGCAAGGACAGCACCCCCGGCAAGTCTTGGCCCAAGCGCCCCAGCAACTCCAGGGAATTCGGGTTGCGCAGGGCCAGGGCACTGATCACATCGTCCAGCGCAGCGCCTTCGGGCAGCAGGTTTTCAAAAAAACTGCGAACGATTGCGCCCGTGAACTGCGCCGACCGCAAAGGAAACTGGGGAGCCAGCGCATAGGCACCCGTCTGCTGCAACCACTGCACGTCGTATTCAAAAAAGTAATCCCCTGCCGCATGGCCAAACGTACCCATGGGGCGAAGACCGGCCCACACGCGCAGGCGGATCATGCGGAGGGCCTTGGGTCGGTTTGCCAGCCAGAGAGCGCCAATGTGAGACCCAGGCCCTGGGTGAGTTGCAACAAGCGCTCCAATGAGCAGCGTCCGGGGTGGCTCTCGGCATCGCGGATGAAGGACACACTCACATTGCACACCGCTGCGGCCTGCTCACGCGACAAACCCTGCGCCTTGCGCTCGTGCTGCAATCGCTGGGCGAGTTCGGCAAGTTCTGGGTGCGTGAGTTGCATATATTTTGACCTTATGGGGTCAGTTTATCGTTTCAATCAAGATATTTGCAGAAATTTGCCCCCAACGGGGCAAATACTTCAGAAACGCAGGTAAATACCGCAAATACGTCCCTTTGGGGACACATTTCAAAATGAATCCCCTCTGCTATTTCAGTTGCAAGACTTTCAGCGCCTGCGGCAGGGACTGCGCCGTGGGAATGAAGTGGTCAATCGTGGCCCCCAGCGCCACCGCGCAGACCACGGCGCCCGCCAGGGGTTTCCAGGTCAGGCGCACGGCGGCCGACGCCCAGCCCTCGCGCGACACACGCACGGCCGTGCGCGCCGTGGCGTAGGAGAAAGCCAATTCCACCGCCACTGCCAGCAAGACCTCCCAGCCGAAGTACAGCAGCACCAGGGAGCCCGCCCCTACAAAAATCGCGCTCCCCACCAAGAACACGGCCACCACAGGCACCACCACGATGGCGGCTTCGTCGCTGCCGGCGGCCACTTCTATGGCGCTCCCGGCCAGGTCTCCGAGGCTGTCGGCCGCGCCCGCTGCGCCGTCTGAAAACTCACCCGATGCACCGCCACCGCCAAAGTCACCGCCTCCACCGCTGCGGAGTTCGGGCAGGCCGGGTTGGTCACAGCCGCCCTGGGGACTGGACACATCCAGACCCGACACATCAGGCACCTCGGCGTGGTCGCGCCGTAGCAGGGCCGCCGCCCACACCCGCACCGTGAGCAGGTAAGTGAAGTAACCCACACCCAAGGACACCAGATACCGCAGCGCCAGCGATTCACCGCCCAGGTGCATTTGCAGCGCCGACGCGCCCCAAGTGACCGCCAGCGTAATCAACCCAATGCACAGCCCGTGCAGCCAAAGCATGCGCTGCTGGCGCAAATCGCGCACCACCCGCGACTCCCACATGCGCACCGAGCGCCAGTTTGAAAATGTATTCATTCCGTTTTCCTGCCATTTTTTTCGTTGCCATTTTGCTACGAAAACCATAGCCGTCAATGCATACTCCACGCAGGCTGGTGGCCAAAAACCCCTATCCAGCACAGCCCTCAGGTGAAGTACTTCTGGATATCCACCGTCGATTCCCGCCCTACCCCCGACACATGCGCACTGAGCCAGTGGGTGGCCTGCTCGCGGCCCTGCGCGCGCAGCTGTTCCAAATATGGGGTGGGGGCCAGCGGCGTGGTGTCGGAGAAGTGCACGCTGGCCTGTTGGCCGGTATCGATCATGTGAAAACGCATGTTCTGCAGCCGCTGGTCCAGACGGCTCCCGGTCAACACGGTGGGGTCTGCGAATGCATGGGCATAGGCGAACATGCGCATTTCGCGCAAAAAATGGGCGCCAAATGCCAGCGCCATGGTGCGCGCCTCCACCTCCTGCGCCGTGCGCGGCGTGGTGGTGGGCTGGAGCGGGCTCAGCAAAACCAGCAGCACATCCTGCGAATCGCAGTCATACAACAGCGGGAGCACCGTCGGATTGGCCAAATCACTTCCGGCCCTATAACACTCACCCGCAATCTCCACCGCAAGGTGGATCTTGGGCAGGCAGACCGACGCCAGCACCACTTGCGCGGAGAGTTCGGTTTCGCGAAAGAGGCGCAGCTTGCCGGTGTTGGCCTGTACGGTGCCCACGAACAATTTGAAGGGGCTCAGGCGGCGCACGCGCTCAAAGTCGATCTGTCGGTTGAGCAGATCGCGCAAGGCGTTCAGATTGAAGGGGCTGCGTTCAGAGGGCGTGTGTTTGCCGATTTCGGTCCAGAAATCGGCCAAGCCCTGGCGCGCGCCCTCGCGTCCGCCTTTGACCCAGCCGTCGGCAAAGACCACTGCATTCATGGCCCCGGAACCGCTGCCGCTCAGGCCATCGAAGGCGATGCTGGGGTCTTCGAGCAACGCGTCCAGCACGCCCCAGGTGAACGCCCCCTGGGCGCCCCCGCCCTGCAACGCAAGGCTGAGGCAGCGCGCCGGGGTGCGGCGCAAGCCTTTGAATAGAGCAAAGCCCGACCAAGTCGGAAAAATTCGGCGTACTGCAAGTGTTGCGCTGTCGGTCATGGGAACCCTTTTTTTGCTGG
>MESE01000009.1 GCA_001770855.1 Burkholderiales bacterium RIFCSPLOWO2_02_FULL_57_36
TCAGACCACCGAGTATTCTAAAAATTCACGAACTTATTTCTGCGCGGCTCCTTAATGATGACAAGACGCCCTAAGTCTTTCATTACCACTACTGATTAATGGTGCTTGCTTGCCATTTCCGACGTGTCGACCGCTAGTGGCTGGTACTGGTGACATATGTTTAGCGGTGTCGAGGATAATGTCAGCTGTTTGGTCGATCGCTTCGTTATTGGCCAGTCGTCTGGCCATGATTCGGCAATTTGTTTTGACGGATTCATCGCGCAGCAACTGATCGAGCTTTTTGGCTAATAAGCGTGGCCGATAGCGAAACGGCAGCAGTTCATCGCCTACGCCAAGACGCATTACATTGCTTGCATTGTCGAACTGATCGTATGCAAATGGTCGAATCAATTGAGGCACTCCTGCATACATTGCCTGGCTGGTAGAGCCAATGCCGCCGTGATGCACAAATGCGGCTAGCCTCGGCAATAACAAACCAAAGGGCACATAATCAAAGTGGGCGACGTGATCTGGCAACGGCGAAGGAAGCTGGTCTGAAAACGTCGTCAACAATATCGCGCGACGACCGATGCGCTTGCAGGCTTGAATAGACGTCGCAAAAAAATCTTTCACGTTGGCCGTTGCAGTTCCTGCGGTAAATGCAATCGGCGGCGGCCCGGCATCAAGAAAAGCTTGTACGGCGCTGGGCAGAACTTGCCCTTGCTGATGGTCATACAACGGGAATCCCGTCATGCAAAGATTGGCCGGCCAATCTTCTTGCGGCTGTGTAAACCAGGGCGGGAACAAGCCGACGAGCGCATCCGCACCATGAATCCATTGATCAAAGAGCCGCTTGACCGGGGGAAGACCAACTTCTTTTCTGTGCTGATTTACCGTATTTCCCAAGCACGGATCAAAGAAAAAGGTGTCGAGCGCATAATAAACCAGGCGTTTAACCCATGTCGGCGCCTTGTTGGGCGCAGGCAGCGGCGTAGCACGTGCCTGTTTATAACGTGAGCGAAATGTCGTCGAGTGCAAATGCACAATGGTGGCCGGGGTGCCGTACTTTTCCTGGATCGATCGCACAGAGAATGCGAGCAGCGACCCAACCAGAATCGTGTTGCCTGGCTCGAGGTCGGCTTCCAGTGCCCGATACGATACCGGCAGTATTTCCGTGAGTGCCCGGCCAAACAACCGAAATCCCTTGAACGTATTTTCAATATCGGGATGACGAATCAGCCGATCATATGTGTCGGCAGAGGCAATCGCCTGGAATGGCAACCCCGCTTCTGCTGCATACCGCTCAAAATAGCCCGTGGAATAAAGCTTGACGTAATGGCCGCGCTGCTGCAACTCCCTTCCAATTGCAATAAAAGGAAGTACGTCGCCGTGGGAGCCGAATGCTGTAATCAGTATCTTCATTTATTTAAGCCGATATTGGATATGCAAAATGAACCATGTCGAGTGCATTATAGGAATGAAGATTGCACAATACTTGTACAGACACGACATCCTCGCTCACCTTTAGTCAAGTGAAACGCAGATCCGGCGATATTCGTCTGCTGTCATTTGATAAAACCAGTAGGCAGGGTCTTTTTCCTTCATTTTTTTGACAAGCCGAATCGGCGACAATCCGCACCACTCAATGAATTCTCGGTGCATATGCGGCTGGTCGTAATAGCCAAATTCATGCGCGATGTCAGTCAAGTCTCCATGTAATGCTGTGTTTTTGAATAGCTTTTCAAGCGTTAAGACAAACCGCACAATACGTCGAAAGCAGCGCAGTGGCATTCCCACTTGGTGGCGGACACGACGTTCGAGCTGCCGCTCCCCGACGCCGACAAAAAGTGCGAAGTCAGTCAGGGGCAAAAATAGTTTGTAAGACACGTCTTGATACGCTTGGCGGATTCGGTCCATTCCGCTACATCGGATCGCCGCAGCCAAGATGCTTTGGAACTCGCCGATGATTCGTGGGATATCAGTATCAGCGTCGATACATTGGGTGATGTCGGACGCGGCTTGGTCCCCAAGCACGGCAGCCAGCTCCATGTGTTGATCGATGATTTCGGCAGGAGATATTCCTATGGTCGGCAAAATCAAGCCGATGCGAAAAGGTAAAGCGAGCACCAGCGTTCCGGGTTCTGAGATCAATTCACTCGGCGCCAAACGCGGACCAATCAAACTCAGCCGAGGATAGTACACGCAGGTGCCGTCTTGTTGGATTAGCTTGGTTGAGCCCGAAATATGAACGAGAAGTACCGAGGTTGCTCGCACCGGCATGAAGTATCGCGCGCAATCAAATTGCAATACCATGCCATCCAAGAAAACTGACCGCAGTCCGGCGGGAGGGGAAAATGTTTTAATCAGCATTCATTGTTCTCGCTCTGACGACTGCGGCTTTCGTCTGCTGACCGTGTGCTAGGCGGACAGTCAAGCAGTTTCACTTCCTTATGTTTAAGCCGAGCCGAGAAGCGGCTTCGACTTGAATAAAGTGTCAGGCGGCGCTTGCAGCCACCCATGTAAGCGCCGCGACGGCCAACAGGGCCACCCACCCGGGATGACGCCCCTTGGTGCCGACCAGTACCAAAATGGCGCCGCCCAAGTTGGCAAAGACGATTGCGACAACCACGAGTGATGTTGGAGGGGCCGGTGTAAACGCCAGCCTGATCAGAACGCCGGCGAACGCCCAGCCAAAGATACTCCCAAGGTGCCAAGTAGCCCAAATGATTCGGACATGTCGCTCGCGAATCGGTGGTGCGCCGAGAGCCGGAACCAGACCGCCATCTCGAAGGTGCCGAAAGATCAGTCGCTCACCAAAGACGGAATGGACAATGCCAGTGAGTATGGAAACGACGCCAGCGACAAGATATAGGTTTTGCATATAGTCATCCTTGAAGGTTTATGCGCAGCCTATTCAGCACCTGCACTTTGCGCACCATGCCGTACAGTATGGTGATCATTGCATTTGCAATTGCAATTGTCAATACCTTTTGGTATGGTACTGGCATGGAAGAACGAAAAACTCGAAAAAGCTGGCTCGACGCCGGCTTGCAAGCACTTGCCAGTGAAGGGGCTGACGGCTTGCGCATCATGTTGATCGCCGAGAAACTGGGCGTAACCAAAGGTAGTTTTTACTGGCACTTCAAGAATCTCGAGGAATATCAGCTGGCCGTGCTTGGGCAATGGGAGCATTTGCATACCGAGCAAATAATCGAATACGTGGAGCACGCAGGTGGCGAAGTCCACGCGAAGCTGTACAACCTGGTGGCGGTGACGGTCAGTTCGGACTTTTCACTGAGCCGGGCGATACGGTCGTGGTCGCTGGTCAATCAAAACGTGCGGGAGGTACAAGCAAGGGTCGATCAAAAGCGCATCGAGTATGCCGCCAAACTCCTGCGCGCAACAGGCTGGTCCAAAGACGACGCAATGACGCTGGGACGCTGGGGATATTGCGCGTTGATCGGACATTCCGTGCTGCCCGGACCGCCGATTACGGAAAAGCAGATCAAGCTCATTCTCTCGACCTGGATACCACGCTAAGGGTTCCGATTCTCTGTCGATCACGGACGTTACGTCACAGTTTTGCGACCCACGTTCTACAACGAGGAGTGACGAGAGGAGTGACGAGGGAGTGACGAGGGTCAGGTCTCCACTTTTGCCTTTTCCGCGACAGGCAACAATGGAACCCTGACCCTTTAACTGAACCTGTGTCGGGAAGGGTTCGGTGAAAACGACAACCTGCTTCTTTACAGCCTTCGCTGCCCGCTGCATTTTGGGACTGCTAGTAATACACCACAGTCAGCCTTGCCCCTACTCCATCCAGGATACGCACGTAGTTGGCCGATGTCTGGTCACTCGAGAACTTCAACCGTAACTGCGTCTTCGCGCCGCTGCCTTTGCTAATCGCCGCCAGCCCGGCAGCGTTGAAGTCACTTGACCGTTGGCTGACGTCCGTGAACTTGGGAATGGCAGCCACCGCGCTTGCCGTGGCCGGCGCCTGCCAATCGGCAGTTTCAGTGGCGGAGGCCGAGCCGAAAAAACCGCTCTTGACATCGATGACCATGCTATTGCCCGCGGGACTATCCCAAGGAGCGCCGTAACTCCATCTGTGGGTGACTGTCACATAGGCTTGAGTAATGGTCGCGCCAGAGGGAATATGGCTTGTGTCGAAAGAGAGGATGGCACGATTGAACTTGCGATCGGTGCCGCGACCGATCGCAAGGCTGGGGAAGACGCCGACGGCAGGCAAGGTAGCGTTGGCGTAGGCCTTCACGTAGCCATCCTCCATGACGTCGCTCGTGAAATCCGTGGTAGTCGTCGTACCGCCGGTAGTTGTAGTGGTGGCGGCGCTAACGGTATTTGACGCCGCGCTTTCGACATTGCTTGCATTGACCGCTTTGATGAAATACGAATAGCTCGTGCCGCTCGACAAGCCTGAATCGGCATAGCTCGTGCCGCTTATCAGACCTGGATTGACCTTGGCGCCGTTGCGGTAAACATTGTAGCCGCTGAGGTTCGGCCCCGTACTCGCGGCCCAGGCAAGCGACACCGAGTTATCGGTCGTAGCCGAGACGACCAGCGCAGTGGGCGGCGCTGGCGCTGGTCCTGGTCCTCCGCCTCCCGCGATTCGGTCGATCATGTTTTTGACCGCCGCGATCTGGACGCCATTCTTGGCATCGTAAGTCTTGGAAGACGCGGCGCCGCTCTCGTTATAGCCCCACCAGTCGAAGCAGCCCCGTGGGTTGAACGGGATGCTCAATGGGCCGTTATCGACGGCGATGGCCTGAGGATAGAGGACAATGATGTTGTTGGTATCTGCCCATTGGTTCAGGCCGCTATTTTTGATGTAGGCATCATTCACCCATTCAGTGAATTGGAAGCACCCATGGAAAGTCACATGGAGTTTGCAGGCCGCACCGGCGGCGCAGCTTGCCGGCACGTATGCCCAACCTGTATCGTCCATGCTCTTGGCACGAGGGTTTGCAATAAACTCGCGTTGATGAAATTCGATGAACTGGCCGCTTAAAGTGCCCGTGTTTCGAGGGTTAAGCGGGCCGTAGATATGCTGCAGCAATGCTCCTGCGGCATCGTAATCGCAGTCGTTAACGTAAGCGTCGTGATTATTGGATACGTTCTTGTGGTTACAGGGTTTAATGCGATTATCACCGTCGAGGACGACCAGATTGTGAAAGGTGGCAATATCCTTTTTGTAAAAGATATTACTGCTCGGCATGAACTCGCGGTAATAGGCCGGGAGGGTGTCAACTACAGCCGGGCGGACTATATCGTCAGCGCTTCCCACGAATATCCATGCTTTCTGGCTTGCCAGATTTGCCGGATTATCGATCGCGCCGGTTGCTGCTCGATCACGCGTGCGTTGCGCAAAGCGCGCGATATCGGTTGGCGTCGGTGCTGGATTAAGCACGTTAGGCGACATGCAGCGACTTAACGCGATATTGAGATCGCCCTCCGCGCACTGATAGGGCCCGGCTGCAAACACGCCGACACCCTTCATGATCGAAGAGTGCGCCACATGCATTTGGACCGCCATGTATCCGCCGGCGGAGAGACCGGATACGGAGGTTTGGGATTTGTCGACGCTGTAACTCGGCAGATTGATCGGGGCGGCAAGAGACGATATTGGCATAAGCGCCATCGCCAGCAAGGCAGCCGCCAGGATCGGAGTGCCCACATGCTCTGCGCAATGATCTATTTTGAGATGCATGATAGAGCCTGTTCTCCTTCAGGCGGCGGATATCCGGATCGCGGTCGAAGATCACGACTTCAATCGGCAAACTTCTGTCTTCGAGAGTCGCCAGATACCCGATCAACAGGCTGCCACCCATACGAACAATCATGTGGGAGCAGGAAATTTACCGTTTGGTATCCTGAAAATTATCACTTGCTAATTACGGGCATATTAGCGCCATCGCTTCGCTGCCAACTGATGTTGCGCAAACCCGCTGAAGATTGTGGTGACTTACCCTAACGGCATTTTTAAAACCCTAACTGGCTGTAGCCGCCACATTGGCCCGCGCCATATGCATTTTTTTGTAGCTGTCGATCAGGCGGCGGTGCCTGTCGAGTCCCTCCAGTTTGATACTGGTTGGCGTCAAGCCAAAGAAGCGCACGCTGCCGTCCACTGAACCCAGCACCGCGTCCATCCGCGGATTGCCATACATCCGACGGAAATTGACCACGTAATCGTCCAATTCCAGGTCGTCATCGAGCAGCACCTCCAGCACCACGTTCAAGGCTTGATAAAACAATCCGCGCTCGACCGTGTTGTCGTTGTACTGCAGGAAGGCGCCCACCAGTTCGTGCGCCGCCTCAAATTGCTGCAAGGTGAGATGAATCAGCAGCTTCAACTCGAGAACGGTCAACTGTCCCCATTCCGTATTCTCGTCAAATTCGATGCCGATCAACGTGGCGATATCGGAGTGTTCATCGAGCTCATTGTTATTCAAACGCTCAAGCAGCGCTTCCAGGCTTGCGTCGTCCAGACTGTGCAAGTTCAAGATATCGGCGCGGAACAACAGCGCCTTGTTGGTGTTATCCCAGATCAGATCTTCTACAGGATAAATCTCCGAATAGCCGGGCACCAAAATCCGGCAAGCAACGGCGCCTAGCTGGTCATGCACTGCCATGTACACTTCCTTGCCCATGTCTTCAAGAATGCCGAGCAAGGTCGCGGCTTCCTCGGCATTGGAATTCTCGCCCTGGCCAGAAAAATCCCACTCGACAAAATCGACATCCGCCTTGGCGCTGAAAAAGCGCCACGACACAATGCCGCTGGAATCAATGAAGTGTTCAACAAAGTTGTATGGCTCAGTCACGGCTTCACTGGCAAAGGTGGGCCGAGGTAAATCGTTCATGCCTTCAAAACTGCGGCCCTGCAGCAATTCCGTGAGACTGCGTTCCAGCGCCACCTCGAAGCTTGGGTGCGCACCGAACGAAGCAAACACACCGCCGGTTCGTGGGTTCATCAAGGTGACGCACATCACCGGGTAGATTCCACCCAGCGACGCATCCTTCACCAGCACCGGAAAACCTTGCTCTTCCAACCCTTTAATGCCAGCCAGAATGCCGGGGTATTTCGCCAGCACTTCGTGCGGCACATCAGGCAGTGCCATTTCGCCTTCGAGAATTTCGCGCTTGACCGCCCGTTCGAAAATTTCGGACAGGCATTGCACTTGCGCTTCGGCCAGCGTATTGCCGGCACTCATGCCGTTGCTGACGTAGAGGTTTTCGACCAGGTTGGACGGGAAATACACTACCTCGCCGTCCGACTGCCGCACAAAGGGGAGCGAACAGAGTCCGCGCTGCGCATTGCCGGAGTTGGTGTCGACCAGGTGCGAGCCGCGTAACTCGCCATCGGGGTTGTAAATTTTCAGACAGTACTCATCGAGAATTTCAGCCGGCAGCGCATCTTTACGGCCAGGCTTGAACCAGCGCTCGTTCGAGTAATGTACAAACGCCGCATTGGCGATGTCTTCGCCCCAAAACGACCCGGCGTAGAAATGGTTGTTATTAAGCCGCTCGATATACTCTCCCAACGCCGACGCCAATGCGCTTTCTTTGGTCGCTCCCTTGCCATTGGTAAAACACATCGGTGAGTGCGCATCGCGGATATGCAGCGACCACACATTGGGAATGATATTGCGCCAGGAAGCGATTTCAATCTTGATGCCCAAGGCCGCCAGAACGCCCGACATATTGGCGATGGTTTGCTCCAACGGCAGATCCTTGCCGACAATATAGGTGCTGGCGTCAGAAGCCGGCTGCAACGTCAACAAGGCCTGAGCATCGGCATCCAGGTTCTCTACCGCTTCAATCACAAACTCGGGTCCGGCTTGCACTACTTTTTTCACGGTACAGCGCTCGATGGACCGCAAGATGCCTCGGCGGTCTACGTCCGGGATATCTGCCGGCAACTCGACCTGAATCTTGAAAATCTGCTGGTAACGGTTTTCCGGATCAACAATATTATTTTGCGACAGGCGGATATTCTCGGTAGGAATATTGCGAGTGTCGCAATACAACTTCACAAAGTAAGCCGCACACAAGGCCGACGAGGCCAGAAAGTAATCGAACGGACCGGGCGCCGAGCCGTCGCCCTTATAGCGGATAGGCTGGTCGGATATCACCGTGAAATCATCGAACTTGGCTTCAAGACGAAGCTTATCGAGAAAATTGACCTTAATTTCCATGGGGGAATTCCAAAAATAGTGCGCAAAATGACGTGGCCGTTATTATCCGTCGCCACGCCGACGCATTGTAATAAATCGATGCTTTCCACAAACGCTGCTGCATACGGATGGGAATTGACACACACAGGGACGCACAGCTTGAAAGCGCATTACGCCGCGCGCTGGCCGGCAGAGGGGGGATTATTACAAAAGATGCTCCGGGCAACCTGCAAGCGCAGCTGAATGTTCGCGACCATTCGGTTACCACCGATATCAAGTGGACCGGCAACCGCGTGATCTTCCCCTACGTCACCAGCGAGAACATGGACTATGAGGTAATCAATGACAAAGTCTACATTGACCGGTATTACTACCGCTGGCTCAAGATTCTTCGAAAAGACATTATTTCATTTCTGAAAAGAGAAATTGGCGACAGGCCACGATTAGCTTTTACAAAATCATGGTCTGTCACCGGCACTTCACTATTACCAAGAACAAGAATGCTGTTGGCTCAAATATGAAAGCGAGCCGCCGAACCTGGCCGTCTCAACTCTCCTCTTTATTCCGCTATCTTCCTGAGCTGTCCGCTCCCAATGCCCACCCCCATTTACTGCCCGCTCGGCATTCAACAACTTCTATTTTCGAACCCTGGCGACCGCTTCGATCTCGATCAAGGTTTCCGGCGTTGCCAGCGATGCGACGCCGATACCAGTAAGCGCTGGACGAGATGCACCGAGAAGCCTGGTGATGATAGCAACCACTTTTTCCATGTGCTCGGCTAGTTCTCCACGAATATAGGCACGCAGATGCAGGATGTTATCCACGGAAGAACCCGCCTCTTCCAGGACGATCAGCAGGTTCTTCGCCGTACTCTCGGCCTGCGCTTCGAGCGTCGCATGCTTTACCTGGTAGTTCGTGTCCCAATCCACCTGTCCTGACACAAAGACGAGTCCGCTGGCCGTATCGACGGCAGCCTGCGACAGGCCGAAAGGGGCGCCGTCATATAAAGCGGCGGGATTGATGTATCTGGTATTCATTGAAAGCCTCTCGCTGTGATGTGTAATGAAACGTCAGCATAGAGATGCGGTGCATTGCGGGCAATCAATGAGCGCTTGTAACCGATACAAGCAGCGTTATATCGAAATTGGAACCAGGCGCTTTACCCGGTCAAGCAGCCAGTTCATGAACGGGTCGCTCTTCGTATTGGGATGGTATGCGGCGACGACCTGGTACCCGGGCGGATATTTTTTTAAAGGAATTTCGAACAATCCTTCGCAAGGCAAAATGCGCGAAGGGAGAAAACCGACAAGATCCGATTGTTTCAGGTACTCCTGGGCCATGAAGAAAGACGGGACCGACACAACCACATTCCGGGGGAAACCCTGCGTTTCAAACCAGGCGTCTGCAGAACCTTTCAAGCTGCCTACCCCCGGCGATACGACAATGAAATCGTTCTCGACCAGTTTTTCCAGAGGCAGATAACCGTCGAACTCGACCTTTTTATTCGAAGTCACGCAAAGGTATTTTTCTATGAACAGCGGTTCCGAAATGAGACCTTCAGGAACGTATCCATCCGAGGTAAACGTCAGGTCGATTTCTCCCTGATGCATTTTCCTGGTCAAGTTGCTGGCCTCGATATCCGACACGATTATCTTCACGTGAGGCGCGGACGTCCTCAGCTCCCGGATCAACTTTCCCACAATGACTTTTTGTGTGTAATCGGTTGCGGAAATGAACAGCGTCCTTTCGATCTTTTCCGGCGTAACAGATTCGGGAAGCGGAATGCCGTTGATGTGAACCAGCACCTGATGAATGTGAGGCTGGATCAGCCGGGCATAAGGCGTGGGCAGCATGCCGTGCCCGGTTCGCACAAACAGCGGGTCGCCAAGGATTTCCCTTAATCTCTTCAACTGAAGGCTGATCGCCTGTTGAGACACACCGAGACCTTCCGCCGCCGCCGAGATGTTTGCGGATCTCAACAAGGCATCGAGCGTTCTGAAATGATTTACTTCGAGCTTTTCTATCATGAAGCATGTTCCTTCCTGTTGGCGTCGTTGCGGTCACGGGCCCAAGCTTAGGGCCCGCGCAGAAATAACTTGCACATTTTTGCTGGCCGGAGCGGGCGCGCTGCTGCGTTGCCCGCCGCTTGCAGTGCTCGCACTGCGGCGGCATCCTCTCCCTCGATCCCTCTCCACGAGTGGAGAGGGAAGCTATTTGCACCCTTCTCCCTCTGGGAGAAGGGATGGGGAAGAGGGAAAGCGCCTTGCGTCGCCTCCCGCTCCGACCGCCAAATTGCACAACTTATTACTGCGCGGGCCCTTAGGCTGGCGGAATGCTTGGTGCGTAATGTCCCGAAGACCCGACTGCTATCGCGGCTGCATCGTGGCGGGCTTTTGTATATATATAACCGCATATATTGAATCAGACACGACTAAATTGCAGCATTCTTTGGCCGTACCCTTAAACAGCGGCCCGGTGCGTCGCTCCGTTACGCGCCCTGCCTGCTAACAAGGGACAGGCCACAACTAAGCATTGCGCATAATCGTGGCCTATCACCGATAGTCCCAATTACCTCAAAAGAAAAAGCTATTGGTCTGAATATGAAAGGCCCGGAGCCCGGTCTTTTCAG
Organism: Burkholderiales bacterium RIFCSPLOWO2_02_FULL_57_36; assembly: GCA_001770855.1. Classification (GTDB taxonomy): domain Bacteria; phylum Pseudomonadota; class Gammaproteobacteria; order Burkholderiales; family Burkholderiaceae_D; genus MESE01. The sequence goes on from MESE01000009.1 coordinate 10,798, forward strand.
CCCCTCTCTTGATTACCCTATCTTCCTAAGCCGCCAACTCCCAACGCTGCCCCTCCCATTGCGGATCAACCGGCGTTTGCGCGACGTGATTCACATAGTTCGTCAGCGTCTTCACCGACACCCATCCGATCAGTTCGAGTAGTTGGGCGGGGCTGAATCCGGCTTGGAAAAAATTCGCTTTTTCCTCTTCGCTCAGCCAGCCGCGATTGCGTACCAGCGACGTCACTGTCGACCTCAATGCTTCAAGACGTGGGTCGTTCAACGGCAAACCTTCTCTTACCGCTTGCAGCACTTCGGAAGAAAGATCGGTGCCCACCGCCATTGTCGAGTGCGCGGCCACGCAGTAATTGCATCGATTCTCCCGGCTGATCGCGATCGAGACGAGTTGTTGCTCAGCCGGCGACAAGGTGGCGGATTGGGTCAACGCGCCATAGGCGGCCCACAGCAATTCGATGGCGGGCGGCGATTCCGCAAGTGCACCGCCCAGGTTCGGCAGAAATCCCCATGCCTTAACGAAATTGTCGATGGTGGCCCTGGAACCTTCCGGGGCCGACTCGCGTGTGTGAATGATGTATTTCATTTTCTTAACTCCTTAGTTAAGCTCATGTACTGCACATGAGCGATGCATCATTTTTGCCGTTACAGAGGAATTGATCGATAATGAAAACGCTTGTTTTCTTATTCAATCGTCTTTCTTGATATCTGTTTCGAACAAACCCAAGGAGTGCAAATGGACGTGTTGAGCGATGTGTTGCGTGTGGCCAGCCTGGGCAACGGGCTACTGAGCGCGTCCGAACTGGTGACGCCATGGGCGATGGAGGTCGGACCGAAAGTGCGGGCGGCGGTACATCTGGTTCAACGCGGCGTGTGCTGGCTGCGGGCAGAGCACTTGGACGGGCCGGTGCGCTTGCTGGCGGGCGACATCATCTTCATTCCAAACGGTGCGACGCATATCCTCTCCGACGATCCGCGTACTCCGCCGCGTCCTTATCTGGAAGAGCTTGAGGAGCAACGGCGGCGCAAAGACCTGGGACAAGGCATGGATGGAGAGCGCTGCGCGCTGCTGTGCGCGGAGATCACGTTCGACCAGACCGAGGCCCATCCTTTGATGTCGGTACTGCCGCAGGTTATTCACATCAGTGCAGATGCCGCAGAAGCCGATGAAGCGCTGCGCGCGCTGGCGCGCGTATTGATGAAGGAAGCATCGCAACGTCACGCCGGCGCCGAACTCCTGGTGCCGCGCCTGATCGATTCATTGCTGATTCTGATCGTGCGCCATTGGCTCGCGACGCATCCATTCCAGACCGCAGGCTGGCTCGGCGCACTGCGCGATGCACAGATCGGCAAGGCCCTCGGCCTGATACACCAGCAGCCGCAAAGGAAATGGACGGTGGAAGAACTGGCGGCGAGCGTCGCGATGTCCCGTGCCGTCTTCGCCAGGCGGTTCGCGGAACTCGTCGGCGAACCGCCATTAACCTACCTTACGCACTGGCGCCTGAACATCGCCGCCAAGCGCCTGCGCGCGAGCAACGACTCGGTGGAGCAGATTGCATACCTGGTCGGCTATGAGTCGGCGACATCGTTCAGCAATGCATTCCGGCGCCATCTGTCGGTACCGCCGGGACAATATCGCGCATTGGGCAATGCGCAGTAAAGACAGGGCGCGTTGAACCAAGCGAAGCGGCGGTGACTGTGAAAATCGCAGGCGATTAAAGCGGCCAGGCTCGCATCGCTTTATCCCTCGAATGCTTGCCATCCTGCGGCATGGCAACGCTCGCATCACTTGCAAGCAAATGGCTCCTGCTTTGGTTAATCGCCGCTTTGGTTAATCGCTGTACGTATCGGCAGCGAACTCAATCAGGCAAAAGCCGTGACCGAACGGATCTGAAAAGGTGATGCATTTCGAACCTTTCCATTCGACGCACTCACTTTCTTGTTTCGCCCCTGCTCTTAGAGCCCGATCCGTGGCCGCCACAACGTCGTCCACGACGAAATCAATATGCACTGGCGTCCAATGTCGTGAGTAGAGGCGCTTCGCTGCGATGGAACTGCCTGGGGCCGATCCGGCCTCTTTGGCCATGAGATAAATGACTGAAGAACCGCCGGTAAGCTCTGCTACGTCATCGTCGAGGATGCAACTTAGACTGAGGTCCAGTGCAGCACTATAAAATTCTATGGCCGGTGCAAGTTCCGGTACATCGATGTTAACGATCATTCGCATGGACGTGCTCCCGGCTAAGTGATGTGTAATGCGCAGAGATCAGATTCAGGATTCCTGTTTTGCCTTTTCAAAGCGCATAGAGTGAGAGGCGACAGAACAGAATTGGTTTTTGAAAAAAAATTTAACGGCGCGCAAAATGCAGCGGCAAAGTCACCCCAGGCAGTTTGAGCCATATTCTCAGGGCCGGTTCGATTCGATCCGACCGTTGATGTACCTTGGTTCCGGGTGTCATGATCATCCGCCGTAGATCATGAGGTGTGCTTCCATTTTCATTCAGAAACGTTGCATCCGCCTTGTCGTATTTGCAGGTCGGCACGAGCGGTATTTTTGCTTCGGCATGACATCGCGGATCAAGCGTGAGTTTCCCTAAAAAACAGGTATGTCGAACCTATGTCGGGAAGGCTCCGGTAAAAACGACAACCTATTTCTTCGCAGCCTTCTCTCTCCGCGGCTTTTTGGGACTGACCGGTTTTTCCTGCTCGCCCTGATCGAGGCATAGCAAGGTGTCTGCGTAAGTCATGAAGCGATTGAGATAGTCCGGCGAAACCTCGCGCATCAATGCCAATGAGCGCAGTACCAGCATATGGGAATTGATCGGTCCGGCGTTCTTTGGGGCTTGTTCAAGCGCCTGCGCCACTTGCTTGTCGACACTCAGTTTCGACCAGGTGTTTCTGAAATTGCGGATGGTTTTCAGCTCGGGACGCGGTCCGATACTTTCCATCCGGGGCACTTCCACCTGTTCGGGAGAATGCTGCTCAAACCGGCGCACCAGCGCGCTCAGCGATGCACCTTGTTCGCGCATTTTCAGCCGGGCGATCAAGCGATGCAAACCCTTGGAGTCGCCGGCGTCAAGGAGCCGATGCAGATCGGTGGCCGCAGCCGGATATTGCTGCACGCTTTGGGCGACGGCATCCCTGGCATCGGATTGCGCGAGGTCGAAGCGTTTCTTGAACATCGCCAGCGCTTGCCCCAGTTTAGCGTCGAGCAGTTGCCTGGTGCGCCCCTGGTGCCCGCTCGCGCGTTTGGCAAGTGCTTCGATGTAGTGCAAGCCCACGGGATCAAACTTGTCCGCACCCGATGCGCGCAGCAATGCGATCAGTTCGCCGGCCTCTGCGGGTGCATCGGGCGGCACATCCGGGACTTCGCTGCGAGCCAGGTTGTTCATGGCGCCGGATTTTTGGGAGCGGCAGTCTTCGGCACGGGCGCCATTTCCACCCGGCGGTTTTGTGCACGCGCGTCGTCATCGGTGTTGGGCTTGACCGGCTGCTCGGAACCGAAAGCCGCGGCAAACACCATGGACGACGGCATCCCTTCCTCGATCAGGGTGCGTGTGACAGTCAATGCGCGCTGGGCGGACAATTCCCAATTGTCAGTAAAGGGGCCGCCGCGGATCGGCTTGTCATCGGTAAATCCGCTCACCATGAGCAGTTCACCGCGCGCGGCAAGGTACGCTTGTATCGGCGTGACCAGGCTATGCAACAGTTGCCGGCCTTCCGGCTGCAACTGATCCGAATTGAGCGCGAACAGTACCTGGCCGCTGATGCCGATGCGACCATTGCTCAGGGTAATGCGCCCTGCCGCCAGCGGCACCGCCAGCGCTTTTTCCAGGCTCATGCGGCGCTGCTCTTCAAGCTGGCGCATTTTCACTTCATTCTGCAGGTGCGATGTCAATTCCATCTGGACCGCCATCACGCCGACCAGGATCAGTATGAACGCGCCCAGCAAGCCCGACATCAAGTCGCCGAAAATCGGCCAGAGCGGCGCGGCATGCTCACCGCTTGCGTCAATGTCATCCATTACCTGACCTCTTGCGCGGTCAGCGCCTGCTTGCCCGGCAGTTCGCGCAGCGCTTCGAATATGTCTTTCTGCGAATTCATGGACAGGTCGATGATCTCGCGCGCCTGCGCCACGTAATAGGCCAGCTGTTCGTCGCTTCGCGACATGGATTTGTCCATCGCGTCTTCAATGCGCTGCAGGTTGGCAATCAGTTTTTCATTGGCGTCGTTGAACGATTGCACCGCAAAGCCGAAGGCTTCGGACAGGCTCGATACTTCGACCGCGCTGGTGGTGACGTTGGCCGCGATGTCGGTCAGTTTTGCGGCTTCGGACGCCACATTGTCCGAGAACGCGGCGACGGTCGCGTTGAGCGTCGTCGCGGACGACGCCACCAGCGAATCGATCACGCCGCGCTGCTCGGCGGATGCATGATTGATCGCATCGAGCAGCGAACTGAGCGTTTCCATGATGCGGCCGCGCTCTTCCAGCAACTCATTGTCGCGCGCAACGCTGGTGGAGATCTGCTGGCGCAATTGCCCGATCACTTCTGCCGCAGCGCGCGGTGCTTCGGTCGCGGTTTCGATCAGGCGGGTGATCGGCTGTTCCAGCGCGGTGCCGAGCGTTGTCAGGTGGCTGGTCAGCGCGGTTTGCAACTGGCCCAATCGTTCCACCGCCGCATTGCCACGTGCGGCTTCGTCATCCTTGAGTGCGCCAAGTTCCGTACGCAACATGCTGGCCAGTTGATCCATGCGTTCGCGATGCTGCTCGATCCACTGTGCTTCGGAGGCGATGCGCGAGCGCATCAATTCTTCCGCCGACGCGATCAGGCGCGTGGTCTCGGCGAGCGTCTTGCTGGCGCCGGCCTGCGCCTGTTCCGTCATGTCGTGTGCCGTCCGGATCAAGGTGTCGCAGATTTTCTGCTGTTGAGAAAGCGTCTGCACTCCGGTCTGCTTCCACTCTTCGGCAAGCCCCGCAGCCATCGTTTCCAGCGATTGTGTCCATGCCTGCTGCCGCTGTTTGTCGCGCTCGGCCTGATCGGTCTGCAGGTTGGCGTAGGCATTGCCGACCTTGTCCACGAGCGCGCCTGAGCGCTGCTCGAATGTCTGGTTGAATGCAGTCAGCGAGCGAGTTACCTCGGCGGCGACACCGGCGCTTGCCTGTTCATGGGTCGCGAGCGCCTTGGACCAGGTGCCTGCCACGGCGTCTGCAGTTTCGCTGAAGCGCACGGAAAAGCCGTCGAGTTGCGTCTGCATCGTCCCGGCCATGCGTTCGTGCATCGCTTTCGCTTCCTGCGCAATGCCGCTCATTGCCGTCTCGACTACCGGCTTGATACTTTCGCCGGCAGCATGCGCACTCTGGGTCAAGCTTTCGCGCAGCGATAGCCCGACAGTGCGCGCCAGTTCCGCATAGACGTCCTTGACGTTGGCGTGAAAGCTTTCCTGGTTGCCGAGCAAGCGGTCGCTGAGTTGCTGGCCCAGCTGCTGGTTCGTACCTTCCATGCGCTCCATCATCGTCTGCAGCTTATCGACGACGGCGGGCAAGGCCTGGGATTGCGACTGCAGCGCCTTGAATGTTTCCTGACGCTGCCAGGCAAATGAAAAACGGCGCAAGCCGGTGGCGATCTTGGTGTCCAGCAGTTGCGCTGCCTGCATTCTCTCCCGGCGGCTGAGCGCCGACATCAGACCGAGCATCGCGGATGCGGCAACGCCTGCCACCGAAGTGCCGAACGCCAGGCCCAATCCCATGACCGGCACCGCGAGCGCCGAGCGGATCGCCTGAAGGTCTGTGGTCTTTTCCAGTGCGAAGACGGCACCGTTGAGCGTGACGACCATGCCGAGAAAGGTGCCGAGCATCCCCAGCATCACCAGCAGTCCGACCAGATACGGCGTGAGTGCCGGTCCCGGCAAGCCGATCCGCTCACCCTCGATGCGCAGTCGCACCGCGTTTTGCAGTGAAGGAGGCAGACCTGCGATCCACGCATCGAGACTTGCCAGGTTCTCCGGAATGGCAGCCAATGCCGCAGTCAATCCGGAAGTCGCCTGGCGAAACCGGCGCAGCTCGAGCGCGCCGAACACATAGACTGCCCCGATGATTGCCGTCATCGCCAGCGCCAGTAAACTGGAGCCGATAAACGCCGCGCCCACCCAAACGA
>MESE01000010.1 GCA_001770855.1 Burkholderiales bacterium RIFCSPLOWO2_02_FULL_57_36
GTACGCCTTGGCTTCGCCGCCGAATTTCTTGGACAACACCGTGGCGATTGCCGCCGTCAGCGTGGTCTTGCCATGGTCGACGTGACCAATCGTGCCCACATTCACGTGCGGCTTGGTCCGCTCAAACTTGCCTTTTGCCATCTTAGACTCCTAACGATTTGATGAGAATGTCCAGGCACGCGCCCGACTGTATTTCGGAAATACCAATACTAAAAAATCTGGTGCCCTTTACGTGGATTGAACACGTGGCCTCTCCCTTACCAAGGGAGTGCTCTACCACTGAGCTAAAAGGGCATACCTGCTGTCCGCTGCCCTATTTACTACTTACGGCACGTACAACTTAAAAACTGGAGCGGGTGAAGGGAATCGAACCCTCGTCATAAGCTTGGAAGGCTTCAGCTCTACCATTGAGCTACACCCGCAAGGGCGACCACCTCAGCCACACAACATCATTTTCCACTGCAAACTCCACTTTTTTGTGGTGGAGGGGGCTGGATTCGAACCAGCGTACTCGTAAGAGGGCAGATTTACAGTCTGCTGCCATTAACCACTCGGCCACCCCTCCGCAGGGAACCCCAAACTATATTTGAGCCGAGAACCTTTGTCAATCGAAAAGTACTCCGAGAACACGTTTTGACATACATCGACGTATACGTCAGCGGGGAGCCGATCCTTTGGAACATGCAATAACAGGCGAGACTACTTTTGAATAATGCCTTGCGCTCCGACGATCCCAGATTCGCCAGACACATCCGCCACAGGCGCGATGTGTCTGCATCCAAACATGAAATGATTAATTGTCTTTATGCAATTTTTGCATGGCGGCATTGAGATTTGGGAATTCTTCGCGGCAGTTGCGCCGCGCTTGCTAAAACCGCGTCTCGCGCGCCGCGCGCAGAAACTGGTCGAGAATCGGGGTGCAGTCGAGTAATTCATTGCCTCCGGCATGATGAAATTCCGGATGCCACTGCAGACCCATCACGAAACGCGCTTTGCGATAACGGATCGCCTCGACAATATTGTCTTCCCCGGAAATCGCTTCAATCGACAGGTCGCGACCCAGATCCTTGACCGCCTGATGGTGGATTGAATTGACCAAAGGCGCCGGCTGGGGCGCAAACAGCGGTCCAAGCGAAGATCCTTTGGGGAAATGAATTACATGACGATGGTTGTCGTACAAATCATTGACGTGCTCAATCGCGGTCGGTACATCCGAGGCGATATCCTGATAAAGCGTTCCGCCAAAAGCCACATTAATCAACTGGCAGCCGCGGCAAATGCCGAGCACCGGCTTACCCGCTTCGATAAATTCATGCAACAGTTCCAGTTCGTACATATCACGCGTCCGATCGCCGGCCCACTCCGGGCGAGTGGCTGCTTCCGAGTAGGATTGCGGCGACACATCGGCGCCGCCTTGCAGTACCAATCCATCAAGATGTTTTGCGTAATCACGCAATCTGATATTACTTGGCCGTAATAAGCCATTGATATTCACCGTCGGAATCATGAACACCAGCACGTCGCGCGACATAACCCACTGTGCGATCGACTCTTCCAGATATTGCAATGTTTTGCTGCGCAATCCCCTGGCGCCGGATTCCGGATGAAAGATACGCGCTGAAACCCCGATCTTCAAGGTGCGCTGCATGATGCGCCGGCCGACTTGATCCGACAAGGATTGGAATCGTGCAGCCAATACACGCCAGGTCAATGACCATGGCGTATCGTTCGGTTCAAGATAGCGCGACGGTCCGTTATCGGGCCGCTTTACTTCAGGCGTCTTGGAAACTGGTGCCGCGTCAATAACAGGTACTGCATCAACAACAGGCACTGCGTCAATATCAGCAGCGACGCGCTTTAACGCGTCAGGGTCATGGGTATCGGACATGATGTCAAGTATGCATTAGAAAACAGGTGGATTAACAATCAATGCAAAACCCGGAGGATTTGCACATTTTTTGGGGAAGCCCAAAAAACGTTAATGATTTGATGAAAGGCTAATAGCGAAAACAGTTCTTCCTGGTACGACCTCTCTTGCGGCAAACAATTTCCCCGAATTCAAAATTTGTTTTCGGGTGGCAAAAAGCCAAGGCGTTGAAGTCTGCCGTGCTTATACGGCGGCTTGACCGCTATTCAAGCGGCTTGGCCCGCATCCGCCAGGCGGCAAAAATGGCGCTTGCACAAACCACCGCGACAAATAAAAAAGTCTCATTGAATGCACGGATTGTTCCTGTCATGTTGCCGCTACCCGATGCTTCCAAACCGGATTGATAGACGGTCAATCGCCACTCCAGGATGATTCCGACAAGACTCACACCGATAGCGCCGCCCAGCTGCCGTAAAAAATTGATCGCGCTGGCGCCTTGCGGAATCAAACCGATGTCCACGCCGCGCATTGCTCCCAAGCTCAAGGCCGGCAAGACAAACCCCAAGCCGATTCGTCCGATGATTGCCCATGCAATCAAGATGGAGTAACTGGAGCCCGTCGCTCCCACCGCCATCAATGCGAACGACAACGCCAGCAATCCGAGGCCGCAAGACACCAATATATAAGGCGGATAACGGTCCGCCAGTTTACCAGCAACCGGAATCGTGAATGCCAACACAATCCCGGCCGGCAACAGAACCAGGCCGGCGTCGGATGGCGCATATTGCAATGCCATTTGCATATATATCGGGAACAGATAAGTCGAGCCGAACAATCCCATTCCATAAATGAATGCAACCAGCGCACCCATCGCGAACGGCCGATAGGCGAACAGTTTCATGTTCATCAGCGGTTCTTTCGCGCGCAACTGATATACAACAAAAATAGCAAGGCACGCCAAGCCCAGCGCAAGCAATCCGATCGCCTGCATCGCGTCATCATGCAAATGCACCAACCCGTTCAGCAGGCTGACCGCGCATACGCCTGCCAGCAGCAATCCCTTCCAGTCCAGCGCCTTGGCATCACCCATTAACGGGGAGTTCACGGAAAGAAAACGCCTTATCATCAGCAGTACCACCAGACAAAAAGGTACTACCACGAAAAAAATCGAGCGCCAGCCAAACTGCTCTACCAGTATGCCGCCGACACTCGGGCCGAGCGCCGGCGCAAGTACCACGCCGAATCCGAAAATGCCCATTGCCTTGCCCTGCTCATTGGCATCAAAGGAACGCAGAATCACGATCGCCGGAATGGGCTGCAGGATTCCGGCAGCCAGCCCTTCCACCACACGCATCGTCAACAGCATCGGGTAATTAACGCTGAACCCGCCGATTACGCCGCCTGCCAGCAGCACCAGAATCGCGCCGGTATAGGTGCGGCGCAAACCGTAACGCAACAGAAGCCAAGGCGTCGTCAACATCGACAACGTCATCGCCAGCATGAATGCGGCCGACACCCATTGAGCACGTTCCTGTCCAAGCGTGAAATGCCTGCTGAGGTCGGGCACAGCGACGTTGACGATGGTGGACGACAGGATCGACGCCATTGTGCCGATCATGACTGTCAGCAGCACCAGCCACTTGTAACGACTGCCGTAACGATTGCGCAATTCTTCTAAAGTTGGAGGCATGTATCCGGCGAGTAAACACGGTAAGGAGCAGTCGATAAGGTCACCAGTATATCCATCGTCGGCACTCTCCGACGGACAGCTTGGCGCCCGGAACGTCGACATGCAAAAAGCGGACGCTCGGGCGGACCTCTTCTTGCCTCAACAAACCATCGGCGGCATCAGCAAAAGACGCAGGTTCGTTTGACTACTTCGGCAATTAAAAACGCCACAGCCGACCACAATACCGTTGATCCGAATGGCAGGCAAAGAATGGCGCCGAATAATTTGAATCGGATATCGCCAGGCAGGCGGCCGACGCCGAGCTTCGCCAAGCCGGGCAAGAGCGCATAAAAAACAACCAATCCAACAAAAATGACTGCGACCCAACGGATCATGAATTGCCCTTTAGGAAAGCATGCGGCGCTGTCTGTCGCGCCGGACCGGCTTCATGGAATTTACCAGCGTGTACTTGTCAGAGCAAGCGCCCTACCAGGAACACCAGAGTCGATAACAATATGGTGGACGCGAACGGGAGGGAAATGCTTTTGCCGAACATCTTGAAGCGCACATCCCCCGGCAGTCGTCCGACCCCTAATTTTTCCAGCCATGGCAACGCCGCTGAAAAAATGATCAGCACAAAAAAAATGGTAAGGAACCAACGAAACATGGCCGGGTTTCCGAAAGAATTCTATGAGGCCTTACAGCCGATGACTGCGATCGCTACGGTCGAACTTCGCCGGCAACTGCACGTTTTTTCCAACCACCAGAACCTTGAACAGCTCACCCATTTCGGCTGGAGACGTCAGCTTCTGCACGGCATTGGCTTGCGGCAGGTAGCGCAACCGGTCCGTGGGTAGCGTACGCAGCAATAAGTCGCCGATGCCTGCTTCCAGCAAAAATGCCGCCTGGCTCATATACCCCAACAGGTCCAGGCCACCTTCGATCGCAGTACGCGCAATCGCCGTGAAATCGACATGCGCGGTAATGTCCTGCAGGCCCGGCAAGTAGAGCGGATCATCGTGCGCATGATGGCGATAGTGGCACATTAACGTGCCTTGCGAACGTTGCGCCAGATAATACTCGTGCGCAGGGAAACCATAATCGATCAGAATCGCGGCGGCGCCCTGACTGGTGCTTTCATAGCCGGCACACATAATTTCCGCCAACGATTTCATGAAGCTGATTGAAATCGGATGCACTTCGGTCAGATATCCGACCGGCAGCAATTCGGTTTGCGGAATCTGTTCGATCAGCCACGGTTCGCAAGGCCGATCACGATAGACGAATTTCTTGGGCGCCAGCCCGATGCCGCGCTCTTTCCATCCCTGCCCCGTCTTGACGACCAGGTGCGCAGGCATTGCATCGAGCACTTCATTGCCGATCACCACGCCTGAGAAGGCGGCGGGAAACTGGTCCAGCCAGGTCACTTGCGGAAAACCGCGCAGCGCGTTTTTCTGGCGCGCACGCAATTCGCCGGATAATTCCACGATTGAATATCGATGCACCGGTACATTCATCGCCGCAAGCTCGGTCAGGATATCGCGTGCCAACGTGCCGGTACCCGCGCCGAACTCAATGATCTGCGGTGCGGTTTTTCCCATCAATTCGGCGGCGACATGCGCCAAAGTCTGGCCAAAAAGCGGCGTGATTTCCGGTGCGGTTGTAAAATCACCGTCTTTGCCGATCTTTGTAGCGCCACCGCTGTAATAGCCCAGACTAGGCGCGTACAGTGCAAGCTCCATGAAGCGCGCAAATGAAATCCAGCCCGAATTATGGCGAATATCATTGGCGATCAGGGTTTGGAGCGCGCGCGATGCCGAGATTGCATCGGCAGAGGGTTCAGGCAATTGCAGTTGCATAATCGCTATTGTAGTGAAATCCCCGAAGGGATTGTGATCTTCGACGAAATGACCCGTTACCGGGGCGCAAGCACTCTATGACCACAAATTGCCAAAAAGTTGCACTTGTTACAGGGGCCGCCAAACGCATCGGGCGCACCATCGCGCTCGCCCTGGCGCAAAAGGGTTGGGATATCGCTGTGCATTATCACCATTCCGAGAGTGAAGCGAAAGCTACCGTGCGCGATATCGAGGCACTTGGACGGCGCGCGATCGCCCTTTCCTGCGACTTGGCCGATGAATCCGCCGTCAGGGAATTGCTGCCGAATGCCGTTGCCGCCCTTGGTCCGGTTTCATGCGTGGTCAATAACGCATCTCTGTTCGAACACGATGGCGCGTCCGATTTTTCGGTATCTCGGCTCGACAGGCACATGCATGCCAATCTCGCCGCTCCGATTGTACTGGCTCAGGCACTGTATGATACGACCGCAGAAGGAGCGCAAGTGGTTGTGATCAATCTGCTGGACCAGAAAATTTTCAACCTGAATCCGGATTTTTTGTCCTACACGCTGTCGAAATCGGCGCTGCATAGCGCCACCACGATGCTCGCCCAAGCGCTTGCGCCGAAAGTTCGGGTCGTTGGTATCGCACCGGGCATTACACTGCGGTCCGGCAACCAGACTCCCGACGGATTTGCGAAAGCGCACACAGTGACGCCGCTAGGCCGCTCCAGCACCCCGGACGATATCGCCGCAACCGTCTGTTTTATCGTTGAATCGCCGGCAATCACCGGCACCACGCTGTTGGTCGATGGCGGCCAGCATTTGCTTCCCTTGCAACGCGATGTGATGTTTATTGCGAAATAACCCTCTGAAAATATGCTCTCTTCCCTGTCACATCCCGGCTTGGCAAATTGCCGCCGCCTGTTCCTGCGCAACTATGAAGTGCAAATCAATATCGGCGTGCACGAGTTTGAAAAAAAGGGCGAGCAGCGCGTATTGATCAATGTGGATTTGTTCATACCGCTTGCATTGTCGACGCCGCACGAGGACCATTTGCATGAAGTGGTCGACTATGACTTCATGCGCGACACAATTGCCAAACGCATGGCGCAGGGACATATTCATCTACAGGAGACGTTGTGCGACGACGTGGCGCGCGCCATGCTGTTGCATCCGAAAGTGCGTGCCGTGCGCGTATCGACGGAAAAACCCGATGTGTATCCCGATTGTCAATCGGTCGGCGTTGAAGTGTTTTGCATCAAGGAGGTTTAAGTGTCGGACCTGTCCATGACTGATTTTTCAGCGGCCGCCGTGCCAACGCTGAAGCAAGCCGAAAAATCCGCCCACGAAAACAACAAGCTTCACAAGCGACTGTGCCGCCTGGTCGGCCAGGCGATTGGCGACTTCAACATGATTGAAGACGGCGACAAGGTGATGGTTTGCCTTTCCGGCGGCAAGGATAGCTATGCACTGCTGGATGTTCTGCTGACGTTGCGCGAACGCGCGCCGATTCATTTCGACATCGTTGCCGTCAATCTCGATCAGAAGCAGCCCAATTTCCCGGCGCATGTCTTACCCGACTATCTGACCAGGCTGGACGTACCGTTCCATATCGAAAATCAGGATACCTACAGCATCGTCAAACGTGTGATCCCGGAAGGGAAAACCACTTGCTCGCTGTGCTCGCGCCTGCGCCGCGGCATTTTATACCGGGTTGCCGATGAGCTTGGCGCAACCAAGATCGCACTCGGCCACCATCGCGACGATATTCTGGAAACTTTTTTCCTCAACATGTTTTTCGGCGCGAAGCTGAAGGGAATGCCTCCCAAACTGCAATCGGATGACGGCAAGCACATCGTGATTCGTCCGCTGGCTTACGTAAAGGAAGCCGACACGACGCGCTATGCCGAGATCAAGCAATTCCCGATCATTCCGTGTGATCTGTGCGGCAGCCAGGAAAATCTGCAGCGCAAGCAACTGAAAACCATGCTGCGCGAATGGGACAAGAAGTTTCCGGGACGGGTCGATAATGTCTTTTCAGCGTTGTCGACGGTAGTTCCGTCACACTTGATGGATCACGACTTGTTCGGTTTTTCCGGGCTGAAGGCAACAGGCGAACCGGTGATGGACGGCGATATCGCGTTCGATGAAGAACCATGTGCGGCCAGCGGCGCCCTGCCCAATGTCGTCATGATGCAATCAATGGATTAGAGCAGCCGCAAAATCAAACCGTGCTGCCATTCCGGATATGGCGAGGGACGACAGGCATTTTGTTTGGCGACGCGAGAGAACCTGATGCGCCAACCGCGGAAACCCGGTTGGTTTATTTAAGGGCCCGCGCAGAAATAAGTTAGGTAATTTGGCGGCCGTAGCGGGATGCAATGCAAGGCGCTTTCCCTCTTCCCCATCCCTTCTCCCAGAGGGAGAAGGGTGCGAATAGCTTCCCTCTCCACTTGTGGAGAGGGATCGAGGGAGAGGATGCCGACGCAGTGCGAGCACTGCTAGCGACGGACAACGCTGCAGGGCGCCCGGTACGGCCAGTAAAATTGGCTAACTTATTCCTGCGCGAGCCCTAACTGCCGGCTACCTGGTTTCGGCCATTGTGCTTGGCTTGGTATAGAGCGGTGTCGGCATTCCGGAACAACTGATCGAAGGCGATTTGCGCCGACGGCGTCAAGGTCGCGATGCCGATGCTGACCGTCACAATGCCATGACTTGCCAACATGTGCGGCTCGCCCAACGCGGCCACCGCAGTGCGGACGCGCTCTGCCACACGATATGCCGCCGCAAGTTCGGCGCCTGGCAGAATGATGGCGAATTCTTCGCCGCCATAGCGCGCCACCAGATCCGAGCCTTGGCGCAACCCATGGCTTAGCGCCTGGGCAACGCGTTGCAGGCAGATGTCGCCGGCCTGGTGTCCGTAGTGGTCGTTGTACTGTTTGAAATGATCGATATCGATCATCACCAGGCTAAGCGGAATTTGGGGCCGTATGGCGCGCAACCATTCGGCGGCAAACACATCGTCGAACCGCCGCCGGTTGGCCAGCCCGGTCAATGCATCGGTCATGCTCAACGCCAACAGCCGCTGGTTCGCTACTTCAAGCGCTGCGGTTCGCTCAGCCACCTTGCGCTCAAGCGACGCGTAAAGCTGCGCGTTATCCAATGAGACTGTAAGCTGCCCGGCAATCAGCCTTACCGCGTCCAGCCGGTCGGTCGAGAACGCGCCGCGCGTGGCCCGGTTCTCCAGCATCAGGACAGCGATTGCAACGCCTTTGCTGAGAATCGGCACCACCAGAAGTGAGCATTGGTCAAGGCCGACGAAATAGGGGTCGCGTGCAAAGCGGTCATCACGCGTGGCGTCCTCAAGCAACAGCGCCTCCTTTGTGCGTTCCACGTACCTGAATGCCGATACCGGCGCCATGCCTCGTATGCCGGCCTGTTCTATCGATACGGGATCGGTATCTTCGGCCCTGTCCGCAGCCAGATACCATTCGCGCAGGTCATCACGCCATAACAATACTTGTACCGCGGTCGCACCGGTCAACGCTCCCAGCAGCTCACGAACACGCTCATGCAGCCGGTTAAGACTGGTTTCCGAACTCAGGGTTTGCGATGCGCGCAAGATGGCGAGCATGTCGACCGTATCGGCAGATGTGCTGCTGCTGTGCGGCACATCGGAATAGTACTGACTGCTTCGGGCCGTACTGCGCAGGAAATTATGCGTTTGTCGAAGTGCGCGTACTTTTGCGGTTGCACCCCAGGCCTGATACAACTGCTGTGCGTCAGCCAGCAGCATGCGGCCGGCATGCTCCATGTGATGCGCAAGATAAAACAGACCGGTGCGTTCAGTGATCAGCGCACAATGCCATGGGCGTTGACGGGAATGTACTTCGCGTAGCGCCGTGTCGAACAACGAAGCCGCCTGCCACGTTTCGCCCACCGCCCAAGCACGTTCAGCCTCAATCCATTTCAGCAGATGTAAAAAATTACCGGGGGCATCGGCGGCGCGCAATGCCAGCCAATCGCGACGAATATCGAATTCCGCAAGAATGGCGCCACGTGCGGCAAAAGAGGCTGTGCGAGCCTGCTCGACAAACAAGAGGGCTTCGAACACATGGATTAGTGCGGTCGGATAAAAACCGGTGATCGTGGGCATAAGCGGTATTGCGGCGGCAACCTCTTGCTGCAAAAGCGCGGTATCGCCGAATATCATTGCTGCGTGGGCACGTACCAAATGGAGTTGAATACTGTCGGCTTCATTTCCAGCGAAGCTGGTTTCAAGGTCGCCTTCACCGCGCAGTGCCTCCAGCAACAGCCGGTATCCATGGTTAACTCCATTCGCGACGACGTTACCGGTACGAGAGGAAAATGCATTCGCTTCGGCAAGCGCCGCCGCAAAAATATCGAGCGTCGGGGCGCATTCCAGTTGCGCGATGAGCTCTGTATGGTAACTAAAACAGGCATATTGCAAATCTCCATTCTGCAACAGTCCTTCGCGCGCCTGGCGCGCCTGAAGCACGCTGTGTTCCAGAGGTCCGAACCAATGCTGAACCAGTATCGCAAAACAATGGCGCACCCAGGCGGTCTCGTAGACATAGCCACGGGCCTCCCCCACTGCCAGCCCGTGCGTGCTCGCAATGTAACCGGCACGATAGTCCTGCCGGCGTAACATGAGCAACGGCACGGTGCCGAAGATCTTGAGCAGCGGCGCACACGGGCCATGCTCGACCCACATTTGATGACACCGCAGAAGCAAGCCTGTAATTCTGGGGTCTCGGGCATAAAAAGCAGTCCCGCCGGTACGGTGGAGTAGTTGCGCCAAGGCGAGCATATGCGGCTCGCATAACTCCTCTCTTTTCAGGTCGGCATTGCGCGCATCGCTCGACAACCAGTCATATAGCGCTTTTAACGCAATCTCGTCTTGTACATCGGATTTCTCTTCCGGTATATCCATCCCCGTACGATTCAGCAGCTCTATACCTAGCGCTACCCCTTCTTGCGGTCGACGGCGGCTAACCAGGCTATTGATCTGGACGTTGGTCGGCGCCATCAGCTGGCTCAAATCCTGGCAGTTGCCGGCAATCTCCGCATAGACTTGATCGGCTTCGTCGTGACGGCCCAAGCTGTACAACGCGCTGTGCCACGATATATCCAACGCGACCAGGTTCGCGTCACCCGCCGTGCTGCCACTACTGCGCACCAAGCTTAGCGCCGCTGAAAGATATCGTTCTTCAGCCGCATAATTCGCGATGCGTCGTGCATGGGCGGCGGATAGCCGGAACAAGCCGGCAACGCTGCGGATTTCATCGGGTTCGGTGATTACATTTATCGCGGTCAGATACTGTTCTGCCGCCATCGATGTCAGTTCCGGCACAGTCATCAGGCGCCGGCCCGTTGTCAGATGCAGCCTGTGCCTGGCGGCCAAGTCCAACCGCCCATAGACCGCCTGCTGTACCCGATCATGACGAAAGCGAACCGCAGTGCTTTCAGCTCTGTCACCATGCTGTTCAATCAACAATAACCCGTCTTCCAGTGCGGGCGCCAATTGTGCATCCAGTGCCGCCGCAGTCCGATGGCCGGCGACCTGCAGCCAGTGAAGCTTAACCGAGCCGCCCAGGCACGCCATGATTTCGAGCAGTGAGCGCGTCTCCGATGGCAACCGGTCAATTCGCAAAGCCAGCAAGTCGACCACATCGCCGTTGCCCACGAAGCGGCGAATCGTCGCTGCGTCCCATTGCCATCCGTCGCCGGTCGGCACCAATACGCCATCCTGCCGCAGCGCATTGATCAGCTCGACGGTATCGTAAGGGTTGCCGCGCGTGCGCGCGCAGACCGCGTCGGCAAGGCTCGCGGCTTGCGTCGGTTGCAAGCGCAGCATTTCTTCCAAAAGCTCGCCCAGTTCCGCTGGAGGAAGATTCTGCAGTTGCAAACGGATTGGCGGCGCATCCGACGCCGACCAGCGTGCCAGCATGGCTGACAGCGGATGCAGCGCATCAACCTCGTTTTCGCGATAGGCGCCTACCAGCAACAGTCCATGCAGTGTTTCGTCCTTTAATGCACCCTCAAATGCGCCAAGCGCGAGAGGATTGGCCCATTGGAGGTCGTCAATTACAACGACGACCGGCCGCGTCGGCGAGGCAATCACACGCAGCATATCCAGACCCGCCTGCTTCATTCGCGCCTGGTATTGCAGCGGATCGTCATTGGCAGTCGGGTGCTGTCCCAACAAGATGGCGAACTCCGGCAGCAGCGCCGCAATCAAGCCGACATTGGGGCCTAGCGCCGCACGAATGCGCTCGCGTTGCGGCGCGAGTTCCGACTCCGGTTCGGCGAGCAGCAGCCGGCCCAACGCGCGCAAGGCTTGTACGATTGCCGACGGTGCATCATGCCGGTACTGGTCAAATTTTCCCGAGACGAACCAGCCGCGCTTCGCGGTCACGATCGAGCGCAACTCGTTGATCAGGGCCGTCTTGCCGACCCCGGGCGCACCGGACACCAGAACACCGTGACTTTTGCCTTGCAGCGATTTTTTGAACGCCTTTTGCAGCGCGCTGACTTCGGCAGTGCGGCCAACCAAGCGCGACGGCGGTAACAAGCGCAGTGGGAAATCGTTCCCACCCAATCGAAAAGAACCGCGCTCGCCCCGCGCGTACCGGTCGCGCAGCCGACGCAGATCATGCGCCAAACCTTCCGCACTCTGATAGCGCCGGTCCGGCTCCTTCTCGAGCAGGCGCATGATGATGTCGGACAGTGCCTGCGGCAAACGCGAGTCGTGTTCGTCCGGCCTGGTCGGCACGCGAGCCAGGTGATCATGAATCAATTGCAGCACGTCGTCGCGGTCGAACGGCGGCTCACCGGTGGCCATCTCGTAAAGCGTCGCACCGAGCGCGTACAGATCGGCGCGCGCATCTACCGCTCGGCCGGTACGGCCGGTCTGCTCCGGCGCCAAGTAGGCTAGCGTGCCAAGAATTTCGCTATGGTGAATGAAACCCGGCCGCGCTTCGGCAAAGGTGGTGGCAAGATGAAAATCGATCAGCACAACTGCGCACTCCGGCCCGGCCAGCATGATATTGGTCGGATTGATATCCTTGTGCACAACGCCGCGCCGGTGTACGGCGGAGATGATTTCGGTGAGGTCGAGTGCAAATCGCAGCAATGCAGGGACATCCGCGCGTAGCGCATCCGCGGCCTGCGCCAGGGACACGCAATCCGCGTCCTCCAGCGTGATTGTGTTTACCGGTCCGGGAACCTTCGATACACGAAGCACGCCGGCGACATCGGACAAGCGCTCAAGAATCTTAACTTCGTGCTGCACCCAATGAGACAAATTCGTGCCGAGCAATTCCTTGCAAATAATGCTTTTTGGCTCAGTCGGCAAAAAGCGGCGAAAAACGCGTGATCGCGCGCTCTGATGCAAAAGCTCGTCTCTTGCCTCATCAAACGGTGCGCCGTGATGATGCGGCGAGCCCACAGATTGAGTAATCGTCATTCTTAATTCCTCATTACCGAGGTTGTCGCTTACGACTGTTAAATTTTCCGCTTGCTGTTTAGAGATGCGGTGAATATCGCTCGCAGGGCAAGTTTCCAAGAAGAAATATTATCCTCGGAATGATGGAAATATCCACTGGAAATCAAATTTTATTTTGCTCGTTTGCGCGTTGGAATTTCCATCACTGAAAAGCCTGCATTGAATCGTTGATAAGAATACGACCGGACTTGAGCGGGCCGGATTGAATGAGAGTCAGCTGCCGGCGCGAGGCTTATGGCGCAAGAGCGCTGAAATCATCGATCCAATGCTGCGTCGTCTTGACGAAGTGCGTCTTTTGCGCCGGTGTTGCGCTGTTGATAATCACAGCCGTCATGTGGATCGTACTTGCCCTGAATGTATCGAAGAACTCTTTGTGCTCGGGGCTGGAAGATCGATCGAGCGCAGCTACGATATGACTCCGGATCATTGTCATGGCCACATTCCGGCCGGGTTTCTCGCGCTGGATATCTCTGAGCAGCGCAATTAATGCAACCTGGCGCTGGATCCGGTCATTCAGCACCAGTTCGTTATTCAATGGTCGCGCATCGGATAGGGCGCGGATCTGCTGTTCCTGCCTTGAGTTGAAATCACCGAACCAGTGTGCAGCCTGGCGGATTGCTTTCTTGTAGCGGGAATGCTGACGCTTCTCAAGATTGCCGCGCAAATGATCTTTACGATATTTATCATTATTTGAAGCAAGTTTTTTCTTGATATTGTCGATTTGTTCCGGATGCAGGGACAACGCAAGATCGGCCAAGACTGGAAGCGCCCTGTCGGCCAGAACCAGGATGTGCTTTTTGATTTCATCGTGATCGTTCTGCAACTCGGTTTCGCTGACACCGGCTTGAACACGGCTTTGACCGCGCTTCAGGAATTGCACATAATTCTGCAACTGCTTCCTGCGATGCCAGATGAACAAGTCGTCAATTTCTTTTTTGACCCATGATTTCTGATTGCTATCAAACCCTACGTAGCTATCCAGCCACCAATACGTGAGCGTTTCGCCATTACTATAGGCAAGGCGCGCAGCACTGCAGGCGGCCAGCAGACTAACCAGCAAAAGCAATGCGCATGTTGCCGCAGTTGTACGATATGGGCGCATGATAAAATTTTGAATTCTTTCCATTGATCTTCTTATGAACGTTGTCATTCTCGCTGCCGGCATGGGGAAGCGCATGCAATCTGCGCTGCCGAAAGTTCTACACCCGCTGGCAGGCAAATCGCTGCTATCGCATGTAATCGATACTGCGCGCACATTGTCGCCTTCCAGATTGTGCGTGGTGTACGGCCACGGCGGCGACATGGTGCCCCAACGTCTCGAATCGTCTGACATCGCCTTCGTCAAGCAAGATCCGCAACTCGGCACGGGGCATGCCGTGATGCAGGCGTTGCCGCATTTGGCTGATGATATGCCAACCCTGGTTTTGTACGGGGATGTACCTCTGACAAAAGTCAGCACGCTGCAACAACTATTGGACATTGCGGAGGGCAATAAGTTGTCCGTGCTGACGGTAAATCTCGACAATCCCGCCGGCTATGGCCGCATTGTCCGTGAACAAGGCAGTATTGCGCGCATCGTCGAGCAAAAGGATGCCACCGAAGCCGAGCGCGCGATTTGTGAAGTCAATACCGGCATCATGGTTGCACCCACCGCCAAGCTGAAGCAATGGCTCGCGACGCTGTCGAACGACAATGCGCAAGGCGAATATTATTTGACCGACATCGTGGCCTGCGCCGTGGCGGACGAAGTACCGGTCGTTTCGGCCCAACCGGAAGCGGTATGGGAAACGCTGGGTGTCAACAGCAAGGTTCAGTTGGCGGAACTGGAGCGAGTTCATCAGCGCAATACCGCCGATGCGATGCTGGAGCAAGGCGTCACGCTGGCCGATCCATCCCGCATCGACGTACGCGGCACTTTGACGTACGGGCGCGACGTCAGCATCGACATCGGGTGTATTTTCGAAGGCACGGTCGACCTCGGCGACAACGTGACAATCGGTGCGCATTGCGTGATCAGGAATGCCCGCATTGCCGACGGCGCGAATATCAAGCCGTTTTGCCATATCGAAGATGCAATCATCGGCGCGCAATCGGTGATCGGGCCGTATGCGCGATTGCGTCCCGGCACGGAGCTTGCGGAAGACGTTCATGTAGGGAATTTCGTCGAGATCAAGAACAGCCAGATTGCGGCGCACAGCAAAGCCAATCACCTGGCGTATATCGGCGATGCGACGATCGGATCGCGCGTCAACATCGGCGCCGGAACGATTACCTGCAACTACGATGGCGTCAACAAGCATCGCACCGTGATCGAAGACGATGCTTTCATCGGCAGCGATACGCAATTGGTAGCGCCAGTGCGCGTCGGCAAGGGCGCCACGCTCGGCGCCGGCACGACATTGACCACCAACGCGCCGGAAGGAAAACTGACTGTTTCACGAGCCAGGCAGACCACCATCGAAAGTTGGAAACGTCCTGCCAAGATAAAGAAGTAATTTCCCGCAGGCTTCACGCATCGCTTGCGTTGCGCTTTGCCCGCATCACACCGCGACGCGGGTTTCGAATTTACTGCGATGGGTTGCGAAAAAGCTGCGCACGTTGCGCACGTTTGCATGGGTCGAGAACATGCGGTGCGCGAATGCATGGTATGCCGGCATATCGGCCACCTGCACCACCAGCACAAAGTCGGGGCCCGGCGAGACCCGATAGCATTGCAGCACTGCCAACTCTGCCGCCATCAGCGCCTCGAATTCCGCATGACGTTCTCCGGCCTGGACATCCAGCGTGATTTCAACGATGGCGGTCAATGTCGCAGCCACCTTGCCCGGCGCAACGATGACCACCCGCCGCTCGATGACACCGATGTCGGTCAGGCGCTTGACGCGCCGCAGGCATGTCGGTGGCGACGCATGCACTTTTTCGGCAAGCTCGTTATTTGTTTGAGACGCATCCTCCTGCAACATATTC
The DNA here is from genome assembly GCA_001770855.1 of Burkholderiales bacterium RIFCSPLOWO2_02_FULL_57_36. GTDB lineage: Bacteria > Pseudomonadota > Gammaproteobacteria > Burkholderiales > Burkholderiaceae_D > MESE01. The sequence continues at coordinate 15,872 of MESE01000010.1, forward strand.
AGAATGCGCCGGTCAAGGTCATCGAGCAAAATGGGAAGGTCGGCCATTGGATTCCGTTTAATCAGTATCAATATTAGTGAATTTAAATTTCACGGCTTAGTCGATATGGAATAATAATCCAAATATTTGCTAATTTTGACGATTTATTTCACGCGCTGTACTTTAGCATGGAGGCGATCAACGTTTAACAGCAAAAGAGGCTCTCATGTGCGGCATCGTCGGCGCGGTTGCGCAACGCAATATCACTCCCCTCCTGATCGAAGGCCTCAAACGCCTGGAATACCGCGGTTACGACTCCTGCGGCGTTGCGCTGCATGTGGATGGCAAGCTGCAGCGCTCGCGCAGCACATCCAGAGTAGCCGACCTGGAAACGCAGACCAACAAACTTGAATTGACAGGATTTACCGGCATAGCGCATACGCGCTGGGCAACCCACGGCGCACCGGCCTCCCATAACGCACATCCCCACTTTTCGCGCGAGCGCATTGCATTGGTCCATAACGGCATCATCGAGAACCACGAAGAGTTGCGCGCCGAATTGCAGGCGGCGGGTTATGTGTTCGAAAGCCAGACCGATACCGAGGTCATCGCCCATCTGGTCGATCATCTATACACCGGCGATTTGTTCGAGACGGTACAGCAAGCGGTTAAGCGCTTGACCGGCGCGTTTGCGATTGCCGTGTTCTGCCAGGACGAGCCGCATCGCATCATCGGTGCGCGCCAAGGCTCGCCATTGATCGTCGGCGTAGGCAAAGGCGAAAATTTCCTCGCCTCCGACGCGATGGCGCTGGCCGGCACAACCGATCAAATCATCTACCTGGAAGAAGGCGATGTCGTCGACCTGCAATTGCAGCGCTACTGGATCGTGGACCATGCGGGCAAGGACGTGCAGCGCGAAGTAAAAACAGTGCACGCGCACAGTGGCGCAGCGGAGCTCGGCCCGTACCGTCATTACATGCAGAAGGAAATTTTCGAGCAGCCGCGTGCGATTGCCGACACGCTGGGCAACGTGTCCGGCATCATGCCTGAACTGTTCGGCGATGCGGCTTTCGGCATTTTCAAGAAAATCGATTCGCTTCTGATCCTGGCGTGCGGCACCAGCTACTACGCCGGCCTCACCGCAAAATACTGGATTGAGTCGATCGCGGGCATTCCGGTGAATGTCGAAATTGCCAGCGAATATCGCTATCGCGACAGCGTGCCGAACCCGAATGCATTGGTAGTCACTATTTCGCAAAGCGGCGAGACCGCCGATACGCTTGCGGCCTTGAAGCACGCAAGAGCGCAAGGCATGCCGCATACGCTCACAATTTGCAATGTGTCGACCAGCGCGATGGTGCGCGAGTGCGTACTGTCCTACATCACCCATGCCGGTGTCGAAGTCGGTGTCGCATCGACCAAGGCATTTACCACGCAGCTTGCCGCCCTGTTCCTGCTCGCGCTGACGCTTGCGCAAATCAAGGGAAGATTAAGCGATGAGCAAGAGGCGGCGCATTTAAAGGCGATGCGCCATCTACCGGTATCGATCAGCGCGGTACTGGCGCTGGAGCCGCAGATCATTGCATGGGCGGAAGAATTTGCGCGCAAGGAAAATGCATTGTTTCTCGGCCGCGGCCTGCATTATCCGATCGCGCTCGAAGGCGCGCTGAAGCTGAAGGAGATTTCCTATATCCATGCCGAAGCGTATCCGGCCGGCGAATTGAAGCACGGACCGCTCGCACTGGTCACCGAAGACATGCCGGTGGTCACCGTCGCGCCGAACGACACATTGATTGAGAAACTGAAATCAAACATGCAGGAAGTCCGCGCGCGCGGCGGCCAGCTTTATGTGTTCGCCGATGCCGACTCGCGCATATCCCCCAGCGAAGGAATCCACGTGATCCGGCTGCCGGAGCACTACGGCTTGCTATCACCGATCCTGCATGTAGTAGCGTTGCAACTGCTTGCATATCACACGGCACTGGCGCGCGGCACCGATGTGGACAAGCCGCGTAATCTGGCGAAGTCGGTGACAGTGGAATAGTTTGTTCTGCGGGGGGATCGTGTTGATCGGAAACAATAAGGTCTGTCACGATTTTTGCCTAAGTCATAAAGGCTAGGCACACTCAGGAGTGAAACGACGACGCAACCACGCCATGAAACCAAGGCTGTCTTTGCCCAATAACAGAAGGAGGGGTTTGATGGAATTCGAGGGATTTAACGCTTAAGCTGACCAGCGCACAGCGTCAGCGCCCAGCGAATATAAAGGAGACTTCCCCACTGCGGTGCAGTAGCACTGCTGGCATCAAAGTGCCAAGATTGAATTGCGACACCCAATCACAATCACAAT